>NC_019780.1:1260336-1890504 GCF_000317615.1 Dactylococcopsis salina PCC 8305 | reverse complement strand
GAGGAAGATAGAGAGAGTCAAACAAAGAATAAATAACCTTAATCTCTCCGATTAAAATCAGGTAGCAAATGGGTGAGGTATCCGCAACAACAATCATTCATTCCTTAAAAAGTTGAGATAGAGTATTTATATCTTCTTGATACTCTTGTTCTGCATAATCTAAATAAGCGTGAGATTCACTAAGAAATTTTTCAGTTATCCAACGAGATTCTAGCTTCAGAATTTCCTGAACTTGTGCAGAAGTTAGCACCCCTTCACGATAACCTTCAATTGCTAGGGATTCTAACACTTTTTGAGGTAAGTTCTCCCATTTTTTTGTTAATTGTTGTCCAATTTCTTCAGGAAGATCAATTGTTACTTGCATAGCACAGAGGTTGATTAACATACTAATAACAGTTTACTAAACCACTTGATACACAAAACTCAAGGTTGTCCAACAATTGACATTAAGGGCGTAAACATTATTATCACCATTCGTGACTTCGCTGGGGACATTACTTGCTGTTTGTAAGTCTGACTGTATCGCTTGTACGACTTTTAAGGGATCAGATAAATCAATGATTCGTTCTCCTTGTCCTTTCGATCGAGGAATTTGAGATAATACTTTTAGAGTTTGCGTGAAGGGTTGACTACTACCGAGTAGATAAATTTCTGATAAACCTGTCGGTCCGGGAATGCGCCATTTATAGGAAGCATTGGTTTTCGGAATCACCCGTACTTCTCCAGGAGATAATTTTAAGTTTTGTAACGGTTGGGTGCTTTGAGAGGGATCAGTGACGGAGGAAGAATCGGGAGAATAAAAACACAAAGGATTTGCCCCAGAATCAACGCCGAAAAGCAAACAATAAATCGATCGATCGCTGATATTCTCTAAACGATATTGAATCTGTGTTCCTGTAGCAATCTGAGGAAACGCCCCAGCTAAGGCATAAGGTAAAGATTGAGTATCAAAGAAAAACTCTTTCCCTTGACGATAGCGAAAGGTCTCTTGACTAATCACAGGAGTGGTTTCTTCTGTAGCGGAAACGGTTTCTAAAGTTGCTCTTAATCCTAACCGAGATGACCCATCATTGACGGTTAAACGACATAATTTCGCCGCTAAAAGCGTTTTTAATTTCGGGACTAAACGCATCACTGCTGATTTTACCGCTTCGGTTTGCGTTCCCACTGTACTAGGGATAGGGATTCCTCAGCCACTGAAATGAACGACGATGATATCGTCTGGCTTCGCTTGTTTGATTAAATGTTCTTGGAATGCGGTAATAATCTGATTACGGGTGGCGGCGCTATTTTTGAGGGTGAGGATGTCTTGCGGTTGAAACCCAAACCGATATCGTAAGAGTTCTTCTTGTTGTTCTACGTCGGTAATACAACCTTTGAGATTATTTCCGTTATATTGATTGATTCCCACTAATAAGGCGAGTTTTCTCCCCCTACCACTGGCTAAGACTTGAGTTTGTTGTAATATCTTTCTTCTCAGTGAGGGAGGGAAGGACAGTTTGATTTGTCCATTTACACCCCACGCTAATAAGGCTAGTCCAGTTTGTTGTAGAAATTTACGTCGCTCAATACCCATGTCACCCACTGCAATTATTGATTGAAGTTTGATCTGCTATTACTCTAGAAGGTTTTGGGACGAAATTAAACTATTTGTTTCGTTATTCGAGCATTATGCAGATGATACCGAACTGACATAGGTTTTTAATTCCTGTGGCGTTCCTTGTTTTGTGATTTGACCTCGTTCTAAAATCAAGGCTCGATCGCAATAATCTAGTTCTTCTAAACGGTGAGTAATCCAAAGGGCGGTTAAACCCCGAGTTTTGACCAATGAGCGCACTTGTTCTACTAATTCTTGTTGGGTGTCGGGGTCTAATAATGCGGTGGGTTCATCTAATAATAAGACGGGACAATGCCGCGCGATCGCTCCTGCAATGGCAATCCGTTGTTTTTGTCCGCCACTCAAGGCGTAAATCGGTCGTCTTTCCCAACCGCCGAGATTAACGGCGCTTAATGCTTCTTGGACGCGATCGCGCTTTTCGATCCAATTTAAGTTTTCTGACACCAAGCCAAAGGCAACATCTGCTCCCACTGTTGGCATCACTAACTGATGATCGGGATTTTGGAACACGAATCCTAACGGCTGTTCTACATAACACTCTCCGCTCTGTGGACTCAATAACCCTGCTAAAATCCGCAGGAGGGTTGATTTCCCACTGCCATTGTTCCCCAATAGCATCCAAAATTCTCCGCGCGGAATCTCTAAAGAACAATCTTTCAAAATCAATTCTTGAGATTGCCAACCGAAATTAATCTTTTTTACGGCAATAGCGGCTTCTGTCACTGTTTTCCTCTTGCTTCCTTCCAAATAATAAGAGACGCTCCGAAGAACGCCTCTTTCCGATTACTGCATGAAAAAGCCTGCGGGTCGTCCGGCGGAACTACCATCTTTCTGCGACAGAATCACCGCACTGATTTGATCGCTAAATACTGCTACTTTCTTCTCTGGGTCTTTCTCACAGGTTAGTTCCACCAGTTGAGGCGTTGGTGATTTCAGTGTTTCCATCACGTCTTTATAAACCTTTTGTGCGTCTTCAGACTCTTTCCGTTGGACGGTAATCGGAATCGGGCTATATTTCAAAGTTAAATCAATGGAGAACATAAGTTAAAGCATAAGTTTCTTTCTTAATGTATCTTATCTGAATCTGGTTTGAGTTTTGGCATTGATCACTTAGCTGTTTAGATGGCATGACTGTTATTCTGTCAAGTTCAAATAAGTAACGCTCAAGTTAATTCAATCTTCGATTAGTCTTTTCTATTAAAACAGGCGGTTTATCTTTCTTAACGGAAAAAATCAAGAGAAAAAACTTGACGAGATTGCGCCGTTTCAGGTATGATTAGCAAAACAATAATCCCACGGGATGGTCTGTCTTCAATTCTGATGATCAGGGTAAAAGCCTCATTGCTTCGTTTCGGAAAGCCAAATTTTGTCAAGCCTTGGCAAGTTTATTGACACTAATTTTGGGAGGGGATTGTTAAAAAGTTTGAAGCGGTGTTGACAGTAAGCGTTACGATGTGCTTCCTGAAAGGATGAGATTGATTGCACTATTTCCTATAGTAGCATGGGGATGATTCGATCGAGCCTTCATGGGCTGTTGGGTTTCGTGTCCTTCACCGAACCTACGTTTTAGTTCTGTGGGTAGCATGACTGTTATTCTGTCAAGTTCAAATAAGTAACGCTCAAGTTAATTCAATCTTCGATTAGTCTTTTCTATCAAAACAGGCGGTTTATCTTTCTTAACGGAAAAAATCAAGAGAAAAAACTTGACGAGATTGCGCCGTTTCAGGTATGATTTGAAAAATGATAATCCCACGGGATGGTGTGTCTTCAATTCATTTGACTGGGGTAAAAGCCTCATTGCTTCGTTTCGGAAATCCCAATTTTGTCAAGCCTTGGCAAGTTTATTGACACTAATTTTGGGAGGGGATTGTTAAAGATTTTTAAGTGACGTTGACAGTAAGCGTTACGATGTGCTTTCTGAAAGGATGAGATTGATTGCACTATTTCCTATAGTAGCATGGGGATGATTCGATCAAGCCTTGATTGGCTGTTGGGTTTCCAGATTGATTAGTGTTGGGTTACGCTTCGCTTCACCCAACCTACGTTTGATGGTTGTTGGGTTTCGTTTCCTCCATCGAATCGACATCGGTGAGGATGGTGCCGTCTTCTCCGAGAGGGGGATAGGGTTTTCCTGCTCGATCGTATGCGTTGGCTAAATTAGGGTAAGTCCATTGGAATAAGATACGATCGCGCACTTCTGGTTCAAAACGAGAATGGTCATAGAAACCAGCATTCAGTCGCTGTCGTTGGGCTTCAAAGAGAATCACTGCTGCTGCTACGGAAACATTTAAAGATTGCACCATCCCCAACATCGGAATATAAATCGCTTGATCCACAAGTGCCATTGCTTCTGTGCTGACTCCCCATTTTTCTGCGCCAAAGAGAATACAGGACGGTTTAGTATAGTCAATGGTGCGATAGTCGAGAGCATTCTCCGTGAGATGGGTTGCATAGAGGGTAAAGTTCTGCGCTTTCAGATGATTGACTGCGGTTTCTAAATCGGGATGAGTGTGGATATCAACCCATTTTTCGCTTCCTTTGGCGGTTTCACTGAATGCGGGAACATCTCCTTCGTTATACACCCCATGCGCCGCGAATACACCCACAGCGTCACAGGTGCGGATAATCGCTGAGAAATTGTGGGGTTTGTGGACATCTTCCAAAAGGACAGTTAAATCGGTTTGTCGTCGGTTCAAAACGTCGCGGAGTCGGTGGTAACGTCGAGGAAGCACTGGTTTGGTTTCACCCATAGGAGATGTCGGTAATGAATGAGCGTAGATGTACAGATACTATTGAACACTTTGTTGTCAGTGCAAAGCAAATGGCCGCGATCGAGCAACGAATGTTTAAGGCGGGAATGCCTGTTGCTGCTTTGATGGAAAAGGTTTCAGGATTGATTACGGAAAAGATTATGGAGTTGTATCCTCTCACGGTTGTTTCTAAAATTGGGGTGATGGTGGGACCTGGACATAACGGCGGTGATGCGCTTGTGGTCGCTCGTGAGTTATATCTGAAAGGGTATGAGGTGAAGTTGTATCGTCCTCTTGTCAAGGGAAAGGAGTTAACTCAAGCGCATTACGATTATGCCATCAGTTTAAGGATTCCTGTGAGTCAAGCGATCGAAGGGTTAAGTGAATGTGAGGTGATCATTGATGGGTTATTTGGCTTTGGTATGACGCGATCGTTAACAGGGGATTTAGCGGCAGCAGTGGGAGCAATCAATCACTGGTCAATTCCTGTGATTAGTATTGATTTACCTTCGGGGTTAGATACCGATACAGGGGAGGTTTTAGGAAGCGCGATCGAAGCGGACTATACATTTTGTCTGGGATTATGGAAACGAGCTTTTTTTCAAGATAGGAGTCTTCCCTATCTGGGGAAAGTCGAGTTAATCAATTTTGGGATTCCCCTAGCAGATGTGAAAGCGGTTTTAGGGGAGAAAGAAGTGATCAAAACCATGAGTGAGAGTGTGGCTCGATCGTTTCTGCCGCTACCGCGTCCCCTTGTTACCCACAAATACAAACAAGGACATTTATTAATCATCGCTGGTTCTCGCCAATATGCTGGAGGCGTAATTCTCACGGGATTAGGCGCTCGTGGGAGTGGTGTGGGAATGGTGAGTATTGCCGCACCGACGAGCTTAAAATCCATGTTAGTCACCCATCTTCCCGAAGCGATTATTATGGATTGTGCAGAAACCGAATCGGTGTTCGGTCGGGGTGGAATTGCAGAATTGCCGACAAAAGCTATGGAGTGGGACAATTATGATGCGATCGTTATTGGTCCGGGGTTAACCTTAGAAGCGAGATTGATTCTCCCTCTGGTTTTAGAAGCAACAACGCCTTTAATCATTGATGCTGATGCCTTAAACACGATCGCGCAATCCGACCCAATGACGGCTCTAAAGTCTCGTTCTGAGACAACAATCCTCACGCCACATCCTGGAGAGTTCAAACGTTTATTTCCGCAACTGGTGACGGAAACCAATGATTTCATCACCAGAACTCAAATTGCATCGGAACAAACCGAAACCACAATTCTTCTCAAAGGGGCAAGAAGCATTATTGCAGGTGAGGGAGAAACTTGGGTAATTCCAGAAAGTACCCCCGCTTTAGCGAGAGGGGGAAGCGGCGATGTCTTGGCGGGATTATTAGGCGGATTAATTGCTCAATCCGATCGGGAAAACATTTCTGCGGCGAGTCTCACCGCAACCGCAGCGGTATGGCACGCGCAAACTGGGATTATCGCCAGTAAAGTCCACAGTGATTTGGGAGTAGATGCCTTTACCCTCACCCAATATCTCAGTCGGTGGATAGTTAGTGCCTCCTGAAAAAGTCCATTGATTGGTTTAGTAAGGCAAGAGGCAAAAGGCAAAAGGCAAAAGGCAAAAGGCAAAAGGCAAGAGGCAAAAGGCAAAAGGCAAAAGGCAAAAGGCAAAAGGCAAAAGGCAAAAGGCAAAAGGCAAAAGGCAAAAGGCAAAAGGCAAGGTGCGTGACGATTAAACAATCAATGAACTTGCATTTTTGGCTGAACTTAATCGCCTCAAATCCTTATTGAGTAAAACTTTTAGCTTCCCAACAGTTACAAAAACGTAGGTTGGGTGCAACGAAATGAAACCCAACATCAATTAAAAAAAATGTAGGTTGGGTGCAATGAAATGAAACCCAACATCAATTAGTTACAAAAACGTAGGTTGGGTGCAATGAAATGAAACCCAACATCAATCAAAAAAAATGTAGAGACGTTCCTGTTACTGAGCTTGTCGAAGTATGGAACGTCTCTAAAAACATTGATCTTAAATTAAATTTGACGAGAAGCCATTTTTTCGACACTGGCTTGAGTGTCTTGTAAAAGTTGCTCACGGCTATCTCTAGCTTGAGTGAGACTTGGGACTAAGTTACGAGCTTGTAACGCCATGTGAAGCTGTAGCTGCGCCACATAATCACGAACTTGATCTTGTGCGGAAGGTTGTGCTTGTTCCAGTTCCCAGTTCAAGGTGTTCTCCTCTCTAATTTAATTGCAACAATCGGCTCACCTCTAAAGAAGATAGCACCTTCTTCCCAGATTGCGCGATCGAACGTCACAAAGTTTAATTTTTTGTAAAACTTAGTCCCAAGAAACCATCAGACTCTAATCAGAAGCGTTTCTTCTGTTATATGCTTTATAGGAGAGATAAGCCACTTCTGGCTCGTAAACATGACATTGATCCACAATCTCTTTCATCATTCCCCAAGAAAACGTCCGTAGTTGTAAATACTCTCCCCAATTTTCCAGTAAACTCTCGTGAGCCAAACGTAAGTTGTAAGCGGGAATGCCAACAGAAACATGATGGGGAATATGAACATTGATATCGTGACAGAGAAACTCAATCCAGCGTGGATAATCACAATGAACTGTTCCGCTAAGTTGTGATTCCACTTCGTTCCAATTGTCAGCGTAGCGGAAGGGAATGTCGGTGTCGGTGTGGTGAACTAAAGTAAAGGTACTCATCCAGAAGTGATAAACCAGCCAAGGCATTAACCAAAACTTCACCACTCCCCAAACTCCCACCGTCAGCAAGAGAGTGGGAAAGAACACAAGAGAAAAAATAGCGACGACGGTAACAGATAATTTGACTTTTCCCTGTTCACGCGGCACAACCGCAGAAGGTAAAAAGTGAAGACTTCCCCAGTGAAAAATCGAGGAAAGCCACCATAACCGTCCATGAAAAGGACTTTCTAAAAAACGTAATAGTTTTGGGGTTTTGTCATAATCTTCCGTTAGCCAAGGATGCCAGGCATTATCGGTTGTCAGTTTATTGGTGTGCTGGTGATGGATATTGTGAAGCACACGCCAACTGTGAAAGGGATAAATCAAAGGAAGTAAAAAAATGTGACCCACTATGTCATTCACCCAAGGCTTTTTGGCAAACGATCGATGTCCACAGTCATGGGCGATTACAAACCATCCTGTTAATGCAGTTCCCGTAAAAATCCAAGCGAAGGGCAAAAGAAACCAAGGGGAAAAGGCGATGGCGCTGTAACCAATGGCGGCGGCGATGACACTCATTAACGCCGATGACCAGGCTTTACGCGGATTTTTCTGAAAACATTCTTTCGGAATCGTTTTGATCACATCTCGTAACCGTATCTCAGAATTAATTAACTCCTGCGAAGCATCCTTGGGCGTTTTTGGTATCGTTTTGGTCATATAATTGTGATTTGATAAATGAACGGCTGGTTTCGGTAAAATGCCTCAATGATTTCCCTGTTGGTGAATCGGGAGAATCTGAGTTTTCTTAACGAACCTTTACATTTATAGCATGGCAGAGATTTTGCTCTCTGGGAAGAGACATTTAGCACTTCCTACGCTTTTAAGGGGAAAAATGGTAGATAAAAAGAGATTACGAAAAGAATTGCTACAAGCTCGAAAATCCCTCTCTGAGCAAGAATGGGACAATAAAAGTCAGGCGATCTGTGAAGCATTAAATCAATATTTAGATATGTCTTCTGTTGTGTCTGAGGGGGGAACGATCCTCAGTTATTTTTATTTTCGTTCCGAACCCAGTCTTGATCCTTTATTCAATCTCAGTGTTTATAGTTGGGGAGTGCCTCGCTGTGTGGAAAATGAACTGAGTTGGCATTTTTGGAAGCCTGGAGACGCTTTAACGAAGGGTGGGTTTGGGATTCGAGAACCTTTACCTTCTGCGCCAATTTGTTCTCCTGAAGCTGTCGATTTGATTTTAGTGCCAGCCGTTGCTTGTGATTCTCGTGGGTATCGGTTGGGATATGGGGGCGGCTTTTACGATCGATTGTTTGCTCAACCCCAATGGCGAAGGATTTCTAAAATTGGCATTGTTTTTGATCTGGCTTTGGTTTCCGAGTTACCTACTGATGCTTGGGATGTTCCCCTGGATGGGGTTTGTACAGATCAACGATTGATCATTAACAGTGACCAGTTATCAAAATACGGGAGACAAGGGGAGTAATGAATAACCAATAACCAATAACCAATCACCAATAACAAAAATCAACAAACTTGAATCACAACTAGGGTCATATCATCGATCGAGCGTTTTTGATCACCAATAAAGGCTTGTACTTGATCAAAAAGATGTTTCACAATTGCTTCTGGGGTGTACTGTTGCGCCGCCGCTTTCTGGAAACATTGAATTAAATTTTCTTCCTCAAACCGTTGTCCCTTCACATTCACCGCATCGGTAAAGCCATCGGTGTAATATAAAACCGTATCGCCGCGATCGAGTTGTGCGGTGGCTTCTTCATATTTGGAATCAGTATCTAATCCCACCAACATTCCTAACGTATCCAAACGCTGGACAGTATTTGTACTGGCTTGCCACCATAAAGGGGGATTATGCGCTGCATTACTGTAAGATAAGCGACGAGTTTTCGGGTCATATTGGGAGTAGAAAAGCGTAACAAAGCGATGAGAACTTTCTAAATCATCATACATCACATGATTCAGATGTTCGAGAATCTTCGCTGGTGAGTGGTGATTTAAAACTTCTGCCCTCAGCATTCCCCGTGTCATGGTCATAATTAATCCTGCAGGAACACCTTTTCCCATGACATCACCGATGACAATACTCCAAGGCTGACTACTCCCGATCGTTTCGTCGGTTTCGGTTTTGCTTTGGGGTTGATCATAATTCGCGGGAATAAAATCATAATAGTCTCCTCCCACCCGATTTGCCGTTCGACAAGCCGCCGCGAGATCAAGTCCTTGGATTTTGGGGTATTTACGGGGGAGAAGATGAAACTGGATATCTGTCGCCACTTCCAATTCTCGATCGAGCTTTTCTTTTTGACGCACTTCCACCGCGAGATCATTATTCGCGATCGCAACCGCCACTTGATCCGCCACTAATTGCACTAATTTTTGTCGGCTTAATGTCCATTCATAGGCGCGATCGCGCGTAAAAACATACAACCTTCCTCGTTCTTTTCCTTTCGCTAAAATTGGCGTTCCAAATAACCTAATATCCGTTGGTAAAGCCTTTTCCAACAAAGCATCTAAAGCGACTATTTCTTCAGCTTGAGACGTATTTTTTTTCCCTAATTCACGAGTCACCTTAGCAATGCCTTGTCGCACTTCTTGACAAGCCAATCCCCCTTGACAATGCACTTGTTCTAAACTGATTTTCCCTTCCCCTTTATAAAGTAATAAAGCACTACCATCACTATCAGAAACGCGAGTTGCCATTAACGGAATAATCTCTAAAAACTGATTGAGATTATTAAAACTACGCAAAGCAAAGCCCAAAGAACTTAAAAGATTTTGCACTTTATTTTGTTCTCGTCTCAAATTTGCCACCAGTTCCTTCAGAGTAGAAACGGGTGTTTCTTGCCTAGAATTTTTCCGTTCAAAAGCATTATTTTCCGAAGCAGGTTCTCGCGCTGGTAAAGCAGTCATAAGATTATAATTAACACTTGGTTTGAAAACAATAAGCGTGGAGGTAATACTACCTCTAAATTTTTATCAGGTCAATCTCTCATCGGTGACAGAACTTCAATTAAGCTAAGATGCAAACAGAAGACCCATTTATGATCAGTTTCTCATGCTAGAAAATTTACAACTTTTTCTCTACCAACTGCAACAATTAGCAGATCAGTTGGTTTCTCAACAGTTAAATCAACTCAGTCCAGTGAGTGTGGGAATTATCTTTGTCGCTGGTTTACTTACCAGTCTCACTCCTTGTATGCTTTCTATGTTACCGATTACTGTTGGCTATATTGGTGCATCGGAAACAGAAGGACGTAAAGATGCCTTATGGAAGTCTAGTTGGTTTGCCCTCGGATTAGCCACTACTTTAGCAGGACTCGGTGTATTTGCGGCGGGTTTCGGACAAGTTTATGGACAAGTGGGCGTTGGTCTGCCGATTATTGTAAGCGCGATCGCGATTTTGATGGGATTAAACCTTTTAGAAATCATCCCCCTGCGTTTTCCGTCTTTTGGTGGCACACAATGGATTAAAGACGACTTTCCTCCCTCAATTCGTTCCTACTTACTAGGATTAACCTTTGGCTTAGTCGCGTCTCCCTGTAGTACCCCTGTTTTGGCGAGTTTATTGGCGTGGGTTGCCAGTAGTCAAGATTTAATTTTGGGAGCGGGATTATTATTATCTTATACCGCAGGCTATGTTACGCCTTTAGTCATTGCTGGTATTTTTACCGCTTCCATCAAGAAATTTCTGGAATTTCGTCGTTGGGGAACTTGGATCACTCCCATCAGTGGCGCGTTACTGATCGGGTTTGGGGTCTTTTCCCTACTTTTACGCTTACCTGCGACACAATTTTAATCACCTGCATTAAGTATCGTTAATAACAATGACTCAAATCACTTTTAAACAAGGCTGGCGGCAATTAATCTCGGGTTTAGCTGATCTACGTTTAGCCATTATTTTACTGCTCTCGATCGCCCTTTTCAGCATTTCGGGTACAATTATCGAACAAGGACAAAGTGTCTCTTTCTACCAAAACAACTATCCAGAAGACCCCGCTATTCTGGGATTTCTCTCTTGGAAAGTGATTCTAACATTAGGCTTAGATCATGTTTATACCACTTGGTGGTTTGTCACTCTTCTAGTAGTTTTCGGAAGTAGTTTAACCGCCTGTAGCTTTACCCGTCAACTTCCCACCTTAAAATCAGCACGACGTTGGCAGTATTATAAACGTCCCAGTCAGTTTGAAAAACTCGCCCTCAGTACCGAATTATCATACCTCACCCTCGACCAACTCATCCCCGAATTAAAACAACACCGCTACAAAATCTTTCAAGAGGGAAACCAACTTTACGCTAGGAAAGGAATCATGGGACGTATTGGTCCGATTGTGGTTCATATTAGTATGTTAATCATCCTTGTTGGTGCGATTTGGGGCGCTTTTACAGGTTTTATGGCGCAGGAAATGGTCGCCACTGGAGAGACGTTTCAAGTCAAGAACATTTTTGAAGCGGGAAAACTGTCTAAGGCGCAAATTCCCCAAGATTGGCAAGTGCGAGTTAATGACTTTTGGATTGATTATACACAAGAAGGAGAGATTGATCAGTTTTACTCCGACTTATCAGTGGTTGATCTCAAAGGAAACGAATTGAAACAAGAAACCATCCACGTCAATCAACCGTTACGCTACGACGGAGTTACTTTTTATCAAACCGACTGGGGAATTGCGGCGGTAACAGTACAGATTAATAATAGTCCCATTTTTAGACTTCCTATGGCGAAATTAAATCAGGAAGGAGAGGGGAATTTATGGGGAACATGGGTTCCCATTAAACCTGATCTCAGTCAAGGGGTGTCTTTGCTGACTCGTGACTTGAAAGGGACGCTTTTGGTGTATGATACGGCGGGAAAATTAACGGGTGTGGTACGTCCAGGGATGGGAATTGAAGTGGAAGGAATTACCCTAAAAGTGCAAAAATTAATTGGTTCAACTGGATTACAAATTAAAGCTGATCCAGGGATTCCGATCGTTTATACTGGCTTTGGTTTACTAATGGTGGGAGTGGTAATGAGTTACGTTTCTCACTCACAAATTTGGGCGTTAAAAGTGGATAATTCTCTTTATTTAGGAGGGAAAACAAATCGCGCCCAAGTCGGGTTTGAACAAGAATTTTTAGCCATCCTAACCGCATTAGAAAAGCAACAACCGCAACTTGTTACATCAAGCAGCGAGAAAGGTTAAGAGATAAAATCTTTTTGGGATTGTCATGGATGCCATTTCTTTTACGGTGATTTGGAAGTTGGTTTTGGTGGTGGCGACGTTTGGCGTTACCATTTTATTAAAACGGTTTTTACGCAGTCATTTCTTACCCAAAATTGGCATCCCGATCGGAACGAGAGAAGCGATTTCGATTATTAAACTAATTGATATTGGTTATCGGAAACGATTAAAAGCAGGAATTGTAGTCATTATCTATAGTTACATCTTGTAGGGTGGGCAATGCCCACCCTACGGTCTTACAGCTATGAGGTAGCGACAGATGTGATAGGCTAATTATTAAATAGGCACATGAATAGAATTTAATTATGGAAGCAATTGAATTTACAACGATTCTCCAGAACCAAACTGTTATCCTTCCTCCCGAATATGGAAGTCAGTGGGAAGGAAAAAGCGTCCGTGTTCTGATCATAGACGATTCGCAATTGAGAGAAACTTCAACCGAACCTCGCCCCAAAAAACCATTTCAAGCCATCTCTTTAAACACTAAAGGGTTCAAATTTAACCGAGAACAAGCGAATGTCCGATAAAGTTCTTCTCAATACAAATATTATTATATTTTGTATAGTGAATAGTTACAATCAGGACAAAAAATTAATAATCAATTGATACTGCTTAACCCCTGTTTTCTAAAAATTTGTTTGCTGACTTACTGATCTCTATTTTCATTAGCAACCAATTTGGTTATGTTGATAAAGTCATCTTCTTGAAACTGATCAGGTAAAAAAGTTGTTTCAATTTCGGCTTGTTCTTCATCATCAACATAAGGAACGAGCATCTCAAAAAACTTGAACCATTCTTCTCGCATAACTTCCCGTACACTTTCTTTAACAATACACAGCTTGTAGGTTGGGTGGAGAGTAGCGAAACCCAACACAGATTGTAGGTGAGGTGGAGAGCAGCGAAACCCAACATCAATCAATTATGTAGAGATGTGCTATGGCAACTTTCTACTAAGGTGGGTAACTGAATCTGCTCGACAAGCGGTGTACAACCGAGCCAATGGCGCGATCGATGGGCGAATTGTGCTGCGTCGCCACTGACACAAAAACGAGTGGGAGTGGGTCGATCGAGATTTTTATTCCCCATCAATTCTAATTCCCGTTCCGCTGCCACAACCACGTGCTGGGCTGGATCAATAAAATGGGTGGTTGCTGGTAGAATATCCCCTAATACAGGCGCGAGATAGGGATAATGGGTACATCCATATACTAAGGTATCAATTTGTTTCTCTTGTAGGGGGGCTAAATAGCGTTGAGCAACTTCTCGCACATAAGGATCATTCAGTCGATTTTGCTCAATGAGAGGGACAAATTCTGGACAACTGACTTGCCACACCTTCGCCTGATGATTCACTTCTAAAATCGCTTGTCGATAGGCGTTACTGGTAGCTGTCGCAGGAGTCGCAATCACCCCGATGCGTTTCCCTTTTGCCACTGCGGCTCGCGCTCCGGGGAGGATCACCCCTAAAATGGGGATGTCAAACTCCGATCGCACGGTTTCGAGAGCGAGTGCGGAGGAAGTATTACAAGCCATGATCACCATTTTCACATTTTGAGCCGTCATCCAATTTAAGATTTCGCGGCAAAAGTGCAAAATTTCTTGATGGGAGCGAGTGCCATAGGGAAGACGAGCCGTATCAGCGAAATAAAGGATGGATTCTTGGGGGAGTTGTTGATAAATTTCCCGTAAAACGGTTAAGCCACCTAAACCACTGTCGAAAACGCCGATGGGAGAATTAGAAGTCATTTGCTTAGGAGAGGGTTGGGGTAAATCGTTAGTCAGCAAGTTAATCTTTAGTCTGCGTTTATTGAGTTTGTCGAACGTATTGTAAAATACCGTCAGCGATCGCATCTGCCATGCGTTGACGGAATTTAGGATCAGCCAAACGAGGGGCATCTAAGCGTCCAGTGACAAATCCCACTTCTACTAAAACCGCGGGCATGGCTGAGTTTCGTAAAACGTAGAAATTTGCCTGTTTTACGCCTCGATCGCGCATATCCATCTGGCTAATAATACGGCGTTGAATCGCCTGTGCTAAAGCACGACCACTGGAATAATAAAAGGTTTCTGCCCCATTCACATCTGGACGACTCATGCTGATGGCATTGGCATGAATACTAATAAATAAATCCGCATCTAAACGGTTTGCCATTTCCGATCGTCCCGCGAGACTGATAAAGCGATCGTCCCACCGCGTCATCTTCACCTGTAAGCCATTACTTTCTAAAGTTTTACGAACATGATGAGAAATCGGTAGGACAACATTTTTTTCTTGTAACCCACCAATTCCCACCGCACCTGGGTCTTTACCCCCATGTCCAGGGTCTAACACCACCAGTAATCCGTCTTGATTCTCGTTAAGCCTGGGGGAGGGAGGAGGAGAGGGAGCAGGGCGAGTTTCAGGGACGCGAATCGCTTGCGGTTGACTGTTCACATTACCGAGAGGGGAGCGATTGTTTCTAGGCGCGATCGGTTGTAGCCGTCGCAAAGCAATGGCAAGGGTGCTTTCACTGGGTTGATTGAGTTGATCGGAAATACTCACCCCCTGCGAGGCTTGCACCTGTACCACAACCGTTTCCTCATCCTCTTGACGCACCCGAATTTGGGAAACTGGACTGTTACGAGTTAAAGGGGGTCCCTGTACAGGTTCAGCTAACTCTGCTTTGGGAATCCTGATTTCATAAACGCCACTGAAGCGATCCCAGTTTCCCGTTCCTGTCACTGGACGATTTGCCCGAATCAATAACTGATTCTCCACTAAATCTACCGCTTCAATAACCGTGCGCTGGGATTCTTCGATGGTTTTCTGTACCCATTGCGGAAGCTGCGGACTAGGTACACCTTCACGCACCGCTTTCATGCCTCCTTCTGGTAATAAAACCAAGCCACTTAACGTGGGAAACCCTTGCCAGTTGGGACTGTCTTCATTGACATGGAGAATCATTTCTACTGAAGACTGACGAGGATTCGACTTAAATTCGGCATAACTGATGCCATAATTCCTAATGGGTAAAACTGGTGGTAATTCTGAAGGCAAGTTAATTTTGGGGATACGAAAGGAAATCCGTTTTTGATCTTGACTCCGTTCCACTTTAATGTCTTGTCTTGGCGTCCCATCTAAGCGCAATAACAAGCCACTACGAGTGACTTGTAGATTGGGATGATCAATCTCATCGAGCGTTTCTTCGGGAGAGGCTTTCGTTTCCAATAACGGAGAGCGTCTCTCCCTTGTGTTTAAATCCTGTTTCGGGGGAGAAGAAGCTCTCTGTGTTTGTGCTTGACGTTGGGGAGGGGGTAACTCCACTGACCAGGCTTTGGCATTGTCACCGCGAATTTTCACTTTTTCTGGGTCTAGGGCATAACCGGGGGCTAATTCGATCACCATGCGAGTGGTATCAGGGTTAAACTGACCCACTCGCACTTCTTTAACCACCTCTCCCACCGGTTGATTGACCAAAGAGTGACCGAGGGTGGTACTGGGCAAATCAATCACCACCCGCGTCGGATTAAAAATCAATTGTGCTTTGGGTTGTACCCGATCTTCGGTTTGAAAAAGCAGACGGTTGTTGTCTTCATCAAACCGCCAGAACTTGAGCTTTCCCGCTTCGGCGGGGGCTGCCATTAACCCACTTGCGACTAGAGAACCAACTAATAATAAGGCTCGTTTCACCACTCTTAACTCCTCACACGCTCGATCGCGCCCTCAACAATTATAGGCACTTAGCATAACCGTAACAGTTAACCAATCAGTTTATCTCAACCTGGCAGAATTTTTCTGTTATCTTAGCCTCCTTCTTGCTTTGAGGTTTCTGTTGTTTCTTCAGGGGAAGCATCTGGGAACACCACTCGTAGAAAGGGAGGAGCAATAAATGTGGTGACAATCACCATGACAATAATTGCCGCTTCCGTTGCTGGGGAGAGAGCGCCACTAGCGGCCCCTACCCCTGCAAAAACTAATCCCACTTCACCGCGAGGAATCATTCCCACGCCGATGGCCAATTTATTAATATCGGGACGACCAAAAATCGTATAGCCTGCAATTGCCTTACCAATAATGGCAACTGTAATCAAAAACGCCGCTAAAATCAAACCTTCACGGTTACTAGGAACAGCAGGATTTAAAACCCCTAAATCGGTTCTTGCGCCCACACAAACAAAGAACACAGGAACTAAAATATCAGCAACGGGAACCACCTGTTCTTCTAACTCTTTTCGTTTTTCGGTTTCTCCGAGAACCAAACCCGCAGCGAACGCCCCTAAAATCGCCTCTAAGTTAATTGCCGTCGCAATATAAGCTAAAGCAAAGGCGAACACCAAAGCCGTCAATAATAACTGTCCTCGGGTTTTCATTTCATTGACCATTCCCACCAAAAAGGGACTAAGGAAACGTCCAATCAAAATAGTTCCCACTAAAAATGCTCCGGCACTGACCACTAGGTAGAGAACATTACTGACTTCAATATTGCCCGTTTTAATTAAACTAGCAACCACCGCCAGAATAATAATCCCTAGCACATCATCAATGACCGCCGCCCCGATAATAATTTGTCCTTCCTTAGAATTTAACCGTCCCAATTCCGACAAAACTTTTGCCGTAATGCCGATACTGGTCGCCGTTAAAGCCGCCCCAGCGAAAACCGCAGGAATCGCAGGTACACCAAAGCCGTAATATAACCCCGCAGTTCCTCCCACAAAGGGCGCAAGGACACCTGTTACCGCCACCGCAGCCGCTTGCGGACCCACTCGCAAGAGTTCTTTGAGGTCTGATTCTAAACCAATTTCAAAGAGTAAAATCACCACCCCTAACTCTGACAGGATGGTAATCACTTCTCCTTGTGCTTCAAACACCGCTTCGGCGGTATTGGGATTTAAGTCAGTGGTTCGTGCTAAAAATGCCATCATCAGGGAATCCTCGGCTGTTGCTCCCGTTTCTGGAAACACCAGTAACCCCAGTACCGAAACCCCAATGACCACACCACCGACTAACTCTCCCAAAACGGGAGGAAGATTAATTCGAGAACAAAGTTCGCCCCCGATTTTGCTGGCGATATAAATCGCAACTAAACTCAAAAGAACACTGGCGAGAATCAATGATCCTTCAGGTTGCGCGGCTTCTTCTTCCGCCGTTGCTAGTAGGAAATCAGTTGTTATCCCCTTCAAAATGGATTGATCAAAAGTCATACTTTTTTTTACAGAATTTCTCCTAATTAACCATACAACAAGACTGGAGTTGAGGATATCAGTTTCGTTAATGCTTTAATCAGCATTTTCTCGATACCAGTCAATTGTATTCTTTAGTCCCTGTTTAAATGCTGTTGCTGCGGTAAAACCAAACCGTTCTTTTGCCCGTTGGGTATCCAAACAGCGACGGGGTTGACCGTTGGGTTTGTCGGTTTCCCAAACAATTTCCCCTTGAAAGTCCATTAGTTCACAGATTAATTCCACAAGGTCTTTAATGACTACCTCTTCGTTTGTTCCGAGATTAACAGGGTCTGGTTCATCATAATGTTGAGTTGCCATGACAATTCCTCTGGCAGCATCAGTGGAGTAGAGAAATTCTCGGGTGGGGCTGCCATCTCCCCAGACAGGAAGGGTTTTTTCCCCTTTTTTTTGCGCTTGATGGACTTTATGAATTAAAGCTGGGATCACGTGGGAACTTTCGGGGTTAAAGTTGTCTTCGGGTCCATAGAGATTAACAGGAAGTAGGTAAATGCCATTAAATTCATATTGTTGGCGATAGGCTTCTAATTGCACGAGAAGGGCTTTTTTGGCGATGCCATAGGGAGCATTGGTTTCTTCGGGATAGCCGTTCCATAAGTCATCTTCTCGGAAGGGAACTGGGGTAAATTTGGGGTAGGCGCAAATCGTTCCGACACAGACAAATTTTTCCACTCCTGCTTGATAGGCGGCGTGAATTAGTTGTGTTCCCATCATTAGGTTGTCATAGAAGAGTTCGGCGGGTTTTTCTCGGTTTAAGCCAATTCCTCCCACATGGGCGCCGAGATGAATGATAATATCCTGTTGAGCGGAAACTTTTTGACAGTTGCTAAAGTCTCTGAGATCACAGTCGCTCGATCGAGGCACAGTAATTTTATCTGCTTGCGCTCCTGCTTTCACCAACTGATCAATCACTTGTCGCCCTAAGAAGCCAGCACCGCCAGTAACAACAATTCGTTTCTCTTGCAATTCCAACATTGTTCTTCTTTATCCTCCCAAAAAAAGTTCCTCACCGATTTGGTGAGGATGCGAATGATTTAATTAATAAGACATTGAACCCACATTTTGACGGATATAAGCGTTATCCTGAATTAATTTGCCATTTTTAGTGGCTGGCGGCGTTAAGCCTAAAGCCTCTAAATCAGCATCTACCATCAATTGAACTAGCTCTTCAAAATTAACAGAAGGTTGCCAACCCAATTTTTCTTTCGTTTTTGCGGGATCACCGATTAATAATTCCACTTCTGCTGGACGCAAATAGCGTTCATCAAAGCGGACATAATCTTCCCAGTTGAGATTCACATAACTAAAGGCAAGTTCGAGAAATTCCCGCACCGAATGAGTTTCGCCAGTGGCGACCACATAATCCTCGGGTTGGTCTTGTTGCAACATCAACCACATGGCTTCAATGTAATCTTTAGCGTATCCCCAATCGCGTTTAGCATCCAAATTCCCCATATACAGGAACTTTTGTTGTCCTGCTAAAATCCGTGAGATAGCGCGGGTAATTTTGCGAGTAACAAAGGTTTCGCCACGTCGAGGACTTTCATGGTTGAACAAAATGCCATTACAGGCAAACAAATCATAAGATTCTCGATAGTTCACGGTTTGCCAATGAGCATACACTTTCGCGCAAGCGTAGGGGCTGCGAGGATAAAACGGGGTAGTTTCCTTTTGGGGGATTTCCTGCACTTTCCCAAACATTTCCGATGAACCGGCTTGATAGAATCTGACTTGAATCCCAGTGCGATGTTGATAGTCGCGGATAGCTTCTAATAAGCGTAATGTTCCCATTGCTACGGTATCAACCGTATATTCTGGGGAGTCAAAACTCACGCGGACATGAGACTGCGCTCCCAGATTATAAATCTCAATGGGTTTCACTGCTTCTAATAACCGCCGTAGAGTTGTGCCATCGGTTAAATCCCCATAATGCAGAAATAGTCTGGCTTCTTCTTGATGAGGATCAACATAAATGTGATCAATGCGGTCAGTATTAAAGGTGGAAGTGCGACGGATAATTCCATGCACTTCATAGCCTTTTTCCAGCAACAATTCACTTAGGTAAGAGCCATCTTGACCTGTAATTCCAGTAATTAACGCCGTTTTGCTTTCGGTCATCTTTTCTAATTTATCCTTTGTTTCACAAACCATTCATTTAGTATCCCCCGTTATCTTGAGGGAGGAGCATTACCCCAATGGTTTTTATGATGACCCAAAGGTCCAGTAACCAGTTCCGAAAGTTGACATAATAAACATCCATGTTCACTCGTCTTTCATAAGGAATGTCATTTCGTCCTGAAACTTGCCATAATCCTGTAATGCCTGGTCTGATGGTTAAAATCTTACCAATATGACGACCATATTTATACAGTTCCTCTGGCACGAGAGGACGGGGACCGACAACGCTCATGTCTCCTTTTAAGACGTTCCAAAACTGAGGGAGTTCATCTAAGCTGGTATAGCGAAGAAATTTCCCGATGGGAGTCACTCGCGGGTCTTCTTTCAGTTTGAAGTTTTCTTGATATTCTTGTTCTAATTCGGGATACTCTAGCAACAGACGCTCCATTAGCGCATCTGCGTTTTTGACCATGGTTCTAAATTTTATACAACGGAATGCTTTATAATTTTTGCCGATCCGTTCTTGAATATAAAAAATTGGACCTGGTGAACTGATTTTGATCAGAATTGCTAGAAGTAAGTATAAGGGCGAACCTATTACTAGCACCACGCTGGAGAAGGCAATGTCAAATAGTCTTTTGAGTATTTCTCCATCTTGGGCAACAAGGGCAATGCTTTTGTCTTTTTTTTGACGAACCAGTAAGGGGTCAACTTTACGTTTGATTGCGCCTCGTAACACCTTAACGGAGATAAGTTGGCTTTGAGCAGTCATCTTATTCCTTTCACTTCACTTCACACCACACATCCCCATCATAAAGCCACTGGCTCGATCGAAGCGAGTCTTTTCTCGATCGGTTGCTTGATCTTTTATTCAATTTTAAATTTCTTACCACGTTTTTCCGTTTTTGCCCATCACTGTTTCCTATCGTTTTCTTAATTATTTTCCTTAAATTCTGATGCTCGATCGAGGCTTGTCAATACGGGGAGGGGGGATATTAGTAACGAGTTTTCTTGCTTTCAGGGGCAGTTTCTAAAATTGGCAACACTTTCCATTATCTAGAAATATTTTATCAGGAAACTCGATCGAGCGCAACCCTTGAAAAAAAATTTCGCCCTTTTCTGGCTTCTTTCGGTGTGGGGGTTGGGGATGATGTTTAATTCAACCTTGAAATCGGCTTGCTTACCATATTTTCTAGATTTTGCCCACTGCTTTCACTTATGGTAAGTCTTCAGGATTTCCTTAAATTCTGATGCTCGATCGAGGCTTGTCAATACGGGGAGGGGGGATATTAGTAACGAGTTTTCTTGCTTTCAGGGGCGTGTTTTAAAATTGGCAACACTTCCCATTGTATAGAAATACTTTATCAGGAAACTCGATCGAGCGCAACCCTTGAAAAAAAATTTCGCCCTTTTCTGGCTTCTCTTGATTGGTTATTTGGTATTTGTTATTTGGTATTTGTTATTTGTTATTTGTTATTTGTTATCCTTCGACAGGCTCAGGAACATTGGTGTTGGCGAAAAAGGTATCGTGGAATGGGAATGATGCTTTATTCAACATGAGGATTCATTTGCCTACCATATTTTCTAGATTTTGCCCACTGTTTTCACTTATGGTAAGTCTTCAGGATTTCTTTAAATTCTGATGCTCGATCGAGGCTTGTCAATACGGGGAGGGGGGATATTAGGAACGAGTTTTCTTGCTTTCAGGGGCGTGTTTTAAAATTGGCAACACTTCCCATTATATAGAAATACTTTATCAGGAAACTCGATCGAGCGCAACCCCTGAAAAAAAATTTCGCCCTTTTCTGGCTTCTCTTGATTGGTTATTTGGTATTTGTTATTTGTTATTTGTTATTTGTTATTTGTTATTTGTTATTTGTTATTTGTTATTTGTTATTTGTTATTTGTTATTTGTTATTTGTTATTAGTTATTCGTTATTTGTTATTTGTTATTAGTTATTCGTTATTTGGCAAGTCATCAAAGAATAAGTAATACCATGAGTGAATAAATCGAACGCCCCTACAGAAAAAGACTACATTTTTTCCTCAACCACCGCTTCTGCTTGATGAACAATCGTTCTTAATTCTGCCAACATTTGGGTGGGTGCATTATTCCACATTCCGCGTTGATTTGCTTCTAACAATCTTTCTGCAATATCTCGCATCGTCCAAGGATTTTTATTCTGCAAAAAAGTCTGAACCGTTTCATCAAATAAATAGGCGTTAGCGATGCCTTCATACATATAATCTTCTACACATTGAGCGGTAGCATCATAAGCAAATAAATAATCAACAGTTGCCGCCATTTCAAACGCTCCTTTATAGCCATGACGCATTACCCCTTCCATCCATTTAGGATTAACAACACGAGAGCGATAAACGCGAGTAATTTCCTCACTTAATTGTCTGACTTTTGGTTTTTCCATCAGGGAATTATCTCCGAAGTAAGTCTGAGGATTTTTCCCTGTAATCGAACGAATGGCGGCGGTTAATCCACCTTGGAATTGATAGTAGTCATCAGAGTCTAATAAATCATGTTCTCGGTTGTCTTGATTGTGGAGAACAACCTGTAAGTTTTCTAAGCGTTGAGTCAAGGCTTCTGGTGCTGCTTTTCCGATACCTTTTTCGGTGTAAGCGTAACTACTCCAGTTGATATAAGCACGAGCTAAATCTTCATCGGTTTGCCAATTTTGCGCTTCAATTAAACCTTGTAAACCTGCTCCATAAGCGCCAGGTTTCGAGCCAAAAATTCGATAGCGCGATCGAGCGTTTGCTTCTTCTAGGCTTAACCCTTGTTCTTGCCAATATTTTGTTTCAGTTTGAACTTGTTTTGCGAGGGGATTATCTTGGGAATTTTCCTCTAAATTGGAAACCGTTTCTGTCACCTGATTGAATAAATTAATGAGGTTGGGAAACCCATCTCTAAAAAAGCCTGAGATGCGTAAAGTAACATCAACCCGAGGACGTTGTAAGACGGATAAAGGGATAATTTCAAAGTCAACAACGCGGCGAGAAATGCCATCCCAAATTGGTTTTACTCCCATGAGAGCAAACGCCTGAGCAATATCATCACCACCCGTTCGCATGGTAGATGTTCCCCATACAGAAATCGCTAAAGATTGGGGATATTCTCCATTGTCTTGGGTGTAGCGTTCAATCAACATTTCTGCTGCTTTTCTTCCCACATCCCAAGCAGTTTCGGTGGGAATTCCTCGAATATCTACAGAATAAAAATTACGTCCTGTGGGTAAAACATCAGGTCGTCCTCTCGTTGGCGCACCAGAAGCGCCTGGAGAGACATATTTTCCGTTTAATCCTTGTAATAAATGTTTAATTTCTTCAGGAGTCAGTTGGAGGTTGGGAAGAAGATGGTTTTGTATCCAAGTTAATTCTTTTTGGAGGGGAGAAGGGAGAGAAGAGAAAGATTTATTTTCAAGAATATGATCTTCAATGAGTTTGGCGGCCGCGATTTCTATGGCTTCTACAGCATCACCAATAAGGCGACAGTGAGATAAGTTTTCCTTTAAGGTTTCGGGAAGGGAAGCGTGAGTTTTAGGAAGAGAAAAGGGGAGGGAATAGTCGTCAGTTAGTGGATCGAAATTGAGATGATAGGATTGAGCAATCGATCGAGTGATTCCTAGATGATTGTTCCCAGGAGAACGAGCGATGGAGAGAATTAAATCTCGTAATTGTCTGGCTTGAGGACATTGTCCAAAGATATGTAATCCATCTCGAATTTGTGCTTCTTTTAATTCACAAAGATAACCGTCAGCGAGGGTGAGAAATTCACTGATGCGGTTTCGATCAAATTCAGCCATTCCTAAATCCTGATGGAGGTTTTCGGAGGTGACTAAATCGGTAATTTTATCAGCGATTAAAGGAAGACGAGAAGGGTCGAGCGTTTGTGCTTCATAATATTCATCAATCAAGCCTTCTAATTGTTGCAATTTTCCATATAATTCGGCACGAGTGAGCGGAGGAGTTAAGTGATCTAAAATTACCCCATGAGCGCGACGTTTGGCTTGTGATCCTTCTCCTGGATCATTAACAATGAAGGGATAAAAATGAGGAAGGGAAGCGAGAGTAATTTCGGGATAACAAGTGTTGCTGAGACTAATACTTTTACCAGGCAACCATTCTAAGTTGCCATGTTTTCCGACATGAATAATGGCTTGGGTTTGGAATTGATATCGTAACCAAAAATAGAAGGCGAGATAGTTGGGAGTGGGTTCTAAATCTGGGGAATGATAGTTTAAGGTGGGGTCGAGATCGTATCCTCTAGAGGGCTGTATTCCGACAAAAATATTCCCCAGTTGTATCCCTGGGATGGGGAAAGTTTTTGTTTTGATTTCTCCCCAACGTTGCGTAATTTCTGATTGGACTTTCTCAGGAAGGGTGGCGAAATAATCTTGATACGTTGCTAGAGAAAGAGCTTGTTTAACAGTACGATAAGACCATCCTTCTGAGTCGTTGGTAATGCCTTCAGTTAACCATTGAATTAACTCATCTCCTGTTTGAGGAAGGGAGGAAATTGTATAACCATCTGCTTGTAAGGCTTGTAAGATTTTGACACAACTTTCGGGGGTATCTAAACCGACTCCGTTAGCAATTCGACCGTCTTTGTTGGGATAGTTGGCAAGAATTAAGGCGACTTTTTTTTCGGAGTTGGGAGTTTGAGAAAGATTGACCCAATTTTGAGCGAGATTAACGACAAAAGTCGCGCGATCGATCACTGGTTCATATCCAACAACATCGGTTTCTAATTGTTGATTCCACTGTTGAGATGATTTAAAGGAAATCGCACGAGTAATAATGCGTCCATCGACTTCAGGAAGGGCAATATTCATGGCAACATCACGAGGGCTTAAGCCTTGCATTCCATCCTCCCATTGTTGTTTTGTTCCCCCGCTTAAAATAACTTGTAAAACGGGAACACCTAACTGTTGCCAAAAACTGCTTTGCTGTTCGTCCCCAAACTTCGCTAAAGAGAAGCTGGTTGTATTCAAAATCAGTTCTACATTTTGACAGTATTCTAAAACCTCAGCTTGTATCTCTTCTTGACTCAAAGCGGAGACAAAAATGGGAAGAGGAGATAAGTTTTTCTGTGCGACTTTCTCACATAACAAGTCAATGGGTGCGGTGTTTCCAGCTAAATAATGAGCGCGGTAAAAAAGAATCGCAATGTTTCCTTGAGTGGTTTCTGTTTTGGGAAGAAAAGGAGAGGAATAGATGCCAACGCGAGGAACAGATTTCACTTGAGGAGGTTGATAGTTTTTTCCACAACCTAAATCAGCAACAAACTGTAAACTATGACGACAATTTTCGATTCCTCCTTCGATGAAATAATGCCAAAGTTTGTTGACGAGAGAAAGGGAAACAGTGGAGTGACTGATTAATGTGGGGTCAGGGCGATCGTCTCCTGGTAAAATAAATAATAAGATGTCGTTTTCTGCTGCGATTTCCTTAACCACTTCTAGACCATAAGACCAATAAGCACGTCCTCCCAATAGGCGTAAAATAATGACTTTAGCTTGACTTAAAACAGTATCAGCATAGGTGTCGATGCTCAATTCTTGTTGTAGGTTTAAGATGTTTGCAACTCGCACTTCTGGAAAATCAGAAGGAAGCTGATTGACGGCGGTTGCTAACATTTGAATATCGGTATCGGCTGCGGTTAAAATAATAATTGGGGCTGGGGTTTGTTCAATAAAAACAACGCCTTCGGTGTCGGGATTCCAACCGCCAGGGGTGGCTGCGATACGGTGCATAATTTAAGTTTTCTCCTTGATTTTTATTGGTGATTCATCCCTACTAATGATAATGGGATCAGGTGGGTAATGCTGATCTTATCTGAAATTCTAAAAACTTGGCTAGATAGGGTTAGCCCCCCTTCGACAGGAGTTCGGCGAGGCTCACTCGAGCCGCTCAGGGTAAAACCTAACCCCCAATTTTGGGGGAAATTGATGGAATTTATTTGTAGCAAGCATTGGAGTATTTTATCTGTTATTTTTGAGGAGGGATTGCTTTAAATTGGTAAAATCACTGTATAATTTATCTAAACTTTTCTAGACAACAATTAGGAGGCAAAATGTCAGAACCAAATTCTAAAGGCGAAATGGAACAAAAACTCGCAGAAATGGGGTCAAAAATTGATGAGTTAAAAGGAAAAGCATCCCAAGCTAGTGAGGAAAGAAAAGCAGAATTAGACCAACAAATTAACCAGCTTCAGGAAAAAAAAGAGGCGCTACAACAGCGACTCAATGATTTACAAGAAGCAACTGGTGAGGCATGGGATGAGGTTAAGTCCGGTTTTCAATCTGCTTGGGATGAGTTAAATCAGGCGTTTGAAAAGGCAAAAGATCAGTTTAAATAGGGCTTGCTGAAAAAGTGCATTGGTTGGTTTAGTAAGGCAAGAGGCAAAAGGCTTGCATGCAAGAGGGTTAATTGATTGGTAGGAGTTTAAGGTTTTGATGCAAGGTGCGTGACGATTGAACAATCAATGAACTTGCATTTTTACTAATATCTTAATCGCCTCAAATCCTTATTTGGTAAAACTTTTAGCTTCTTAACAGCAAACCCTAAATAATACCATTTTGGAAAAGTCAAGTTACAATAAATCCCCCCTAACCCCCCTTTGAAAGGGGGGAAATCAATCCCCTAATAATTATTCCTCAGTGTTTTCTGATTCTGGGGCTGTATTTTCATCGGTGAGAAGGGGAGTCATTTGTTTAATTTGGTCTTTAAATTGTGCGGGTGCTAAGTTAAAGGCTTTCTCGTATAAAGGTTTCGCGGCTTCTTCGTTACCTTTTCTTTGTTGTACTAATGCTTGTCCTAAAACAGGACGAAAATCAGCAGGATTATTGTTAGCAACTTCGCGATAAAGTTCGATCGCGCCGTCAAATTTTTCGGTTCGACCATAGACTTGCGCTAATAATAATTTAACGCCTGTGGTATCAATTTCTGTTTCTTTATTTTCGGCGGTTTCGAGAGTATTTCTTAACTCACTGATCGCAGCTTCGGGGCGATTTTGTTGTAATAATAAATCCACGAGCCCTTGTAAGGCCTGAGTATCACCTGGTTTTTCATCTAAGATGAAACGATAAGCATCGGATGCTCCTTCTAAGTCTCCAGTTTGCTGTTTCGCTTGTGCTAAAAGAATGCGATAAGCCTCTTGTTCAGGATTTAAATCCGCC
This sequence comes from Dactylococcopsis salina PCC 8305, assembly GCF_000317615.1. Taxonomy (GTDB): domain Bacteria; phylum Cyanobacteriota; class Cyanobacteriia; order Cyanobacteriales; family Rubidibacteraceae; genus Halothece; species Halothece salina. The sequence continues at coordinate 1,863,634 of NC_019780.1, read as the reverse complement.
AGTTTTTCTAAGGGAATTAATGCTCCTTCAATGTCCCCTTGTTGAATCCGAACTTCAATTAATCCTTGTAAAGCGCTTTCGTTTTCGGGTTCTTTTTCTAAGACAGCTTCGTAGCCTCTTGCTTGAGCGTCTAAGTCTTCTTGTTGCTGTTGAACTTCGGGAGAAGAGGTAGGATTATTAGCTTGTTGTGGTTCGTTTCCACCACTATTAATAAAGGGAAGTACGGAAACACCAACAAAGGCGACAACAATGATACCAATGACGATTAATATCCAAGTTTTTCTTTTGGATTGATCAGGGGAAGAACTCATATTATTTCTTTTGGTGAGAGTGTTCATAGATGGTTCATTAACCAACCTTAACACTGGTCATTGGTTATTTGTTCTCTGGTGATAATGGTTTCGATTAGTGTCGGGTTTCGCGCTGGGTACATCCAACCTACATGATTGTCGTTTGTCTTTCGTGATTAGTAAGAGAGTAGTTTTCCCAATGACTAATTTGTGTTGGGTTTCGCTGCTCTCCACCCAACCTACGTTTGGCTCTGATTTTTAATGAGAATCGAGTTAACCTTGAGCAAATTTTGCCTCAATCTCTTTTTCTTGTTCGTGATAAATTTCTTTTTCTCTCTGAATAAAGATATCGGCTAAACGATTATAAGCCTCTGTCCATGCTGCCATTACTTCAGGAGTTGCGGTTTCTTCTCCTAATACTTCTTTCATTGCGGTTAATAAACATTCCCCAATGACAGGATATTGTTCCGCAATCACGCGAGTGTTAACATGAGCTTTAGCAATGCTTTCTACTGCACCACTGATTTTTTCTAATTCATCAATGTGACTGGCATAAGCATAAACAGAAGCGGCTAGTTTGTTCGCTTGTTTGCGTCCTTCTTCGGGACTTTTCATGTGTGTATTTTCAAAAAACCTACGGTATTCTGGGCGCTCGTTAAAGGCAATTTCATACATTCTTTCGGTGATTTGGTTGCCTTTTTCTTTTACTAAGGGGGCGGTAGATTTAACGGTATCGATCGTTTTTTGATCCATGTTTTATGTTCTCCTCTCTTTGTTCCATTCTCGATTGTAGCGGTGAATGGTAATCGGTTTTCTTAGTATTAAATCAAGGTGGGCGATGCCCACCCTACTTGCTTCTTTTATTAAGGTGGGTGATGCCCACCCTACTTGCTTAGTATTAAATCAAGGTGGGCGATGCCCACCCTACTGGATTACGCGCCGACGGCTTCTTTGGCGGAATACATTACTTCTGCTGTAATGTTCTCAATGTTATTTTCCCGTGCATATTTTTCGGTGTTTCGCTTTACTTTACCACGCACAAAACCAGGGACTTTATTTAATTCTGCTAATCCTTCTTTTGTCCAGTTTAAGTCGGAATCAGCAGAAACGGTTTTGGTAATCACTTCTTTGGTGTCGTGTCCGCCGAAGATTTCTAAGAGATGATCTTCCATGCCTAAAGTGAAGGAGTTATAAACTAAATCAACCACTTGGTTTGCTCCTTCATAACCGAAGAAAGGACGGTAGCCAACGGGGAAGTCTTGGATGTGAATTGGGGCGGCAATAACACCACAGGGAATGTTGATGCGTTTCCCGACGTGACGTTCCATTTGTGTTCCGAAAATGGCGGCGGGTTCTAACCGCGCGATCGCGTCGCCAATGGCGCCGTTATCCTCACTGATTAAAACTTCGTCACAATAATCGTTAACTTGCTCTTTAAACCAGTCTGCATCATAGGTGCAGTAAGTTCCCGCTAAAACGACACGGATGCCCATTTCTCGTGCTAAAATCTTGGTCATGGCGATCGCGTGGGTGTTATCCCCAAAAACCACTGCTTTTTTCCCCGTTAGGTTTTGGCAGTCGATCGAGCGGGAGAACCAAGCGGCTTGAGAAACAAACCGTGTCTGATTATCAATGTACTCTTCATAATCCACTGTCGCACCCTGATCATTTAAAATCTTTTGGATGCTACGAATACAACGCGCGGTTTCCACGATTCCCATCGGAGTCACTTCCACTGAAGGGATACCAAAGGTTTCTTCTAGATAATGTGCCGCCATTGGTCCCACTTCCCGATAGGGAACTAAATTAAACCATGCTTGGGGAAGGGTTTTCAATTCATGGACGGACGCACCTTGGGGAACAATTTGGTTAATTTCAATCCCTAAATCTGCCATTAACCGCTTTAATTCGGTGAGATCATGTTGGTTATGAAACCCTAACGTTGTCGGTCCGAGAATATTCACAGAAGGCTTTGCGGTTTTTTCTGTGGCAATATCACCTTTTTTCTGTGCTTTTTGCAAGTAGAATTTTACGACTTGGGCGAGGGTTTTATCGGCGGCTTGGAGTTCATTCACCCGATAATGATTGACATCCGCAAGCATGACATCCCCTTCACTATCCAGTTGTGCGCGTTGGACAAAGTTTTCTAAGTCTTCTTGGAGAATGCTAGAGGTACAGGTGGGAGTCAAAATCGTTAAATCAGGGTGAATTTCTGCATCCTTACGGGTGATATTATCTACAACTTTTTCCTGTGATCCTCGTGCAAGAACGTTGCGATCGACTACGCTGGTTGTAACGGGGGTAAAGTTGCGATCGCGCTCCAGCATCGATCGCATCACATTAAAGTAGTCATCTCCTAAAGGAGCGTGCATAATTGCATGAACATTTTTAAACGAGCTAGCAATGCGGAGTGTCCCAATATGAGCCGGACCCGCGTACATCCAATAAGCTAGTTTCATAGACTAATTTTTTCAACTCTCCATAAGCAGTTAAGTTGCATTGTCTCAGATGAACGCTGCTCATTTTTGTTTTTTAAAATCGAGTTAATAACTGCTATATCCCTGATGATGAGAAATTTTGAGGTACTTTTCCACTCAATTTAAACCACACAATTTTTGTTTAATCTATAAAATTCTTAAACATTGTTATTCTACTTTCATTAATTTCTGCAACACTCTCCTGTCGTTCCCCCAAACTTGGGGGTTAGGGGGCTAAAATCAGTAGTTCCCCCAAACTTGGGGGTTATATCAAGTTCGGGTAATTGCTTATAATGCGTGTTGGGTTTCGCTTCGCTTCACCCAACCTACTCTTTATCATTGATCGAGCGAACCTGATATTAGGGGGCTAAAATCAGTAGTTCCCCCAAACTTGGGGGTTAGGGGGCTAAAATCAGTCGTTCCCCCAAACTTGGGGGTTAGGGGGCTAAATCAGTAGTTCCCCCAAACTTGGGGGTTAGGGGGCTAAATCAGTAGTTCCCCCAAACTTGGGGGTTAGGGGGCTAAAATCAGTAGTTCCCCCAAACTTGGGGGTTAGGGGGCTAAATCAGTAGTTCCCCCAAACTTGGGGGTTAGGGGGCTAAATCAGTAGTTCCCCCAAACTTGGGGGTTAGGGGGCTAAAATCAGTAGTTCCCCCAAACTTGGGGGTTAGGGGGCTAAAATCAATTGTTGCCAAAAAAAGCGGGGAACTCCCCTAGCGGTTTGATCCCAATTCGATGTAGCATGATCCAAAAGCGAAATTGATCGACTTTAATAAAACTTTATAAATTGTATGGTTGCTACCGTTAACGAAAATAATTTTTCTCAAGAAGTGCTTCACGCTTCACAACCCACTCTCGTTAATTTTTGGGCGCCTTGGTGCGGATTATGTCACTTAATTATGCCCACTCTAACCAGTTTTCAACAAAATTGGGATCAAGAAATTAAATTGGTGAGTGTAAATGCCGATAATAACTTTAAATTAGCGAATACTTATCGTCTGAAAAGTTTACCAACTCTGATTTTATTTGATCAAGGAAAGGTAGTCTCTCGCATTGAAGAATTAAAAGGACGAGATGAATTATCTCGCATTCTGGAACAGTTAATCAGTCGCCCACTCGTGGAGGGATTCAAAACACGCTTGCCAGTAATGGTTTTTCCACCCCAGGGGTGATAGAATCCGTGAAGTTTCTCCCGTCGGGCGATCGCAACGGGGATTTAATGATGGTGGAAGTCCAACCCGCGAATCCCTCTCGTTCGGGTACAGGTTATGATTTTGTTCCCGTTAATTGAGCGGCTAACTCGATCGCGGCTTTGAGACTGTCGCAACGGGCGATCCCTTTCCCTGCGATATCAAAGGCGGTGCCATGGTCGGGAGAGGTGCGAATAAAGGGTAAACCAATGGTGGTGTTGATTGCCTGGTCAAATGCCATGAGTTTGACTGGAATTAAACCCTGATCGTGGTATAACGCAAGGTACGCATCGATCGGGGATTGGCTTTGATCTTGAAACCAAGCTAATCCCGCTTTTACCCAAAGGGTATCGGGAGGAACTAAACCGATTAATTTGACATCTGGGTAGGTGGTTTGTGCTTGTTCCAACCAAGAAAATAACCAGTCTTGTTCTTCTGTTCCGAATTGTCCGTTTTCCCCACTGTGAGGATTTAAACCTGCAATGGCAATTTGTGGCTGTTTAATGTCAAAATTTTCTTGGAGCGTCTCGATCAGTAAGTCTAACTTTTGGGTCATTAAGGCAGGGGTTAGCGTCTGCGAGACTTGTTGGAGAGGAATGTGTGTCGTAGCGAGAAGGGTGCGTAATGTCCAACCCGTGTGGGGCGATCGAGCGACAAATAACATTCCAAACTGATCTCGATCGGTGGCTTGTGCTAAGACTTCTGTTTGTCCTGGATAATCATGTCCTGCGAGTTGCCAACAGGATTTTGCAATCGGTGAGGTGACAATCCCATCAAAGTTTCCCGCGATGGTTTGTTCAATGGCGGTATTGAGATAAGCAAAACTGGCTTTTCCAGTCGCGGCGTTTCCCATTCCAGTTTTAAGGTCATCTTTGGCGGACAAAGGAACATCCCAAATCGAGATTTGATCAGGAGAGACTAATTCCGTGAGAGAATGTAGCTGTTGATAGGTTGACTCTAGCACCGATCGACTGCCAATTACTGTAATTTGACAATAATCTTTTAAACGTTCATCAGCCAGTGCTTTTAAGACAATTTCGGGTCCAATTCCTGCAGGATCACCTAAAGTAAGAGTAAGATGAGGTTGGGTCATTATTATTTTAAGATGGGGGACGTAATTTAAACTGCACCACTACCTCTGTAATGTTATCGTGACCGTGCCGTTGATTCAGTGACCAGTAACTAGTTGTAACGATGGAAAAATTCTTTAAAGGCTTTGAAGATTTACTCGAACTCGCAAAAACCCTAGAAGATAAAGTGGAAAAAGGGGAACTAAAAACGGATATTCGCATTAATAGCCGTCCATTAACGAATATCCCCTCTCAAGGCAATATTCCCCGTAGAAATAACCCTAATCAAGAAGGAATTGGTGTGGAAAACTTTAATGATTCTTCAACTACCGTTTCTGACGCAGAAGAGACAGAAGAAACGCCTCCCTCGATCACTTTAAGTCAAGTGGGAGGCTTAAAAAGCATTATTCAAGAATTAACGGAATTAGTGGGGATTCCCTTAAAACGTCCGCAATGGCTGGAAAAATTAGGCTTAGACGCAACAAAAGGGGTGCTTTTAGTGGGACCACCTGGCACGGGAAAAACCCTCACAGCGAAAGCGTTGGCGCAAAGTTTGGGGGTGAATTATATCGCTTTGGTGGGATCGGAAATTATGAGTAAATACTACGGGGAAGCAGAGGCGCGAATGCGAGGAATGTTTGAAAAAGCGGCGAAAAATGCTCCCTGTATTTTGTTTATTGATGAATTGGATACGATCGCGCCCGATCGCGCTAAAGTCGAGGGAGAAGTGGAGAAACGAGTCGTCGGACAATTATTAAGCCTTATGGATGGTTTCACTAATACCCCTGGGGTGGTAATTTTAGGCGCGACCAATCGTCCTAACCATCTCGATCCCGCGTTACGTCGTCCGGGTCGTTTTGACCGCGAAGTGGTGTTTGGTGTTCCCGATCGCGGCGATCGAGCGGCAATTTTAAGGGTATTAACGGCGAAAATGCCTTTAGAGGAGACGGTAGATTTAGACGAAATTGCGAGTCTAGCGGTGGGATTTGTGGGCGCTGACTTAAAAGCATTAACCCAAAAAGCCGCTTATACTGTCTTGAGGAAAACAGTTTCTCTAGAAAACAGTGATTTAGACGCGATTACTCTCCCCGATGAGGTGAAAGTAACCCAAAGCGACTTTTTAACCGCCCTCAAAGCTGTAAAACCCAGCGTCTTACGCACAGTAGCGGTAGAAACGCCCCAAGTCAGTTGGGAGGAAATTGGCGGCTTAGAGGAGATTAAACGCACCCTGAGAGAAGCGGTGGAAGGGGCGTTATTGTATCCTGAATTATATCAACAAACCAGAGCGAAAGCACCACGAGGGGTTTTATTATGGGGAGAACCTGGCACAGGAAAAACGTTGTTGGCGAAGGCGTTGGCTTCTCAAGCAGGGGCAAATTTTATTAGTATTAAAGGGGCGGAATTGCTCAACCGTTGGGTAGGTGCCAGTGAAGAAGCGGTGCGAGAGGTGTTTAGTAAGGCGCGACAAGTTGCGCCTTGTGTGTTGTTTATTGATGAAATTGATACCTTAGCCCCCGCGCGAGGGAGTTATCAAGGGGATTCTGGCGTAAGCGATCGAGTGGTGGGACAACTCTTAACCGAAATTGATGGTATGGTTGACGGAGGCGAGCTTTTAGTGGTGGCGGCGACAAATCGTTATCAGGCGCTTGATCCTGCTTTGCTTCGATCGGGGCGCTTCGATTTACAGCTACAAGTCACTCGACCAGATTTTAACAGCCGTCTTGCTATTTTAAGGATTCACAGCATCGATCGCCCTCTCAGTGACGTTGATTTAGAAGTCTGGGCGGCAAAAACTGAAGGCTGGAATGGGGCTGATCTGGAATTATTGAGCAATCAGGCGGCTTTAGCGGCGGTGAGAAATGCTACATCACAAGGAATAACTGATCCCACACAAGTTAAAATCACCGCCGAAGATTTCCAAATCGCTTACGATCGTCTCTGTCGTCAACGAGATTAAACTTTTTTGATTTTTTTGCGGTGAGGACTTGCCACTTGTGTTTTTAGGGTGCTACTATTAGTAAATGTGCGAAGTTAAGGCTTAGGCACGGGTCGCTAGCTCAATGGTAGAGTACTCGGCTTTTAACCGATTTGTTCTGGGTTCGAGTCCCAGGCGACCCATTTAAAACAGTGATTGGTGTTGGGTTTCGCGTAGAGACGTGCCATACTTCGACAAGAGTTCGGCGAGGCTCACTCGAGCCGCTCAGTAACAGGAACGTCTCCCAGTGACCAGTAATCAGTGAACAAATAACGAATAACAAATAACGAATAACAAATAACGAATATTGTTGTTGGGTTTCGTAAACTCCACCCAACCTACTTTTTAGATAGGGTTTGCTGTTGGGAAACTGAAAGTTTTACCAAATAAGGATTTGAGGCGATTAAGTTCAGGTAAAAATGCAAGTTCATTGATTGTTCAATCGTCACGCACCTTGCCTCTTGCCTTTTGCCTCTTGCCTCTTGCCTCTTGCCTTTTGCCTCTTGCCTTTTGCCTCTTGCCTCTTGCCTCTTGCCTCTTGCCTTACTAAACCAACCAATGGACTTTTTCAGGAGGCACTAAATAGCTTGATTAATTCCTTGCTCTTGCAATTTGATAAAACTTTGAGCATTTGTTAAATCAAATTCAAGGGGGGTAATTGTGACATAATTTTCCCGAATGGCACATACGTCCGTTGGAACATCCGCAGGGAGATGTTTCGCTTCTGGTTGGGGAATGTCTTCGATCGCTTCTCCTGCTAACCAATAATAACTCTTGCCTCTGGGATCAAGTCGTTTTTCAAACTGTTCAATATACCGTCTCAACCCCTGACGAGTGAGCATGATTCCTGCGATTTCTTCTCTGGCTACAGCAGGAATATTAACATTAAGCAGTGTTCCTTCAGGAATCGAGGGTAACTTATCTAATATTTGGCTTGTGACTTGGGCTGCAACGCGGAAATCAGTGGCGGTGTAGCTGGCTAAACTAATCGCCATACTGGGAATACCATCGATCGTGCCTTCCATGGCGGCGGAAACTGTACCCGAATAAAGAACATCTGTTCCTAAATTAGAACCATGATTAATGCCAGAGAGAACAAAGTCGGGAGGGGTTTCTAGAATGGCACTCAAGGCAAATTTAACACAATCAGAAGGCGTTCCCGAACAAGACCAAGCGGTTACAGAAGGATGAAACAAATTATCCACCTGATTCGATCGAATCGGTTGGTGAAGGGTTAAGCCATGTCCAGTCGCCGATCGTTCTCGATCGGGACAAACCACAATTACATCATATCCTTTCTCAGCGAGAGTATTCGCTAAGGTACGAATCCCCATTGCGAAAATCCCATCATCATTACTAATCAACAATCTGGTCATAAAAAATACTTGCTTTTAATCTCCTTGTATTGGCTGTAAACGAGTAATTTTCAGAGTAAAATCCCCGCCTCCCGTTTTCCCAAAAGCTCTGACACGAACAATATAGCGCCCAGATTCGGTGATGCGAGTAAATAGCAAGGAATTCGTTGTTCCATCGGGACCATCATCATTTTCTGCTACGGTTGTCCCATCTTCGGCAATTAGTAAAACAATGCTATCAAAGTCCTCTGATTTTAAGTCGATGGAAACTTGATCGTTTTTTTCTAATCGCACCTGGTAGTCTCGCGCAAACCCTCCTTCTCCTGTGGGAATATCTTTCGCAGAGAGACGATCGTTGATCTTACGATTCATCGGTAAACTTAAAGGATTATAGAGGATAGATTGAGCTTTAATTGGGGTAATAAAGGGAACGGTCAATAACAGTAATGTTCCGAAAAAGAGAGGAATTGAAAAGCGCGATACCATTTCTTTTGGATTATTGGTTCATTGTTAGCCAAATTGTACTATTTTGTTTCGCTTTCTCCCATTGCTCCCATTACTCCCATTACTCCCATTGCTCCCATTACTCCCATTGCTCCCTTGTCTCCCTTGTCTCCCATTGCTCCCTTGTCTCCCTTGCACTTTTTCAAAGCATTAAGAGCCTTAAAAGCTGATTGGATAAAGGTTTTAGGTTTATTCAGGAGACACTAAATAATTGTGATCGCGCTTCTTCTCTATCACATATTCCGATGTTTCAAGACAGTTATTAATTTGGTAAAATCGGTGGGTAACGGGGCGATCGCGCTTAAGGTTTCTCCAGTGACGGGATGCGTTAAAACCAAACGTCTGGCGTGCAATACCTGTCCTGATAGATTGACTCCTAATGAGTGGGCTGTGCTGTAAACTGGATCACCAACAATGGGATGCCCGATCGCGGCGCAATGAACCCGAATCTGATGGGTGCGTCCAGTTTCTAACTGAAACGCCAACAGAGAATAATTCCCCAAGCGTTCCTGAAGTTGCCAATGGGTGATGGCATTTCTCCCTCCTCTCTCTACCACTGCCATTTTTTTACGGTCAACGGGATGACGACCAATGGGAAGATCGATCGAGCCGTTTTCTCCTTTTGGCACGCCGTAAACAAGGCCTAAATACTCTCTTTTGGCGGTTTTATCTTGGATTTGTTTTTGTAAATGTTGATGGGAAAAGTCATTTTTTGCCACGACGATCGCGCCACTGGTATCCTTATCTAAACGATGAACAATCCCAGGACGTTCGATCCCACCAATACCAGCTAAATTTTCACAATGGGCTAAAAGTGCATTTACCAGCGTTCCCGTTTCATTCCCTGGCGCTGGATGTACCACTAAACCCGCAGGTTTATTGACAATAATCAAATGTTCGTCTTCATACAAGATATCCAACGGAATCGACTCTGGCTGTACATCTAGCGGTTGTGGGGGAGGAATCCACAAAACAATCTCATCTTTAGCTTGAACAAGTTGTTTTTTATCTTTGCTGATGATGCCATTAACTTGAACATTTCCCTGTTCAATGAGTTTTTGCAGCCGAGAACGAGAAAAATCGGGGAAACCTTCCACTAATGCTCGATCGAGCCGTTGTTTCCCCGTTGCGCTAATTGTAACTTGTTGCTTGTCCCAGTTATCCAATGATTACTTTTTGGTATATTCTTCTTCTTTGGTGGCTGTATCGGTTTCTGTATTGGCTGCCATCGCCCGTTCTAAGCGCAGTTTTTCCATATAAACCTGTAAATCGTCTCCGACTTTCCCCGCTAACAGAAAGCAGCCTAGCAAGTTAGGAACAGACATGGCGATCAGCATCATATCACTAAAATCTAGAACCACTCCTAATTCAATCACAGAACCGAGAAACACAAACACGATAAAGATCACCTTATACAAAAGGGTGCTGGCTTCTCCAAACAGATACATCCAAGCCTGTTCGCCATAATAACTCCAAGAAACAATGTTGGAAAACGCGAACAAAATCACGGCAATTGCCAACACTGTCGGAAACCAACTGACTACCGTGCCGAAAGCTGCTGCAGTGAGTTGGATTCCAGAGGCTTCTCCCACTGCAAATCCTTTATAAACGCCAGTGATTACAATCGAAATCGCGGTTAAATTACAAATAATTAGTGTATCCACTAACGGCTCGATCGAGGCGACAATTCCTTCTCGTACCGGTTCATCATTACGAGTGGCAGAGTGGGCGATCGCGGCTGATCCGATACCAGCGCCATTAGAAAAGGCAGCGCGGCGAAATCCCTGGACGATCACTCCCACAATCCCGCCTTCGATCGCAGTGGGAGAAAAAGCCCCCTTAAAGATGATCGCCACTGCTTCTGGGATTACCTCCCAATTACTGAGAATAATCCAGAGGCAACCCGTCATGTAAAATAAGACCACGATCGGAACGAGACGGCTGGTGACAACACCAATGCGACTAATGCCGCCAATAATCACCACACCCACTAATAACGCCATAATCAAGCCATAAAACCAGCTTCGATCGGCGATAAAGGGTAAAACCCCAGCCAACGCCGCATAAGACTGATTCGCCTGAAACATATTCCCTGCGCCAAACGTTCCTAAAACGCAGAGGATGGCAAATAAAACCCCTAAAACACTACCGAGAGGACGAAATCCTAACTCAGCTAATCCACCAGAAATATAATACATGGGGCCACCAGCGACACTACCATCAGGTTTCACTTGACGATATTTTTGTCCCAACGTACATTCGACAAACTTACTAGACATTCCTAAAAAGCCAGCAATACTCATCCAAACGATCGCCCCTGGGCCCCCCATTTGAATCGCGATCGCAGAACCGGCGATGCTTCCTAAACCCACTGTCGCCGAAAGCGCGGTGGAAGCCGCTTGAAAGGGAGAGACTTCCCCCTCTTGATCATCATCATCGCTACCACTTTGATATTTTCCAGAAAGCACCGCTAACGCATGACTAAATCCTTTTATATTAATTAATCCCATGCGAAAGGTAAAATAAACCCCACCAATGATTAACCAAAGGACAATAATTGGAAAACCAAAGATGGGATAGAAGAAAATGATTTTTAGAGCGGCCACAAAGTCGGAAAAAGCCTGATTGAGTTGGGTAAAGAAGCTCAATTTTTCTGTGGCTGCGACCAATAAACCTTGTAGTTGCTCGGAAGAAATTGGAAATAGATTCATCATAAAATTTGCTTTGATTATTTAACTCACGTTTCCTCTATAGCAGTTCTAATTCATTTGTAAAAAGTTGATTAACCGTTCCCCCCTTTCAAAGGGGGGCTAGGGGGGATTAATTTACAATTCATTTAGGATTGCTATATGATTAAGAGTTACCATTAGAAAACTGATACAGTTTACTGTTATTTTTTGGCACTAGCAGTGAGTTATTTTTTGAATTTTCACACCTATTTTTGTTAAGTCTCTTTAATTATCTCTTATTCTTTCTTTCTTGTCTATTTTCCTTCACCATAACCAGTGATCAGTGATCAGTAACCAGTGCTTGAGCATTTACTGTGACTACATTAGGTTTCGTTTAGAACTAGCGGTAACTGATCGGTGTTGGGTTTCGCTTCCCTTCACCCAACCTACTTTTTCTGGGAGACGTTCCATGGAACGTCTCTACATTGGTCACTGGTCACTGATCACTATCTGCTAAGTTTATTCTTTAAATAGCGTAGAAGTGCGGTATTTCTTATATAACCAATTTAAAAACTGGACTAAGTTTAAGATTTGCGTCTTTTTTTGCTGTAACAATTTGTACTGTTTTCGCACCGTTAGGGTTTTATATTCACTTTGGCGCAAGTTAAATATTGCTATTTTTAATAGTAAAGGAATTTTTTTTTCGAGTTTTTCGAGGTAATTTCCTAATTGCCTTAAGGTTTTTCTTAGTTTGAGCAGTTGCCAAAATAGATAACAATTGAAAACACAGATTACGCCGTTACAAATTAAAACAAAGGTGAACATTTACCCCCAATTTTCCCAATTTCCTTTGGGGGATTTGCCCCCTCACCCCCAAGTTTGGGGGGGATTTGCCCCCCTCACCCCCAAGTTGGGGGGATTTGCCCCCTCACCCCAAGTTGGGGGGATTTGCCCCCTCACCCCCAAGTTTGGGGGGATTTGCCCCCTTTTTACTTGCTCTCCCTTTAATCAAAGGGATAAGAGGTATTACGATGAAGTGACATAAGATTTAGCCGTTTGATAGTCGGGGATACAGTTGTTTTCCATGTAATTATGATAGTCCTTAAGGGCGCGATCGAGCTTCTCTTCTTCCCAATCACAATGTTTCCCTAACACTTCACTAACAATGGGTAACACATCTAAACCGTAATTGGCTTGCATCGCAATGGTGGTACGACGGCGTAAAATATCTACTAAACTGTGGGCGGCTTCTTTGCGAGCTGCATAAACAATTTGTGCTTTAATATCAGGTAAGGTCGGCGTGATTGTCTCTGCAAGATCGGGAGATTCATCGATTAGTTGCAACACGGCGATCGCCCTTGCCCCATAAAGGGTAAAAAGATGATTTAATGTTGATAAAGACACGCGATCGCGATAGGTTTTAACCGTTTCTGTGACTCGTGGATCACTGGGAATAATTGCCCCTGGAAATGGCGTTTTTAAGGTCGGACAAGGGGGGAGATTGCGTTTTTGTTTCTTACCGACGATCTCCACTAATTCTTCTCCCACATGGCGAAATGTGGTTAATTTTCCTCCGATGAGAGAAATTAAATTGTTCACGCCTTCCGATCGATGGTCATAAATAATATGTTTTCGGGTCACACTGCCAGGTTTTTGTCCTTCGGAGTAGGGAAGGGGACGCACCCCTGAATAAGTGAATTTTACGTCGTCTCGTGTCAGTTGAGCGCTGGGAATAATTAAGTTGGTTTCTTTGACTAAATAATCAATTTCCGAGTTATCTGCTTTAACTTGATCTAAATTTCCCTGAAACGGTAAATCAGTTGTCCCGATGAGATACATTCCCAACCAAGGCACAATGAAAAAGGGACGACCATCGGATTTGGCTTCCACATATAATGCTGTATTAGGCGCACCAGAGAAAGTGGGAACAACGATATGGCTTCCTTTTGTGCCACCAATTTTTGATTTTTGTCCAATGGGAGAAGTCTGTTGATTGTTTTCTCCCCGTTGACACACTTGATCCACCCAGGGACCGCTTGTATTGATGATAACTGCTCGATCGGTGCTGTTGACGGTAAAGGTTTCTCCCGTCAGTTTGTCTTCACAGTTGAGGGCGGTAATTCTGTCACCTTCTCGCTGTAATGTGGTTACTTCCGTATAGTTTAAACAAGTCGCACCTGCTTCTTCGGCGGCGATAATGTTTTCTAAACAGAGACGTTCGGCGTAAACTGCTTGACCATCATAATACTGCGCTCCTCCTTTTAATCCCTCTTGATCTAAATAGCGAAAGAGTTGATGGAATTTTTGTTCAGGGAGCATCCGATGGGAAGGAAGGGTTTTATCATAGCTAAAGATGTCGTAAAGCAACATTCCCGCGCTAATTTTCCAATAGGGGCGCGATCGATCGCCATAAACGGGTACAGTGAGCATTAGAGGTTTAACAAGATGAGGGGCTGTCCGCAGCAACACTTCTCGTTCTCGTAAAGATTCTCGCACTAGAGAAAACTCAAAATACTCCAAATAGCGTAAACCGCCATGAATCAAGCGAGTTGACCAGCTAGATGTTCCACTGGCATAATCACCTTTTTCCAGTAAAATCGGTTTCAAACCGCGCAACGCCGCATCACGAGCCACGGCTGCGCCATTGACCCCACCACCGATAATAATGAGGTCATAATCTGTGTTTTGAATGGTTGAAAAATCTCGCATTGATATCTTATTGAATGTTTTTAACGTGAAAGCCAAAAAACTCTGTTAGATCAGGTTCAGGTAATTGTTTATCATTGATGTTTGGTTTTGCGCTTACTCCACAGGTGTTGGGTTACGCGTGGAGACGTTCCATGGAACGTCTCTACCCAACCTACTTTTCTAGCTTTCGTGATTGGTGTTGGGTTACGCTTCTCTCCACCCAACCTACTTTTCTACTTTTCTTTCCCCCCCTTCCAAAGGGGGGTTAGGGGGGATAAAGTAAGGATTGTATAAAACCGAATCTAAGAACCTAATCATAGCCATCCTTTGAGACGACGAGCAACTTGTGGACGACGTAACTTTCGCATCGCCTTACTTTGAATTTGACGGACTCTTTCCCTTGAGAGATTCAAAAAATAACCTACCTCCTCCAAAGTGTAGGGATGACTGGTATTTAAGCCATAGCGTAAAGAGATGACATCTTTTTCTCGTTCATTGAGGACATCTCCCAACACATCCGAGAGTTCCTGATTCATCATGGTTTCATTCATCTGATCTTCAGGTAATCTCATCTCGTGGTCTTCTAGTAATTCTAGTAATTCCGTGTCTTCTCCTTTTCCTACGCGATGGTTGAGAGAGAGAGATTGACGGCGCAGTTGCAAGAGTTGATGTAATTGCGACTGAGAGATGTCTAATCCGGCTGCTAATTCTTCTTCAGTGGGATTGCGTTGTAATTCTTGTTTGAGGTCTCGTTGGACTTTCTTTAGTTTATTCAGTTTTTCGACAATATGAATCGGGAGGCGAATCGTTCTCGCATCATTGGCGATCGTGCGAGTGATGGCTTGACGAATCCACCAATAAGCATAAGTAGAAAATTTATAGCCTTTATTGGGATCAAATTTCTCGGTGGCTCGATTTAGCCCGATCGCCCCTTCCTGAATTAAATCTAAAAACGGAACACCACGATTAAGATAGCGTTTCGCAATGGACACCACTAACCTTAAGTTAGAGCGAATCATTTGCCGTTTCGCCAGTCGTCCTTGGTGAAGTTTACGTTCTAGTTCTTTCACCGAGAGAGAAACCGTCGCGGCTAACTCTTCTTTTGTGGGGGATGATCCCGACTCGATCGCTAATTCTTGGCGTTTGTTTTCCATATCCGCCAAAAACTTAACTTTTTGTGCTAACTCGATTTCTTCATCGGGTTGTAGTAGGGGATAACGAGCCATTTCCTTAAAAAACGCCCCGACCGTATCATCGGATTTACTCCCTTGATAAGGGTTCACGTCGCCGTCATCTTCTTGAGAAAAATCCACCTCTACTAATTGTCCTTCAGATGCGTCTGTTTCCTCTAGAGGAGCAATAATCGTTTCTATCCCCTCAATGGGAGTCAAAGATTCTTCAGGTTTAGTATTTTGGCTCGTCATTAGTTTAATATCTGTCATAGTTAGTTAAGATTAAATAATAGTTGGACGGTCTTATATTTTTGGGAATCTAGGCGGTAAAATTAGGTAAGCTACCAATTTAATGATGCCGAAACACCCCCCTTGAGAAGGATTTTAAGTGATTGAGCAAACTGAAATTTTAGGCGCGATCGATTTCCTTTGTTATCAGGGAAAGCCACGGATCACGCTTTATGTTTTTAACAGAATGATTGAGCCTAATTTTGTGGCTATTTTAACGATTTAGATACATAATTCAGAATCAATGCTTTTTCGCATTGCCAATAAGAATTAAAGGTGAGAGTGATTTTTAGTGATTGTTTTCGCCTCAACCCTAACATTTCTAGGACGAGCTTAAGGTTTTAGTGATATATTATCAACTACAATAGACCAGTCAGAGAGCCATCGGTTTGAAACCGATGGATGAATCCTTCGACAGGCTCAGGAACAGAGCCTGCCAAGGCTTTAGCCTTTTGTGTCATTTTATGTTATCATGCTGAATAGCCCTAAACTTAATGGTGAAAAACCCAAACGGGCTAATTTAACAGGTAAGGATACAGCTAGGGTTCACCAAGCGTCAAGGTCTGTCTCCCATTCTTGAGTGTGGGAAAGGAAGTGACGAAATGCGATTTTAACTTCGACAAGCTCAGTTACCATCCATTGAGTCACAACAAGAGTGAATCCATTGAATTTTAATCAATGGAGAACTCAACGTAGGTGGGAATTTGATTGATGAGTACAGGAGAACAAAAACAATGGCTGTGGCGATCGAAACCGTTACAACAGCGCACTGGTTCGGAGATTTTTCGTCATTTATTCGGGGAAAATACCACCTATGGGGTTCTCCTCGAAAGTCCCTCTCCCTCGATCGGAAATCAACCGCAACTGTCTCGCTACTCAATCTGTGCTGGTGATCCTCGTCTCGTTAATGATCAATTCCAGGTTTGGACACCACCAGTGGGAAACATTCTTCCTTGTCTTAATCAACTCTACCAACGCTGTTCTCCTGATTTCCCTTCCGAAGTGTCTCATCTTCCCTTCACTGGCGGTTATCTCGGTTGGTTAGGTTATGATTTAGCTTGGGAAATTGAAAAGTTACCGCAATGTAATCCTGATCCGCTTCCATTTCCCACTGCGTTCTGGTATGAACCAGAAACCTTTGCGGTTTTAGACCATGAAAAACAGGTTTTATGGTTAGCAGGAAGTGATTTTAATCAGTTAGATCAGTTAGAAACTGCTTTAGCGTCTCCTATCCCTGAGTTCTCTTTTTCTCTTCCTGATCCCAATGATTTCTCTCCCCCAACCTTCCTCACCAACGCCACTGACTATCAGGAAATGGTACGCCGTGCGAAAGACTATATTTATGCAGGGGATATCTTTCAAACCAATCTCTCTCTCCGCTTCCAAGCAGAAACCCAAAGCAGCAGTTGGCAAATTTATCAAGCACTCCAACGGATTAATCCTTCTCCGTTTGCTAGTTATTGGCGTACTCCTTGGGGAGATTTGATCAGTTGTTCTCCTGAACGATTAGTACAACGACAGGGAAATCTGTGTCAAACTCGCCCCATTGCGGGAACTCGACCACGTGGTCAAAGCTCGATCGAAGATCAACAGTTAGCGATCGCACTCCGTAATAATACCAAAGAACAAGCGGAACATATCATGTTAGTGGATTTAGAACGCAATGATCTCGGAAGAGTTTGTGAATGGGGAAGTGTGAAGGTTAATGAACTATTGACGATCGAACATTACAGTCATGTGATGCACTTGGTTAGTAATGTACAAGGGATACTGAAAGCAAACTGTAATCATGTTGACTTGATTCGATCAGTATTTCCAGGGGGAACAATTACAGGCTGTCCGAAAGTGCGCTGTTTAGAAATCATTGAAGAATTAGAACCGTTCCGCCGTAGTTTATTTTATGGGTCTTGTGGCTATTTAGATCAACGCGGCGATCTCGATTTAAATATCCTGATTCGGACGCTTTTATATGCAAACGGGACAGTGTGGGGACAAGTTGGCGCGGGAATTGTCGCTGATAGTGATCCGCAACGAGAATGGGAAGAGTCTTTAAGCAAAGGGAAAGCACAAGTCAGCGCAATCAGTGCTTCCTCTCAACCTTAGAAAGTAGGTTGGGTGAAGCAAAACCCAACACCAATTAGTGCCTCCTGAAAAAGTCCATTGGTTGGTTTAGTAAGGCAAGTTGCCTTAGGCAAAAGCAAGTAGGTTGGGTGAAGTTTACGAAACCCAACACCAATCAGCAAGAGGCAAGTTGCCTTAGGCTTGCATGCAAGGTGCGTGACGATTGAACAATCAATGAACTTGCATTTTTACCTGAACTTAATCGCCTCAAATCCTTATTTGGTAAAACTTTCAGTTTCCCAACAGCAAGCCCCAATTATAAGCAATGACCTGAATCTGATATAATTCCCCCAGAATTGGGGGTAAGGGGGCGATAATTCCCCCAAAATTGAGGGTAATCATTCACGACAGCATGGTTTTTAATTCGTCCTCATTAATCTGAGTAATCCCTAATTTTTCTGCTTTCTTTTGCTTTGAACCGCCTTTATCCCCCACTACAACATAATTGGTTTTAGAACTCACAGAAGCGGTGACTTTCCCACCAGCTTGTTCGATTAACTGCTGCGCTTCAGTGCGAGTAAAACTGGCGAATTTTCCAGTGAGAACAAACTTTTTCCCTGCTAATGTCTGAGGAGTGGTTTCTGTCGCGTCGGTAACAGGTGCGGCGGTTTCCGTTTGTGTAAAATTAAGTCCAGCACTTTGGAGTTGTTGGACGAGGGTTTGATTGGCTTCAATTTGAAACCACTGATACACCGATCGAGCGATTTCAGCCCCAACGCCTTCCACCGCTTGTAAGTCTTCTACCGTAGCACTGCTTAACGCTTCTACCGTCGGGAAACTTGCGCTTAATGTTTCTGCGGTCACTTTTCCCACATAACGAATCCCTAACCCATATAACACCCGTGACCAAGGTTGCTGTTTCGACTGCTCGATCGCGCTCACTAAGGCTTGTGCGGACTTCTCACCAACTCGTTCCAACTGTGTTAACTGCTGAACCGTTAACCGATACAAATCCGCCACTGACTTCACCAACTCTCCCCTGACTAGACTCTCAACCATCTTTTCCCCAAGACCATTGATATCCATGGCATCCCGTGAAGCCCAATGTACCAAACTACCGCGCAAAATTGCGGGACAAGAAACATTCACGCAGCGAGTCACCGCTTCCCCTTCGGGACGTACCAACGTTGAACCGCATTCGGGACATTCCGTTGGCATCTTAAAATCCCTCGCTGACTTAGGACGCAATTCTGGTAACACGCGGACAATTTCAGGAATAATATCCCCCGCTTTGCGAACAACCACTGTATCCTTGATTTTCACCCCTAATTCCTGTATAAAATCCATATTATGGAGGGTTGCTCGTTGTACCGTTGTTCCAGCCAGAGAAATCGGTTCTAGATGAGCGAGTGGCGTTACCGCACCAGTGCGTCCCACATTAATCGTAATCGCTCTTAACTTCGTCGGCACTTCTTCGGCGGGAAACTTCAGCGCGATCGCCCAACGGGGAAATTTCTGAGTAAATCCTAACTTTTCTTGGAGGGCATAGGAATTAATTTTCACCACCACCCCATCGGTATCGTAAAGGAGACTGGCGCGTTTCTTCTCCCAAGTCTCGAAAAACTCTCCCACCGTTTTCAACGATTGACACACCTCTCGCTGAGGATTCACCTGAAACCCCATTTCTGCTAATAATTCTAAAGATTCTGCTTGTGTGGTGGGCGTTTCGGCGTTTTCATCGACCACATAAAGCGTATAAGCAAAAAAATCTAATTGTCGTTGGGCGACGACTTTGGGATCAAATTGTCGTAACGTTCCAGAAGTCGCATTACGGGGATTCGCAAATAACGATTCTCCCTTTTCTTGACGCATCTGATTAATTTTCTCAAAGCGCTGACGGGGTAAAAACGCTTCCCCTCTCACTTCCACTCGTGCTGGTGGGTTTTCCATTGCTAACCGTAAGGGAATGGCACGAATCGTGCGAACATTGTTGGTAATATCTTCACCTGTTTCCCCATCCCCACGAGTAACGCCTCGCACTAAAACCCCATCTTCGTAAGTTAATGCTAAGGCATTACCATCAATTTTCAATTCACAAACATATTCTACCGTTTCGTCATCCCCCACCTGACCTTGTAAGCGAGCGACCCATTGCGCCAATTCTCCCAAATCAAAGGCATTTTCTAAACTGTAGAGGGGGATATTATGTTTCACCGACACAAAGCCTTCTGCAACTCCTCCTCCCACGCGCTGGGTTGGACTATCTGGCGTGACTAAATCTGGATACTTTTCTTCTAACGCCTGTAATTCCCGATAGAGACGATCATAAACCTCATCTTGCATAATGGGATCGTCCTGCAAGTAATAGGCATAATTCGCCCGTTGCAGTTGACGGCGGAGTTGGTTCATCCATGCTTCTACTTTCACGGCAATTTTGAAATTGGTTGTTCCAGACTTGTTGTTGATTAATGCCTAATATATCATTTCTTGTGCCGTGTTAAAACCGAAGAGTGCCTCCTTAAAAAGTCCATTGGTTGGTTTAGTAAGGCAAGTTGCCTTAGGCAAAAGGCAAGAGGCAAGAGGCAAGAGGCAAAAGGCAAAAGGCAAGAGGCAAAAGGCAAAAGGCAAGAGGCAAAAGTGTTAAAATATTTTTTTATATTCAAGACTTCAAAATGAAATAGAAACTCATCTTCTTTGATCCGCAATAGTAGGTTGATTTCGACTTAAAAATATAAAAAATATTATTAATAACTTAAAAGAAGAAACTAGAATGATTTCTGCTCTTATCAAAAAATTAAATTATCAAATACTCTTGCCTCTTGCCTCTTGCCTTTTGCCTCGACTTTAACTATTAATTTATCATACTCACTGTAGAAGAGCCATCTTAGTTACTAATCAGAAAAAATGGTCTTAACGAGCCAAGAGATTAAAACAAAAGCCAAACGTTTAGGTTTTCATTTAGTGGGAGTAGCGGCGGCAGAAAATGATGAGCAAATTTTAGCGCAAAAACGCCTCCAAAATTGGCTGGCTTCTGGATATAATGCTGACATGGAATGGATGAATAATCCCAAACGCTTTGCTCTCCAAAAATGTCTTCCTAATGTTAAATCGGTGATTGCTGTGGCGCTTAATTATTATACCCCTGAGCAACAATCGGAAGACCCTGAAAAAGGGAAAATTTCTCGTTATGCTTGGGGACGAGATTATCATAAAGTGATGACCAAAAAGTTAAAAGCGTTGGCGTGTTGGTTGGAAGAACAAGAAGAAACAATTCAAGCTCGTTTTTATTGTGATACGGGACCGGTACAAGATAAATTTTGGGCGCAACAAGCGGGGTTAGGTTGGATTGCTAAAAATGGTAATTTGATTACTCGTGAATATGGGAGTTGGGTATTTTTAGGAGAAGTTTTAACGACTTTAGAATTAACGCCAGATACGCCTCACACTGAACATTGTGGCACTTGTACACGCTGTTTAGAGGCTTGTCCAACGGATGCGTTTCCACAACCGTTTGTGGTCAATGCGAAGCGCTGTATTGCTTATCAGACGATCGAAAATCGAGCAGCAGAATTACCGAAAGAAATCAATCTTAATAATTGGGTTGCTGGCTGTGATATTTGTCAAGAAGTGTGTCCTTGGAATCAAAGATTTGCTAAGGAAACGGACTGTGATGATTTTCAACCGCGTCCCGAAAATATTGCTCCCAATTTAATTGAATTAGCACAACTTCGGGATGAATCTTGGGATCAAAAAACGCGAGGATCAGCCTTACGAAGGATTAAACCAGCGATGTGGAGAAGGAATGCTCGTGCTAATCTAGAAAAGGATAGGGATTGAAGTCCTGCCGATACATCTTTAAAAAATGAAGACTAAAATTATTATTTTTGATTTTGATGGTACGATCGCAGATACACAAGACGCAGTTATTGCAGTTACGAACCGTTTAGCCCCAGAGTTTGGGTTTTCTCCTTTAGAGCAAAAACAAGTTGCCCATTTTCGCGGTTTAACGGCAAAAGAAATTATTAAACAGTCGGGTGTGGCGCTGTGGAAATTGCCGTTTTTAATGCAACGGGTAAAACAAGAGTTAAGACAAGAAATGAAAACGGTTCAACCGATTGATGGGATAGAATTGGCGTTAGAAGCGTTGAAAAAAAATCAGCTTCAGTTAGGAATTATCACGTCTAATTCGGAAGAGAATGCGAGTCAATTTCTCAGACAGTATGGGTTATTACATTACTTTAATTTTGTGGAGAGTAGCTTTCATCTTTTTGGCAAAGATAAGGTAATTAAACGGCTTTTGCGTAAAAAAAATATCGATCCCAAAATGGTCGCTTATGTGGGAGATGAAACTCGTGATCTCGAAGCGGCGCGAAAAAGTGGGGTAAAAGGAATTGCAGTGACTTGGGGGTTTAATACCGCAGAGGTTTTGGCAAAATGTCAACCGAATGCACTTATTGATCATCCTAGTGAATTGCTTTGTGTAATGGACATGACTTGTAAGCAAAGATTGTAGGGTGGGCAAGGCAAACCCTACGAAATGTAACTTCTTTTTTAAGATGGTATTAAATAACGATCGAGTATGAGAGGACAATGATTTCTAGTAATTTATCATCTTTTATTCCCCCACTAGCGGAGAAACTCACGGAAGAAACTTCCACCGATTTAATCAGAAAGATTCAACAGACTCCTTTAGAAACTTCGCTTTCCTCAACGCCTGTAAAAACAACTTATGTACAAGGAGGAGAGGGAGAGTTACCGATTTTACTCCTCCATGGCTTTGATAGTTCTTTAATGGAGTTCCGTCGCTTGTTTCCCAAACTTTCCTCGGTAACAGAAACGATCGCGCTGGATTTTTTAGGGTTTGGTCTCACCGATCGAGTGCCAGAAATTGCGATTACTCCTGATACGATTAAAACCCATTTATATGCGTTTTGGCAACAGTTTATTCAACGTCCGATGGTGTTGCTAGGTGCTTCGATGGGAGGTGCGGTTGCGATCGATTTTACGTTAACGTATCCAGAAACGGTGGCGAAGTTGGTGTTACTCGATAGCGCGGGGTTTGCTGGGGGACCAGCGATGGGAAAGTTGATGATTCCACCGCTCGATCGATTGGCGGCGGGATTTTTAAGTAATACAAAAGTCCGACAAAAAATTAGTGAGAATGCTTATTACGATCGCACTTTTGCCAGTGAGGATGCGTTAATCTGTTCGATGCTCCATTTAACTCATCCTAATTGGTCAAAGGCGTTAATTTCGTTTACGAAAAGCGGCGGCTACAATTTTTTAAGTCAAAGAATTAAAGAGATTACGCAACCGAGTTTAATTCTCTGGGGAGAACAGGATAAAATTTTAGGAACAAAGGACGCACAACGATTTAAAGATACAATTGCTGATAGTCAATTAGTCTGGATACCAGAATCAGGTCATGTTCCCCATTTAGAAAAACCTAATTTAACCAGGGAAGCGATCGAAAACTTTTTATTATAAATTGAGGAGACAAAAAAAGATGCCAACGATTGTCGAGATTGCGGTTAATAATGATGCGTTTCAAACTTTAGTCCAAGCGGTAAAAGCGGCTGATTTGGTGGAAACCCTCAACAGTGAGGGCCCTTTTACTGTCTTTGCTCCGACGGATGATGCGTTTGCGAAACTTCCTCCAGGAACGATTCAAACTCTTGTCCAAAACCCACCTCAACTCGCTCGGATTTTGACCTATCATGTGTTATCAGGTTGCTATAAAAAAGCGGATTTAGCCACTTCGGAAACAGTGGATTCTATTGAAGGTTCATCTATTAAAATAGATTGTTCCGATGGCTTTGAAGTTAAAAATGCCACTGTCCTTACTCCTGATATTGAAGCAGATAATGGCATTATTCATGTGATTGATAATGTCTTATTAATGGGATGATTTCTGCTTAGAAGAAGACTAGCGATCGAGACGGTCGCACTCCCACCAAAATCAACAGTTACCCAATGATCTCATCTTACTCGTAGGTTCGGTGAAGCGCAAGCGTAACCCAACAAAAACTTTGTTATGGACTGGCTTTTCATATTCATCGGAAAAATCTTTTAAGATACGAGGAAAGCGATCGAGTTGAGTCACCCCTGCATCAAAACTTTGAAATCTTACCGATTAATCAACCCTCTTGCCTAAGGCAACTTGCATGCAAGCCTTACTAAACCAACCAATGGACTTTTTCGTGTTGCGCCCTACTTATAAAACTTTAGAACTTCTGGTTAGCGCGGTGATCCGTTGCGCTTCTTTAAATGATAATTCTTCGTCACTTTCACCTAATGCTGGTTTCACGCTAATTGTATCGACATTTGTCATGTTGATATAAATCGTTTCTTCTGCGGTGTGTAAGGGACACCATTTCTGACTAATCAGTTCTTGAATCCTTTGGCGTAATTCAGGATAGGGATCATTTTCATCGGCGGTTTCTGTGATTAAAAATGATTCTTTTTCGCCATTGTTGTAGTGAAAACTGATTTGAAGAGAATAGGCTTGTTTTGGCATGATTCACGGTTATTGAAGTTGACTCATTTTTAATAAATCTAACACTTTTTCTAGTGTTTCTTCGCTCATTAGTTCTTTTTCTAGGACTAATTCTCGGAGAGATTTTCCCGTTGCTAATGATTCTTTGGCGATCGAAGCTGCGTTAAGATAACCGATATGGGGATTCAGTGCGGTGACAAGGGCTAAACTGGCTTCAGCATAATTTTGGCATCGATCGGGCTGGGCTTGAATCTCTTTTAAGCATCGATCGCGCAACACTTCTATTGTATTCCCTAATAGCTCTATGCTGTGAATTAAATTATAAGCGATCAACGGCATCATCACATTTAATTCTAACTGACCCGCTTGGGAAGCGAGGGCGATCGCCTGATCGTATCCCATCACCTGAAACGACACCATAGAGGTCATTTCAGCAATCACAGGATTATATTTCCCAGGCATAATAGAAGACCCAGGTTGGACAGGAGGAAGGGTAATTTCCCGAAACCCCGTTTTTGGTCCTGAATCTAATAAACGGAGGTCATGGGAGATTTTAACGCAGTCTTGGGCAAGATTTCGCAATGCCCCAGAAACGTTAACAAAGGGGGACATACTTTGCATCGCCGCCATGAGATGAGGGGCGCTGGTTAACGGTAAGCCCACCGCGTCACTGAGTAAACTCACAATTTCTTGGCGATATTGAGGATGAGTATTTAAGCCAGTTCCTGTCGCACTTCCGCCGATTCCCAATGCTTGTAAATCTTTGGCCGCTGTGATCAGGCGAGTGTTATGATCACGGAAGATTTGCGCCCAAGCGCGGAACGTTTCTCCTAAACGCACTGGAACCGCATCTTGGAGATGAGTACGACCCGATTTTACAATGTCTTGAAACTCGATCGCCTTCTCTTCTAAAGTGTTAATAGTGTCATTGAGCGTAGGAAATAACGATCGCTGCAGTGCGAGTAATGCACCAATCCGAATCGCAGTGGGAATCACATCATTGGTAGATTGTCCGTAGTTAACGTGATCATTGGGATTCACTCGTTGATAGTTTCCCTTTTCATCCCCTAAAATTTCTAACGCACGATTCGCAAGGACTTCGTTAACATTCATGTGGTGAGAAGTCCCAGCACCAGCTTGATAGATATCCACCACAAATTGATTGCGGAGATGTCCGTCGAGAATTTCATCCGCAGCTTGGACAATGGCGTTACTAACATCGGTCGGAATGCAATTTAATTTTCCGTGCGCGATCGAAGCTGCTTTTTTAATTAAAACACAAGCATCAATATAAACAGGTAAAGGTTTAATCCCACTAATGGGAAAATTTTCAGTTGCGCGTAAGGTTTGAATCCCATAATAAACCTGAGTCGGAATTTGACGTTCTCCCATAGAATCCTTTTCAGTACGCACATCAGAAGCGTTCGTTTGAGTCATATTGTGTGAAATCCTATAAAGTAAAATAGACCAAAGAAAATTATAAATTGTATTATGCCAGATTCAATTATGTATCAAGAGGACGCTTATGTTGTCCTCGAAACCAACCAACCCGAAGAAATAATGAGTCCAGAAGAATTACTGGAAAAACTCAAAGGTATTTTACAAAATCATCCCGATGAACTTCCCAGAGACTTAACTAAGTTTGAGACAGTAGAAGCGCAAGCAAAACATCTCATGGAAACCAGTTGCGAGTTTGATGTGGGAGAAGGAGAGTATTTGCAATGGTATGTCATTCGACTAGATAAATGAACTATACCGATCAGTACGATCATCCCTGGAAAGAAGCGATCGGGCTATACTTTCCTTCTTTCGGGGTTTTTCTTCAAGATTTAGAAGTTGCGTTTGAACAAGAGATTGAACAGTTTGAGGAGGAAACTCGTATGAGTTATATGACTAGCTGGGAACGTCGAGGACGAGAGAAGGGAATCCAAGAAGGAATCCCACAAGGAATTCAACAGGGAATCCAAGAAATTCTAGAAACTCGTTTCGGTGAGGTGGAAAACTCTCTGATGAACTCGGTGAAAGAGATTAATGAAATTTCTCGCTTGAAAATGCTTTTAAGACAAGCGACGACAGTTAATTCTCTCCAAGAGTTTCAATCTTTGCTGGGGAGTTAATTCCTCGTGGTGAACTATACCGATCAGTACGATCATCCCTGGAAAGAAGCGATCGGGCTTTACTTTCCTTCTTTCGGGATTTTTCTTCAAGATTTAGAAGTTGCGTTTGAACAAGAGATTGAACAGTTTGAGGAGGAAACTCGTATGAGTTATATGACTAGCTGGGAACGTCGAGGAAGAGAGAAGGGAATACAGGAGGGAATCCAAGAAATTTTAGAGAGTCGTTTCGGTGAGGTGGAAAACTCTCTGATGAACTCGGTAAGGGAAATTAATGAAATTTCTCGCTTGAAAACGCTTTTAAGACAAGCGACGACAGTTAATTCTCTCCAAGAGTTTCAATCTTTACTTGGGGCTTACTGAATAAACCTAAAACCTTTATCCAATCAGCTTTTAAGGCTCTTAATTCTTTGAAAAAGTGCAAGGGAATTGAACGCTCAATAGTCAAACCCCTGCATCAAAACTTTGAAATCTTACCGATTAATCAACCCTCTTGCATGCAAGCCTCTTGCCTTTTGCCTTACTACACCAAAAACATGAACTTTTTCAGTAAACCCTAATTCCTCGTGGTGAACTATACCGATCAGTACGATCATCCCTGGAAAGAAGCGGTCGGGCTATACTTTCCTCCCTTCCTCTCCTTCTTCTTCCCACACATCTGGGAAGAAATTAACTGGGAACGTGGCTATGAATTTCTGGACAAAGAACTACAAAAAATTGTTCGTAACGCCAGTGTTGGTAATCGTCAAACGGACAAATTAGTAAAAGTCTGGCGTAACAACGGAGAAGAAACTTGGGTGTTAATTCACATTGAAGTCCAAAGTCAATCTCAAGCTGAATTTGCTCAACGGATGTATCTGTACAATACACTGATTTTTCAACGCTATGGTCAACCCGTGGTGAGTTTAGCCATTTTGGCAGATGATCAGCCCCGTTGGCGACCACAAAACTATTCTCGTGAGTTGTGGGGATGTCGTGTTGGGTTAGAGTTTCCGATCGCGAAATTGTTAGATTATCAAACAGAGATGGCTTCACTGCGAACCAGTCTCAATCCTTTTGCGGTGATTGTGGAAGCCCATCTAGCCACTCAACAAACCCGAAACCAGTTCTCCCGTCGCTATCAGGAGAAAGTGAGGATGGTCAAAAACCTCTATCGGAGAGGTTATAGCCGAGAGGATATATTAGAACTATTCCGACTGATTGATTGGATCTTGCGATTACCGCAAGATTTAGAAGTTGCGTTTGAACAAGAGATTGAACAGTTTGAGGAGGAAACTCGTATGAGTTATATGACTAGCTGGGAACGTCGAGGACGAGAGAAGGGAATCCAACAGGGATTCCAACAGGGAATCCAAGAAATTTTAGAGAGTCGTTTCGGTGAGGTGGAAAACTCTCTGATGAACTCGGTGAAAGAGATTAATGAAATTTCTCGCCTGAAAACGCTTTTAAGACAAGCGACGACAGTTAATTCTCTCCAAGAGTTTCAATCTTTGCTTGGGAGTTAATTCCTCGTGGTGAACTATACCGATCAGTACGATCATCCCTGGAAAGAAGCGATCGGGCTATACTTTCCTCCCTTCCTTTCCTTCTTCTTCCCACACATCTGGGAAGAAATTAACTGGGAACGGGGCTATGAGTTTTTAGACAAAGAACTACAAAAAATTGTTCGTAACGCCAGTGTTGGTAATCGTCAAACGGACAAATTAGTAAAAGTCTGGCGTAACAACGGAGAAGAAACTTGGGTGTTAATTCACATTGAAGTCCAAAGTCAATCTCAAGCTGAATTTGCTCAACGGATGTATCTGTACAATACACTGATTTTCCAACGCTATGGTCAACCCGTGGTGAGTTTAGCCATTTTGGCAGATGATCAGCCCCGTTGGCGACCACAAAACTATTCTCGTGAGTTGTGGGGATGTCGTGTTGGATTAGAGTTTCCGATCGCGAAATTGTTAGATTATCAAACAGAGATGGCTTCACTGCGAACCAGTCTCAATCCTTTTGCGGTGATTGTGGAAGCACATCTAGCCACTCAACAAACCCGAAACCAGTTCTCCCGTCGCTATCAGGAGAAAGTGAGGATGGTCAAAAACCTCTATCGGAGAGGTTATAGCCGAGAGGATATATTAGAACTATTCCGACTGATTGATTGGATATTGCGATTACCGCAAGATTTAGAAGTTGCGTTTGAACAAGAGATTGAACAGTTTGAGGAGGAAACTCGTATGAGTTACATGACTAGCTGGGAACGTCGAGGAAGAGAGAAGGGAATCCAGGAAGGACGAAAAGAGGGACGAGAGGAAGGAATACAGGAAGGAATCCAAGAAATTTTAGAGAGTCGTTTTGGTGAGGTAGAGGAGGAGGTCATTAACTCGGTAAAGGAGATTAATGAAATTTCTCGCTTGAAAACGCTTTTAAGACAAGCGACGACAGTTAATTCTCTCCAAGAGTTTCAATCTTTACTTGGGAGTTAATTCCTCGTGGTGAACTATACCGATCAGTACGATCATCCCTGGAAAGAAGCGATCGGGCTATACTTTCCTCCCTTCCTTTCCTTCTTCTTCCCACACATCTGGGAAGAAATTAACTGGGAACGGGGCTATGAGTTTTTAGACAAAGAACTACAAAAAATTGTTCGTAACGCCAGTGTTGGTAATCGTCAAACGGACAAATTAGTAAAAGTCTGGCGTAACAACGGAGAAGAAACTTGGGTGTTAATTCACATTGAAGTCCAAAGTCAATCTCAAGCTGAATTTGCTCAACGGATGTATCTGTACAATACACTGATTTTCCAACGCTATGGTCAACCCGTAGTGAGTTTAGCCATTTTGGCAGATGATCAACCCCGTTGGCGACCACAAAACTATTCTCGTGAGTTGTGGGGATGTCGTGTTGGATTAGAGTTTCCGATCGCGAAATTGTTAGATTATCAAACAGAAATGGCTTCACTGCGAACCAGTCTCAATCCTTTTGCGGTGATTGTGGAAGCCCATCTAGCCACTCAACAAACCCGAAACCAGTTCTCCCGTCGCTATCAGGAGAAAGTGAGGATGGTCAAAAACCTCTATCGGAGAGGTTATAGCCGAGAGGATATATTAGAACTATTCCGACTGATTGATTGGATCTTGCGATTACCGCAAGATTTAGAAGTTGCGTTTGAACAAGAGATTGAACAGTTTGAGGAGGAAACTCGTATGAGTTATATGACTAGCTGGGAACGTCGAGGAAGAGAGAAGGGAATACAGGAAGGACGAAAAGAGGGAAGAGAAGAGGGAATACAGGAAGGAATCCAACAGGGAATCCAAGAAATTTTAGAGAGTCGTTTCGGTGAGGTGGAAGAGTCTCTGATGAACTCGGTGAAGGAGATTAATGAAATTTCTCGCTTGAAAACGCTTTTAAGACAAGCGACGACAGTTAATTCTCTCCAAGAGTTTCAATCTTTACTTGGGAGTTAATTCCTCGTGGTGAACTATACCGATCAGTTCAGTTTGATCCTTCCTAGAAAGAAGCGATCGGGCTTTACTTTCCTTCTTTCGGGATTTTTCTTCAAGATTTAGAAGTTGCGTTTGAACAAGAGATGGAACAGTTTGAGGAAGAAACTCGTATGAGTTATATGACTAGCTGGGAACGTCGAGGACGAGAGAAGGGATTCCAAGAAGGATTCCAACAGGGAATCCAAGAAATTTTAGAAACTCGTTTCGGTGAGGTGGAAAACTCTCTGATGAACTCGGTGAAGGAAATTAATGAAATTTCTCGCCTGAAAACGCTTTTAAGACAAGCGACGACAGTTAATTCTCTCCAAGAGTTTCAATCTTTGCTTCAAAGTTAGTTTACAGGGGTCAACTTTGACCCCTCCTAGTTTATTAATCGTTACCGAAACGAGGTCCGAAACCTGCTAGGGGTGCATAAATCGCCCGATCGCCGAGTTCTTGTTCAATTCGCAATAACTGATTATACTTGGCAATCCGTTCGCTACGAGAAAGAGAACCCGTTTTAATTTGTCCCGCGCGAGTTGCTACGGCTAAATCCGCAATGGTGGTGTCTTCGGTTTCTCCAGAACGATGGCTGATCATGCAGCTATAACGGTTACGATGGGCTAACTCAATGGTTTCTAAGGTTTCCGTCAGCGTTCCAATTTGATTGAGTTTAATTAAAATCGCGTTTCCAGAGTCGGTATCAATGCCTTTTTGGAGACGAGTGGGATTAGTGACAAATAAGTCATCTCCCACTAACTGTGTATTTAATCCCATTTTTTCGGTGAGAATACGCCAGTTGTCCCAGTCTTCTTCCTGTAACCCATCTTCAATGGAAATAATCGGATAGTCACTGGCTAAGTCATGGAGATAGTTAATTAATTCTTCTGGAGTGTGTTCGCTTCCTTCGTAAACATAGCTTCCATTTTGATAAAACTCGCTGGCGGCGACATCTAAGGCTAAAGCGATTTGTTCCCCAGGTTGATAGCCTGCTTTTTCTATGGCTAATATAAGAATCTCTAGCGCCGATCGATTCGACTCTAGGTTAGGCGCAAATCCTCCCTCGTCACCAACGCCAGTCAGTAATCCTTTACTGTCTAACACTTTACTTAAAGCATTAAACACTTCAGCACCCCAACGCAATGCTTCACTGAAACTAGGTGCGCCAATGGGGACAATCATAAATTCTTGGAAGTCAATGTTATTGGCGGCGTGTTCTCCGCCATTGATGACATTCATAAAGGGAACGGGTAAAATGTTCGCCATTGGTCCCCCTAAGTAGCGATAAAGGGGAAGCATGAGATGTTCCGCTGCGGCTTTGGCGGTGGCGAGAGAAACCGCTAAAATGGCATTTGCCCCTAAGTTCGATTTATTTTCTGACCCATCGGCTTTTTCCATGGCGCGATCGATCGACATTTGATCTAAAGCATCTAAGTCCATCAAGGCGGGAAATAAGGTCTCTTCAATGTTCTCTACTGCTTTGAGAACGCCTTTCCCACCATAACGATGATCACCGTCGCGCAATTCATGTGCTTCAAATGTGCCAGTAGAAGCCCCACTGGGAACTTGGGCTAGTCCGATCGCGCCACTGGCAAGCTGCACTTGTGCTTCTACGGTGGGTCGTCCTCGTGAGTCTAAAATCTCTCTGGCTTGAATGGCTTCGATCGCGCTATCTGGATTATACATTCTGTTTCTCCCCGATTTCTGGTTTTTCCTCATTTTCTACTGTTCATTGTTCATTGTTAATCGCTAAATGTCTAGATTCCGTGACTTTTTCCAATCACCCAATGACGGCGGAAAAATTTAGCGAGAGAGGTTTCAGTGAGGGAGAGGTAAATCGGACGACCATGGGGACAAGTGTGAGGGTGACGAGTCTGTTTCCATTGGTCGAGAATGTCCTGCATTTCTTGCGGATTGAGGGGAGTTCCATTACGGATCGCACTGCGACAAGCGGTTGCTACTTGTGCGGTTGCTAAGTCGCCACCCGAACTGAGTTCTAAGATAGCATCTTGAATGTCCGATCGCGGTTGTAAAATTTTCGGGACGGTTCTGATTGCCCAAGTTGCTTCCCCAAATCGATCGATTTCCAAGCCAAGACGTTCCAGTTGTTCTTGTTGCGATAAAGACAGATCATCGAGAATCAAGGGCGGATCATGGGATACCAGTTCCCATTGTGCTTGTAATTGTTCATAAATAATCCGTTCATGGGCGATATGTTGCTCAATTAACCAAACGCCAGTGGGATGTTCGGCGACAATGTAGGTTTGATGAAGTTGCGCGATCGCCCGCAATGGAAATAAACTCAACTCTCCTTTCTCTTCTTCTGTCGCTGTCACTTGATAATCACCTTTGGCTTCCGCCGCTTTTAATAATTCTCCCACGCGGCGATTATGGACGATTTCAGGAACAGAATTTGAGTTTAGCTGTAGAGCATCCTTAATGGCATTTTGGACTTGTTCTTGCCAATGTTTGAGGTGACAGAGATAGATTTCTGTTTTTGCTGGATGCCGATTCCAGTCGATTAAGTGGGGATGGGTGTGGAGGTGTAACCAACAAATGGGATATCGATCGCGCGGTAGGGTTTTCATCAAGCCAGAAACAAGGGTTTGTTCAATCTCAGGTAAACGAACACAGCGCCCATTAACTGCTGTTTTCAGCCAGTCTCTTTGATGACGGGAAGCGCGATCGGGCAGTCCCAGCAATAATTCTAAACGAGATTGTCCTTCTTGGTCTGGAGTTTTGATCTCCTTAGAAACATATTGAAAATCAGAGGTTTGGAATTGAGATAAAATCTGAGGCAGTAACTGTTGGGGAGTCTCCACTGGCGAGAGATGTAACCAAAGCCGATCGTCGTGATAAACTTGCCAAGTAAGGTCGGGATGAGCCATGGCGATTTCGTAAATGGTTTTCTGAATCGCTTTTAGCTGTTGAGATTTCTTCGGTAGGGCGTGACGACGGGCGGGAAAATCGGCAAATAAATCAGAAACGGTGACAATGGTTCCAGGTGCGATCGCGATCGTTTTCTCGCTAATTACCTCTCCGCCTCGACTATAACTCATCTCATATCCCGTTTCTGATGTGGGATAATGGGGACGACTTCGCACCTGTAAAGAAGCAATTTGAGTCATGCTGTGGAGTGCTTCTCCCCGAAAGCCGAGGGTAACAATTTTTTGCAAATCGGAGGTCGATCGAATCTTACTGGTAGTATGAGCATAAGCGCAGTGACGTAAATCTTCGAGACTCATCCCTTCCCCATTATCTGCCACTTGTAGGGAAGACAATTCTGCATTCATCGTGATTGTAATGCGAGTGGCGTTGGCATCCAAAGCATTTTCCACCAACTCTTTAATAACAGAAGCAGAAGAAGCAATCACTTCTCCTGCTGCAATTTGTTTAATTACCTGATCTGGTAACGGTTGAATACAGTGATCTATCAAGTTTATTATTTATTATTTGTTATTCGTTATTTGTTATTCGTTGTTTGTTGTTTGTTAACTCACTCCTCTTTCCTCTCTTTTAGTAAATGGTAACTGGATCGCTGGTTAAAGGTTTCAGCTTAATTCAGCGAACCCTAAACATAAACTATTCATCTGGTTCAATGGTACTGGTTAAACCGTGATTTTTGAGCATTTCACAGTAAAATTCAGCGTGTTCTTGAGCGCAAGTAATCACCAAAGCGACACCCGAATTATGAGCTTCCATCATAATATCAACGGCTTGCGGTTGCGTGAGACTGGGAACAGTTTGTAACAAAGTTTGGACGACATACTCCATCCCATTAAAATCATCATTATGGAGAAGTACGCGGTATCGAGGGGCTGGTTTACGGACGGTTTGGCTTTTCTCAACCGTTTTAATTTCTGGTCGATCTAAAACTTCAGTTGACACGGTGATCCTCCTTTAATAATTAACAATTCACGCTCAAATAATTTGTAATGAAAAGTTAACTGTTTGTCTGCTCATCGCAACAGTTAAGTTCTCTTCTTCCTTGCATTTTAATGATTCCTTCACAATTTGACCACGACGGATTATTCACTTCCCAACGCTTCTACTGTTGCTTCCGAGTCGGGAGAAAACTCCTCCACAATTTCTGCTTCTTCTTCCTGTTTACCAGCTTCTTTGATATCAAGTTTCCAGCCGGTGAGATGAGCGCTGAGACGAACATTTTGTCCATCTTTCCCAATGGCTAAACTGAGTTGATTACCCGGAACAATCACTTGTGCGTGGCGTTCTTCCGTATCCATTAATACCACACGATTAATCTGTGCTGGACTGAGAGCATTTTTGATATAGATTTCGGGGTCTGGCGACCAACGAATCACATCAATTTTTTCTCCCCGTAATTCGTTCACTACGGCTTGGATTCTTGACCCTCTCGCGCCAATACAAGACCCAACGGGGTCAATATCTCGATCGAGGGTATCTACGGCTAATTTGGTGCGAGAACCCACATGACGAGAAGGAGGATTCGCTTCCCGCGCGATCGCAACAATCCGCACCACTTCATCTTGGATTTCTGGGACTTCATTTTCAAACAAGTAAGCCACTAAACCAGCAGAAGCACGAGATACAATTAATTGTGGCCCTTTTCCCACCCCATCGCGGACTTTTTTGAGATAAACGCGAAAAGCAGCATTGGCGCGGTAATTATCATTGGGAAGTTGTTCTTTAATGGGAAGTTCTGCTTCCACTTCGGGACGACCATAACCGCTAGTCACCGCCATAATCACAGATTGACGTTCAAACCGTACCACTCGCGCTTGTAACACCGTTTCTTCTAATTCTTGAAACTCCTCTTGGATCATTTTCCGTTCTTGATCACGGAGTTTCTGCATCAGTACCTGTTTGGTTTGAATGGCAGCCATGCGTCCGAAGTCTTTTTGTTGCGGAGTAACATCAATCACAACGGTGTCTCCTAATTCCGCTTCTTCGGCAACTTCTTTGACTTCTTTCAGTCCAATTTGATGATCGGAGTTAGAAACGCTTTCCACAATTTCTTTAGTGGCGAGAACCATAAACCCTTCTTCTTCTAAGTCGAGTTGAACTTCAAAGTTATCGAAGTAGTCATCATCAAATTGATCGCGATCTAGGGTTTGAGAACGGCGATAACGTTCGTATCCTTTTAATAAGGCTTCTTGAAGGGCGATTTTTACAGCGCTAGGGGGAAGATTATGTCCTTCGCTAATGTCGTTAATCATTTTCCCTAAATTCGGGAGGCTAACAGTTGCCATAAGTTTTTTCTCCTTAATGATTGATGGGGATTTAGTTATCTGTTGAGTCGAGTTTGACGCTTTGAATCACGTCGCGGGGAATTTTAATTAAGCGTCCTTTTTGATTAATGTAAACGGTGGTTTCGTCTCGACGGTTGAGTGTCCCTCGCCATTGTTCTTTTCCTTTGTGGGGAGGATTAGTCATCACTAACACGGGAAAGCCTTTAAAGCTGATGTATTCTCGATCGCGTGTCAGTTCTTCGGATATCCCTGGACTGGAGACTTCTAAAACATAAGCATCTGGAATTACTGCGGTAAGGTCAAGTTGTTCTTCTAGAGTGCGACTCATTTGTTCGCAATCATGCAAACTGGTGTCATCTTCGGGGTTACGAACTTCTACCCGTAAGATGGGGGGATTTTCGTTGGTTAAAAACGCGATCTCCACCAATTCTAAGCCGAGGTGATCCGCGATCGGGGTAGCAATTGCCTCAATTTTGGCAGTCAAGGGATGTGTCATGATCCTACTAACGAACAATAAAAAAAGCGGGTGCAACCCACTTGTTAGAATGACGGTGCTATCAATGTTAGAACTCTAGTCTTTACCGAGTTATGGGGACTAGATTTCTGGCTCTTGTATAGTTTAACACTAATCTTGGGGGGTCATGCGATGCAGTTGATTTTATATTCAAAACCCGATTGTCATCTTTGTGAAGGGTTACAGGAAAAGTTAGAACAAGTGACTGGGGTTGCTTTTAGTTTAGAAGTCCGCGACATCACCACTCGTGAGGATTGGTTTCAAGCGTATCAGTATTCGATTCCAGTTTTATGTCGTCAGTTGGACAGTGGGGAGGAAGTGTTACCTCGTTTGTCTCCTCGTGCGTCTGTAGATCAGGTAACTCGATTGTTACAGAAATATGCCTCTTAAGCAGTAAAAGTAGGTTGGGTGGAGGTAACGAAACCCAACATCAATTAGTCATTAGTCATTGGTCATTAGTCATTGGTCATTAGTCATTGGAAAACAAAGAACAAAGGACGAAGGACGAAAGACAAAGGACAAAAACGTAGGTTGGGTGTAGGTAACGAAACCCAACATCAATCAGTTACCCGTAAAAGGTAGGTTGAGGAAGTGATTTTTCTTCCTGTTTATAAACCTCCTCTAAAAGTTCAAGAACATCTTGGGCATTCTCTAGCGCTTCTTGGTAAGATTCTCCATGAGTACAGGGTTGCATAACCTCAATATCTGGCAGACTGACCACAAACGCATTATCTTCTTGTGACCATTCAATTATAATTTTATATTTACCTTTCATTTTTCATAGCTAATGGGTGAGGAAGGGGAGTGCAAAAACTTCTCCTGTGGCTTCTCCTACTTGTACGGTTAATCCTTCTCCTCCTGCTTTAGTACGAATATAAGCTAATCCTTTGATTCCCTCATCGGTTTCGAGGAGACGAGTCAGTTTTCCCACTTTTTTTCCTTCTAGCGTGATCGGCGTTTCCAAGTCAACGGGTTGAGAGAGTTTGATTCCCCACAGCCGTTGTTTCACTCCTTGATAGGTATTCAGTCGCGCGATCGTTTCTTGACCAATATAACAGCCTTTATCAAAAGAAATTGCGTTCCAGAGTCCCGCTTCTAAGGGATTATGATCTTCGGTAAGTTCGGAGTCGGGTAAAGGTCTTCCTTGTTCTAAGGTCAGTTCTTCCCATGCTGATTGCTCGATCGAAGCCGCTCCCAAATTTGTTAAAATTTGTTTCAGGTGTTCACTGTGTTCTGAAGACACCAGCAGAGTATAACCTGGCAGGGCGATCTCTGTTCCCACAGCGATGCGGACGGAAACCGCATCGATCGTAATTTTCTCATGGGTCGCAAATGGTTGTTCCCAATTAATCGTTATTCCTAACTGTTTTCCCATTGCTTCGCTTTTTTCCCCAGCGATCGTAAAAACGGTATAATCCTCAGAAACATTCTTTAGCGTCACTCGATCCATCGGAAATAAATATCGATCGAGCCACGACATTAAAAACTCAGTCCGTTGGGGAGAAACTAATAATAAAACCTTTTCTTCCGTCACATAAACCGTAGCGAGATCGAGAGTGCGACCAGTAGAATTAACAAAAACCGTATGGCATCCCTGTTGCGGTTTCAGACTTTTAACTTCATTTGTGGTTTGATTATGGAGAAACTGTAAGCAGTCTTCTCCCGTCAATTGAATCACACCATAATCAGGATACTGATAAAGCGCGACCTCTTTTTTAGCAACTTGTTTCTGTTCAGAATAACGACTCATTTTCCTCTACTTTAATTTAAATTTTCCAATAATTGTTCGACTTTTCCCATTGCTTTTTCGTCTAACCTTTCCCAATTAACTTCCCCCGTATCTTCCGTTAACAAAGACGTATCCACGTCAACAGTTAACTCCGCATCTAAGGGAACACTTCCTTGTTGATAATCTTGAAAACATACCTCAAAACAAAGTTCCCACAAATTAATTTTAATCTCTTTTTCCTCAGAACTTAAAGAGAGTTCGTAACCTGGCAGTGGCGTTTGTACCTCTTGATAACTTTCCCGCCAAGACGAGTCCTCAATTGCTTTCCGTAGATTATCTACTACCCGAATATAAGCAGGTTGCATCAACTTTTGAGTTTGTTCCCAAGCCAAAGCATTCTTAATTTTAGGAATCATTGTTTTCCTCTTTCACGGTAACAATTTTAGGAAGAGAAGTCGCTTGGAAATGTTCCACCCAATTTATAATTTCCTCCTCTCCAATTTCTTTTAACTGGTCAAGTAACTGATTACTTTCATCCAGTAATTGACTCACATTAACTTGATAGTAAAACGGTTCATACTTTTCCAGTCGTCCCATCCCCTCCCCTAATAAAATGACTGCCCCTCGCCAGTTAGAATTACTGAGATGGTAGCAGCCAACAGCTATTTGCAACAGTCCTTGATAGAAAGCACGATCATAAATCGGTGCTTCCATCCACAACTCCTCAAAGGTATCGTGACAGTCATAGAACTGTTGTTGATTAAATTGTGTAACGCCTTGCCAAAAGGAAGATGATGGCATCAGTCTTTATCCCATCGTTTCTCGAACTTCCTTAATATAATCTAAATCGATATCTTGTTCCTCTCCAGCGAAGTCATGATCCTCCGTTAAAAATAGCATACAGTGGCATTCCTTCCGTTCTCGCATGGGAACACAAGGACAGTTCCAATATCCTTGTTTAACTTCTGCTTCTTTATCTTCATAGTGGCGACAAGGACACAAAGGCGCACCAAGTTCTTCCTTATGCTTGGCTAATCCCTCAATGACAACAGAGGTGACAGACAAGTCAGCACAGAAATATGTTCCTGTTTGCTTGGCGTATTTTTGAGAGAAATTCCGCATCAATTTTAGTGCTGAATCTCCACTTAGATTCGGGTTTTGGTTTTCCGTTTGGTTTTCGGTGTTAGCGGTCATAGAAGGATTTTCCTTATTCTAATACTTCTCAATTTTTGATTTATTATTTTCTATCTTGCCTTAGTAATGCCATGAAGATCAATCTATAGTTAGGTTGGGTGAAGTGAAACCCCACAGATGTAGGTTGGGTGGAAGGAAATGAAACCCGACACACAATTTGGCATTAGTTTTACTGAAGAGAAACGAAACTCTTATCATTGTTTCTTATCTCGATGTCTCTTCATGTTTTTTAATATCTTACGGAAAAATGGGAATTTTAGCGCGATCGCTCTTGACTTTTGGGTCGCGAGTTTTTACAGTGTTGCTGTATGGGTGCTAATTGTGTCTAATTTTTGGAAATCGCCCACTCAAAGCTAGAGAAAACGTTGGTTATGGTTTCTCATTCCTCTTTTTCTTACCCCAGAGATGAAACGAATTTTGAGAGAGGGATTTAAACGAATTGTAAATTGGGGTTGACTTTTGACCAAATCTGTAAAACGAACTTCAAGAACGTAGGTTGGGTGGAAGGAAATGAAACCCAACACACAAGAACGTAGGTTGGGTGAAATGAAATGAAACCCAACACACAAGAACGTAGGTTGGGTAGTGGGTTACGGTGTCTCTTCACCCAACCTACAACTGTGATGTTGGGTTACGATGTCCCTTCACCCAACCTACAATTTAGTATTAGTTTTACTGAAGAGAAACGAAACTCTCATCATTTTTTCTTATCTCGATGTCTCTTCATGTTTTTTAATATCTTACGGAAAAATGGGAATTTTAGCGCGATCGCTCTTGACTTTTGGGTCGCGAGTTTTTAAAGTGTTGCTGTATGGGTGCTAATTGTGTCTAATTTTTGGAAATCGCCCACTCAAAGCTAGAGAAAACGTTGGTTATGGTTTCTCATTCGTCTCTCCCTTACCTCAGAGATGAAACGAATTTTGAGAGAGGGATTTAAACGAATTGTAAATTAGGGTTGACTTTTGACCAAATCTGTAAAACGAACTTCAAGAACGTAGGTTGGGTGAAAGGAAGTGAAACCCAACACACAAGAACGTAGGTTGGGTGGAAGGAAATGAAACCCAACACACAAGAACGTAGGTTGGGTGGAAGGAAATGAAACCCAACACACAATTTGGCATTAGTTTTACTGAAGAGAAACGAAACTCTTATCATTGTTTCTTATCTCGATGTCTCTTCATGTTTTTTAATATCTTACGGAAAAATGGGAATTTCAGCGCGATCGCTCTTGACTTTTGGGTCGCGAGTTTTTACAGTGTTGCTGTATGGGTGCTAATTGTGTCTAATTTTTGGAAATCGCCCACTCAAAGCTAGAGAAAACGTTGGTTATGGTTTCTCATTCGTCTCTCCCTTACCTCAGAGATGAAACGAATTTTGAGAGAGGGATTTAAACGAATTGTAAATTAGGGTTGACTTTTGACCAAATCTGTAAAACGAACTTCAAGAACGTAGGTTGGGTGAAAGGAAGTGAAACCCAACACACAAGAACGTAGGTTGGGTGGAAGGAAATGAAACCCAACACACAAGAACGTAGGTTGGGTGGAAGGAAATGAAACCCAACACACAATTTGGCATTAGTTTTACTGAAGAGAAACGAAACTCTTATCATTGTTTCTTATCTCGATGTCTCTTCATGTTTTTTAATATCTTACGGAAAAATGGGAATTTCAGCGCGATCGCTCTTGACTTTTGGGTCGCAAGTTTTTACAGTGTTGCTGTATGGGTGCGAATTGTTTCTAATTTTTGGAAATCGCCCACTCAAAGCTAGAGAAAGCGTTGGTTATGGTTTCTCATTCCTCTTTTTCTTATCCCAGAGATGAAACGAATTTTGAGAGAGGGATTTAAACGAATTGTAAATTGGGGTTGACTTTTGACCAAATCTGTAAAACGAACTTCAAGAACGTAGGTTGGGTGAAAGGAAATGAAACCCAACACACAAGAACGTAGGTTGGGTGAAATGAAGTGAAACCCAACACACAAGAACGTAGGTTGGGTGGAAGGAAATGAAACCCAACACACAAGAACGTAGGTTGGGTGAAAGGAAATGAAACCCAACACACAAGAACGTAGGTTGGGTGAAATGAAGTGAAACCCAACACACTGTGATGTTGGGTTACGGTGTCCCTTCACCCAACCTACAACTGGTGGGTTTTTGAAAAATTAGTAAACTAGAAAGTGTGTTTAAAAAGTAAAGCCAACCTCGACTCATGTCTGCCAATTTTAGCCCCTTTTCTATCTCTAATCCCTTGCTTGAGACTCTTAATTTTACCTTGTTTAAGGTTTATGAAAGTTATCAAACCTATCTCGAAAGCGACAATCCAGCAGGGGAATTTAATCCCAACCTTCCTTTATTAAATATGGAGGGGAATCGCATTGAAATCGAACTCATTCCCAAGTGGACGATCGAGCAATTAGTGAGAGATTTATCCAACTATGACTTTACTCTAGAAAGTAGCAACGATCGAGCAGTTATCGGGGAAATTTCTATTTTAGAACTGCCAGAAATTGCCCAACTAGAAACGTTAACTTTGGTTCGCCCTCATTACAATCCCATCAATAATGAAATCGGAGTAAACGATAAAGCAACCACTTATTTAGAGAATCCTTTTGTCACTAATACAGAGATGGACAAATTGGGATTTCATCTCACGAATCTTTACCATCGAGGATTAGAAAACCCGAATCATATTGATGAGATGTTTCCTTATCTTGATCTCCAAGAAGGACAAGTCACGATAGAATTATTTGCGACAGAAAATCCCAGTGAATTACTCGCAGATTTAAATCAATTTGACTTTTCTCTCAATAGTTCTTTCGGACAAATTATTACGGGTGACATCTCGGTTTCTGAGTTAAATCGTCTCGCTGCATTGGACAGCTTACATTTTGCTCGTCCAGTATATCAACCCCTTGCTGATGTCGGTAGTACCACTTCCCAAGCGGATGTTTCTACTAATTCTGATGTAGCCAGAGAAGTCTTTGGGGTGACTGGAGAAGGAGTCACTATTGGGGTTTTATCTGATAGTTACAACAACCTCGGTGGCGCAGCGAATGATATGGCGACGGGAGATTTACCGAATGAAATTGATGTTTTAGCAGACTTAAGTCGAGGGGGAAGTGATGAAGGACGAGCTATGCTACAGTTAGTCCATGATATTGCTCCAGATGCTGACTTATCTTTTCGCACTGCTTTCGGAGGAAAAACTGATTTTGCTCAAGGGATTTTAGACTTAGCAGAGGCAGGAGCAGATATCATTGTTGATGATGTGATTTATTTGAATGAACCTTTTTTTCAAGACGGAATTATTGCTCAAGCGGTTGATGAAGTTGTGGCGCAAGGAGTGAGTTATTTTTCCTCAGCAGGAAACAGTGGTCGTAAAAGTTATGAAAGCGAGTTTCGTAACAGTGGCGAAGTTTTTGATCTTGGTCGTTTTCAGTTAGACGCACATGATTTTGATCCTGGAGAGGGAGTTGATTTATTTCAAGAAATTACAATTCCGACGGGTGGACAAGTCAGTTTTTCTTTTCAGTGGGATGAGCCGTTTTTCTCGGTGAGTGGTGGCAATGGGGCGAGAAATGATATTGATATTTTTCTGTTAGATGAAGATAAAACAAATATTCTTGCTGGCAGTTTAGATGCTAATATTGGCAATGATCCGATCGAGATTTTTAGTTTTACTAACGATGGTTCATTTGACAGTAATCAGTTTCATATTGCTATTGGCAAAACTTTAAATAGTGATGCACCAGATTTAATGAAATATGTGGGGTTTGGTAATTTTTCGGTGCAAGAATTTGACACTGAAAGTAGTACCTTGTTCGGTCATGCCAATGCCACAAGTGCCGAAGCAGTGGGGGCGGCTTTCTTTGGTGATACACCTGCCTTTGGCACGAATCCGCCAGAAATTGAATCTTTTTCGGCGGCAGCTGGAACACCGATTTTGTTCGATACGGAAGGAAACCGTTTACCAGAGGCGGAAATCCGACAAAAACCCGAAATTGTCGCCCCTGATGGCACAAATACGACGTTTTTCGGCAATGATATTGCTGCGGATGCAGATTCTGATCCCAATTTCTTTGGCACGTCTGCGGCTGCCCCTCATGCGGCGGCGGTGGCAGGATTACTCAAGGAGGCTGATCCCAGTTTAAACCCGACAGAAGTCTCTAATCTCCTGAAAAGTACGGCTATAGATATGGATGATCCAGCGACACCAGAGTTTGATACGGGGTTTGATTCCAGAACGGGATATGGTCTCATTCAGGCGGATGAGGCGTTGGGTGCGTTGGAGAATGATCAGCAAGTGTTAGCGGCGGCGGAAAGTTTGACGTTGGATGTGGATGGCAATGGCGATGCCGATGCGTTGACGGATGGGTTATTAATTGTTCGCTATTTGTTCGATTTTAGAGGCAATGAGTTGATTGATGAGGTGGTTGCGTCTGATGCTACTCGCAACAGCGCGGAAGCCATTGAGGGCTATTTAGCGAGGGCTGAGTCGTCTTTTTTAGATGCGGATGGTAATGGCGAGGCAAATGCCCTTACTGATGGCATCATTAACCTACGATTTTTGTTTGGGGTGCAAGGGGAAGAGTTGGTGGATGGGGTTTTGGGAGAAGGGGCGACTCGCACTAGCGGTGAGGAAGTTGGAGAGTATTTAGAAGGGTTTTTATAGGCTTTCCTGTCTCTTTCTTTCGTATAAGAGAAGAGATGCAGCGATCGAAGCGTTTAAGGATTCTATTCCAGCGGCGACTGGAATTTGGATTTGTTCTTGTGCTAAATCAGCGAGAGTCGGTGATAAACCAGCGCCTTCGTTTCCCAGTAAAATAAGCGTTGGCTGGAGAAAATCTACCTCCCAGTAGGTTTTGGCTGCGGTGGGAAGGGTGGCAATAACTTGTCCTGGAAAGTCTTGGATGATGGCAGCTAAGTCGGTTTCGACTCGCATCCCGACGCGAAAACAAGCCCCTACAGACGATCGCAAAACTTTCGGATGATCAAATTCGACACTGTTTTCACTCGCCCAAATTTGATCCACACCAGTAGCGGCGGCGGTGCGAAGGATGGTTCCCATGTTACCAGGGTCTTGGAGTTGTTCGAGAATTAATCCCAGTTTCACCTCTGAGAGGTTAATGGGGGGGAAGGAAAAACGCGGCGCGATCGCACTCACACCATCGGGGGTTTTTGTCAGAGCGATCGCATCGAAGACATAGGGAGAAACCAGTTCCGTTCGTTCGGCAAACTGTTCAATTTGCGAAAACAATACAGAATGCTTTTCCCGCCAAGATTCAGTGTAGCAAACCACTTCTAGGGGATAACCCACCTCATAAGCGGCGCTAACTAAATTTGTGCCTTCCAAAAGCTGGAGATTTTGCGCTTTGCGGTGTTTACCTGTATGAAGTTTTCGGATGGTTTTGATCAGGGGATTTTTGATACTGGTAAGCAAAATTATTCTTCGGCTTCTGGTTTGGTTTGACGACTACTTCTGAGGAGGGGAAACGCGATCACATCTCGGATACTGGGGGAATCTGTTAATAACATGATCACGCGATCGATGCCAATTCCTAAGCCACCAGTGGGAGGCATTCCATACTCTAAAGCCATCAAAAAATCTTCATCGACATTGTGCGCTTCTAAATCACCAGCGGCTTTTTTGGCGGCTTGTAATTCTAAACGTTCTCTTTGATCAATGGGATCAGTTAACTCCGAAAAACTGTTGGCAATTTCTCGTCCCGAAATATACAATTCAAATCTTTCTACTAATCCTGGTTTCGATCGATGCGGCTTGGCTAAGGGAGAAATTTCTTTGGGAAAATCGAGAACAAATGTCGGTTGAATCAATGTATCTTCGACGGTTTGTTCAAACGCCTCATTGAGGAGTTTACCAACAGACTCACAATCATCGGGAACATTAATTCCAGCATTTTCTGCTGCAGCTTTTGCTTCTGCAAACTTACTAAACTGAGTGAAATCAACCCCTGTTTTTTCCTCAACTAATTCGTGCATTGTTGCACGTTT
The DNA here is from genome assembly GCF_000317615.1 of Dactylococcopsis salina PCC 8305. Lineage (GTDB taxonomy): Bacteria > Cyanobacteriota > Cyanobacteriia > Cyanobacteriales > Rubidibacteraceae > Halothece > Halothece salina. The sequence continues at coordinate 1,819,134 of NC_019780.1, read as the reverse complement.
CCAAGGCGAATTTAAGTCGATCGTTTCCCCTTGATAGTAGAGAATTAAAGACCCTAAAACTTCATTCGCCGCACAAGTAATAATTTCCTCCGTTAGATTCATCATATCATAATAATCCGCATAGGCTTGATACAACTCGATCGAAGTAAACTCAGGATTATGACGAGTAGAAACCCCTTCATTGCGGAAGATTCTTCCTAACTCAAAAACTCTGTCAAACCCACCGACAATCAAGCGTTTGAGATGAAGTTCCGTTGCAATTCTCAAATACAAATCCATCTCTAAGGTATTATGATAAGTCACAAACGGACGAGCATCAGCGCCTCCTGCTTCTCCTTGTAAAACAGGGGTTTCAATTTCTAAGAAACCAGCACTTTCTAGATAGCGTCGCATTGCAGAAATAATTTTTGCTCGTTTGCGAAAAGTTTCGCGGACATTGGGATTAACAATTAAATCCACATAACGCTGACGATAACGCTTTTCTGTATCCGTCAAACCATGCCATTTATCAGGAAGGGGAAGCAGAGATTTTGTCAAAATTTCATATTGATTGACTTTGACGGAAAGTTCTCCTTTTTCCGTGCGTTTAATTGTTCCTTTTACCCCTAAAATGTCTCCCGTATCGGTTTGTTTTTTAAGGAGATTAAACGCATTATCGAGGTGATCCATTTCTGCGGTGATCTGCTTTTTATCTAAATACAGTTGAATCGTTCCCGTTTCATCTTGTAACGTAAAGAAAGCCAGTTTGCCAAAGACACGACGGGCAATAATTCGTCCCGCGATCGAAACTTCTGTGTCAATTTCTTCGCCGTTTTCTAAGTTAACATATTGCTGTTGTAACGCTTCTGCATAAGCAGTAATTTCCCATTTATAGGCAAACGGATTTAACCCTTCTTGCTTTAAAGTTTCTACTTTTTGGATACGAGTGGCGCGAATTTCTGACAAACTAGACGCACTTTGTTGAGGATTTTTTTCGGGAGAAGCAGACATAATTAAAATAATATTCAACCAATAATTAAGCTCGATTAGTTACCCTTTCTGTTGATCGCAGAAGGTAGCTAACGGCAAAGCCTATTATAATCCATTAAAGTTAGTTCGTGGGTGATGACTGGATTAAGCGAGCTTCGTATTGAGGTAAGATATGGGTTAAACCTTCTTGAGAGTAACGTTGATATCCCCAAAGTAATCCTGTAATCACAATGTATTTTAAGTGATGGAAATTGATTAGTTTCGGGGGAAAGTAAAATTGATGCGATCCTAATTTCAATGCTGGAGAAGGATGGAAGTAAGTCTCGATTTGACTGGCTTCTAAGTAATCTTTCAAGGCGATTCCCATCTCAGGAACAACATTACTCCAGTTAACTCCAATCCCAATCACTACTGCTTTTAAATCTCGATTTTTGACGCGAGTTTCTGTTAGGATTCCTCCCAATTTCTTGCGCTGTAAAAAGAGATCGTTTAACCATTTAATCTCGATCGGAATTTGATAGGATGCTAATATTTCAGTGACACCAAACACACTACTAATGGTCAAATGGGAAGGTTGCTCGATCGCCCAGTGGGGAGTGAGTAACAGAGACAAATATAGCCCTCCCCGACTGGAAACCCATTGTCGTCCCCATTGTCCTTTTCCCGCAGTTTGTTCGGCTGCGGTGACGAGGAAAGGCGGCGTTTTCCCCTGTTGAAATAATTCCCAAGCGGTTTCATTGGTGGAGGCTAACTGTTCAAAGTGGTAAATGGGTAAAACCTGCTGTTGCCAAGTGTAATCATTCATTTTTAAAAAAGTTCTTGCCATGCTCGATCGTTTATGTTACTCTAGGTAGAGTCAATGAGGAAAGACGCGGGCGTAGTTTAGTGGTAAAACCTCAGCCTTCCAAGCTGATGATGCGGGTTCGATTCCCGCCGCCCGCTTTTTACTGTATGACCCCATCTTCTACGGATTGAAAGTCATCAAAGGCATTGGGAGACCCTTTCCAGTTGAAACCATTAATTTGGATGGATACTGATCCAATTTCTTGGGTGGGATTGAAACGGAGACGCAGGTTATAAGTGCGGCGAGAGTATTCTAAGATAATGTTGCTACTGATGACTTCGCCATCATCAAGGTTGAGAGAAGTTTGGACACCAGCGAGAAAAGGACCATAAACTTGTTGCATTACTCCTAACGATAACCGTTTTCGATCGGCGATGCGATCGAATTCAAAGGGAGATTCCCCTTCCCCGATGACTTGTGTATAACTTGCATTGAAGCTAGTATAATCAAAGGTCTTCTCAGAGAAATTCCCCAGTTGTCCGCTTAACCCGACAGTTAGACTGATCGAGTTTTGATCATCACCGCTACTGTAAAGGGTGGTTACGCCTCTCACTCTCGTGGTTAATCGTAAGTTCGGACGCACTGGGGAGGGAGTATAACGTAATCCTTCTTCTTTCGTCGCGGGTAAAGTGTCTCCAGTCCAAAGGGATGTTCCCCAATTAAAATCCGTTGCGACTTGATAACGAGTAAGATTAATCCGATCATTTTCTCGATTTGGTTCTAATAAAGCGGCGACATCGGTTTCCGCGTTGATGCGTTGGATTCCTCCCTGATAACTAAAATTAATCCCTGTGTCACCGAGAGGGAAAGTGGGAGACGTAATCACAGCGCCAACGCTACTTTGTACGGTTTGAAACCCTAAAGAACCATTAAACAATCGATCGCGGAAACTCGCTTCTAAATTAAGATTATGTTCAGCTTTTCCTCGTCCGATCGCTTGCTGTAAACGAATGCTTCCCCGTAAATTATCTTCCAAGACATCTTGTTCAAACCCTGTAATTTCTAAATTAGTGCTTAAATTAGTGCGAGGAGTCAAGTTTCCAGTGAGACGGGTTTCGAGTCCAAAAACGGCGCTATCTGCGAGAGAATCGTCCAATAAAGCCTGTTGAACAAAATACTGGGGGGTAACAGACAAATTCCATTGCGGTTGGTCAAGGAGGGTAAATCCTCTCTCTAGATATAACCCGCCGCGATCGTCCGAGTCAAATCCAAAATCTACTAATCTAGGAGAACGTTCCCGTCGATCAAGTACAATCCGATTACGAGGAATGGGAACACTAAACCCATCATCAAAGACTAAACGTTGTTGAGAGGTGACGATTTCATCGACTAACGGGGAAACTTGACGAAATTTAGCGGTATCAGCGCGAATTTCTAATTCAGGAGAAGAAAAGGGATCATTAGTGATGCGAACATTCCTTGCGATCCAATTTCTCCCATCAAACTGAATCTCTTCTGCTGAAAATCGTAAGCGATTCAATTCGCCACCCGTTTCGGGAAAGGAAAAGTTCTCGATATCCCGTCCACCACCCACAGAAAACTGATATTGTGATTCTTGGGAGACATCTTCGATCGATTCCGATGGTAAAGGGGTTGGCGGTAAATTCTGGTTTAAAGACGTATCCCGTTGTAACGTCGGCTGATAAACTTCTCCAAACCCATTACTAATTAACCCTTCATCTTGAAGAAAATTATACTCAAATCGATCGCCTTTTAAAACTTGTTCCCCGCGTTGAAACGTAACATTTCCAGTTCCCACCGCCATCCGAGTTTCTACATTAATTTTTAGTTCATCTGCGACTAATATTCCTTGAGAAAAACGGGCGTTCACATTTCCAGATGCGGTGATAATTTGAGTTTCTGGATCATAGGTTTGACGATTCGCCGTAATTTCTAAAATCCCTGGCGCGGTTTCCGTTTCTCTCTGTACAATTGTCCAAGTTTTAGTTTTTCCTCCTCTAACTTTTAAGCGAACTTGATTGATTTTTTGTCCAGCATTCATCGTGTTTAGCGGTTGGATGAAAGCAATTTGAGATACATTGGAATCAGGAATAAATTGGGAACTTGGCGGTGGGGGAATGTCAGCAAATAGCATGGATTTTTTTTATAATCCCCCCTCACCCCCCTTTGAAAGAGGGGAAAAGAAGGGGGTGGTGTGTAGCACCAATTGTTCAAAATTGTATAACAATAGCATCTCTTAATTATTCAGGATTCACTTTTAATTGTCAATTCGTAAATGAAACATTTAGCCATTGAAACCAAAGGATTAACTAAACAATACGATCGATCCGTTGCGGTTTGCGAGGTGGATTTACAAATAGAAACAGGAGAAGTTTATGGGTTAATTGGTCCCAACGGCGCGGGAAAAACTACTTTGATTCAGATGTTAGCTGGAATTGAAGAACCAACCGTCGGAGAGATTTATTGGTTTGAAGAGAAAATGAGTTTCAATCAATCTCGTTCACCTCTTAAACGTCGTTTAGGATATCTTCCCGATGATTTTCCTCTATATGATGGTCTCACAGTTTGGGATTATTTGGAATATTTTGCTCGTCTGTACTATCTGCGTCCTCCCCAACTGCGTCGTCGTCTGGAAGAAGTGTTAGAGTTAGTTCAACTAACCTCGAAACGAAATAGTTTAATTGCAACTTTATCACGGGGAATGCGTCAAAGATTAAGTTTAGCGCGAACCATTATCCATGAACCGATTTTATTACTTTTAGATGAACCCGTTTCTGGTCTTGATCCAATTTCTCGTCAACAGTTTCGAGAGATTATTAAAGTCTTACAAGAAGCGGGAATGACCATTTTAATCTCGTCTCATGTGTTAAGTGATTTAGCCGAACTTTGCACCTCAATTGGCATTATGGAGTTAGGTTATTTAGTGGAAAGTGCTTCCTTAGATGAACTTTATCGCCGTTATTCTCAACAGGAATTGTTGATTTCTGCATTAGATAATCTAGAGGGGTTAGGGGAACAATTACTGGGTTTTACGGGTGTGGAAACTTATCAAATTTTAGCGTCAGAGAAACAGATCAAAGTTCAATTTCAAGGAAGTGATGATGATAAATATAAGATGCTTCGATCGTTGCTTAATTCGGGTTTCAAAATTACCGAATTTCATAGTCAAAAACAAGATTTAGAAAAGCTATTCCTACAACTGGATCATAAACAAGTCTCTTAATAAAAACGTAGGGTGGGCATTGCCCACCTCTTAATAAAAACGTAAGGTGGGCATTGCCCACCCTACAAGTAAGAAGTAGGTTGGGTGAAGTGAAAGCGTAACCCAACATTTATGAATCATCCGACTGAATTTAAACTGAAATCAACCTCATCATATAAATCAGAAAGAGAAATTTCAAACTCAAAACTATTAAAATGAATCACTGCTTCTTCTCTATCATATTCTGTGAGTAACCATTGCTGATCATTTTGTTTGCTGTATGTCATTAACTGGATCATAAACAAGTCTCTTAATAAAAACGTAGGGTGGGCATTGCCCACCTCTTAATAAAAACGTAAGGTGGGCATTGCCCACCCTACAAGTAAGAAGTAGGTTGGGTGAAGTGAAAGCGTAACCCAACATTTATAAATCATCCGATTGAACTTAAACTAAAATCAACCCCATCATATAAATCAGAAAGAGAAATTTCAAACTCAAAACTATTAAAATGAATCACTGCTTCTTCTCTATCATATTCTGTGAGTAACCATTGCTGATCATTTTGTTTGCTGTATGTCATTACGTGATAGCAAGTTTGGTCAATTAAGATATATTCTTGTAATTCAGGAATTGAACGATAAGCTAAAAACTTATCCCCCTGATCATAATTTTGAGTTGATTTTGATAAAACTTCAGTAATTAAAATTGGATTCATCACTGTGGTTGTTCCTTGATCCGCATACACTGGTTTTCCTGAGATTACCATCACATCAGGGTAAGTGTATTGACGGTAACGAGGAATCCATAGTTTGACATCACCAATGTAAACTCGATAATTTCGTTTTTTTAAACTAAATTTAAGATTTGCATATAAATTACCAGCAATCTCATTATGATTGGTTGTTCCCCCAGTCATGGGAATAATCTCTCCATCGCGATATTCATGTCTCGCTTCCGTGTTTTCTTCTAACTCTAAGTAGGCTTCAGGAGTGTAAAATTGAGGTTTAAAGTCTGTTATCACCATGGGGCTTAGTTTTGATATCGTGATTGTTTGATCCTCATCGGCTATACTAGAGCCAATCTTAGGGAAATTTCAACGGAGAAGGAGTTATTCTAAAATGTTACAAGCGGCGCGATCGAGCATTAGTAATTGGAATCCGCAATTGGTCAGGGAATTAAAAGGACGTTGGAAAAATCGTAACATTTCTCTTGCGATTCTCGCCTCTTTTTTTACTCAATTTTTCATCTATCTAAATTTTCAAAATAAGATTCCCAATGAATACCATAGAACCAGTCGTTATTGTATTGGGAATCCGCCAACTGAGGAATTAAGTGTGAGTCAAATGTACAATCCTCCGAACAATTATTGTTTGGAAGATTTAGTCATTAATTGGCAATTATGGTGGCTAGACTTATTTACTTGGTTAAGTGTTTTCGGCATAATTATTTTATTAGTTGCTGGCACTTATATTTTAATCTCTGATCTCGCCAAAGAGGAACAAACAGGAACATTAAGTTTTGTTCGTCTCAGTCCTCGATCGGTGAGTAATCTGTTAATTGGTAAAATATTAGGCGCACCTCTGATTATTTATGGCGTAATTTTACTCGGATTACCGCTTCATTTATTATCAGGAATTAAAGCAGAAATTCCAGTCAGTTTAATTCTGGGATTCTATTTAGTAGTAATGGCGAGTTGTGCTTTCTTCTTCAGTGCCGCCCTTTTATATGGTTTAGTGACAACAGGATTAGGAACGTTTCAAAGCTGGTTAGGAACAGGAATTGTTTTGTTTTTCCTATTTGCAATGAGTCAAGGCGGTTATAATAATTTCTGGATTAATCACAACCCTTCGGATTGGGTAACGCTGTTTTATCCTGGGAAAATTCTTCCTTATTTAATCGGAGAAACGCCTCATTCTTTAGATACAATTGGCTATTTTAATCTCAAAGAGGCACAATCTTTAACCTGGTATGGTTTCCCCGTTTGGAATAATGCTTATGGCACGATCGCGCTGTTAGTGATTAACTATTCTTGGTGGACTTACTGGGTATGGCAAGGTTTAAAGCGACGGTTTCACAACGCCCAAAATAGCCTTTTAAGCAAGGAAAAAAGCTATTGGTTTACGGGTAGCCTCACCGTGTCTTTAATCGGATTTATGGTCGCTTCTGATCAGAATTTAGCAATGAATTTTCGAGTTTTATTGACGATCGAGTTACTGGCTTTTTTGCTGCTCATTTTTGCCTTATCTCCCCATCGTCAAACCCTACAAGATTGGGCAAGATATCGCTATCAAAAGAATGAAAAAGTGACGCGGAATTTAATCACAGATTTGATGCGCGGGGAACAAAGTCCAGCAACGGCTGCCATTGCTTTGAACTTACTTTCTAACATTTTAATCATCACCCCAGCAATTATTTTCTTACCCCTTGGCAACGATCGCCTATCAGTTTTCGCAACAGTTTTACTCACCAGTAGTTCCTTTTTAATCTATGCTTGCATTACCCAACTTTTCCTCTTAATGAAAACACCGAAACGAGGAATTTTTGCCATCGTTGCGGTAGGTAGCGTGATGCTAATTCCTACTCTGATAGATACGATTTTGCCACTACCTGCGATAATTAGTTTAGCCTTTTTCCCGATCGCTGAATCACTGTTTTCTACTCCTGCTGTAATGTTTTTTAATCTTCTCGCCCAGTGGGTGGTGATTACTCTCTGTAGTTTCCAACTGACTCGTCAATTGAAACAGGCTGGACAATCAGAGACGAAATTACTGGCATAAGGTTCGCGTTTCCACGCCAAAAAACAAAGCCTTATCTCCTTCTTTAAAGCGGGGGTAGGGCTTTCTCTAGCAGTTTCGATCGCAAATAAGAATTAGTTGCAACAATCAGCATCAGGTGTTTCTAATTCAGATAAAAACCGATTTAAATCAGATTCAAGACATGGCACAATTTTTAACGCTTTATCAAGATTATGTTTAAGTTGTTCATATTCAATATTTGCCCCATAAGCATGGCGAAAAAAATGGCGAAACCCTTGTAAACTGTTTAATAATGAATAGGTTTCTGAATTGAGAACAGCGGGACGAATTTCAGGAATATTCATGGTCATATGCTGTAATAATAGACTATGCCACTGTCCAGAATTGCTGATATTATTTTCAAAATATTCTGCAATTACCTTTAATAAATCCTCTACCGCACCATAAAGATTATGAATTTGATAGGCAATACTTTCGAGGAGAATGACATCTTCACTGGGTAAATAAGCCGATCGTTCGTTCAAACGTTCATCAACTTTTTTGATTAAATTCAGTTGTGCTTGAACATCAACCTTAAAAATAACTAACTTTTCGGAGTCCATTGGATACCTCTCTCACGGATTCTGTTAGCAAAATGACACTGCTGTATCGGAATAATATCAACTTCTCTTCCCGTCACTTCAGAAAGCCAACCACTGAGAGAAAAAAAGTCTTCTGTGTTCGTCATCTCGACGGCGATATCAATATCCGATCGAGCGCTAAACCGATGCGATCGAGTGATTGATCCAAAAATATAGGCTTTTTTAATCCCATACTTTGAACCATATTGATCTAACCAATGAATGGTTTTTTTGAGTAAACTTTGACGTTCTTGTTCCAATTGGGAACGCTTTTTTTCTAGGATTTGATCTAAATAAGTCGTTTTGAAAGTCATTCGCCTAATGCTTTTTAAGCAACGGATTAGTTATACCATTTTGGAAAAGTCAAGTTACCTTAAAGCCCCCCAACCCCCCAAGTTTGGGGGGCTGTTTCATTCTCGGGGTTAAAATTGAAGGCGATCGCCTGAACCCCCTATGGTACGTTCGATCGAACGCTTTTTCTTACTTTTTGACTTATTCATAAGAAAAAAGAGTCCTCAAATCTCCCCCATCTCCCCCGACTCCCGACTCCCGACTCCCTACCTCCCTTGATTTCATTCATAATGAAACAGCCCTGCCAAGTTTGGGGGGCTTAAGTCGTCGATACTATAGCGCCAATTCTCCAAAATGGTATTACCTATATTTTACTATAGCAATCTGGTTCATTTGTGAGAAGCCGATTAACTAAGTTCCCCCAGAATTGGGGGTTAGGGGGCAAAATTTTCTCGTAACTCATCTAGGATTACTATAGAAACTGTTTAATTACATCTACCGTCGCTTGTCCAGTTTTCTCCCAACTAAATTGAGACGCGCGGTTTAATCCCTTTTCGATCAGACTCGATCGCAAATAAGAATTGGTTGCAATAGCAATCATACTGTCAGCAATTTGATCAACATTGGTGGGATCGACTAAAATCGCCGCGTCACCTGCGACTTCAGGAAGCGAGGAACAATTTGAGGTAATAACGGGTGTACCACAAGCCATGGCTTCTAAAACGGGTAAACCAAAGCCTTCCCAGAGGCTGGGAAACACCAAAGCTGTTGCGCCACGAATCAGATCAGGGAGTTGAAAATAAGGGAGATAGTTGAGAAAATGAACTCGATCAAGCAGTCCGAATTGTGTTACTAATTGTTGTAGTTTTGGGGTATAACGTTTGTCCACCGAACCAGCTAACCAAAGCTGATAATTAACATCAGGAAACTTAGCAAAGGCTTTAATCACTCTAGAGACATTTTTATGAGGATCATGTCTTCCTAAATAAAGGAAATAATTGTTTTTTTGCGGCGTGGGAGAAGGGAAAAAATGCTGTTGATTATACGCTAATAAAATCGGTGTAATTTTACTGGCTGGAATCTGCCAAAAGTTGATAATATCATCCGCAGTGGCTTGGGAGTTACAAATAATATGTTCGGCTTGTTTTAAAACTTGGGGAATATAGAAACGGAAGTAGGGAGTGAGAGGAGAAAAACGCTGAGGATAACGTAAAGGAATCAAATCATGAACCGTAACCACATAACGACAGGAAGAGTAGAGAGGGGCTTCTGGAATCGGAGAAAAGAGTAAATTAGCGTTAAGTTGATGGTAAATTTTAGGAAGTTTTTTTTGTGTCCAAACTAAGCGACGGAAATGCCCGATCGAGCCATGATCTGGACTCAATTTTTTAGGAATTTGATAACAATTAAAATCGTTAATTTCTTGCGAACTGAGAAGCGTTGGTTGTAACGGAGAAAAACTGGGGAGGAGGTTAGTAAGATAAGCAGAAATTCCTGTGGGATGGGAAATTAAAACTGAACAATTAATGAGTAAAGGGGAGAACACCAGAAATGCTTTTCCTAATATAATGCCATGCTCCTGTTATTTTACCAAGCGCGATCGCTGGTTTGACAGGAAGAAGGATAAAAGCGTAAATAATTAAGCGAAGGAAACGCAAGTAAAACACAGGTTTAGCTGTATATCTTTCCAAAGTGAAGAGATAACTATAGGTACTGTGGTAGAATTTGCTTCTAAGGTTACGGTTAGTGATCGCAGAAACTTCATGGATCACGCTAATGTGGTCGGTAACTGCAACTAAATGACCTTGACTTTGGTAACGTTGACAAAAATCAAAATCTTCATAATAAAGGAAATAATTTGGATCAAATTGAGGACATTTTTGGAAATGGTTAAAATTAATAATCATGCTACAACCACTCACCCAGTCACAAACGTAATAAGGTTTTGGAGAAGATAAAGTAAACAAGTTTTGAGCAAAAATTGCTCCTGTGTTGCGATTAAATTGTCCCCCTCCAAACCAAATTTTCTGATCTTTAGAATAAATAAGCGTTCCGAGAATAGAAATCTCAGGATATTGATTGAAAAAAGATGAGGCTTGATCAATGATAGAAGGAGATAAACAGGTATCAGGATTCAGCAACCAAACTAAGGCTTTAGTATCTTGACTGTAAATATATTTTAAGCCTAAATTACAAGCTCGACCAAAACCAATATTATGATCCGATTTTATGCGTTTTAATTTTAAGGATAGAAACCTAGAGAAAATTATATTGCTATCGCTATTAGAATTATCAATAATAATAACTTCTTTAGGAATTAATTTTATTTTTATTAACGACTTTAAAAGTTTAATAATCAACGGCTCAGAATAGTAATTAACAATTATAAAATAAAGCATATTTTAGGCAAAACCTCATTATCTAAATCATTGGTTTGGATATTTATTGATTTTAGTGAATCTTTTTCTGATATTCTTGTGATTATCATTCAAGTATGTTATAAATATCTGTAAGCTACTAAATGAATTGATAGAATTGGAGAAATTGAACCATGGATTTGTTTTGGGAACATATTATTGAACCAATGTTACAAAATTTACAACCACAATCAATTATTGAAATTGGAACTGATCAAGGAAAGTCAACGCAGAAACTAGCGGAATATTGTCAAAAATTTAACAAACAACTACATATTATTGATCCTAATCCTAAGTATAATCCTAAAGTTTGGAAAGATAAATATGGGGATGCGATCGAATTTCATATCGGTCTTAGTCTGAACATGATTCCTCTGATCAATGAATATGAATTAGTTTTAATTGATGGCGATCATAATTGGTACACAGTTTATAATGAACTCAACTTAATTGAAAAAAGAGCGATTGAACAACAGCGTCCTTTTCCCACAGTTATTTTACATGATATTGGCTGGCCCTATGGACGAAGAGATTTATATTATGACCCCAATAATATTCCTGATGCTTATCGACAACCTTATAAAAAGCAAGGAATAAACATTGACTTTCCCGAATTACAGGAAAATGGAGGTTTTAATGAACATCTCTACAATTCAATTTATGAAAATAACTTGCGTAATGGAGTTTTAACCGCGATCGAAGATTTTTTAACAGACACAAAACAAAGGCTTAACTTTTACAAAATTACAGGATTTCATGGCTTAGGAATTGTTGTTGATAAAAATATAATCAATAACTCTGAACCGCTAGAAAAATTTTTAGAAAGTTTAAACTACTCAGAAATCATACAGCAACATATTGAAAAAATTGAGAAAGAAAGAATTAAACTGAAATTGGAAAAACAAAATTACAAAATTCAATTAAAGATCAAAGAAAAATCACTAGAAAAAGAGCAACAAAAAAAAGAAACAGATAAGTCCAGATTAGAGAAAGCTCTAAAGGAGACTCAAAATAAATTGCAAGAATATAAAAAACAAGTCACTAATCAGGTTGAGCAAGAAGAATTATTGCAAAGCTATAAGATAGCACAAAGTAACATAGATAAACTCCTCACATGGATTGAGCAACTAGACGATTTAATTGAGGCAATGCTAAGTTCCAATCGATGGAAAATTGGTAATTTTTTATATGAAATTTATCGTAGAACTTTGAGAAAACCGCTTGATACTCCACCAGAACTCTTACATAACCAAATTAAGAAAAGTATCGAAAGTTGGCAACAAAGAAAAAGTAATTCTCGGTCATTTCAGCCATCTATTCCCTTAAAAATTAACCAGCAAAAATCTAGTGATAAACTACTGCGTTTAGATAAAGAATCTTTTAGCATAGATATTATTATCTGCGTTCATAATGCTTTATTTGAAGTTAAATCCTGCTTAGAATCTATTATTAAAACGACTCAAGAATGGAATTACACTTTATACATTGTCAATGATGGTTCTGAAGAAGAAACGTCAGACTACTTAAAAAAATGGCTTCTTGATAAACCGAATTGTAAACTCTTAGAAAATGAAACGGCTCAAGGATATACAAAAGCCGCAAATAAAGCTCTTAAAGAAACTACCTCAGACTATGTAGTTCTTCTAAATAGTGACACCATCGTTCCTAAAAAATGGCTAGAAACTCTCATTCAGTGTAGTGAAAGTGATTCTAAGATTGGCATTGTCTCTCCATTATCGAATGCAGCGAGTTGGCAATCTATACCTGAAATTACTCAAAATAATACTTGGGCAATTAACGACTTACCTAGCGGTTATACAGTGGATGACATGGCAGAGTTAGTAAGATTGGTATCTCAATATCAATTTCCACGAGTTCCCTTTTTGAATGGGTTTTGTCTCTGTATTAAACGAATCGTTATTGATCAAATTGGATATCTAGATGAGGAAGCATTTCCTCAAGGATATGGAGAAGAAAATGATTATTGTTTACGCGCTTTAAATGCTGGTTTTGAACTGGTAATTGCAGATAATGCTTATATTTATCATGCTAAATCAAAAAGTTATGGCAACGAAAGAAGATTGAAATTGGCTAAAGCAGGGTCTAAAGCCTTGGCGGAAAAACACGGTCAAGAAAAAATTGATCAATATCTAAAAAAAATGAAAGAGACAACTGCTCTAAAGGAAATTAGAGCAAGAGTCAAGGAAGGATTGGCTAATAATTTAGTTGCCAACTCGAAACTTAATAATCGTAAGCCTAGTATCCTATTTTTGCTTCCTGTTAAGGGAGGAGGTGGTGGCTGTCATTCTGTTGTTCAAGAAGCGCAAGGAATGAACAAATTAGGAATAAAAGTGCGAATTGCTATACCGAGCAAATATCGCTTCAATTATTTGGATAATTATCCTTTTATAGAAAAAAAGAAAATATATTTTATTTTTATGAAAATCAGGAAGCACTAATTCAGGAAAGCTTCAATTTTGAAATTATTATTGCCACTATATATACTTCAGTAAATATTCTCAAGGAAATAGTAGCTAAAAATTCTTCTGTATTACCTGCTTATTACATTCAAGATTATGAGCCTTGGTTTTGTGAACAAGGAACACCAAATTGGGAAATCGCCTATCAGTCTTATACAACAATTCCGAATTTAGTTCTTTTTGCTAAAACAGAATGGTTATGTAATTTAGTTAACACCGAACATAAGAGAGTTGTCAAAAAAGTTATTCCCAGCTTAGATCAGAATGTTTATTTTCCTGATTTGGGTAAAGAGAAAAATTGTAAAACTACTCATATAGCAGCAATGATTCGCCCCTCAACCCCTCGTCGAGGAGCAAAACGAACTATGAACGTTTTAAAGCGAATTAAAGAGGAATTTGCTGAGAAAGTGAGAATTACTATTTTTGGTTGTTATGATGAAGATTTAGAGGCTTATGACTTAGAAACTAAATTTGAGTTGACTAACCAGGGCATATTAACTAGAGAACAAGTCGCCACTTTACTTCGTCAGTGTGATTTATTTGTTGATTTTTCTGATTACCAAGCCTTTGGAAGAACGGGCTTAGAAGCAATGGCTTGTGGCTGTGCTGTTATCTTGCCTGAAAAGGGGGGAACAAGTGAATATGCAGTAGATGGTAAAAATGCTATTCTTGTTAACACCAATTCTGAAGAAGATTGTTATCTGAAGCTATTTAATTTAATTAGTAACCCGAAACAACGAACTGAACTTTGCGAGCAGGCAATTACCACTGCAACAGAATATTCAATTAGAAAAGCTACTATTTCAGAGTTACAGTTACTTAAAAAAGCTTGGTTAAACCAATCAGAATAGCGATCCTTTAGCAAGACTTGATATAGTCTGAACAAACTTGGTATTTATCAATTTTACGATCGGCGTTTTGAAGACTTTTGCAAGAGGTCTATTCAGGAAAGCCAGATTTTCGGTTTCATAAATAACATGATCAATGTTCATAACGCCTCTGAGTGTTGTCAGATCAAAATTCCCTGTTTGAATGAAGACGACTAGCTCATAAAACAGGTTAGCTGATAATGGGAGCATGGGTTTGGCGGGATGCTGGGCTGGATCATAGGCGTGTTGGTTTCTTGGTGATGCTAGTGGATGTATTGCCAAATCTTTGCTGTGGGAGATTGGTTTACGACCATATACACCCCATGCTTTCACCTTGGGATTACCTCTAATAATTTTGTAAAAGTCTAAGGTAGTCATAGCATAAGGGTGTCCTGTCCAATCAGACCAATACAACTTTAATCCCCGTTCAAATAGATATCCATCACTTTCAAAACAAGGTTGGCGTACCAACACAAAGTCAGAGGAGGCTGTAATGGCTGCATCAAGACAATTTCGGGCTGCTGAAAAGCCTGATAGATGTTCTAGGAAGTGGAATAATGTCACGAAACGTACGACGTTATCAAGTTGGGATAGTTCTGTGACATCAGCAACAACGGCACTCAAATCATTTTCTAAAGCTTGACGAACTTTGTCTGGGTTAATATCGACTCCCAATCCCTTTGTTCCACCAAGATAGGACTTGCCAAATTTCAAAGAGCCACCATTACTACAACCGAAATCTAGGTAATCATAATTTTCCCTACAGATAAGTTGCTTAATTTCTTGAGGATTGAGTTTTTTCAACATAATTGAAACCAAATTGCTATCGTGACACCTTAATTTTAATCTATTTGGAGGATTGATCCACCGAATCCCTTCTTTTCTAAAAAATCGAAAATCATCTCTGAGAAATTTTGGACTTTATTCACTGCTGTAATGCTGGCTACGCAGATTTATCATTACTATGCAGTACAACCAAAGTATTAACCCTTTGAAGGATTAATAGCATCCATATAGCATCTAATTGCTTCATTAACCTCGCCAGAAAATTTAATTTGTCCTTGATCTAGCCAGACTCCTCTTTGACACCACTGACTGATAAACTTTCGATCATGGGAAACGACAATGATTGTAACATTACTCTCCCAAAACCTTTCAATCCGTTTGCGACACTTTTGTTTAAATCGTTCATCTCCCACAGACAAGACCTCATCTAAAAGTAAAATATCAGGACGAACATCGGTTGCGATCGCGAAACCTAAACGAGCTTTCATTCCAGAAGAAAGAGCTTTAACTGGAACTAAAGCATAATCTTTTAACTCAGCAAATTCTAAAATTGATTCAATTCTTTGAGACATTTGCTGACGAGAAAAACCTAACATTACCCCATATAAAATAATGTTATCAGTGACTGACATTCCTGGATCAAATCCCGCTCCTAATTCAATCAAAGGAGCAATATTTCCCGCCACTTTCACGCCTCCTTTGGTTGGTGGTAAAATTCCAGAAATCACTTTAAGAAGTGTTGATTTTCCAGAACCATTTGCGCCAATAATTCCCACCCTTTCCCCTTGCTGAATATCTAAATTAATTTGATTAAGAATTAATCGTTTTGAGGGGTGACGATGCTTTCTTTCTAACCAAGCAAAAATACTTGTCTTAAGGTCATAAGAAAATTCTTCCTGGGTTCTTCTCCATAAAAAAACATTACTGAGACTAATTACTTCCATTTTTATAATAAATCAATAAATTGATTACGATAACGATAAAAAAAGAGCCATCCCAAAAAGCAAACCACTAAGCTATTCAGTAAAGTCATTCCAATTAAACTTAAGTCAGGAGAATCTCCTGATAAAGTAATTTGACGAAAACTTTCAATGATTTGTGATAAAGGATTTAACAAGAGAAAGGCTCGTACTTTTTCGGGAACAATCTCTGCTGGATAAAAAACAGGTGTAGCAATTCTAAGAGCATAAATCATTACACTATAAAAATGGGGAACATCTCTAAAAAACACGAATAATGCACTTAAAGCATATCCCAGTCCACTGGAAAATAAAATAAGAGCAATAAAAGGAAAGATTAAAGAAAGAGCATTAACTAAATTTCCTGAAGTTAAAATCGCCATTAAGGCTAAGGGAGGAAGGTTAGCGGCAGCAAACTGAAATATATTAGCAGCAATTGTAGAAGAAGGAAAAATACTGAGAGGTAATTTAATTTTATTGATTAAAGAACCATTAGCTACTAAACTACTTAAGGCTTGATTCGTAGCAGCAGAAAAGAAATGAAATACAGACAATCCAGTAAAAGCCGCTAAGATATAATTAAATATAGAATCATCATAATAACTAGAAAAGGCTTTCCCTAGAACAGCAGTATAAATTCCTGCCATAATTAAAGGATTTAGTAGAGACCAATAAATCCCTAACCAAGAACCTCGATAACGACCCTTTAAATTTCTTTCAACTAGAACAGATAGAAGTTCCCAGTAGCGTCTGACTTGTGATCGTTTTTGTTGATTTGCTAGAGAGCTTTTCATAAAATAAGGTGCCAAGTATTGACAAAGCCTAACTATTTTACCTGATACTAGGTAGGTTAAGATCAATGATTAAATTTAATAGAGATGACTAAGGAAACATGAATTCTGATCAGGTGGCTGCTTACATTACTGCATATGAAGATATTGAAGCTGTTCAACGTTGCTTAAGTGGGATTGAAAAACAATCATTGGCGATTAACAACGTGATGATCATAGATAATTCTGCAAAATTTCCTGTCAAGATGTCAGCTTTAAAAACCAACCTTGCGGTTACGCTTAAAGCCTTTCCTGAGAATTTAGGTGTTGCTGGTGCTTTAAGAATTGCTTTAGCTTGGGCATTTGAGCAAAAATATAACTTCCTTTGGGTGTTTGATCAAGATAGTGTCCCAGATCAGGACTGTTTGGAAATACTTTTGAAAAGCTATCATACTTTCCATCGTGAAAGTTATCCTTTAAGTATTATTGCTCCCGTTGCTTGGGATCGTTATACTCAAAGTGTTATTACTCCCGCTAATTTTCATCAAGACCAATTTCTTGGCTATCAACCTCCTTCTTATGTTGATTGCTATGAATGTGACGCACCCATTACCTCTGGATCACTAATTTCCTTAACCGCAGCGCAGAGTGTTTTTTCCGAGTCTCCGATGGCTACTCTTTTTATTGATGGTGTTGATTTAGAGTATGGCATGACCTTAAAAACCAAAGGTTATCATAATTTGATTATTCCCCAAGCAAAACTTGCTCATTGTTTTGGGAATCCAGTGATAATTCAATGGTGGGGAAAGAAGAAACAAATTTATCAGTATTCCTCTCTTCGCCATTATTATATTTGTCGGAATTATACCTATTTGGTCTTACGTTATAGTCAAGGAAAGTATCGCTTATCTGCTCTTAGACGAAGATTAAGTTATCTATTGAAAACCTCTATAGTGATCTGTTTATTTGATCCTAAAGATAAAATAAAAAAAGTGAAAGCCTGTTGGCAGGGAACTTTTGAAGGCTTAATTCGCCGAATGTAGAGTTTGCTGAAAAAGTTCTTATGTTGGTTTGACAAAAAACCAAGGCAACAGATGATAGAGCCCTCGTCATCGGTAGGATTTTAAAGCCAGCACCTTAGCTTTTTTGACGCTCATTTAAAATGATAATCCCCCTAAACCCGAATCAAGAGTTGGGGGATTTACAGAAGTCACCGCGATCGGGTAAAAGCGATCTTAATAACGGATACCGTCGGGCTTGTAAACGATAAAGCTAACCATTTGGCATTGACGGATATTATCAAAACCAACAACACGGATGTAGCAGTTAGAATACTCAGAACGGCATTCCCGCACCTCATTTAAGACATCTTGAGGAGAACTTGCATCAAATAAAGGTAATTTCCACAATGTCCAGTGGTGATCTTGAGGTTTAGGGGACTCTTCAAACTCAATAGCAGGGATAAAGCCTTGATCCAGCATATACTGAATTTGCTTGGCAATTTGCTGATCAGTGAGAGGAGGTAAATAAGAAAGGGTTTCGTAAAAGGCTTGTTTCGGTGTTGTTTTCATGGTTTCAAATCCAGTATTTACAAAGAGACTATTCAGTAGCGTTTGAGTCATCAGACTCTTGATTTTCCTGATCTTCTGGTGGGGTTTGAGTCAACCGTTCCAAAATCTGACAACGATAGTAAAGGTTGGACTCCTCCATTCCTGAGCGCACCATCTCTGGCAGAAAATCTAACACTCGCTCGGCAAGGTCTTCTCTAACGGTCATAATTCGCATCACAAGGTCTTTCCGTTCCGCCATCAGGGCTTCTAGATAAGCCTCGCTATTTTGCAAACTATGCTGTTGAGAAAACTGTCGTAACCAGAGGGCTTGGGTGGGATTGGTTTCTGATAGTTGGTCAAGAATCGTTCGCACCGCTTGATAAGTTAAATAATCTTGCAGTACCTTCGCTGTTTCTTGAGCCACTCGTTTTGAGTTCATAACAATTTACCTTTCCCCACCCATAACGCGGTGTTGTCGTAGCAATTAGAGAGTATCTACTGCTTCGTACTCGAACTTAATTTCTTTCCAAAGTTCAGAAGCGACTTTCAGTTCTGGCGACCAGCGAGCTGCTTCTTTAATGATTTCGTTTCCTTCACGAGCGAGGCTACGACCTTCGTTCCGTGCTTGAACACAGGCTTCAAGGGCGACACGGTTGGCGGTTGCACCAGGAGCATTTCCCCAAGGGTGTCCAAGAGTTCCACCACCGAATTGTAAGCAGGAATCGTCGCCAAAGATATCCACGAGCGCTGGCATATGCCAGATATGAATTCCACCAGAAGCAACGGGGAAGACACCGCCCATAGAAGCCCAATCTTGGGTAAAGAAGTTACCACGAGAGCGATCTTCTTCTACGTGGTCTTCACGCATTTGATCCACAAAACCAAGAGTGATCGCACGTTCTCCTTCTAATTTACCGACAACGGTTCCAGAGTGGAGGTGATCACCACCAGACATCCGTAAGCATTTCGCGAGAACGCGGAAGTGAATCCCATGATTTTTCTGACGGTCAATAACGGCGTGCATAGCACGGTGAATGTGCATGAGAACCCCGTTGGCGCGACACCATTTGGCGAGGGTGGTGTTAGCTGTGAAGCCACCAGTGAGATAGTCGTGCATGAGAATGGGCATATCCAGTTCTTTCACAAACTCAGCACGCTCTAACATTTGCTCACAAGTGGGAGCAGTTACGTTGAGATAGTGTCCTTTGATTTCGTTGGTTTCGGCTTGTGCTTTGTGAACCGCTTCGGCTACAAACAGGAATCGATCGCGCCACCGCATGAAGGGCTGAGAGTTAATATTTTCGTCATCTTTGGTGAAGTCTAAACCACCACGGAGACATTCATAAACCGCACGACCGTAGTTTTTCGCGGATAAACCGAGTTTGGGCTTAATGGTGCAACCGAGTAAAGGACGACCATATTTATTGAGGAGGTCACGTTCTACGGTGATGCCGTGAGGAGGACCCTGGAAGGTTTTCAGGTAAGCGACGGGAATCCGCATATCTTCTAAACGAAGCGCCCGTAATGCTTTGAACCCAAAAACGTTCCCAACAATCGAAGTCAGCATATTGGTGACTGATCCTTCTTCAAACAAGTCGAGGGGATAAGCCACAAACATGAAGTATTGATTCTCTTCTCCTGGAACCGCTTCAATGTCGTAGCAACGTCCTTTGTATCGATCTAAGTCAGTCAGATTATCTGTCCAAACTGTTGTCCAAGTTCCTGTGGAGGATTCAGCGGCTACTGCCGCCCCTGCTTCTTCAGGAGGAACTCCGGGTTGGGGAGTGACTCGGAAAGCGGCTAAAATATCGGTGTCTTTGGGGGTGTAGTCGGGGGTGTAATAGGTTAGGGCGTAATCTTGTACCCCAGCCTTAAATCCGCTAGATGCTTGTTGTGCTTGTACCATTTCTTTCTCCTGAGTTTTGAGGTCTTGATCTCAATCAACCGTTTTGATGCTGTACCGAAAAGTGAGTCCTTTTCGGCTTATTTTATTTGCCAGCCTCACTTGATTTTTTACTTTAACACGAGTTGGTTCAATTTTACATATTAATCTTCATTTTTATTCAAATAGTTTTTACTTATTTGTCTTCCCTTGCTTCACGGTTTTTAAAATCACTAAAGAGTGAGCAAAACTCCTGATGACACTAGCTTTGCTCTCTAACATTTTACTCTTTACTCTGATAACTATAGCGCTACAAAATTAGGTTAGGACATTCCAAAATGTTGAAACTCACCTATACCTTACTCTTGCCTTTTGCCTCTTGCCTTTTGCCTAGCGCGTAGCGCTATAACCGCTACGATTCCTGATTAAAATAACCCGATCGAGAAGGAAAAGAGTTAATCAGAAATTCTGATAATTAATCATCAGTTATTTCCTAGAAATTGCTGGTTATTCCTTCTTTTTAAAGTTCTCCTTATGAGGGAATAATGTCACCATTAAACGCTCAATATGGGTTTGACCATAAATTGTGGTATTCGAGGGGGACTGTTTCTGAGAAGAAGAGGTTTCCTCGTCGGAGGGAGGCTCACTGGTTTGATTGACAGTTGCCTGATCTGAACCACTACCATTGTTTTCAGCACTGGGATTCGTAAATGATGAGGGCGGATCAAGGTTATTGTTAAAAGTCACTTCATCTGCATGATTGCCATTATTTTCAGGAGTCGGATTTGGGGATGGCGCTGGTGTTTCTTCTGGGGAGGGATTCCCTTGACGAGAGTCGTCTCCGAAAAGACTCCCTGGCGGAATCACTGTCATGGCAGCGACAGAGGTTTGGATCAAGGTGCTTGCCGTACCGACACAAGCCTGATCGCCAATTTTGCCATAACCCACAACCAACACTCCAGCCCCTAAAATTGCCCCTTCCCCGATCTCGATCGAGCCTGCGTTGGCAGTTAAAACCGTTCCCATTCCCAGACAAGCCCCTGCTTTAATGATGATCCGTCCCTGATCGGTGGCTTGGAGAATTACCCCTGGCGCGATCGTGGCGGTTTCATCAATATCCACCTCACCACTCACATAAATTTTGCTGTTACCAGTTGCTGGCAGGGAAAGCACGGACATGGGCTTTAGCCACTAAATGGCTTCCAATAAGGTTTACAAAAAATCCAATTCAGTGATCAGGAGTCCTCATTAACAAAGATCAACTCCCGATCGTGAATCACTCTAAGCGGGTTGCTGAATCGTTGTTTCTAGCACCCGCCGTTTCGCTTTCGGGTCAATTCCCACCAAGCGGACATATTCCCCTTGATGATCCGCTAAACACCCTTCTAGCGCCGACAAGACTTCTCCTTCACGGGTGCTTTCAATGGGGGAACAACTTTGCCAAGAATTGCGGCTAAATCGTCGTTTATCCGCGTGTTCCGTCCCGATTTGATAACCTTGCTGTAAGAGATTTCGCACCTGTTGCACAGTATTTTGATCTAATTTACTGTTCGATCGCGCCCCATTCTGACGCTGACCAGACGATCGCTGATCTGTCGCAGAAGCAGCCCCTGTCGAAGCACTAACCCCATTGTTGCTACCTTGTCCAGGTTGCTGAATCAAGGTTTCTACCACGCGGCGTTTCGCCTTCGGATCAACCCCCACCAGGCGCACATAATCCTTCGGATGTTCTGCTAAATGACGATTCAACTCCGAAAGCACCTGATTCGCATTGCCTTTCAGTTGTCCTGCATTTTGCCAAGAATTGCGACGGAAACGACGTTGATCCGCATATTCCACACCAATGTTATAGCCTTGATTCACCAAACTTCGCACTTGTTCAGCAATCTCTCCACCCGCCTGCGGCTGCCCTTGCTGATGGGATTGACCAGAAGTTCGTTGACCTCCTCCCGAAGCAGGCTGAGTTGTTCCATTTTGTCCGGGTTCTTGGATCAATAACTCTAAAACCCGTCGTCGCGCCTTCGGATCAATCCCGATTAAGCGTACATATTCGCCGCTATATTCCGCTAGACAGGCTTCTAACTCAGAAACTGCCCCAGACACTTGGCGACTTTGAATTGGTGCGCCATTCTGCCAAGAATTACGACTAAAGCGACGTTTATCCGCGTGTTCCACCCCAATTTGATAACCTTGGTTGAGTAAACTCCGCACTTGTTCCGTCACATTTCGATCGAGTTGTCCATTGCTAACCCCACCACTGGCATAACTTGGATTAGACTGACGACTCGCCGGTCGATAAGAGCTACCATTACCAGAACTATAGCTTTGACTGGGCTGATCCTCTGGGGTTTGGATTGTCATTTCCGAGACTCTCCGCCGCGCTCTGGGATCAATGCCAATTAAGCGCACATATTCCCCAGCGTGTTCCACTAAACAGGCTTCTAACGCCGCGATCACATTACGTTCCTGCTGATCTTTAATCGGAGCGCAGTTTTGCCAAGAATTGCGGCTAAACCGTCGTTTATCCGCGTGTTCTGTACCAATTTGATAGCCTTGGCGTAACAGGTGACGCACTTGTTCAATTGCTTCTGTTTTCAAGATTGTTCCCCCCTTATTCGTCCTATTTTCACCTTTTCCATTGTTAGAGAGGGTTTGCTGTTGCACTCTCGCACCGTTCCCATTACTGGTTGTTTGATGCGATTTCCCTTCCTTCCTGACTTGGGTAATACAGTTGGCATCTTTCGCGCACTTGTATCCCGCGCGAAGTGCTTCGTTGATCTCTACCACATGATGAGCGAATTTTCGATCGGACTCTTGCACATCAGGTAAGCGGTCAGCTTGTTGTTGGTTCGTAATCACTGAGCCTGATGGAATATACTTCCCTTGGGGAATCTCCACATCTTGGATGAGAGCGTGCATCATCACAATGCAATCATCTCCCACCCGAGCATTAAACACAGTAGAACGGAAACCAATAAAACAATGCTTTCCGATGTAACAGGGACCGTGAATCAGTGCCATGTGAGTAATACAAGTATCCTCACCAATCCACACTGAATACTCTTTTTGGTCTTCTCCCACCACACGCCCTTCTTCTAGACCGTGAATGACGACTCCATCTTGGATATTCGTCCCTTCTCCAATGGCAAATGGCGCTCCTTCGTCAGCACGAATGGACGTTCCTGGGGCGACGAGAACATCGGGTCCCACCCAGACATCACCAATGATGTTAGAGAAAGAATGAACATAAGCGGTTTCGTCAATTCTCGGCTCGGCGAGAGCTTTCGACCAAGGAGTGGGCGGAGCCGCTTCACTGCGGACTACCATTTTTCGTTCCTCCTAAATTTAAACGCTTCATTTATTTTTTTGCTTAAGAGCGATAAAACTGTTTTTTTATGACCATCACTCATTCCCGTAGAGACGGCGATTATCTACCGTCACCGTGTCTATAATTGCAACCACCATGGCATCGAGGGGACGGTTTTGATGGTTTTCTTCTTGTCGCGCAGCACTCCCTCGGTTCACCAGTACCCATTCTCCGAAGCCAGCACCAACGGGGTCAGCTGCGACTTCATATTTGGGGAGGAGTTCGCCGTTTTCATCAATCAACTGCAACAATAGCAATTTCACACCGCTCATACTGGGGAGTTTTTGCGTACCTACCACCGTTCCGCGCACTTTCGCCATTTGCATAACGGTTAAAATTACTGACGAGTGATGTTACGAGGCGTGCCAACGCCTTCTCGGAATTGTTCTACTTCTTCGGTGTAGCGAATCGGTAGCACATATTCTAAGTTTTCGTGGGGACGAGCAATGATATGAGTGGATAAGACTTGTCCACCGTTGACTCGTTTCACTGATTCGACACCAGCACTGACTGAGGCTTGGACTTCGGAAACGTCACCACGCACAATCACGGTGACTCGTCCCGTTCCAATTTTTTCATAACCGACAAGCGTCACACGGGCGGCTTTTACCATTGCGTCCGCTGCTTCCACAACGGCGGGAAAGCCTAGGGTTTCAATCATTCCTACTGCAACTGCCATTTTTATTGAGTTTCCTTTTTACTGTTTTTACTTCACAACACATCGAATTTTGAGGGGTTAACCTCTGGACAGCTGAGTTATTGTTTACCATTGGTATGCCCCCTCAGTTTTATCGGAATTGTTCTACTGCTTCGGTGTAGCGAATGGGTAGCACATATTCTAAGTTTTCGTGGGGACGAGCGATAATGTGCGTTGATAGCACTTCGCCGCCGTTCACTCGTTTGACTGATTCCACACCAGCATTAACTGAGGCTTGAACTTCGGAAACGTCGCCGCGTACAATCACGGTGACTCGTCCTGTTCCAATTTTTTCGTAACCCACCAACGTCACACGGGCGGCTTTTACCATCGCATCTGCTGCTTCCACGACGGCGGGAAAGCCTAATGTTTCAATCATTCCAACCGCAATTGGCATATTAATTTTCCTCTATGATTCAACTAAACTTATCTTTATAGAAAAGCGTCAAAATTACCGTCATTATTAGGGTTTTTGCTGTTTTGCTTCGGTCTCCCGACTGCTTTTGAGCTTTTTCCCGAAAAAACTTCGATCGAACTTTTTGACGGGTAGGTCATTTTCCCTACCATAAAAAAGCATAAATGACATTGTCGCCTTTGACAATATAAATTATCATAATATTTTCCAATTACTCTGTTTAATAATTTTTAATATTGCTGATTGCTGATGATCCCCACCCTGAGACAGCCTTTTGTCTATTGAGACTCAAGGGATTGTTTTATAATCGTTTGGGAAAGGTTCTATAACAGGGGACAATTTGATGGTTAAGCTCAAAAAATATCAAGATTAAGTCAAGAAAAAACCGATCTATGCAGGTTGATTTATTCGCCAAGTTTGATCCCTAGAGACAAAATGCTGTTTCTAGTGAGACGATCGCGCAAACTGAAATCTTGGGTTTTGATGAGTAATTATTCTCAGGGGGCAAAGATAAGAATGAATAATGTTTACCATAAACACTAGGAAAGGTTAAGGAGCAAAAAGGAAAATAAGATCGGATCAAAGGTAAAATTAATCAATAATCAAGTTTTAAGGCTCGAAAATTAACGGTTTTTCAATTTTAATTGAGGTCAAAATTTTAAGAGAAGATAAGATCAATAGTAAACCCTAGTTTGGCTTGAATTTTTAATAAAGACTTTCGCTGAAATCAACGGTATTAAGGATGATTTGAGAATGGGTGATTTGTTAGTACAAGGAACATGGTTAATTCCTTTTTATGGGCTATTCGGTGCGCTTTTGACTTTACCCTGGTCAATGCGGATGATTCGTCGCACTGGGTCAAGACCGGCAGCTTATGTTAATTTATTGTTGAGCGCGATCGCGTTTTTACATGGGTCGATCGTGCTGTGGCTAACTTGGGAAAAACCACCGCAAGAAATTGTTTGGCATTGGCTAAAAGTGGCGGATTTAGACCTAACGTTGGCGATCGAAATTTCACCCGTTAGTATTGGTGCATTAGAGTTAGTTTCAGGAATTACAGTTGTTACGCTCATTTACGGGTTAGGATATCTAGAAAAAGATTGGTCACTGGGAAGATTTTACGGTTTAATGGGCTTTTTTGCCGCTGCCTTATCTGGAATTGCTCTCAGTGATTCTTTACTGTTAACTTATGGGTTATTAGAATTATTGACCCTTTCCACCTATTTATTAGTGGGATTTTGGTATGCTCAACCTTTAGTGGTGACGGCGGCACGAGATGCGTTTTTAACCAAGCGAGTTGGGGATATTATTTTATTAATGGGTGTGGTGGCGCTTTCCAGTTATGGGGTAGATTTGACGTTTACTGGGATTGAAGAATGGAGTCAGACTGCCGATTTAGCCCCATTTAGTGCGACTTTACTGGGTTTAGCGTTAATTGCCGGTCCGATCGGAAAATGCGCTCAATTTCCCCTAAATTTGTGGTTAGATGAAGCAATGGAAGCACCGAGTCCAGCGTCTTTAATGCGAAACTCGATCGTTGTCACATCAGGGGCGTATGTGTTGATTAAATTACACCCAATTTTTGAGTTGTCCCCGATCGTGCGAGAAGTGTTGATTGCGGTAGGATTAGTAACTGCTGTGGGAGCGTCTTTCGTTGCGATCGCACAAATTGACATTAAACGCACCCTTTCCCATTCCACCAGCGTCTATTTAGGTTTAGTGTTTGTTGCTGTCGGTTTTGGACGTTTAGATATTGCTCTGTTATTATTACTGATTCACGCGATCGCCAAAACCCTGATGTTTATGAGCGTGGGAGCAATTATTTTCACCACCAACGACCAAAATATCACTCAAATGGGAGGATTATGGTCAAAAATGCCAGTGACCGCGCTTTCTTTCCTTGTCGGATCATCAGGGTTAGTGGTGTTGCTTCCTCTCGGAAACTTCTGGGTCATGGGACAATGGATTGAAAGTTTTAATACCCTTCCTCAATGGTTACTCCCTTTCGTGATGCTAATCAATGCTCTGAGTGCGATTAACTTAACTCGTGTTTTCCGTTTAGTCTTTCTCGGAGAGACGCAGCCAAAAACTCGACGTGCGCCGGAAGTCAGTTGGCCAATGGCATTTCCCATGGTCGCCTTAATTATTATTGCCTTACTTGCGCCATTAATTCCCCAAAAATGGCAACTCTGGTTTGCAGAAACTGGCTCTCTCGCCACGACAGTAGAAGTGATCAATCAGCCAGAGATGTTGTTATTAGTGTTATCAGGTTTTGTGGGAGTGATCCTCGGAGGAACGATCGCGTTACCTCGCACCTGGATGCGACCGGTTAGCAGTAGTTCTCGATTTTTACAAGATTTTCTCGCCTACGATTTTTATTTAGAACGGGTGTATCGTTGGAGCGTCGTTTTAGTCGTAGAACTTGCTTCTAAGTTTAGCGCCTGGCTCGATCGATATATCATCGACGGTATTGTCAACTTAATCGGGTTTGGAACGCTGTTCAGTGGTCAAAGTTTGAAATATAGTGCTTCCGGTCAATCTCAATTTTACCTACTAACGATTTTAATCAGTGGCGCTTTACTCTTAATGTTGCTGATCAACTGGAGTTTTTAACAGTCTTCAAACCGTAGGTTGGGTGAAGTTTACGAAACCCAACACAAAAGTTAGCCCCCTAACCCCCAAGTTTGGGGGAACTCAACACCCCCTGTAGGTTGAGTGAAGTTCACGAAACCCAACACAAAAGTTAGCCCCCTAACCCCCAAGTTTGGGGGAACTCAACACCCCCTGTAGGTTGGGTGAAGTTCACGAAACCCAACACAAAAGTTAGCCCCTAACCCCCAAGTTTGGGGGAACTCAACACCCCCTGTAGGTTGGGTGAAGTTTACGAAACCCAACACTAACCAATAACCAACAACCAATAACCAATAACCAATAACCAATAACCAATAACCAATAACCAATAACCAATAACCAATAACCAATAACAAAAATGTTAAGCGCTTTAATTTGGATACCCGTCATCGGGGGAATCATCATCGGTTTTTTGCCGCAAAAACAAGCCGAAAAATCTCGTCTCTTTGCCTTAATTGTGGCAAGCATTCTACTCGTAATTACCATTATCATCGGTTTCGAGTTTGATCCGAATGTTAATGGACTGTTTCTGTCAGAATCATTTTCTTGGCTAGAACAAATCGGCTTAAACTACTATATTGGGGTGGATGGGTTAGCATTACCTCTGCTGTTTTTGAATAGTTTTTTAACCCTAGTTGCCATTTATGCCAGCAATCCGAAACTCGATCGCCCGCGCTTTTATTATGCCCTCCTGTTGCTCCTTTCTGCGGGAACAGCAGGAGCATTTTTAGCGCAAAATGTGCTGTTATTCTTCTTATTTTACGAAATTGAGTTGATTCCCTTATATTTCCTCATTGCCATTTGGGGAGGAACAAACCGAGGCTATGCAGCGACTAAATTCTTACTCTACACCGCAATCTCTGGGGCGTTAGTTTTAGCCTCTTTTCTCGGATTGGTTTGGTTAAGTGGCGCTTCCAGTTTCGATTATGAGCCATTGCGCTCTCAAATGCTCCCCTTAAGCAGTCAAATTGTTCTCTTAATCATTCTCCTAGCTGGATTTGGCATCAAAATTCCCATTTTCCCCTTCCACACCTGGCTTCCTGACGCTCACGTGGAAGCCTCAACCCCGGTTTCCGTGCTTTTAGCAGGGGTTTTATTAAAACTGGGAACGTATGGTCTTTTACGCTTTGGTGTCGGATTATTCCCTGATGCGTGGGGAGTGCTTGCTCCCTATTTAGCGATTTGGGCGGCGATTAGTGCCTTATTTGGGGCCTTAGCTGCCATTTCCCAGAAAGATATGAAGCGAGTGGTGGCGTATTCTTCGATCGCGCACATGGCTTATATTTTACTGGCTGCAGCGGCGGCAACGCCTTTAAGTTTAGTAGCAGCAGTGGCTCAAATGATCAGTCATGGTTTAATTTCGGCACTCTTATTCCTGTTAGTAGGAGTGGTGGGTAAGAAAACAGGAACAAGAGATGTAGATACTTTAAGAGGATTACTAAACCCTGAACGCGGCTTACCGATTATTGGCAGTTTAATGATTTTGGGTGTAATGGCAAGCGCTGGGATTCCTGGCATGGTAGGATTTATTTCGGAATTTTTAGTATTTCGAGGCACTTTCTCTGTTTTTCCCATTGCTACTTTACTCTGCTTAGTGGGAACTGGTTTAACGGCGGTTTACTTCTTGTTGATGATTAATCGCGTCTTTTTCGGACGTTTACCACAAGCATTTAGTAATTTACCGCCCGTGCCTTGGTCCGATCGCATTCCAGCGATTATTCTCGCAGTTTTAATTGTGATTTTAGGATTACAACCGAGTTGGTTAGTCCGTTGGAGTGAGACAGAAACCGCTTTTTTGTATAACAATGAGCAATTAATCAGTAATTTTCGCCCTCTAATATCAGGTTCGCTCGATCGATGATAAAGAGTAGGCCCTAGTGAAGCGAAGCGAAACCCAACACACATTATAAGCAATTACCCGAACTTGATATAACCCCAAATCAGTAATTTTCGCCCTCTAACCCCAAATCAGTAATTTTCGCCCTCTAACCCCAAATCAGTAATTTTCGCCCCCTACCCCCCAAAATTGGGGGAATTACTCCCTAACTTGGCATTCTTTTGCCCCCCAACGTATGGTGGAATCCCCCCCTAACCCCCCGATGATTGGGGGGAACACTACTATTACTGATCTGAACGTTGAGGAGGAAGGGTAAGATGGGTGGCGGAAGAAGGAAGTGGAGAAAATTTGAGGTTAGAGACGATCGCAAGAACAATTCCCCCCAAAATACAGAGGGGAAAAGATAAAGTTAACTCCTGTAACCATCCCCATAACTCTACCATTGCAAATAAGATTCCAAAGCAAACTAGCCAAAAACGCAGCATCATTTTTATTGATCAAACCGAATTTTGTTTAATATAATTCGTAACTAAAAAATCGCGGAAGGTGTTAATCACATTCTCCCGCGATATCGCTATTGATTGCTTTCCCATCCGAGAATTAGACTCTGGCGGCGGCTTTGGCTTCTTCTTTCGTTAATAATTCGTAGGTTTCTCGCATTTTCAAACCGACTAAAACTTGGAATAAACCAGTACCATCATTTGATCCAGGTGCGTCTGGATGTTTGAGGAGTAACTCAGTCATTTCGCCGTAAAACTTAGTAGCGGTTTTACTCAAATGACTTTCAATATAAATCATTTCATCTAAGTTATCGAAATAACCATCGACCTCTAAGACCGAAACTTCGTGACCATAGTAGCTATCTGGACCGTAGAAGAGTTTGATGCCAGGATAAGCACAAGTTAACTTCCGACCACAGGGTCGCCAGTCGATCGTTGATCCTTCATCAAACAAGTAAACGGGATCGAATCCTTCTACGCCTTCTTTTTGAATTAAACGGACGCGGAGATATTTACTTTCTTTATCTTCAATCAGTTGCGTTGGTAGCACCTGAATCACAATATCAGCAAATTCTTTTTGAGGTTCAATGTAAGCGGTAAAGTCGGGTTTTCTAGAATTAATGGAAGCGAGAACGTCCTCATAAGTATGACCCCGTTCCGCCATATCGCGTTTAATTTTCCAGTTAATTTTAACTTCGTCGCTAATATCAAGATAAACACTGAAATCAATCAGTTCCCGTACTCGTTCATCGTAAAGGGGGTGTAATCCTTCGATGACGACCACTTTGTTCGGTTCAATGCGTTCGGGAGGATCAAGTTCTCCTGTTTCGTGGTTATAAATGGGTTTATCGATCGCGTGACCTTCTTTGAGTGCTTTGACTTGTTCATACATCAAATCAAAGTTGTTCGCTTTGGGATTTAAGGCGGTGACACCAGCGGCTTTTCTTCCTTTGCGATCGAGGCTATGATAGTCATCTAAACAAATCACCGTCATAAACTTTTCCCCAAATAAGTCTTTGAGGCGGCGTAAAAAAGTTGATTTTCCACAACCGGAGTCACCGGCGACCCCAATTAAAACAACACGGTTAGATTCGGTGTTCATAATTTCTCCCTATAATTATCGTCTTCAAACAATTTTTAAAACCCAATACTCTTCAGAAATCGGGAACGCTTTGATCGTTTGCTCCTAACAGGAGAAAGTTAGCAAACTTAGCAATCTCTTTTGAGTAGCCCGAAAGGGTTGATAAGTATTTAATCTTATGTTGGGTGCTAAATCTGCATCTTACCATTAAGGGAATACTCCCTACAAGTTGATCCCTTCTTCTGCTCTCTGTCGCTTGAATGGTGGTAATGATCAGAGAAGCCTTTATTGAAAACCAACTTGGTGAGAAAATTCTTGCCAAAGGTCTAATCATCAACTTGGTTCACTCTCAAGGGAGATCAAAATCCTTTGTAAAGCGATCTTTAATGTCGGTAGGTCGGTTTGAATCGTTTCCCAGATGAGTTCCACATCAACTTGAAAATATTCGTGAACGATCGCATTTCTCATTCCTCGAATCTCAGTTCATGGCATTGTGGGATTTGCTAACTTTAAATCATTGAGTGCGATTCGTTTCTAGTGAAATCGTTGTAGTTCCCAGGAACTATGGAGTATAAGCTAGAGCTTGGGAAAGATTTGTCTTGGACTCTATATCCTATGAAAAGTTGAATACCATGACAACTTGATTTCCATGATGGTGAAATACCCCTAAGTATTACGAAATATTAAGAAAAGAGGGTGGGAAGTACCGAACATATAATGTAGGGAAAACCGAACATTAAATCCATCTCTCTCAGGATGTGAGAGAACAGCGTAACCCTTATCTATAGAGTTGACTACTTGAGGATAAAGCAGGGTTAAACGGGGTCACTGCTAGAAGCCTAATCTGGTAAATTCCCTAGCAAGAGGCTATGCCTAGTCAACGAACCTATGTCTGAACCATCGTTATGAAGGCCCTGCGCAAAGGCTGCCGCAGGGGGCGAAATATGCCCAAGGTAAGAGGATATAAGTATTCGATGGCTTATATCACATCCCCAAAAATGTACCCGGTGGAAAGTAGGAGGCTAAGGTCTCAAGCAAATGGAAATCAGGAACGAATTAACCCTCGTTCATACTCTTGGGAAGGTCGATTCTCAAGTAGTCTGTCGGGACGCAATCTCTGACCATTTTTGTCAGGTAGAGCGAGGGCGGGATTGGTTAAGAAGCAAAGGCCTCTTTTAACGAAGAGGATAAGCAGACGTAACCACTTTCGATTACGAAGAAAATGAAATTAAGTAGAGGGAATCATGAACTTGCTAAAGTATGAAAGTAATGCAGAGGTTAAAACCTTCTTGAACTTTCCATTTTGGTTAAGTTTCGGATTACTCCTGATGGAGAAGACGGAATGGAATCAAGTGGATTGGAAACAGGTGGAGATTAATGTGTTTAAGCTTCAAAAACGGATTTTTCGAGCTTCTCAAAGTGGTGACGTGGCTAAAGTCCACAAACTTCAAAGATTATTGTTACGGTCCTGGAGTGCAAAACTCCTAGCAGTACGGAGAATCTCGCAAGATAACCAAGGCAAAAATACCGCAGGGGTAGATGGAGTTAAGAGCCTAAACCCTAAACAACGATTAAACCTTGCTGAAAACCTAACTCTAACAGGGAAGGGTAAATCTTTAAGACGAGTATATATTCCGAAACCAGGTAAAGCTGAAAAACGTAGCCTGGGAATTCCTGTTATGGAAGACCGTGCGAGGCAGGCTCTTCTCAAGCTGGCTATGGAGCCGGAATGGGAGGCTAAATTTGAACCTAATTCGTATGGTTTCCGTCCAGGACGCTCTTGTCATGATGCGGAAGGTGCAATTTATGTGTCCATCAATCAGAAACCCAAATGGGTCTTAGATGCTGACATTTCTAAATGTTTCGACCGTATAAATCACGATGTTCTTTTACGAAAACTGAATACGACTCCGACTATTGCGCGACAGATTCGAGCTTGGTTAAAGTCGGGGGTTTTGGATAGAGGCGATTGGATGCCTACTGAGGAAGGGACACCACAAGGAGGGGTAATTAGTCCACTTTTGGCAAACATAGCCCTGCATGGACTTGAGGAGTACATAAAACAATGGGCTGAGACCTGGAAGGGATATAAAAACGAAAACGGTCGCCAAATGAGTAAAATCAACAGACGACAAAGTATCACCCTCATCAGGTATGCGGATGACTTCGTTGTACTTCACAGGGATAAATCCATCGTCCAACAGGCGAAAACGCTGATTGAACACTGGTTACATGGCTTAGGCTTAGAACTAAGTGAGAGCAAAACGAGGATTTGCCACACCTTGTATGATTCTGAAGAGGAAGAAGCAGGGTTTGATTTTCTGGGATGGAATGTCCGACAATATAGTGTTGGGAAAGACCACTCAGGAAAAAATGCGCAGGGTAAGTTACTCGGTTTCAAAACATTAATTAAACCCAGTGACAAAAGTATTAAGAGGCATTATGAAAAGATTGTAAGAGTCTTAGATTCAATGAGAGGTAAGTCCCAAGAGGCAATTATTGGAAAGTTAAATTCAATCATCGTTGGATTTTGCAACTATCACAATGCAGTCTGCTCTAAAGAAGCTTTCAAACGACTAGACTACATGGTCTATAACAAATTACGTCGCTGGATGAAACGCCGTCATGCGAATAAAACCCCCAAATGGTGTGAACAAAGATACTTTCATTGGACTAAGGAGAAAAGTTTGAAGGGTGATGATAGGATAGACAAATGGGTCTTTTCTACTCCATC
Organism: Dactylococcopsis salina PCC 8305; assembly: GCF_000317615.1. Lineage (GTDB taxonomy): Bacteria > Cyanobacteriota > Cyanobacteriia > Cyanobacteriales > Rubidibacteraceae > Halothece > Halothece salina. Next base: position 1,785,516 of record NC_019780.1, on the reverse strand, counting down.
TGAAGTACCGAATTCTTCTGTTGCGGGTAAGCATGAATTACGCAAACACGCATGGACACCAATTAAGTATCATAAAAAGATTGAGGGTACCAGGTCTCCTTTCGATGGAGATTGGCGGTATTGGAGTAAACGCCGAGGTAAATACCCAGGTGTCAAAAAACGAGTATCCAAATTAATGGTTAAGCAGAATGGCAAATGCGCTCGTTGTGGACTTTATTTTAATGATGAAGATGTTCTCGAAGTTGACCATATAATCCCTAAAGCCGAAGGGGGTAAAGACGAGGATAAGAACTTACAATTACTTCATCGTCACTGTCACCATGAGAAAACTGCTGAAGATTCAAAAAGACAAGCTCAAGAAAAAATCAAACATAAATCCACAATTGACGTAAAAATCAAAGTTGATAACAACGGAGAAGAATATGTTGATTATGTGGAAATTGATGATAAATTATGGGAGCGACTCGTATAAGAATCTAAGCAGGGAAGTGCTGCTATTGCAGCGTATATCGAAGAGGAGCCGTATGATGCGAAAGTATCACGTACGGTTTTGAAGCCGAGTCGGGAGGGCGACCTTCCGGCTTAGGTAACTCACACTTCCTACCGCTTCACCAATCACCGCTAAACTGTATAGAATGGCTCTTAGCGCTTGTTCATCTTCAATAAATATTTCAAAACTTAAGCCTTCGATGCTTTGTTCTATAAATGAAATTTCTGACAATATATCCTGTACCCGTCGCTTAAATTCTCTAGAAGACACGAACTGCCTCCTTTAATACAGTTTCCCGCAAATGAGGACGCAGGGACTTTAATGTTCCCACATCTACCGAACAGTTCAATAAATCTTCTAAATAGCGCTGCAAACCTAACAAAGTAAATAAACCCACTGGACGTTTAAACTCAACTAAAAAGTCCACATCACTCTCTGGCGTTGCTTCTCCTCTGGCAACTGATCCAAATAAAAAAAGCGTTTTCACGGCAAATTCATCAAGGCGATTTTGATGAGTCTCTAATATTTGTAAGACTTTTTCCTTCTCCATTGCACAATCTCACGTCTTACTGAATCCTCAGAGTGCGGAGGATTCCCCCGCACCTGAATTGATTAGAAACAATTAATCAAAAACATATTACACCACATAGTCCGCCGTTGGTTCGGTTTCGGGATGATACATCATGCTATCCACACGGCAACCTTGATAAGCTAAAACATATAGCTCTTTCAAGTCTTTAATCAAGGGATAACGGGGATTGGCGACAGTACATTGATCATCAAAGGCTTGTTCGGCGAGGTTTTCCAGTTGTTCATAGAACTCGCGATCGTCCCCGTGTAAGGTTTCTTTAATGGTAAGCGGAACATCTAACTCTTGTTTTAAGCGCTCGATCGCGCTGACCAAGTTTTCCACTTTCTCATCAAGCGTCTCTCCTCCCAATTTTAAGTAATCCGCTAATCGCGCATAGCGTTCCTTGGCGTGAGGATATTCATACTGAGGGAAAATCGCTTGTTTAAAGGGAGCATCCGTCGTGTTATAACGAATCACATGGGAAATCATCAACGCATTGGCTAACCCGTGTGGCACGTGGAATGTCGCGCCGAGTTTGTGCGCCATCGAGTGACAAATCCCTAAAAATGAGTTAGCGAACGCCATACCAGCGATCGTCGCCGCATAATGGACTTTTTCTCGCGCCACAGGGTCATTTGCGCCGTATTTATAAGCATTAGGAAGATACTTAAACAATAATTCCACTGCTTCTAAGGCTAACCCTTGAGTAAACTCGGTGGCGACGACAGAAACATAAGCCTCCAACGCATGAGTTAACGCATCAATTCCCCCGTAAGCTGTCAACCGTTTTGGGAGGTGCATCACTAATTCTGGGTCAACGATCGCCATATTCGGTGTAAGGGCATAATCGGCAAGAGGATACTTAATCCCTGTTTTCTCATCCGTTACCACAGCAAAGGGGGTAACTTCTGAACCAGTTCCAGATGTGGTGGGAACGGCGATCATCATGGCTTTTTCCCCTAAAGGCGGTAAATCATAAACCCGTTTCCGAATATCCATAAAGCGAGTCGCGACTCCCTCAAACTCAACTTCGGGATGTTCATACATCAACCACATGATTTTTGCCGCATCCATTGGCGAACCGCCACCGAAGGAAATAATGACATCAGGTTGAAAACTGTTCATTGCTTCCACACCTTTGTTAATTTCCCCTAATTTCGGATCGGGTTTGACATCATAAAATACCTGATGTTCTAAACCAATTTCATCTAAAACGTCGGTGACTTCTTTTAATACCCCCATATCAAATAAGGGTTTATCCGTAACAATAAAGGCGCGTTTTTTTCCTTTCAATTCTTGCAACGCCACTGGTAAACAACCAAATTTGAAATAGATTTTTGGTGGCACTCGAAACCATAACATATTTTCCCGTCGTTCCGAGACGGTTTTAATGTTTAATAAGTGATGAGGGGCGACGTTTTCACTGACGGAATTACCGCCCCAAGTTCCACAGCCTAAAGTGAGAGAGGGGTCTAATTTAAAGTTATACAAATCTCCGATCGCGCCTTGAGATGAAGGGGTATTAATTAATACTCGTCCTGTGGTCAGTTTACTTTCAAAATGTAAAATGCGAGCGTGATTTTTTTGTGCAGTATAAAGAACCGAAGTATGTCCACGCCCTCCTAAACTGATTAATTGTTGTGCTTTAGTTGTCGCTTCCTCAAAGTTTTGACCGTGATACATCGCTAAAACGGGAGAAAGTTTTTCATGGGCGAAGGCTTCCTCAAGGCTGATGTCTTCCACTTCCCCAATTAAAACTTTGGTATTTTCTCCCACTTCCATTCCTGCAATTTCGGCTATTTTTTGCACCGATTGACCAACAATTTTGGGGTTAATTCGTCCTTCGATAATTAAAATTTCTCGGATTTTTTCGGTTTCTTCTGGTGTGAGGAAATACGCGCCGCGATCGATAAACTCTTGTTTGACTTTTTCATAAACTTCATCCGCAACAATTACCGATTGTTCTGAAGCACAAATCATCCCATTATCAAAGGTTTTACTGATTAAAATAGAACTTACTGCCATCGGAATGTTTGCAGTTTCATCAATGACGGCGGGGGTATTTCCCGCACCCACTCCCAACGAGGGTTTTCCAGAGGAATAAGCCGCTTTCACCATTCCTGGTCCGCCAGTGGCGAGAATTAAATTAATGCTAGGATGCTTCATTAAGGTTTGAGAAAGCTCGATCGTTGGTTCATCAATCCAACCAATAATGTCAGCAGGTGCGCCAGCTTCGATCGCCGCATCACGAACAATTTTAGCCGCTTCGATCGTGCATTCTTTAGCGCGAGGATGAGGAGAAAAAATAATTGCATTGCGTGTTTTTAGTGCAATCAGCGCCTTAAAAATCGCGGTTGATGTGGGATTAGTCGTCGGAACAATTCCAGCTAAAACGCCCAGTGGTTCCGCTAATTTTTGAATCCCATAATGAGGATCAGATTCAATCACTCCACAAGTAACTTCATGTTTATATTTGTTATAAATAATCTCAGAAGCAAAGTGATTTTTAATCACCTTATCTTCTTGAACACCCATTCCCGTTTCTTCTACTGCCATTTTTGCTAACGGAATCCGATTCATGTTAGCCGCTAAAGCCGCTTTTTTAAAGATGGCATCGACTTTTTCTTGAGGAAATGTCGCGTATTTGGCTTGGGCTGCTTTGACATTGGAAATGAGAGTTTCTAGTTCTTGAAGATTGGTGACAGTCATTATTGTTTCTCCTTTTTTTTGAATGTAGTGATTGTCGGTTTTGTTTCGATTTATGTTGGGTTTCGTTACCTCCACCCAACCTACTAATAACTCACTTTAATTCCATAACTTTGAAAGATGTTAATTGTACTTGCAATTAAGTCTGGAGAAGGGGGTTTCGTCTCTTTAAGTTGATAGTCATAACCGAGTTTTTCCCATTTATATGTACCCATTTGATGAAAGGGTAAAACTTCTAACTTTTCTACATTTTGCAAACTTGCCACAAATGCTGCTAATTCTTTAATGTTTTCAACAGAATCCGTTAAATTAGGAACTAACACGAAGCGAACCCAAGTTGGTTGCTTAATCTCACTGAGATAACGAGCAAAATTGAGAGTCGGTTCAACAGAAACACTGGTGACAGTGCGATAAATGTCGGGTTTGTAAGATTTAATGTCCAGTAACACTAAATCGGTGTAATCGAGAACGGGTTTCGCTGCTGCGATGGGAACATAACCAGAGGTGTCTAATGCGGTATGAATCCCTAATGCTTGACACTGTTTGAAGATTTCTGTCACAAATTCTGGTTGCATTAAGGGTTCTCCTCCAGTGACCGTTACTCCACCTCCCGAAAAGCGCATATACGATCGATACTTTTGGATTTCTGTGATCAGTTCCTCGATCGTGGCTTCTTTTCCGTCTTCAATATGGCGACAGTCTGGGTTATGACAGTAAAGACAACGTAGCGGACAACCTTGAGTAAAAATGACAAACCGAATCCCAGGTCCATCAACTGTTCCACAGCTTTCGATCGAGTGAATGCGTCCTTTGGTTTCTGTTGGTGTGTTGGTTAACATTATTTGATTTATCCCCAACCCCCAATTCTGGGGGCGTTACTTTTAAGTTGACTCTAAATCCTCTGGGGGCTTTCGCGGCTGAAGAATTGCCCCCAACCCCCAATTCTGGGGGCTTTAGTTGAGGTTTATTAGTCACTGGTCACGGTTGCTAAACTTGTCCGTGGAAAGTGCGAGAAATAACATCCTCTTGTTGTTCACGGGTGAGTTTAACAAAGTTAACCGCGTATCCTGAAACCCGAATCGTTAACTGTGGATATTTTTCGGGATGATCCATCGCATCTAATAAGGTTTCTCGGTTCAGGACGTTGATGTTAACGTGGTGTCCAGTGTCGTGGAAATAACCGTCTAACATTCCTGTCAGGTTACTGATGCGGTTGTCGTCTCCTTTTCCTAACGCTTGGGGAATGATCGAGAAAGTGTAGGAAATGCCATCTTTCGCATTATCATAGGGTAATTTTGCCACTGAAGATAACGCCGCGATCGCGCCTTTGGTGTCTCGTCCGTGCATGGGATTCGCCCCTGGTGCGAAGGGTTTTCCCGCTTCCCGTCCATCAGGTGTATTCCCTGTTTTCTTCCCATAAACCACATTCGAGGTAATCGTGAGAATGGACTGAGTGGGTGTTGCTTGGCGATAAGTTTGATGTTGACGGATATGATTCATTAAATCTGTCACCAAATTAACCGCAATACTGTCAGCGCGATCGTCATTGTTGCCAAACTTGGGATAATCCCCCTCAATTTGATAATCCACCGCTAAACCATTTTCATCCCGTAGCACCTTCACTTTGGCATACTTAATCGCCGCCAGAGAATCCGCAACCACCGATAAACCTGCCATTCCACAAGCCATTGTCCGATAAACATCGCGCGAGTGCAACGCCATCTGTAAGCGTTCATAAGCATATTTATCGTGCATATAGTGGATAATATTCAAGGCGTTAACATACAGTTTCGACAACCAGCCCATCAACCCCTCAAATTTTTCCATCACCTCATCATAATCGAGATAATCCGACTTAATGGGAGTGCTAGGAGGCGCAACCTGATCCCCTGATTTTTCATCCACACCGCCGTTAATCGCATACAAGAGGGCTTTAGCTAAGTTCACCCGTGCGCCGAAAAACTGCATTTGTTTTCCGATTCGCATCGCTGAAACACAGCAAGCAATTCCATAATCATCCCCATATTCACCGCGCATTAAGTCATCATTTTCATACTGGATGGAACTGGTATCAATGGAAACTTTGGCACAGTAGCGTTTAAAGTTAACAGGAAGACTTTCCGACCATAAAACCGTTAAATTCGGTTCAGGCGCTGGCCCCAAGTTATAAAGGGTATGAAGAAAACGGAAGTTTGTCCGCGTCACCAAAGGACGACCATCGACACCCATTCCCCCTAAACATTCTGTTACCCATGTGGGATCACCAGAGAAGAGTTGATTATATTCTGGAGTCCGCAAGAAACGCACCATCCGCAGTTTCATCACGAAATGATCGACCATTTCTTGGGCTTCGGTTTCGGTAATTAATCCCGCTTGTAAATCTTTTTCGATATAAATATCAAGAAAAGTTGAAACTCGTCCTAATGACATGGCTGCGCCATTTTGTTCTTTCACCGCGCCTAAATAACCGAAGTAAGTCCATTGAATGGCTTCTTTTGCATTTTTCGCGGGTTGAGACAGATCAAAACCATAACTCGCGCCCATTTTTTCTAAGTCTTGGAGGGCGGTTATTTGCTCAGAAATTTCTTCCCGTAAACGAATGATTTCTTCACTCATCATTTCGTTTTCTAGGGACTCTAATTGGAGTTTTTTCTCCTCAACTAAATGGTTAATTCCATATAATGCAACCCGACGATAATCACCAATAATGCGACCGCGACCATAAGCATCGGGTAAACCTGTAATTACACCTGAACGCCGCGCTAAACGCATTGATTTTGTATAAGCAGAAAATACGCCATCGTTATGAGTTTTACGATACTTGGTAAAAATTTCTTCCGTTTGCGGATCAAGTTCGTAACCATAAGATTCTAGGGATTTCTTCACAACACGAATCCCGCCATAAGGCATAATAGCGCGTTTTAACGGTTTATCGGTTTGTAAGCCCACAATTTTTTCTAAGGTTTGATCAATATAACCTGGGGCGTGAGCCGTAATTCCAGCAGGAACTTTAGTATCTGTATCTAAAATCCCGTTTTCCCGTTCTTTTGCCATTAAAAGTTGCACTTGATCCCATAGTTTTTTCGTATTTTCTGTGGGTTCAACTAAGAAGGAATCGTCTCCTGTGTAGGGGGTGTAATTTTTTTGAATAAAATCGCGGACATCAATATTTTCGACCCATTTTCCTGGAATAAAGGTTGCGGTTTGGGTTAACATTCTTTATCTTCTCCCTGTCTTCGTTTGTATGCGGAGGCATCGATCGAGCTTCTTTCTGTCTCCTATTATAACGAGCTAAATCGGCATAATTACTCAGCTTAAAAATAGTTTATAAACAACGGAAAAGTTGAAAAACTAAACCCACAAAATATTAATATTTTTTGAATATTTACTAGGCAAGGTGAGCCTTTTTTAGTATCATTTGTTCGGGATGAACGGTTTTTTAGAAAGAAATGGGATAAAGAGGGATTAGAATTTGTCCAGTAATCTGATACGGTAGAAGTTAACCAAACTTAAAAATCCAAGAAAAGACAGTAATGACAGAAACAGCTTATATTCAAAGCGAAGCCGAGTTAGACGAACTAATTGCCAACCCCACCCTGTTAGTCGTGGATTGTACAGCGACATGGTGTGGTCCCTGTAAACTGGTCGCCCCTTTAATTGATCAGTTAAATGAAGCATACAGCGATCGCGCTCAAATTCGGAAATTAGACCTCGATGATCATAAACCAGTGGCGAAACGGTTTGAGGTGAGAAGCATTCCCGCAGTGATGTTTTTCAAGGGGGGAGAACAAGTGGAAACCCTTGTCGGTGCTAAAACCTACGATGAATACAGCACCACCCTAGAGAAATATCTCTAGAGTTGATCGAAGCAATTTTCTAGACTTAATATGATGCTTTGAAGCAAGCAATACATCTTAAGATAATTTTTGTAAGATAAATTAGAACCAAGTTGGGAGAGAGAAAATTTATGTACGGTCCGGTCCCGTCTGCAAACACACTCAAAAATACTGAATATGCCAATCGCTTCTTTGTGTATGAAGTGGAAGGCTTACGGCAAAATGAAGCCACTGACCAAGTGGAATCACCAATTCGTAAGAGTGGTAGCGTTTTCATCACGGTTCCTTATAACCGTATGAACCAAGAGATGCAACGGATTACTCGCATGGGCGGGAAAATTAAGAGCATCAAGCCTCTAAATGGCAACAATCACTCAGATCAGGCTGGGACAACTGCTGAACAAGGTAAGGATAAAAAAGCAGCTATGAGTGAAACAAAAGCTAAAGCAAAAGCTAAATCAGATGTTCCTGTGAACATTTATAAGCCCAAAAATCCTTTAATCGGTAAATGTGTCGGGAATCAGGAGTTAGTCAAAGAAGGGGGAATTGGTCGCGTCCGTCACCTCACCTTTGATGTTTCTGATAGTGATTTATGGTATCTCGAAGGGCAAAGCATCGGAATTATTCCTCCTGGGGAAAATGAAAAAGGAAAGCCCCACAAATTACGTTTATACTCCATTGCTTCCACTCGTCACGGCGATCAAGGTGATGATAACACCGTTTCTTTGTGTGTTCGCGAGTTAGTTTATCAACATCCTGAAACCAATGAAACAATTTATGGGGTTTGTTCTAGTTACCTGTGTAACCTTGATGAAGGCGCAGACGTAACCATTACCGGTCCGGTGGGAAAAGAGATGCTTTTACCCGAAGACCCCAACGCCACAATTATTATGATGGCAACGGGAACGGGAATTGCGCCTTACCGTGCTTATCTCCGTCGGATGTTCCAAGAGAAGCATGAAGACTACAAGTTTAATGGGTTTGCTTGGTTAATCTTTGGTGTTCCTTATCAGCAAAATATCCTGTATAAGGAAGATTTAGAGAAAATGCAGCAAGAGTTCCCTGATAACTTCCGTTTGACTTACGCCCTCAGTCGGGAACAAAAAACCGCCGATGGTAAGAAGATGTACATCCAAAACCGTGTGGCGGAACAAGTTTCTGAAATTTGGGAATTGCTGCAAAAAGAAAATACTCACACCTATATTTGTGGTTTGAAAGGTATGGAAGACGGGATTGATGAAGCACTTTCTGCAGAAGCGGAAAAACACGGCGCGAACTGGTCTGACTTCCAGAAAAGTATGAAAAAAGCGGGACGTTGGCACGTTGAAACCTATTAATAAGCGTGATCAGTGACCAGTTACCAGTTACCAGTTACCAGTGATCAGTGATCAGTAAGAAGGTTTAACTGATTGCTTTTTCCCTAATTCCCCCAATACTTGGGGGATTTTTTATTTCGGGCTTGCTGAAGAAAGCCAAAACTCGCGTACTATCTGGTTTTAATGCTCTTAACTCCTCAAAAAAGTGCAAGGAAATTGAACGCTCAATAATCACGCACCCTGCATCAAAACCTTGAAATCTTACCTCTTGCCTCTTGCATGCAAGCCTCTTGCCTTTTGCCTTACTACACCGAAAACATGAACTTTTTCAGCAAACCCTATTTCGTCATTGGACAACAAAGGACAAACAAATGAGAAATATGTTAAGTTAGGTTAAGAAAGTCAACAGATAAAATATAAGGTTATACATCCTCAAAAACTTCTCTCAAAAGGGAGAGGAGGAAAAAGAGAAATTGACTTAAGCATTATAGTAAGACACACAACAAAGGAATTAAAAAATGAAACTACCTTGGCGGGTAATTCTACTCTGGACACTACCAATTCTCGTGGTTGGGTTTTTCCTCTGGCAGGGAACATTTTCTCCGAATGCAGGAGAATTGACAGGGAATAATGCAGCAAATACACGATTGAGTTACGGTCGTTTTCTGGAATATTTAGAGTCCGATCGCGTGCAAGCAGTGGATTTATATGATAATGGTCGCACCGCGATCGTGCAAGCAAATGATCCACAAGTAAGCGGTAATACCCAACGTTATCGGGTTGATCTCCCTGAAAATGCACCAGAATTAATTACAAAAATGCGGGAATCCGATGTTGCGATCGACTCCCATGATAATGGGGATAATGGCGCAATTTGGGGCTTCTTAGGCAACCTAATTTTCCCAGTTTTACTCATCGGTGCGTTGTTCTTCCTCTTCCGTCGTTCCAATAATGCTGGTGGCGGCCCTGGACAAGCAATGAATTTTGGTAAATCTCGCGCTCGTTTCCAAATGGAAGCAAAAACTGGCGTTCTCTTTGATGATGTTGCTGGTGTGGAAGAAGCGAAAGAGGAACTCCAAGAAGTGGTAACGTTCCTGAAACAACCAGAACGCTTTACCGCAGTCGGTGCGAAAATCCCGAAAGGTGCATTATTAATCGGACCGCCTGGAACTGGGAAAACCCTGATGGCAAAAGCGATCGCAGGTGAAGCGGGTGTTCCGTTCTTCAGCATTTCTGGCTCAGAATTTGTGGAAATGTTTGTCGGTGTCGGTGCGTCTCGTGTTCGTGATTTATTCAAAAAAGCGAAAGAAAACGCTCCTTGTCTCATCTTTATTGATGAAATTGACGCAGTCGGTCGTCAACGGGGCGCTGGTATTGGCGGCGGTAACGATGAACGGGAACAAACCCTCAACCAGTTATTAACGGAAATGGACGGGTTTGAAGGCAATACAGGCATCATTATTATTGCGGCGACGAACCGCCCTGATGTGCTTGATACGGCTTTATTACGTCCAGGACGCTTCGATCGACAGATATCGGTAGATGCACCAGATGTTAAAGGACGAGTTTCGATCCTAAATGTTCACGCTCGGAACAAAAAATTGTCTCCTGAAGTCTCTTTAGAATCGATCGCGCGACGGACCCCTGGGTTTACTGGTGCGGATTTAGCTAACCTTCTCAATGAGGCGGCGATCTTAACCGCTCGTCGTCGGAAAGATGCCATTACCCTCGCAGAAATCGACGATGCGGTCGATCGAGTAGTTGCGGGAATGGAAGGAACGCCGTTAGTAGATAGTAAAAGTAAGCGTTTAATTGCCTACCACGAAGTCGGTCACGCGATTATTGGCACGTTAGTCAAAGATCATGATCCCGTGCAGAAAGTGACACTGATTCCTCGTGGACAAGCGCAGGGGTTAACTTGGTTTACACCCAATGAAGAACAAATGCTCATTTCTCGATCGCAACTGAAAGCTCGGATTACTGGTGCTTTAGGCGGTCGTGCTGCCGAAGAAGAAGTATTTGGAGATGCGGAAGTTACCTCTGGTGCTGGTGGTGATTTACAACAGTTAACCGCAATGGCACGTCAAATGGTGACTCGCTTCGGGATGTCTGATTTAGGTCCCATGTCTTTAGAAAGTCAAAACAGCGAGGTTTTCCTCGGTGGTGGCTTGATGAATCGATCGGAGTATTCCGAGGAAATTGCATCTCGAATTGATGCCCAAGTGCGGGAAATTGTCGAACAGTGTCACCAAAACGCACGTCAAATTATCCGTGATCACCGAGTCGCGATCGATCGTTTAGTAGATTTATTGATTGAGAAAGAAACCATTGATGGCGATGAATTCCGCCAGATTCTCTCTGAATACACTGATATTCCTGAGAAAGAGCAATATGTCCCTCAAATGCAACAATAAATTCCAATAATCTTTCTGATTTACATTTTATCCTCCTTAATCTAAGGGGGATTTTTTTTTGCCAGATGAAATCTACACTCTCTCAATGTAGGTTGGGTGGAGAGTAGAGAAACCCAACAGCAATTAGTCACTAGGTAGGTTGGGTGGAGAGTAGCGAAACCCAACAACGTCTGTACATTGGTCATTAGTCATTGGAGAACAAAGGACAAAAGTGTTCCTGAGCTTGTCGAAGGACGAAGGTGTTCCTGAGCCTGTCGAAGGACAAAGTTTATAGATCAGTGTGGTTCAGGAGTAGCTCATTGACCGTAGGGTTTGCCCTGCCCACCCTACAAGATGTAATACCATTTCTAACAAGTTAAGTTACAGTTTATCCCCCCTAGCCCCCCGATGATTGGGGGGAATAATTGGATGGGGTTTAGCCATAGTTTATCGAAATGGTATAACTACTCATTGACCGTAGGGTTTGCCTTGCCCACCCTACAAGATGTAATACCATTTCTAACAAGTTAAGTTACAGTATATCCTCCCAACCCCCCCGATGATTGGGGGGAATAAATCGAAATGGTATAACATCTACTTTTTAAAATTGCGATCGCACGTCTGTGGAGTCAAACAAAAAACCCCCTCCCGAAGGAGAGGGTTAGAAATCAGTTAGTTATCTGTGAAAGATTAACCGTTGATTTCAGGTGCTTGCATTGCTACAGGGGTGGATTCACCAGCCGCTAAGTCTAAGGGGAAGTTGTGCGCGTTACGTTCGTGCATTACCTCGAATCCTAAGTTAGCGCGGTTTAACACGTCCGCCCAAGTGTTGATGACGCGACCTTGGCTGTCAATTACGGACTGGTTGAAGTTGAATCCGTTGAGGTTAAACGCCATGGTGCTGATTCCTAATGCGGTGAACCAGATTCCGATGACGGGCCAAGCGGCTAAGAAGAAGTGTAAGCTACGGCTGTTGTTGAAGCTCGCATATTGGAAGATTAAGCGACCGAAGTAGCCGTGCGCTGCCACGATGTTGTAGGTTTCTTCTTCTTGTCCGAATTTGTAGCCGTTGTTTTGGCTTTCGTTTTCAGTTGTCTCACGTACTAAGGAGGATGTTACGAGAGAACCGTGCATGGCGGAGAATAAGGCTCCACCGAATACACCTGCTACTCCGAGCATATGGAAGGGGTGCATTAAGATGTTGTGTTCCGCTTGGAAGACGAACATGAAGTTGAATGTACCACTGATTCCTAATGGCATTCCATCAGAGAAAGAACCTTGTCCGATGGGATAGATTAAGAACACTGCAGTTGCTGCCGCTACTGGTGCGGAGAACGCGACGCAAATCCAGGGGCGCATTCCGAGACGGTAGGAAAGTTCCCACTCACGTCCGAGGTAGCAGAAGATTCCGATTAAGAAGTGGAATGCGATTAACTGGTAAGGGCCACCGTTGTAGAGCCATTCGTCTAAGGATGCTGCTTCCCAGATGGGATAGAAGTGAAGTCCAATGGCGTTGGAGGAAGGAACAACTGCACCGGAGATGATGTTGTTTCCGTAGAGTAAAGAACCAGCTACGGGTTCACGGATACCGTCGATGTCAACGGGAGGTGCTGCGATGAACGCGATGATGAAGCAAGTGGTTGCGGTTAAGAGGGTAGGGATCATTAACACGCCGAACCAGCCGACATAAAGGCGGTTGTTGGTGCTAGTTACCCACTGGCAGAAGCGTTCCCAGATATTCTGGCTTTGTTGTTGCTGTAAAGTGGTTGTCATTTTGGATATGATTCCGTTTTTTGGATGATATTTTTATGATTGGGTGGCTTGATTTAAGCCATGTGTTAACTATATTGCTTTCCTTAAGGAATTGTCAAGTTTTGTAAATTTGCGAAGCTGATTTGAAACATAAGAAAAAGTTATCAATGGGCGGTCAAGAGATAGACAGAAAACCGTCAAGCGTTGATAATACAGAAGGAAAGACAATTAGGAGATTTTTACGGTATGGCAGAAAAAGTAAATCAATCGAAGCAAACAGAAGTAGAAATCGCTCTGAGTATTCTCAGCACTCCCTTTTTAATGGGGTTAATCGGTGCGCGATCGATGCAGCAGGGATTAATTAGTATCGGAGAAGCCAGTGAAGAGATATTTCGGCGCGATCGATTACCCGTTCTTCATTTTCAGCAAGAAAACGAAATAGAAATTAAAGACTAAAAACCGCTATCAGAACGATCCAGAGAGAAACAGAATCGGTATAATGACGGTCAGACTAAAATCGGGAGTCTGCAATTATAGTCGTTCCAATTCAATTCCGTAGTGCAGCCATCTTGGCTCCCACTACCTTTGATCTGCTGTTTTTTATTTGGAATCACTATAATACAAGTTCCCTAGCATGATGGAAAAGAATATGAGTTCTCTGTTGCAAGCATCCAGCGAAGATACTAACGACGCATCTCGTGACCAATTCCTCGATCGACGAATTAAACTGATAGAAAAGTTATGGGAATCCGTATTAAGAGCAGAATGTGGTCAGGAATTAGTAAATTTACTGCAACAGTTGCGCTCTATGGGATCACCAGAAGGACAAGCCACAGGATTACCCACATCATCCGTACCGCAACTAATTGAGGAACTTCCCCTCAACGATGCAGTAAGAGCCGCTCGCGCCTTTGCTTTATACTTTCAATTAATTAATATCGTTGAACAACACTATGAACAACGGGAACAACAATTGAACCGTCTTGGAGATGAGGAAAAAAACAACAAACAATTTTCCCATCAAAAGGAAGCCGAACCTCAACACAGTCTCCTCGGTGCAGAACTTTTAGAAAAAACTTGGCAAGGAAATTCCACCTATCAAAAAGCTGGTACATTTAACTGGTTATTTCCCTACTTAAAACGGCTCAACGTTCCTCCCCAACAAGTCCAACGCTTACTCAACCAGTTAGAAGTTCGTCTCGTCTTTACCGCGCACCCCACAGAAATTGTTCGGCAAACGATTCGGAAAAAACAGCGTCGCATTGCCAAAATTTTAGAGCAAATTGATTACAATGAAGCAACCACTAAAAGTTTAAACTTTTTCGAGTCTCCAGAAGCAGTGGAATCAACGGAACAACTAGAAGAGGAGATTCGGTTGTGGTGGCGCACTGATGAATTGCATCAGTTTAAACCTGAAGTTTTAGACGAAGTAGATTATGCACTACATTACTTTCAAGAAGTGTTATTCGACACGATGCCTCAGTTGGCGAAACGACTAAAAAAGGCACTGAAAGGGTCTTTTAAGGAATTAACTCCCCCAAGAAATCATTTCTGTCGCTTTGGATCATGGGTAGGGGCCGATCGAGATGGCAATCCCTCAGTAACTCCCGAAGTAACTTGGGAAACCGCCTGTTATCAGCGAGGAATTGTCTTAGAAAGATATCTCCATTCAGTGAAGCAACTGACCACTTTATTAAGTTTATCTTTACATTGGAGTGATGTTCTGCCTGAACTATTAGAATCCTTAGAAGACGATCGCGCGGTAATGCCAGAAGTTTACGAACGGTTAGCAATTCGCTATCGCCGAGAACCTTATCGCTTAAAACTTGCCTACATTGAAAAGCGTTTAGAACATACCATACAGCGCAACCAAAGTTTATATTCAGGAGAGCAATCGCAACAGGAAGCTATTAAAAAACATCCGAAAACGATTTATAAATCAGACGCAGATTTTCTAGCAGAATTAAAACTGATTCAGCGTAATCTAATTGAAACAGGATTAGCTTGTCAAGACTTAGAAGATTTAATTGCTCAAGTCGAAATTTATGGTTTTAACTTAGCTGAGTTAGATATGCGTCAAGAGTCGTCTCGTCATTCCGAGACATTAGACGAGATTACAGAATACTTACAAATTTTACCGCAATCTTATCATCAACTCTCGGAATCAGAACGAGTCAAATGGCTCAGTGAAGAACTACAAACTCGTCGCCCTCTCATTCCTGGAGAACTTCCTTTTTCCGAAAAAACCCAAGAAACCGTAGAAACCTTCCGTCTTTTAAAGAAGCTACAACAAGAATTTGGGACACAAGTTTGTCGCACTTATATTATTAGTATGAGCCATGAAGTGAGTGACATTTTAGAAGTCCTTCTCTTGGCAAAAGAAGCAGGAATTTATGATCCAGCAACGGGAAGCTGTAGCTTACAAGTTGTTCCCTTATTTGAAACAGTGGATGATTTATTAAGCGCTCCCGAAATAATGAAAGCGTTGTTTGAATTACCTTTATATCGAGCTTGTTTAGCAGGAGGATATGGTCTGGAAAAAGCAAGCAATCAGTATGATATACAAGAGGTAATGCTCGGTTATTCTGATAGTAATAAAGATTCGGGATTTTTAAGCAGCAATTGGGAAATTCATAAGGCGCAAAAAGCACTCCAGAGTTTAGCGGAAGGTTATGGGGTTTCTTTACGCATTTTTCACGGACGAGGGGGATCAGTGGGACGCGGTGGCGGCCCCACTTATGAGGCAATTTTGGCACAGCCGAGTTCTACAATCAACGGACGGATTAAAATTACAGAACAGGGAGAAGTGGTCGCCTCTAAATACTCTCTCCCCGATCTTGCCTTGTATCATTTGGAAACCGCAACAACCGCGGTGATTCAGGGGAGTTTACTGGGAAGTGGATTTGATGATATCGGACCCTGGAATAGTATTATGGAGGAATTGGCGGATCGATCGCGCCAACATTATCGTTCCTTGATTTACGAAGAACCAGACTTTTTAGATTTCTTCCTTTCTGTTACTCCCATCCAAGAAATCAGCCAATTACAAATTAGTTCTCGTCCCGCTCGTCGTCAAGGGGGAAAGAAAGATTTAAGCTCTTTACGAGCGATTCCCTGGGTGTTCAGTTGGACACAAACCCGTTTTTTACTTCCCGCTTGGTACGGTGTCGGAACAGCATTAAAAGGCTTTTTAGATGAAGAAACCGAACGGAATCGCGAACATAACTTAAAATTGTTGCGTTATTTCTATTGGAAATGGCCCTTTTTCCGTATGGTGGTTTCTAAGGTAGAGATGACTTTAGCAAAAGTTGATCTGCAAATTGCCCATCATTATCTCAAAGAATTAGCTAACTCCGAAGATTACGATCGATTTGAGCGTATCTTTAAACAAATTGCAGATGAATATTACCTCGCAAGCGAATTAATCCGTTTAATCACCGACCATGAGAAACTCCTAGATGGTGATCCAGATTTACAGCGCTCAGTACAGCTACGAAACCGAACGATCGTTCCTCTTGGTTTTTTACAAGTCTCTCTTCTCAAGCGTCTCCGTGAATACAGTAATCAAAGCGCGTCGGGAGTGATTCATTTCCGATACAGTAAAGAAGAGTTATTACAGGGAGCATTATTAACCCTAAATGGCATTGCTGCGGGAATGCGAAACACGGGTTAGACTTCTCGTTGAACCCGTAATTATTGAACCTCTCCACCATTAAAGATCAATGAAATTTGCTTTTATTACCGATCCGCTTGCTCAACTTGATCCCACCCATGACACTACTGTTGCTTTGATGGAAGCCGCACAAGCACAAGGACATGAGGTTTGGGTGACATCTGCTTCTTATTTAAGCATTGTTCAATCTCAGGCTTGGGCGAGACTACAACCTGTAAGTTTAACACCAGTGAAGCTAGAAAATGATCATTGGGTCGCGCCAAAAGAATGGTATCAAGTGGGAAAGTGGGAGTTACAACCATTAACGGCGATGGATGCGGTGTTTATGCGAACTGATCCACCCGTTACCATCCCTTATTTGTATGCGACACAAATTTTAGATTTATTAACTCCCACTTCCACAAGGGTGATTAATTCTCCGCGCGGGTTACAACGGGCTAACGAGAAATTATACGCGATGCAGTTTCGATCGGTGATTCCTGAAACCATTGTTAGTCTTGACAAGAAAGTAATTCGGGAATTTGTAGAACGGAAAGACGGGGCGGTTTTGAAGCCATTGGGGGGAAAAGCAGGAGAGGGAATTTTATTTTTAGAAAAGAGTGACAAAAATCTTAATTCTCTCATTGAAATTAGCACCGAAAAAGGGAAAGAACCCGTGATGATTCAATCGTTTCTTCCCGAAGCCAAAAACGGAGATAAGCGCATTATTTTATTAGCAGGAGAACCGATCGGTGCGGTGAATCGTGTTCCCACAGGGGGAGAATTTCGGGGGAATATGGCAGTTGGGGGGCGAGTGGAAGCCGCAGAAATTACCATGCGAGATTGGGAAATTTGCAGCGCGATCACACCTACTTTGTTAGAAGACGGCTTATTTTTTGTGGGAATTGATGTAATTGGCGGTTATTTAACAGAAATCAATGTGACTAGCCCCACAGGAATCCGAGAAATCGATCGACTGGATCAAGTGTCTCTGGGAAAAAAAGTTATGGAATGGCTGCAAAAATTTTAAGTGTTTGGTCTGAATCCCCCCAGAATTGGGGGTTAGGGGGCGATTGATTCTCATAAATTATTCCTGATTGCTATTATAGTTAGCATAAGTTTAAGAGAAAAATTGATTAAAGAATATAATCATTGATCCGATAACTGTTGCATTCGTTTAATATGGAGAGCAGAAAACGTAAGTGTCATTTAAATTGACCAAATAACGATGGCAAAGTCGAGATCAAGTCTATGCTCGATCGCTTTGCAATCTTCCTTCCTTATATCAGTATTAAACTATGAGACCAACATACAAACGTTTAAGCACCGTAACCGCAAGTTTAGTCCTTTTATTAGGAACAGCAGCTTGTCAACAACAAACCGAGCAACCCACTGAGGGAACATCTGACCAGCCAGGAGCTGGTGTGGAAGTGACTCCAGCTTATAGTGTGTTAGAGGAAAAATTCCAGACGGAAATTGTCAATATGGCATTAGAAGAACTGGGCTATGATGTTACTCCTCCTAAAGAACTAGAATATGCCACTCTACACACCGACTTAGCCAATGGTGGGATTCACTTTACTACCGTTCACTGGGAAAAATTACACAGTGACTTCTACACCAATAGCGGTGGCGATGAAAAACTAGAACGAATGGGCGTTTTTGTTGATAACGTTCTACAAGGTTATTCCGTAGATAAAGCCACCGCCGAAGAAAACAATATTACTAATCTTGAAGACTTAAAAGACCCTGAAATTGCTAAGGTATTTGATACCGATGGCAATGGAAAAGCGAATTTAACTGGTTGTAACCCAGGTTGGGGATGTGAATTAGTGATTGAACATCACCTTGATGAGTATGGGTTACGGGATACGGTCGAACATGATCAGGGACAATACTTTGCTTTGATGGCAGACACAATTACTCGCCATGAGCAAGGAGAACCGATTTTATATTACACTTGGACTCCTTTATGGGTGGGTGGTGTTTTACAAGCAGGGAAAGATGTCAATTGGCTAGAAGTTCCCTATACCTCTCTCCCAGAAGCGCAAGGAGAAGTTTCTGAGGAAACCACAACTGCTAATATCAATGGAGAAGATGTTAACCTTGGTTTTGCAGTGGATCAGATGCGGATTTTAGCCAATCAACAATTCGTGGATGAACACGCCGCCGCCGCCAAGTTATTTGAAGTCATCCAAGTTTCCAGACCAGATATTAGCGCTCAAAACCAGAAAATGCGAAACGGAGAAGATTCTCCTGAAGATATTATGAGTCATGCGGAAGCATGGGTGGAAGAAAATCGTGATCAGTTTGATCAATGGGTTTCTACCGCTCGTGAAGCTGGACAACAACAGGCGCAAAAATAGGGTACAACTTATCCCCCCTAACCCCCCTTCAAAAAGGGGGGAACTATTATCCCCCCTAACCCCCCTTCAAAAAGGGGGGAACTATTATCCCCCCTAACCCCCCTTCAAAAAGGGGGGAACTATAGGGCTGGGGGGTTTGGACAGGAACAGGACAATCTGGGACTAAGCAAAACGTTCAAGCAACAGGATGTTGTAATTGGACTTATCGTTGTTCCGTCATATCAGGTTCAGGCGATCGATTATAATTGGCGTTGGGTTTCTTGTTCTTTTCCGCAATTCATATATGATGAGGTGGGAGCGAAACCACTGCAATACCTGAAAACAACGATGCGAACGATCGCGCAGATCAAGGAAAAGATCAAAGATAAAAAAGCCGTTGTCTGGACGGTAGAAGAATTAAAGGCGCAAGTTGCGGAAAAAGGAGTCACGCAAGTCACGAAAGAAGTGGATGTGGTGACTACAGGAACATTTGAACCGATGGAGTCATCGGGGGCGATGATCAACTTGGGACACACTGATCCGCCGATTAATATCAGACAATGTTGGTTAGATAGTGTTCCCGCTTATGCGGGGTTGGGAGCGGTCGATCTCTACATTGGCGCGACTGCAATTCCCGATTATAGTAATTCTGGGGAAGCGAGCGAATTAGAAACTCGTCTCGGTGTCTCTCATAAAGAACGTGGCGGCGGTCATATTATCCAAAATTTAATTGCAGGTCAATCAGTTCAATTAAAAGCCATTGGACAGGTTAGCGATTGTTATCCTCGTGCGTCCTTTCAAACCACCCTCACCCGTGACACGATTAATCAGTTTTACCTCTACAATCCCCGTAACGTTTACCAGAATTTTATCGTTGGTGTCAATGCAGGTGAGCGCGTTCTCCACACTTATCTCGGACCGCTTCATCCCAATTTAGGAAATGCGGTGTATTCTTCTCCTGGCGCCATTGCTCCTCTGTTCAATGACCCCCAATTAAAGTTAATTGGAATTGGTAGCCCAGTTTTTCTGGGGGGAGCAGTGGGTTATATTGCTTGTGAAGGGACGCAACATTTTCCGAAACAGCGACGATTGGAGAATCAAACTCCCATTGGTCCGGCGGCGACTTTAACTTTAGTGGGGGATGGGAAAGCAATGAATCCCCGTTGGGTGCGAGGCTGTTATTTCAAAAATTACGGTCCTTCTTTGATGTTAGGGGTGGGAATCCCCTTACCGATGTTGAATGAGGAAGCAGTGGCGAATTGTGCGGTGACAGATGAAGAAATTGTTGCGCCAATTGTTGACTTTTCGATTCCGCGACGAGTGCGCCCGACGTTTGGTTTGGTGACTTATGCACAATTGAAAAGTGGCACGATTAAAATTGAGGGGGAAACCGTGCGAACTGCTCCTTTGGCGAGTATCGTTCGATCGCGCGAGGTGGCGGCAACCCTGAAAGAACAAGTGATCGCGGGAACATTTCCCATCCAAGCTCCGATCGCGCCGTTACCAATGGATCGAGCGTTTCTCCCTCAAGATCGTTGGGGATCGCAGTTTGCGTTAGAGTGAATCTTTCCTCACTAATACCCATTCCAACTCCTCCATCGGTACATTTAACCGAATCGTTGCTTCTGGCGCGGGGCTAGTATCTGGATTGAGATCGGTTACTTCTCCCACTGGGATTCCTGAAGGATACAAGCGACTCGCGGGAGACGTGACCACCGCATCCCCCACTTTCACATCGGGTAACTTTTCAAAAAACCGCATCACCACCGATTGATCGCCATTACCGCGAATAAACCCCATTTCACGGCTTCGACTAATAATCACTCCAACTCTGCTTTTGGGATCACTAACTAATAAAACCAAGCTCGATCGAGGCGTTACCGTTTCCACTCGCCCCACTAATCCCCCAAAACCAGTGACAATATCTCCAGGTTTCACTCCATCTTGACGACCAATCCCGATCGTAATTTGTTGCCACCAGTGATCGGGGCTACGCCCAATAATCGGAGCAATCTGAGACGGTGTTGATTGAGTGTTAGCGTATCCTGAGAGTTGTTTTAACTTTTGATTTTGTTGTTGTAACTCCATCACTCGTTGTTCCAACTCTTGGATTCTCGCGTTGGTCAATTGGGTTTGTTTGTCCGTTTTTACCACTTCTAAAGGACGCATCAGCCAATAATATAGCTCATATAGGGGAACCGCTTGTGTTTGTCGAATAATCCCCGCAGTCGCTAAGAGTAATCCGATTAAAATAATCTGTGAAGCATATTGACTCCACCAGCGACGAACTGAAAACATAACCCTCAATTTCTAGATCAGTAGCAATAGAGATATTGTATCCTCACCTGAAATCGGTCAGCGTCTTAAATCCCAATTCTGGGAGAACACAGTAAAAAGTAGGTTGGGTGAAGAGAAGGGAAACCCAACACCAATCAGTGACCAGTAAAAAGTAGGTTGGGTGAAGAGAAGCGAAACCCAACACCAATCAGTCATTAGTCATTAGTCATTAGGGTTTCCTGAATAAAACTGAAACCTTTACCCAATGAGGCTTTAAGGCTCTTCACCCCTCAAAAAAGTGCAAGGAAATTGACGCTTCGGCTTCGCGAGCGCGTCAACACCGAGCGCAGTCGAGGTGTTGAACGCTCAATAGTGAAAACCCTGCATCAAAACTTTGAAATCTTACCGATTAATCAACCCTCTTGCCTCTTGCCTCTTGCCTTTTGCCTTACTACAAGAAAAACATGAACTTTTTCAGCAAACCCTCATTAGACAACTGTTTTTTGGTCGGCTTTCTATCCTACTAAGCGCATAAACTTCTTTTTCCCTACCTGTAGCGTCTTTCCCACTAACTCATCTGCGGTTGCAAATTCAGCATTCATATCAGCGACTTTTTCCCCATCCAAACGCACCGCACCGCCTTTAATTTGTCTTCGTCCTTCGCCACTACTCCCACACAACCCCGTAACATTCAAAAGGTAAAATAGTTTTACTGGAAACTCAACCTCGCTTAAAGAAAACTCAGGAACAGCCTTCGCGTCCCCACTTTGTCCAGAAACTAAACTTAATGCTGACTTTTGCGCTTGTTTGGCGTTTTCTCTGCCATGATAGTGGCTGGTAACTTCTAATCCTAATAACTTTTGACACTCACGAGGATTTTCTGGTAGTTGATCTAATGGTAAATTGGTCAGTAGTTCAAAATAGGTTTGAATCTGATCATCAGGGACTTTTTCTAATTTAGAATACATACTCAACGCATCTTCTTTTAACCCCACATAATTATTTAAAGATTTCGACATCTTTTGCACGCCATCGGTGCCAATTAAAATCGGAGTTAATAAACCAAACTGAGGACGTTTTTGGAAGTAACGTTGTAAGTCTCTCCCGACAGCAATATTAAATTTTTGGTCAGTTCCTCCTAACTCCACGTCCGCTTCTACCGCAACGGAATCATAGCCTTGCATTAGGGGATACATAAACTCATGGAGATAAATCGGCTGATCCTTTTCGTACCGTTCCGCAAAGCCTTCTTTCGCTAACATTTGTCCCACTGTCATCGTCGCTAACAGTTCCAAAATATTGGTTAAATCAAGGTCTTTTAACCATTCTGAGTTGTAGCGAATTTCTAGTCGTCCTGGAGTTTCAAAATCAAGAATCGGACGTAATTGTTCAAGATAAGTTTGGGCGTTGGCTTCTACTTGTTCAGGAGTGAGTTGTTGACGGACTTCTGATTTTCCTGTGGGGTCGCCAATTTGAGCGGTAAAGTCACCGATAATTAAAACGGCGGTGTGTCCCGCATCTTGAAACGCGCGGAGTTTACGAACGGGAATACTATGTCCGAGGTGAATATCGGTTCCTGTGGGGTCAATGCCGAGTTTAATCCGTAAGGGTTCTTTATTTTGCTGTAAACGGGCTTTTAGGTTTTCGTTGGGGTTGTCAGATTGCGGTTGATTCGGGAAAATTTCTGTTGTGCCTCGATCGAGCCAATTAAAATTAGAAGTCATGGTGATACATATAACGTTAAGCAGATTACCGTTTGCTTATCTTGATGTGACGAGAATACCCCCGTTATACCGTAGGTTAACGGGGTAACGGGGCGTATAAACGTCTGGGGAAACCCCAGACGCTACTCCCCTCATGAATCGTCACCAAATAAAAAAGAAGTCCGACAGGACATCCTTTGACAGGCTCTCCGAACACCTTAGAAAAAGGAGTTCAAGGAACGGATAAACTCTCTAAGAATGTCTGTCTTGGTTCTACCTGTCTTTTTAGCATACCTTTCTAAAATCTTCATTTCTGATTCCTCAATTCTTGCACTTAATTGAATTTTTCCCATCTTGTGTGTGTATATGCTATACTAACCTCCAAGTATAACTTAGTTAACTATGCTCGTCTCCTATCAGTTCAAACTCAAACCAAAACTCTCTCAAGTGGCTGTAATGGAGCAGTGGCTTAGTATGCTTCGCGCTCATTACAACTTTTGCTTGCGAGATAGAATTGAAAGTTACGAACAAGTCAAGTCGCCTAAGTTAGGTAACTATTGCGATTTGGATACTGAAGCCGAATGTTGTCCTTTAACTTGCTCGGTTTCTAAAAATTCTAACTTAGGATATCCTTACAAAGCTAACGGCAAAAAACGTAATGCTTACGAGCAACAATCCTCAGAATTAACTAACTTAAAAAAAACTCGTCCTTGGTATGCTGAAATCCATTCTACGGTTTTACAACAAAACTTAAAAAGATTAGAGGTAGCTTTTAAGAACTTCTTTGAAGGGAGAGGATATCCTAGGTTCAAGACCAAACAAAAGTTTAAGAGTTTTAACTATCCTCCGAATCAAGTCCAAGTTAAGGAAAACAAAATTTACTTACCTAAAATTGGGTGGATAAGATTTTTTCAGTCTCGCCATTTTCCTGAAGGATTCGCTTTAAGAAGCGTAACGGTAAGGAGGAAAGCAGATGGCTGGTATGTTTCCATCAGATTGGAAAACCAAGATGTTCCTCAGTGTTCTCCCAGAACAAAAGAGGAAATTAATTCAGTAGTGGGGGGAGATTTAGGTTCAAATAAACTATTAGCTTTAAGTAACGGGGAACAAATCGCTAATCCTCAATTTGAGAAGCGATTAGAGCGAACTAAAACAATTAGACAAAGACGAGCGAGTCGGAAAAAAAGAGGTTCTAAAAATCAGAAGAAAGCCTATCAAGAGTTGGCTCGACTAGACCAAAAAATTGTTAATCAAAGAACAGATTACCAATGGAAAATCGCTCATCATTTAGTGGGATTGGCTGATGTCATTGTTCTAGAAGATTTGAACATCCAAGGGATGATAAAAAAATGTAAACCCAAGCCAGATGAGAAGGGGGAATATCTGAAAAATGGTCAGTCCGCTAAAAGAGCATTAAATCGCTTAATCCGAGATTGTGCGTGGGGAGAACTGAAACTAAAAATACAGTCGGTAGCTGAGAAGTTTGGCTGTCTTGTGGTTGAAGTGAACCCTAAATATACATCTCAACAATGTTCAGCTTGTGGACATACTGACAAGCAAAATCGCAAAGGAGAAAAGTTTGCTTGTGTTGAATGTGGCTACGTTCAAGACGCAGACAACCAGGCAGCGATTAACATTGCAAAAAGAGGAATCGAACAATTAAATCTTAGTCTGTCTAAGCTACTGGGGGTCACTCAGGAAGTTACGGCTAACTCTGAAATAACAGAGGACACTGGAAACAGTGAGGAGACATCAGTTTCGTTGGAGACTGAGCTTGAGCTTCCCTAAGCAAATGAATGTTGTTTGAGTGGATGGAGGAGCAGGTAACTGGTTCTCCCGAATCCCCCGTTATAGCGCGAAGCGTTTAACGGGGGAGGAGGTCAATTTAGGCAAAATTCACACAATCGGGAAAGGATTAAATGTGTGATTTCTTGAGCTTTCGCGTCGATCGAGCGGTAAAATAGGATGCTGATTGCCATAAGCTAAGGATTTGTAGGCAGATGATTTCTAGTAATGACTTTAGAACCGGGATGACCATCGAATTGGAAGGGAATGTTTGGCGAGTGGTGGAATTTCTCCACGTTAAACCAGGCAAAGGATCAGCGTTTGTGCGAACGAAGCTGAAAAATGTCAAGACTGGAAACGTCGCAGAACGCACTTTTCGCGCTGGTGAAACCGTTCCCCAAGCGACTCTTGAAAAACAAACCTTACAACACACCTACAAGGAAGGAGACGACTATATCTTCATGGATATGGAGTCTTTTGAAGAGGTGCGACTTCCCGCCGAACAAATTGGCGCAGGTGCAAAATATGTCAACGAAGGAATGGAAGTCAGTGCGGTTTACTGGCAGGGAAACATTTTAGAAGTGGAAATTCCCAACTCAGTGGTGTTAGAAGTGATTGAAACTGATCCAGGAGTCAAAGGAGACACCGCCACTGGAGGGAGTAAACCAGCCACCGTCGAAACAGGCGCACAAGTCATGGTTCCTTTATTTATCTCCGTTGGGGAACGAATTAAAATTGATACCCGTAACGATACTTATGTCGGTCGTGAGTCATAAGTAAAATTCGGGGAATAATATGAAAACTGTAGAATAGGATATATGATTAGTGTCAATAGACTTTAAAGCAATTCGTGAACTTCTCAATGACATTTCTGAGGCAGATATTACCGAATTTAGCCTCAAAAGTGATCAGTTTGAACTTACCGTTCGCAAAGGACTAACTACCACTGCTACGGAAACATCGGTTTCCCCACCTTCTCCTCAAACCTCCCCGCCGCCATCGGAAGCAAGTTCTCCACCAGAAGACAAAAAACCTGAAATTGACAAAAGCGAATGGGAGGAGATTACTTCTCCCATTGTGGGAACATTTTATGAAGCACCAGCGCCAGAAGAACCCGTGTTTGTGAAAGTGGGGGATCAGATTCAAACCAACCAAACTGTCTGCATTGTCGAAGCTATGAAAATTATGAACGAAATTGAGGCAGAAGTTTCGGGAAAAGTGATGGAAATCACGGTTAAAAACGGTGAACCCGTAGAATATGGTCAAACCTTGATGCGAGTAAAGCCAGACTAATTGTTACAATTGATAATTGGCTTGGAACTCATCTCTGGTTAGGGGTTGAGGAATATAAAGTCCTTCTCCCCCTAAATATTCCAACGGCTCACCTTCTACTTCTAACCAAACTTTCGCGTCTGGGTTGAGGCTGGTAGCTGTGTATAAAACTTGTCCTAAACGCCCCATCATGGCGGTACTTCCACCCCCAAAGGTAAACTCTTCAGAGATATCAACATGAATGCCATCTTCTTGAAAACTCACGCCACGCAGTTGAGCTTTTTCGGGAATACTACTGGCATAGTTTTCTTGATTCGTTCCTGAAAACAGTTCGGTGAGCGCTTTTTCCACCGCAACACTTTCCTCGGCTTTTTCCATTACCATTGGTGTGGCGGCGAGTTCGATTTTATTGTCGGTTACTTTCAGCCAATAGACTTGCGCTTTAATTTCTTGTGAGGGAGGGTTTGGGTCTTTTTTTGTAGCTGGTTCGGGTTTTAACTGTTCAGGAACCCAAGAAGGCGCTTGCTCTCCTTTAATTGCAGTCCAAGCCCACCACGCAGCAAAACCACCTGTGATAATAATAACGCTAGAAACGCCAGCAATTAATCCGGTTGAAAACTGATAACTTTTTTTCTGCTCTTGCATAGTCACCTTTTTTGTGGATGGAAGGAAAAGTTGAGGAAGAATTTGACTAAGGAAGTTTTGCGATCTGCACAAACGCTGCTAATTTTACCTCATCTTCTTCTATTTTCAATTGTAAGAGTCTGGCGATGATTTTTTGTTTCTCAAGATTTGATAAATCAAGTCGATTGCTGAGTCTGGCGCTCACTGCTTCTACTAAACGCGATGGCAGCGGTGAGTCATCCACAAGGAAAACGGGATTAATTAACCTCAGTTGTTTCCCCTGTGATACTTCTATTCCTGATTCTACTCGCAGATTAAAGTCTTCCCATTCTTCTCTTTGACGACGGGAAACCCGAATGTCTAAATCGAGGATGAATCGATCGTTCTCTAAGAATTGTAGTTTAGTGCTTAATAATTCGTAACGTTGATTCCGACCCCCTGGTAGTTGTTGGGTAATGCGTTGGATAATGCTTTCTAAACGTGCTTTGGCTCTGGGAGAGGCTAAAAAATCGTTGATGTCTGCTTCGGTAAGATTCAGTTTTAAGGCGACGTTTAAGGGTTGATTTAAACCTGAACGAGCTTCTGATAGGCTGCTAAAATTTCCCTCTCGAAAACGGTTAATATCAAGGGCGATCGGATCGGTTTCCAGAGCAAAGGATTTTAAGCGTAATTCTGGGGTGAGATTCACTCCTCTGGCTGCTAGGCGCAACCGTTGAATTTTGCCTTGTAGGAGTTGATAATTGGGGGTATTATCTACACGCACCTGTAAGGTTTCTACGTCGGTAAGACGCGATCGAAAAGCGGTTTCTATCCTTTGATCCACAATCCAACCCACAGGGGAAAGAGCGCTGAAAAGACTCGCCAGTAAAATCGAGAAAAATTCCATCTATACTATTGATAATTTACAGTTTCAGAACTATTATCACTGTTCTCGACCACATCGGAAGTCGCCGCTTTGCTGGTTTGAGCGAGATAAATTCCAGTGAGAACAACCGCAAATCCTAGCCAGGTGGTGAGATTGAGGCTTTCTAAAAAGATAAACCAAGCCAGAATCGCGCTGACAATGGGTTCTAAAAGCAGAAACAGAGAAACAAAACTAGAGGAAAAGACGTTCATGCTATCAGCCAGTAAACGTTGACCTAATCCTTCACTGATTAAGCCTAAGCCAATAACAGCTAAGATAGCGGTTTGAGTGGTAGGGAAAAATTGTCCGCTTGTGAGGAAGATAATTGGGATGAGAATTAAACTTCCTGTAGCGCAACGCCAGAGGAGGATGGTAGTCGCAGAAAAGCGCGATCGAAGCTCTTCTACAATTAAGAAATAAGTCCCAAGAAACACCGCCGATAATAGTGCGTAAAAATCTCCCAACAGTGAACCTTCCGCCGCACCGCTTAAGTCTTCAACACCGAGAGTAATTGCGCCTGCGATCGCGATCGCCATTCCCACTAAAAATTTAGAATCGAACTTTTTGCCTAAAAATAACCAACCGCCTAACGTGGTAAAAATCGGAGTTAAATTATTGAGTAACACACTTTTTGCCACTGTCGTATATTGCAAAGAAATCGCCCATAAAACCAGAGAAGTAGCAGCGACAGCACCCACTAATCCTAATAACCACCACTGCTGACCCGTGATTTCTTCTGCATCGGGGTTAATTGTCGGAGAGATTTTTTCCGTAATCAAACGCCCACTACCAAAACAAAGGAAAAATATTAAAAGACGATTAAAAACTGTGGCATTGGGTCCTAACTCAGTTTCACTTAAACGAATAAAAATCGGTGCAAAGGAGACAGCCAGTAGCGCAAAGCAAAGGGTGAGAAAAGCAAAGAGAGAGGTACGACCAATTTTGGGCAATGAAATCGGTTTTTCTGGCATAATTACTCCAAACACATGAAAACAAATATATGACGAGGGTGATCTTCACCGAACGCAGCAACTGCAAACAGTGTAATTGAGTACAAAATCTTTGCCAACTGGAAAAAATGGGATGTTATTGGTTATTGGTTATTGGTTATTTGGCAAGTCATCACAATCATTGCTCATTCAGAAAAAATTAAGGGAACGATCGCACCATAATAGTTAAAGAAACCGATAGCAAGCAAATCAAATCTCAATGACTTATCTCGAAACCACTGCCCAATTTTATCAAGAAGTCGCTGAAACTCCAGAAGTGGGGTTATGTTGTGTTCAAAATGGCTCGTTTCAACTCCCTGGGCTGAATATTCCCGATCGAATGCGAGAAATGAACTATGGTTGCGGAACAACGGTTCAGCCCACAGAATTAATGAATCAGCCAACAGTGCTTTATGTTGGTGTGGGAGGAGGCTTAGAAGCGTTACAGTTTGCTTATTTTTCCCCGCGAAAGGACGCGATTATTGCGGTTGAACCCGTAGCGGCTATGCGTGACGCAGCACAAGCCAATTTAGTTCTCGCAGCCCAACAAAATGATTGGTTTGACCCTAGTTTCGTGAAGATTGTTGGCGGTGATGCGTTTAACTTACCCGTTGCGGATGAATCAGTGGATGTGGTGGCGCAAAATTGCCTGTTTAATATCTTTGAACCCGAAGACTTACAAAACGCATTACAGGAAGTTTACCGCGTTCTCAAGCCTGGTGGGCGCTTACTGATGAGCGATCCGATCGCCACTCGTCCGATTCCGCAAAAGTTACGTCAGGATCAACGTTTGCGAGCGATGTGTCTTTCTGGAGCGCTAACCTATGAAGAGTATGTTAATTTCTTGGTTGAGACTGGATTCGGCAATATTGAAATTCGCAGCCGTCGTCCTTATCGCTTGCTCGATCAAGACACCTACGCCGTTGATGAAGATTTACAGTTAGATAGTTTAGATTCCGTCGCGTTTAAAGTTCCCACGCCAGAAGATGGGGCTTGTGTTTTTACTGGAAAAACCGCAATTTATCGGGGAAAAGAAGCGGTTTGGAATGATGGCGAAGGACATACTTTCCAGCGCGGTGTTCCTTTAGGAGTCTGTGAGAAAACCGCTGGTAAGTTAGGAAAGCAGTTCCCTCGTGATATTGTAATTACGGATTCTACGTGGCATTATCAGGGTGACGGTTGCTGTTAAGCGCAGATAACCAGTGACCAGTGATCAGTGATCAGTGATCAGTGATCAGTAAGCAGTGAATAGTGAATAGTAAGCAATTAATTCGTAACAGATTGTAAGCTACTAAGTAACTGATTAGATCAAGCACAACTGGTAACTGGTCACTGGTCACTGGTCACTGATTGGTGTTGGGTTGCGTGACCTCCACCCAACCTACTAAATTATTCTTCTTCGTCTCCTTCTCCGTAACGAGGTTGAGGTGGAATCGCGGCGACGATCGCGTCGATTACTTTGCTAACGGTAATGATTTCAATGCCCATATCTGGCAGACTTTGCCCTGTGGGGACGATCGCCCGTTGAAAGCCTAATTTCGCGGCTTCTTTAATCCGTAATTCCAATTGCGACACTAATCGCACTTGTCCTCCTAATCCCACTTCGCCAATTAAAGCGGTTCTGGGATCAACAACACGATCGCGGAAACTCGCCACCACCGCCACCGCAATCCCTAAATCCGCTGCGGGTTCTTCTACTCCCAAACCCCCCGCCGTTGCGACATAAGCATCAAGTTTTGAAAGAGGAATCCCCACCCGTTTCTCTAATACGGCTAAAATCTGTTGCAGACGGTTGTAATCTACTCCTGTTGTTGCCCGTCGAGGAGAAGTGTAACTGGTAGGACTGACTAACGCTTGTAACTCCACAACGATCGGGCGTGTTCCCTCACAAGCGACAACGATCGCCGTTCCTGGTACAGATTCATCTCGGTTTCCCAAAAATAATTCTGAGGGATTCTCCACCTCTCGCAATCCGTGATCGATCATTTCAAAAACGCCAATTTCATGGGTCGCCCCAAACCGATTTTTCACCGATCGAAGCAAACGGTGAGACGCATAGCGATCGCCCTCAAAATACAGCACCGTATCCACTAAATGTTCTAATACCCTCGGACCCGCGATCGCCCCTTCTTTTGTCACATGACCGACAATCAGCAAAGTAATATTCTCTCGTTTTGCCAATTGCATCAAAGCCGACGTACACTCTCGCACTTGCGCCACTGATCCTGGTGCGGAACTCAAAGAGGCAAAATATAAGGTTTGAATACTATCAATAATCCCCAACATCGGTTTTAGGGATTCCAACTCCCGTAAAATCTCCTCTAAATCCGTTTCGGGTAACACATAAAGATTCTCATGGCTCAAACTTTTCGGACTTTGACCATTGGTTTCGGCAACATCTTCTGGGGCATTGGTTAACCCTACTCCCAAGCGAGAGGCACGCAACTTAACCTGTTGTCCAGACTCTTCCGCAGACACATATAGCGTTCTTTGAGTTCTTGCGGTTTGATTTGCCACCTGTAAGAGTAACGTTGATTTACCAATCCCTGGATCACCCCCAATTAACACCAAAGACCCTGGAACGATTCCTCCCCCTAAAACCCGATCGAGTTCTAAATACCCAGAAGGATAGCGCGGTTGTTCATCATCCTTAATTTGAGAAAAAAGCAAAGAAACACGAGCTTGAGGGGGTTTCTTTTTCTCCGTACCCGTCGCATATTTGTTAGACTGCCATCCGCTACGAGGGTTGACTCCCGCTTGGGTTTGCACCTCCTCCTCTAGCGTGCCATATTGTCCACAACTGGAACATTTCCCAAACCATTGGTTATGTTCAGCCCCACAAGCACTGCAAACATGGATAATTTTCGGTTTAGACATTTTAAGTTAACATTAATTTGCTTTCTTCAACGGGCTTTAAATTGTTAAGATGTATCTTTACAGTTGATAACCCTAAAATGAATGTTAAGGAATCGATTATTTTCGGGTTGAGAGATGATTAAATCTCTTTTGTCTTTCTCAAGGATATTCTAGAAATTGTAAAGACTAATCAAAAATATTTAGGATCATTTACCGACAAAAAATAAGGAGTGTTAAGAAATTTGGAAAATCATAAAGAAAAAATTTTAGTGGTTGACGATGAAGCCAGTATTCGTCGCATTTTAGAAACTCGTTTGTCGATGATCGGTTACGATGTTGTCACCGCCGCTGATGGGGAAGAAGCGATTACGACTTTTAATGAAAATAATCCTGATTTAGTGGTGTTAGATGTGATGATGCCGAAACTCGATGGTTATGGGGTTTGCCAAGAACTGCGTAAAGAGTCTGATATCCCTATCATTATGTTAACGGCGTTGGGCGATGTTGCCGATCGCATTACTGGTTTAGAATTAGGGGCGGATGATTATGTGGTGAAACCCTTTTCGCCGAAGGAATTAGAAGCTCGTATTCGATCGGTTTTAAGACGGGTGGATAAGGAAGGATTATCGGGGATTCCTAGTTCTGGGGTGATTCAAATTGGTTCAATTAGAATTGATACCAACCGCCGACAAGTTTACAAGGGAGATGAACGCATCCGTTTAACGGGGATGGAGTTTAGTCTTTTAGAATTGATGGTGGGTCGCTCTGGAGAAGCGTTTTCCCGTTCTGGGATTTTACAGGAGGTGTGGGGATATACACCCGAACGCCATGTGGATACTCGCGTTGTGGATGTTCATATTTCTCGTTTACGGGCAAAATTGGAGGATGATCCTAGTAATCCTGAACTGATTTTAACCGCCAGAGGAACGGGTTATATGTTCCAACGGGTGACGGAAATCGGTGAGGAAAAATCTTAATCCGTTCTCAGGAATCGTTTATGAAAACCTCTGATCCCGATCGAGTTTTACGCCTTTTGCCCTTCATTGTTGGAGGGGTAGGGGGAACTTTGTTATTAATTAATCGCCTCCTCACTCCGGCTTTGAGTTCTTCTCAGGCTCGATCAGATGCCATTGGGGTTTTGCTCAGTGCTATTTTAGTTTTGGTGGGATTGATTTGGCAACGAGTGAAACCGCGTTCTCCCGAAGCAGTGGAATTAGTAGGAGAGGAAGGCTTTGAGTTAGCAGAAAATTTGTCGGAAACGGTAAAAGCTGAGTTGGCTTGGTCTTCTTTAATGTTACTAAAAAATACCCCCGCTCGATCGGTGCTGGTTTACTATCAAGGTGAGGTTTTATTACGTCGAGGAATTTTAGGCAAGAAAGCAGAAGTCACGCCAGGGGCAATTCTGAAACGAGTTTTAGACAAGCAAAAACCAGTTTATTTAGTCAACTTAAATCTTTATCCTGGGAGAATTGAATTTGATTATATTCCTGAAAATTCTCAGGCTCTAATTTGTCAACCGATCGGAAAAGAAGGGGCGTTAATTGTGGTGGCAAATGCACCGCGCAGTTATACGAAACAAGATGAAAACTGGGTCGAAGGAATTGCAGAAAAATTAGATTATACCATTTCTAAAAAGTAACCCCGTTTGATCCTCTTCGTCCCCCTCAATAAGAGGGGCGAAGGGGCTGACCTTATGTTCCGTAGTGTTTCCTGTCATATCAGGTTCAGGTAATTGCTTATGATTGGTGTTGGGTTTCGCTTCGCTCCACCCAACCTACTTTTCATCATTGATCGAACGAACCTGATATTAAAGGAGATGGTTAATTTTAAGCAAAAACTAAATCCCAGAATGACCTAAAGCCAAACCCGTCACTAACATTCCTAACACAAGAAATGGTTGAGCGCTGGCTTGATATTTCACATCATTTTCTAAGGGAGAGCGCAGAAAATACATATCTTGGAAAGTAATTTGCGGAATTACCAAGAGGACTAAAATCGTCGCATAAAGATTTTCCTGAATGCTGATTAAATAGCCCGCGATTCCTAATTGAAAAATATCAATCATCAACACACTAATCCAAGCCGCACCACCGACACCAAACATCACAGGAAGCGATTTTAAGCCTAACGTTCGATCGCCTTCCACACTCTTAAAGTCATTCACCACAGCAATCCCTAAACCAGCAAAACTGTAGATGAGAGTGAGAACAATAATTATCCAATTCAAATCGCCAAAAAGAGAATGCCCAGCCCACCAAGGCAAAGCGATATAACTTGCACCGAGGGCGTAATTCCCAAACCAGCCGTTTTGTTTGAGTTTGAGAGGAGGCGCGGAGTAGATATAAGCGAGAAATGTCCCTAAAAGCGTAATAATCGTAATTTTGGGATAAGCATTACCTCCCCATTGATCTAACCCATAAGCGAGGGCGAGTCCGCCACCGAGTAGAATTAAAATCTGAGTGATGACTTGGGGAACTGTGATCGCCCCAGAAGGAATCGGACGATAAGGTTCATTAATGGCATCAATTTCCCGATCGTAGAAATCATTGAGGGTTTGGGTGTAACCCGCCATCAATGGGCCCGAAAGCAACATACAGGTGACAACTTTCACCACATCTTCAACTTGCCAATGAAAGTCTCCCGAAGAAGCCGCACCACAGACGACTCCCCAGATGAGAGGAATCCAGGTGATCGGTTTCATCAGTTGTAACCGAATTTTCCAAACGGAAGTTTCACCAGTGGAAGCTCCTTTCATACCCAGCATTTGACGGGTTTTTCCAGAGCGATTTTCTGATTGTTCTTGAGAAGAGGTCGAGTCTGACATAAAACTTTAAATTTCGTGATCTTTACTTTACAGGGTAACGATAAATCTCTCGAATGCGATTAGATTCCTGATGGAGAATTGCTTTGTTGATGGTTGATGATTAAAAATAGAAAGCAGAAAGTAGGTTGGGTGGAGCAAAGCGAAACCCAACACCAACTCAAGTAAGAGCATTTCAGAAAGTAGGTTGGGTGAAGCGAAGAAACCCAACACCAACTCAAGTAAGAGCATTTCAGAAAGTAGGTTGGGTGAAGCTAGCGCGAAACCCAACACCAACTCAAGTAAGAGCATTTCAGAAAGTAGGTTGGGTGGAGCTAGCGCGAAACCCAACACCAACTCAAGTAAGAGCATTTCAGAAAGTAGGTTGGGTGAAGCTAGCGCGAAACCCAACACCAACTCAAGCCACTCTAAGATAGTAAGAGCATTTCAGAAAGTAGGTTGGGTGAAGCTAGCGCGAAACCCAACACCAACTCAAGCCACTCTAAGATAGTAAGAGCATTTCAGAAAGTAGGTTGGGTGAAGCGAAGAAACCCAACACCAACTCAAGCCACTCTAAGATAGTAAGAGCATTTCAGAAAGTAGGTTGGGTGAAGCGAAGAAACCCAACACCAACTCAAGCCACTCTAAGATAGTAGCTTTAGCAATCAATCTATTGCTCTGGGTCATTATCTACATCCTCAAGCCACTCCAAGTTGGCTTCTATATCTGGTTTTGACTGGGAAAATTCACCTCGACGTGCTTCTGCTAAACCTTGACGCACTTTGCTGAATGCTTCTTCATTTCGGTACAACCAAGCCTCCTTCTCAGTAACTTGTACTAATTTTTCTTTTACACCTAATGTTTTAATAACCATAAATTTATCCTTGATTCTTGACAAAGGATTACTTGCTTTCCTTATTAGGATTCTAATCTCAGGTTCTGAAGCCCTTGCTTAGAATGGGTGTTGGGTTTCGCGCTAGCTCCACCCAACCTACTTTTTATTTAAAACGAAACTAAGAGATGACCATCTTCTAAAAATTTTGCTCCCTTGACCGCTTGTCCTTTCAAAGGCGGCGGGAGTTGGATATTACGACGTTGATCTCCCGCATCGATCGTGATTTCCTGTTGATTTTGCGGTTGGGTGAGTTTAATTTGCTTTTTGCTAAATCCAGGGAGAAAGATTTTAACCGTCCGCGCGGTGCGATCGATCTCAACACTTGAAGGAGCATTCGCCACCGACCCCACTAAATCTGGGAGTGCGTTTCCTAATGTTTCCCATTCTCCTGGTTGAATAGAAGGAAGAGGAGTCACAGGAAGGGGAGAAAATTCTGATTGTAGTAAATCTCGCACGGTTGTTTCTTGGTTTAAGAGAACCCCCGCAATGGTCAAGCCACTTTGTTGAGCGCTTCCCCAGAGAAATTTGGCAGTTTTCAAGGCATAAGGATCATCGGCGGTAACGAGATAGCCAGCAACTTTTCCTTCACTGAGGGCGATTTTGCCTCTTTCTAACATTTGTGTCCCTTCTTTAGCGTTAGGATTATCCGTTAAATCTTCCGCCGTCCAAGTAACATTTAAGATAGCACTGCTAATCGGTTGGATGAAAGAGGAGACGGTTTTTCCCAAATCAGAATTGAGGAACAAATCCCGAAAGCGACGGACATACCAACTGAGGTGTTCAGGAATGGCAAACATCCGTAAGGTGGTTAAGTCTCCAGACCCATCAAAGATGATGACATCATAATCACCGCTTTCGTAATACTCACGGAGGGAATTAAGCGCCAGTGCTTGTTCCATACCTGGTAACACCGCTAATTCCTGTCCATAAACATTTTCGAGGAGAGGGGAACGAAGGTATTGTTTTTCTAGCTTTTTCACCTCTTCCCAACTCTTTTCTAAAAGCACCGTTGCTTGTAAACTCACCGCCCACAGTTGGCTGGAAACGCTAGTTGGTTCACTGGTGAGGGGGGTTTCTAAGAGTAACTCTGTGGTGGGGTCTTGAGTGGCGAGAAGCACTCGTTTTCCGTCGTTGGCTAATTGGTAGGCAGCAGCGATCGCGATCGCGCTACGACCGCTACCTCCTTTTCCGAGAAAAGTTAGAATCATCCGATGTTTAGTTAGTAACTGGTTGCTCTACCGATTTTAATTCGTCTTCAAAAAACCAACTGGTAGAATTATCATCAAAAACAACCACAGCACCGACACCACTGCCATCTGTCATTTTAAAATCCTGAATCGTTCCCACTTTACCGAGTTTATCCACGATATCAGAAGCGACTCGATCGCGCAGTCGAAATACTTTTACTTTTTGTCCGATTTCCATAAGTCCTCTCGATCAATTTTTCATTCCACAGTATATCGAAAATTGGTCACTTTCTCCGAAGCAAAGGCATTTTTGATCAATCCTTCCTCCCATTCCCCCAAACTTGGGGGTGAGGGGGCAAACTCCCCCAAACTTGGGGGTGAGGGGGCAAACTCCCCCAAACTTGGGGGTGAGGGGGCAAATTCCCCCAAACTTGGGGGTGAGGGGGGCAAACTCCCCCAAACTTGGGGGTGAGGGGGGCAAATTCCCCCAAACTTGGGGGTGAGGGGGGCAAACTCCCCCAAACTTGGGGGTGAGGGGGCAAATTCCCCCAAACTTGGGGGTGAGGGGGCAAATAACTTACCTTAAAACTGGCTTGACAAACGGTAGCATAGCCCCCAAAATTAGACCCAACCCGACGCTGATCCCAAAGAGGATTCCGAAGGGAACTTCGATCGATTGAAACACTAAAAATTTTAGAGAAATCGGGGTAATATTTTGGATGGAAATGAGAGACATCACAATCAGTTCCGTTGCGATAATGGAAAAACCAATTACTGTGGTTATTTTTTGCATAATCTTGCTTCAAGTTGATTCTAAATTTCTAATTCAATGCTAAATTAACTTATAATGTGCTGATCAGGTATTCACCCCAAATAGAATCGTGAGTCAGAGTCCCTATCCTTCCAAAATTGAAACCCTCCAAGCTGAAGTTAATCAACTCAAAGGAGAATTACAACTGCGAGATCAACTCGTTGAACAACTTTCCCAAGAGTTATTTCGGTTGGTTAAAGATAATCCCAATTTTACCAGCGTTAGTGAAAGTACAGAAGAGCATCGATCGCAACTAGAACTTCTAAACAATCAAATCGCAGAAATTGAAGAACAACTTCAATTTTATCAACAGCAAATCTCTACTCGTAACACAGAAATCGCTCAATTACAAACCAAGATTAGGACACTGACCGAAAGAAATCAAGCACTAGAAGAAATGTTGCAAGACTTACCCGAAGTTTACCGCCAAAAGTTTTCTCAGCGCATGAAACCAGTTAAAGAAAAAGTGGAACAATTGAAAGAGGAAAACCAGCAACTACAGGCAAAAGTGCAAAGCCTAACCTATCGTTTAGCGGTGAGAAATCGTGGAAAAAATGACCCCGACATTGAGCAATGGTCGCAACAAGCACCTTCCGTTTAGGAAAGTGTAATTTCTGATTTACCCAATCTCCAAAAAAACTGATTCTAATTAATTGTTAAAACGACGGGAATGTATAAGGTTCTAATTACTATCAACGCTCAACAAGTTTCTAATCAAGGCACGGTTCTCTCTACTTCTCCAGCAACGCAACGGATGACAGCAGCGTTCAAAGATGCGATTATCAACCAAACTAACGATGAAAACTTGGTCAAGATCGTAGCATCTCATCAGCTTTTGCCTCAAAGTGAATGGTATGATCCCACTGATACCAATTGGCTATGTTGCCCCTTAACGATTGAATTACCGCCTCAATTTGAGTTTCCTCAAGCTCAATTATTTAAGACATTTCGGGATATAAAAAAAACTCGTCAATGGGTTGAGGAAAAGTTAGAATTTCGCACGGGGAATAAAATTAAATCGGTTTGGCATGGTAATTATTGGCTGCCGATCGTGTTAACCGCAAAAGGTCCGATGTATGGGGAAGTAATTGGGGAAGGACAACTTCCGAATTCCTACGAGCAACCTGTAGATTTTCCCGACGATAAACGTCAACCTTTGTACAATTTAGGTTATCAGATTTTAGACTCACTGGCGGCGAAACCAGGGGTTTATTTATTACAATTTGGTTTTCGCGATGAAATCTTGGTGTTCGATCGCGTTTGGCCCTTTCCAGCCGCCCCTGCGTTAGCAAGTATCGGTATCCAACAACCCGATCTTTATGCTTGTCATTGGCAATGTTTAACTCAACAACCGATTCGAGATTTAGTGATTGCCTAAAGGATAACACCGCCACCAAATATTTAGGAAAAAGCGTTAACTTTGTACTGGAAGTTATTCGAGTTGATAAGAATGAACGCTCATAAAATATCCGTAACCTTAACAGCAGATGGACAAGTGACCTTAAAGGGATTACCTTTTCAAGCAGGGGAAACAGTTGAAGTGATTGTGTTGGAACAATCTGCACGATCCCAGCCTTCCTCACTTTCCGATCAAGACTATTTAGAAGGAATTGCAAACACTCTCAGCGAATGGGATTCTGAGGCAGATCAACTCGCTTATGAAGATTTATGAATCCAATCCTGTATAACCAATTTGAAGTGGTGGTTGTTCCCTTTCCCTTTACTGACCGAAACGCAGCGAAACGCAGACCAGCCTTGATTCTCTCTGAGGCTAACGCTTTTAATACTACAATTGGTCATAGTGTTATGGCAATGATTACTACTGCCACCCACACACCTTGGCCTCTAGACGTTCCGATTCAGGATTTAGCAACGGCCGGATTGCGAGTTCCCTCCATTATTCGTATGAAATTATTTACCCTAGATCATGGGCTAGTGCTGAAAAAAGTTGGTTCACTGAGTTTGCTCGATCAGATTGCTGTTAAAAAATCATTGCAACAGTTATTTGAATAGTCAACTAATTTAAGTCATCAGGAAGGTAGGTTGGGTGAAGTAACACGAAACCCAACATCATCACTTAAATCAATCATGTCGGTTGGGCAAAGCAACACAAAGCCCAATATAAAATTATCCTTTTTGAAAAATCACCTCTCTTGAGTATGATTTCTAGAATCAGTTCCTTAATTGTTACTTTTCTTAATTGTAATGTGATTAATCCGAAACATTTACCTTAAGATCAATAACTGAAATATTTTTTAGTGATCGCAGCATTGGTTACAAAAAGTAACCCGTGTTTTTCTCACTAACCAATTATGATTAATCTCAAACCGAACGTTCGATCGTTTTTTAAGCAAATATTCACAGTAAAAAAGATTAGGCTACTCTTCACTTTTCTAGCGACAGTCGTCTCAATTCCGTTGCTAATTGTTGCCGTACAAAGTCAGCAACCGACAACCGTAAAAGTTCTAATTCAAGCATTAGAAGCTAAACAATTAGAACCGATCGTTAATGACTTTAACCGCGAAAAACCTAACATTAACTTAGAAATTGTTGAAGCCCCCAACGATACCAACCAAGTCGAAGACCTTTACACCTCAGCCTTTTTATTAGGAGAATCTCCCTATGATTTAGTTTATATGGATATTGTTTGGACTCCTAAATTTGCTGCTGCAGGATGGTTAAAAGACTTATCCGATCGCGTTTCCCAAGAAGAATTAGATCAATTTCTTGATGGCGATGTTAACGGGGGAAAATATAAAGGCGAACTTTACCGAATGCCATTTCGTTCCGATGGGGGAATGTTATATTACCGCACCGACTGGCTAGAAAAAGCTGGTTATGAACCCCCAGAAACCTTCTCAGAATTGATAGAAATTTCCCAGACTTTACAAGACCAAAACTATACCGAATGGGGCTATGTTTGGCAAGGAAAGCAATACGAAGGACTTTCCGCCATGTTTGTGGAAATTTTAGAAGGATTTGATGCTTTTTGGGTTGATCCAGAAACTTTAGAAGTAGGATTAGATCAACCGAATGCTATAGAAGCCGTTAACTTTCTCAAAAGCACAATGGAGAAAGGCGTTTCTCCACCTGGCGTAACCACCTATAGCGAAGAACCCACCCGCCGTTTATTTCAAAATGGGGAAACTGCCTTTTTAAGAAATTGGCCCTATGTGTATGGTTTAGCCTCTGAATCAGACATTGCTGGCGATTTCGCTATTAAACCGATGCCACACGCCCCACAGGGAACAAGTGGCGCTTGTCAAGGCGGATGGGGAATGGGAATCGCTAAAAGCACCAACCATCCTGAAGCCGCTTGGGAAGTCGTTAAGTATTTCAGTAAAGCTGAAACCCAGAAAAAATATGCCTTAAAAACAGGATATGTTCCCAGTCGGCGAAAGTTATTTAATGACCCTGAATTAGTAGAAAAATATAGCTATTTACCTGAACTTTTAAACGTCATTGAAAATGCCGTTTTGCGCCCGCCAATTGCTCAATATTCTCAAGCCTCAGATATTTTACAACGTTATCTCAGTGCTGCCATTTCAGGAACAATGACCCCAGAAGAAGCGATGAAGGCAGCCGCCAAAGAAACTCGCACCTTATTGAAGCGTTCAAGGTAATTAATTTATGAAAATCAATTCCATTCGACAGCGTGATCAAATAACAGGATGGTTATTATCCCTTCCCGCATTAATTATCCTCATTTTAGTCTTTGCTTATCCCATTGGACGAGCATTTTGGCTAAGTTTATTCACCGAAAACTTAGGAACACAACTGCAACCAATTTTTACAGGTTTAGAAAATTATGCTCGAATGTTCGGGGATGGACGATTTTGGAATAGTTTAGGAAATACCGCGATTTTTACATTCTTTTCCTTACTTTTAGAGTTACTCTTAGGCATTATAGTTGCTCTTGTTTTAGACCAAAAATTCCGAGGA
This sequence comes from Dactylococcopsis salina PCC 8305, assembly GCF_000317615.1. Taxonomy (GTDB): domain Bacteria; phylum Cyanobacteriota; class Cyanobacteriia; order Cyanobacteriales; family Rubidibacteraceae; genus Halothece; species Halothece salina. The sequence goes on along the minus strand of NC_019780.1, from coordinate 1,744,410 downwards.
AGAGGGATTATTAGAACCATTGGAATTTTACCTTGGGCATTACCAACCGCAGTGATGGGATTAGCATGGGAATGGATTTTTAATGATCAATATGGTGTAGTGAATGACATTTTAAGAGGGTTAGGAATCATTGATTCTGGGATTACTTGGTTAGGTGATCCATCCCGCGCCATGTTTGCGTTAATTCTTGCGGATGTTTGGAAAACAACGCCCTTTATTGCAGTTATTCTCTTAGCAGGATTACAAGCCATTCCCCAAGATTTATATGAAGCACATTCTCTCGATGGTGCTAACCCCATTCAAAACTTTTTTACCATTACTTTACCGTTAATTACTCCACAAATGATCATTGCTTTATTATTTCGTTTTGCCCAAGCGTTTGGCATTTTCGAGTTAGTAACAGTAATGACAGGTGGGGGACCAGCGGGTTCAACAGAAACGGTTTCTTTATACATTTATGACACTGTGATGCGTTACTTAGATTTTGGTTATGGGGCGGCGTTAATTGTAATTACCTTTTTGATTTTAATTCTAGCGGTGATTATCGCTGGAGTGATTTTAGCTAAAAATGATGTGAATGTAACAGGAGAACAATAAAATGGAAATTACCCAAGAAAAAGTTTCAACTGCAACCGCTTCTAAATCTAAAATTCCTAAGAAAAGAATTGCTTTGTTTTTTGGCATTATTTTTGTGCTTGTTTTCTGTCTTGCGCCAGCAATGTGGCAGGTTTTAACCTCATTTAAAATTAATGAAGCTATTGCTACTGTTCCCAATGTTTATCTTCCCAGTTTAGACCAATTGACTTGGGAACATTATAATAATCTGTTTAGCCGTCGTCCGTTTTTACTCTATATTTTCAACAGTTTATTTGTGGCAGCTACGGCGACTTTAATTGCTTTAGCAACTGGTGCGCCAGCGGCTTATGCGTTAGCAAGATTACGCATTCCTGGAGAAAAGTTTTTAGTTGCCATTGTTTTAGTTGTTACGCTTTTTCCTTATGTTTTACTCTTCTTAGGATTATTTGAAGTGGTCAAGGCTTTAGATTTAGGCAATAATTATTTGGCGTTAATTATTCCTTATGCTGGAAAGAACTTACCGTTAACAATTTTGGTCTTAAGAACGTTCTTCCAACAGCTTCCGAAAGATTTAGAAGACTCTGCTAAAATTGATGGTTATAATACAGTGCAAATGTTACTTCGCATTGTGTTACCGATGACTATTCCCGCTTTAGTCACGACAGGGATTCTTGCGTTTATTTTTGCTTGGAATGAGTTTATTTTTGCTTTAACGTTTGTCACTGAAGAAAGCATGAAAACGATTCCAGTAGCAACAGCACAAATTGGCGGATCATCTATTTTTGAAATTCCTTATGGTCCGATCGCGGCGGCGACGGTAGCAGGAACAATTCCTCTAATTTTGATGGTTTTATTCTTCCAACGTCGCATCGTTCAAGGATTAACAGCAGGTGCGGTCAAAGGGTAGTTTTAACACTATAGCAATCCCATAAGAATTGTAAATTAATTAACCCCCCCTTAAAAAGAGTTTATCCCCCCTAACCCCCCTTTGAAAGGAGTTTATCCCCCCTAACCCCCCTTTGAAAGGGGGGGAAAGGAATAACTGATAGTTAATAATCAATGAAAAAATGGCAAAATTACAATTAAAAAACATTCGGAAAGAATACAACTCAAAAACTGTTCCCATCAAGGATTTATCTGTTGATGTGGATGATGGGGAGTTCCTAACCTTTGTGGGTCCCTCTGGTTGTGGAAAATCAACAACCTTACGCCTCATCGCAGGGTTGGAAGAACCGACCAAAGGAGAAGTGATTATCAATGGAGAAACGATGAATGCGGTTCCCCCTGGGGAAAGAAATGTCTCGATGGTGTTCCAAAGTTATGCCCTTTATCCTCACATGAGGGTTGCAGAAAATATCGCCTCGCCATTAAAAATTCGGAAGACTCCAGAGGGCGAAATTGAACAACGAATTAGTGAGGTTGTACAAAAATTAGACTTAGAGAAATCACTGCTCGATCGCAAACCTAGACAACTTTCTGGAGGTCAACGTCAACGGGTTGCAGTGGCGAGGGCGCTAGTTCGAGAACCAGAAGTGTTTTTATTAGATGAACCGTTAAGTAATTTAGATGCGTTGTTAAGAGAACAAGTTCGCGCCGAATTAAAACAAATTTTTAAGTCACAAAATAAGCCTGTTGTTTATGTGACTCACGACCAAACAGAAGCGATGACGCTTTCCACTCGCATTGCTTTACTTTATGATGGGGTTTTGCAACAATTAGACACGCCTTATCAGATTTATAATTATCCCGCGAATAGTTTTGTGGCGGGTTTTATGGGTAGTCCCCAAATGAATCTGATGACTGTGAATTGTAAAGGACAAAAAGCCATGTTAGGAGACTTCGGGATTACCCTTCCAGAATTATCAGAAATTCCGTCACAGATTGTATTAGGAATTCGTCCTGAAGATGTCCATTTAGCAACAGAAACGGATGAAGAAGTGGTAACAGGAAAAGTGATTTTAGTGGAGGATTTAGGTAAGGAACAGTTGTTAACGGTTCAAGTAGAAGGGGGAACAGATAAACAGCTACGGAGTTTAATTCCAGCAGATCAAAGTTGGAACAGTGATCAAGTGCATTTAGCCCTTCCTGTTCATTCTAGACATTGGTTTGATGTGGAAAGGGGAAACCGTTTGTCTTAATTGTAATACCATTTTGGAGAAGTCAAGTTACAGTAAATCCCCCCTAGCCCCCCTTTGAAAGGGGGGAACAATGGGCTGGTTTGTAGCGCCAGTTTATGAAAATGATATAAATTCGGTTTGCCCCCTTATATCAGGTTCAGCTAATTGCTGATGATTTGTGTTGGGTTTCGCTTCGCTTCACCCAACCTACTTTTTATGATTGATTGAGTGAACTTCGCTTCACCCAACCTACTTTTTATGATTGATTAAGTTAGGGAGGGAAGAAGAGAGAGGGATCAGAGAAAACTTAATCCCTCAAAAGCTGAATCTAACGTATATCTTCCTTCCCTTGATTCTTATCATCAATCTTTTTTCTAAGTAGAGGCTGAGTTTTTGATAATAGAATCCTAATCATTTTCTGAGTTAAATTCACTTTCTGTAGGTTGGGTGGAGGTAACGTAACCCAACACCAGTTTCTGTAGGTTGGGTGGAGGTAACGTAACCCAACACCAGTTTCTGTAGGTTGGGTGGAGGTAACGTAACCCAACACCAGTTTCTGTAGGTTGGGTGGAGGTAACGTAACCCAACACCAGTTTCTGTAGGTTGGGTGGAGGTAACGTAACCCAACACCAGTTATTAATTGAGTCAGAATGATAGGGTTTGTTTCAACCAAGAAGCCTGTTTTGTTATTGCTTCCCAGTTTTCGGTTTCGATTAAGTGTTTTGGAAATAATTGCGAGGATAATCCCACCCCGATCGCACCTGCGTTGATAAAGGCTTTGGCATTTTCGAGGGTAACGCCCCCTGTGGGAATTAAAGGAATTTCACCTAACGGACCTTGCAAACTTTTGATATAATTAAACCCTCCCATTGCTTGCACGGGAAAGACTTTAACAGCAGTTGCGCTAGCTTGCCAGGCGGTAATAATTTCAGTTGGGGATAATGCCCCCGCAATGATTGGAATCTGATTAGCGGTTGCGGTGGTGATTAGTTCTAAATTGACGTGAGGAGTAAATACAAATTGCGCTCCCGATGCGATCGCGCTGTTTAATTCTGCTACGGTTAAAATTGTTCCTGTACCAATGATACAATCGGGCATTTCCGATCGCAATTGGGGAATTAAATCCACTGCTCGATCGCTGTTCCAAGTAATCTCAATGATCCTGATTCCTCCTTTCCGTATTGCTTGCGCCAGTTGCTTTCCTAATGCTTGGGGAAAGGCTCGAATTACAGCAATAATTCGTTCTTCTCTAATCGTATCTAGCCAGTTATTTCCAATCACCATCGCTTATTTTTTCGAGGTTTCTTCTTCCTGATTGGGCTGTTTGACAAATCGTTTCCGCAGTTTTTCTAATTGACGGTTTGCGATTTGATTTTCGGGATCATACTTGAGGGTAGCTTCGTAAGTTTCGATCGCTTGCGCTGTTAGTTTCTTTTGTTGATAAGCATTGGCTAAGTTATTTAAAGCGATGACATATTCAGGATAAAATTTGAGTGCTTCTTTATATTGACGAATGGCTAAATCATATTGTCCTTGAGCAAAATAAGCATAACCCATGGCATTATAAATTAAGGCTCGGTTTTCTTCTTCTAGGGTTTTGAATTTAACCGCTTTTTGTAATAATTTTGTTGCTTGCACATATAATTTTTTCTCGACATATAAACTCGCTAATTCGTAATATTCTTTGGCGGTTGCGGATTGATCTTTAACTTGTTTTTGCAGTGTAGCAATGCGCTTGTCTTTACCGCGAGTTTTCAGAATTTGACGAAACAAAAAGAATCCAGATACTGCTAAAATGATGACGAGTAAGGATAGGTAAAAAAGAATCAGATTATCTTTCATATTATCTATTTTTTTATTGGTGATTTATTGCTCGATCGAGTTTTCTGTGAGAAAACACTCGGTGTTGGGTTACATTTCATTTCACCCAACCTACACTTGACTCGGTGTTGGGTTGCATTTCATTTCACCCAACCTACAGATAATTGTTCATTCTTTATTGTTAATTGTCAATTTTTAATCCCCATTCTTCGGCTTTTTGTTGCAGCCATCCTGATGCTTTTAACTCACGAATCGCCTCATTTACTGCTTGACGAAGGGAGGCATATTGTAACCCTTTTGGCATCACTACCGCTAGGGCTTCCCCTCCGATTCTTTCCGAGAGAAGATGATATTGAGGATATTCTTGTATCCATCCTGTCAAAACGGTTTCGTCTCCTGCAAATGTCGCCACTTTTCCCGTTTCTAACAGGGATAAGGCTTCTTGATAGGAGTTGACTCCTACCAGTTGCGCTTCGGGGAGATGATACCGCACTTCTGCAATTGTGCTAGATTGATTAAGAACGGCGATCGACCTTGAACCTACTTCATCCAGAGAAACTAACTCCTGATCTTTACTCACGAAAGCTGTGCGATCGAGGTAATAATAAGGACTAAAACTCACAAGGCGCGATCGAGTGACAGTCTGACTCACCTGCGCGATCGTCAGATCAACTGTACCATCTATCACCACAGATAACCGTTGACGATTACTCACAGGCTGTAAGGTAACAGCGTTAATGTCGCCTAAAATCTGTTTTGCCAGTTGTCGCGCCAGATCAATCTCAAACCCCTGTAAGCGACCATTTTCACCTGCAAACCCCAGAGGGCGTAAGTTATCCTTTACTGCGACTACTAATCGCCCTCGCGTCTCAATTTCTGCTAATTCGGCGGCTTGAATCGGGGTAGGAAGTAACGGGAAAATACTTCCTAAAAGCAGCCCATACCCTAAACTCAAAACTCGGCTTCCCCAAGAAACCGAGTTCACTTTTACCATGTCTTTACTCCTGCCACAATTAGGCTTGTTTAGCGGTTTCTACCACTTTCGCAAAGGCTTCAGGATCAAGCATTGCTAAGTTAGCTAACATCTTCCGATTCAATTGAATATCAGCTTTTTTCAGTTGACCAGTGAGTTGAGAATAACTGATTCCGTTTTGTCTCGCACCCGCGTTAATGCGGGAAATCCAAAGGCGACGGAAATCACGTTTACGACGGCGACGATCACGGTAAGAATGGCGTAACGCCTTCATTACCTGCTGGTTAGCGGTACGGAAGAGTTTAGAGTGTGCGCCTCTAAAGCCTTTGGCTAATTTTAAAACCTTCTTATGTCGTTTCTGGGAGACATTCCCCTTTTTTACTCGTGACATAACTAAATATTAATTCCCTTCTCTACTTCAAATTTACTTCATGTAAGGCAACATTTGACGGACGTTGTCCTCGTCTCTTTCATCAACATAAGTTAACTTGGATAAGTCCCGTTTCCGTTTGGTGCTTTTGTGTTGTAACAGGTGATTTTTAAAGGCTTTGCGACGACGGATTTTTCCGCTTCCTGTGACGCGAAACCGTTTCGCTGCTGCGCGGTTGGTTTTTAGCTTTGGCATTGTTGTCTGTGGGTGTAATTTTGGTTTTGACACAGCCTCTTATCATAGCCGATTACAGCCCGATCGAGCAAGGAATGAGAATAAATATTACAACTGGGAAGAATTAAACAAATAGCTTGCCGATTTCTCAAGGTGTTGCTAGAATGAAGCCTGAGAACAAAGATCGGTGACTACGTTTGGTTTCAGTATTGATAGTTTTTCCCAGCTTCGTATTGACAGACTCTCTCCAAGATCTTGCCTCACTACACTATTCCTGATTGAGGAGAATCTTCATCATATGTCAATTTATGTCGGCAATCTCGACTATTCAGTCACTCAAGACGACCTAAGCGAAGTCTTTGCTGAATATGGTACAGTTAAGCGTGTCCATCTCCCTACTGACCGAGAAACGGGTCGGATGAGAGGATTTGGTTTTGTGGAAATGGCATCAGAAACCGAAGAATCTAATGCGATTTCTGAACTCGATGGTGCAGAATGGATGGGGCGTGAACTAAAAGTGAACCCCGCTCGTCCTCGTGAAAACAAAAGCTCATTTGGTGGCGGTCGCAGAAACAGACGCTTCTAAAGTATTGAATTGAGAACGTAACGCTTTTGGAAAGCACATCAGTTAGTGAGGATGCTTTCTGGGAGCGTTTTTTAAGTTAAAGAATTTAAGGAGAGGTGAAAATGGCTAAACGTCGCAATCAGAAGAAAGAAAAAGCTGCTCGTAATTTGGCTTATGCGCGACAGTTCCGCAAAAAGCCCACTGGTAATTTCCAGAGGGGTCGTCGTTTTTCTGGGGGAAATAATAACAACAATAACGACGAAAATGGTAACAATAACAGCGATACAGGTGCTGAATAATCAAAGACTGTAGGTTGGGTGGAGAAGACGAAACCCAACACCAATCAGTCATTAGGTAGAGACGTGCCATACTTCGACAAGCTCAGTAACAGGCACGTCTGTACATTAGTCATTGGAAAACAAAGGACGAAGGACGAAAGACAAAGGACAAAAATAGATGCCATCGCACAAGGTTACATAAGACTAAGCGCAAATGGCAAACATAAGTGGGTTCTAGACGCTGATATCAAGGGCTTTTTCGATAACGAAGAGATTAATTATCAAGGAGCCAGTGGCGACATTGAGTTCGATCGATATGGGGATACCGTTGGCAGTTATGATGTTTGGCAAGTGAAAAACCAGGGAGAAATTGATATTATCGATCGAGTGACACTGAGTCGTGATTAATGATCGAAATTTAGGTAAAAATACCATGAAAAAACCTTAAGCGCGATCGGGCTATCCATAATTTTAATCACCATGGTAACAAATCGTTAAAAGAGTTGTGCATTGTTAACGATTCCTTGTTAATTGTTAAATAACTCGGACTAAAAGGAAGTTTAGGAGAACATGGCAGATCATCAACGTTCAACGGTAATCATTACGGGAGCTTCATCAGGAGTGGGATTATACACCGCCAAAGCGCTCGCTGATACAAATCAATGGGATATTGTCATGGCTTGTCGCAACGTGGAAAAAAGCGAAAAAGTAGCGCAAGAAGTCGGTATCCCCAACGATCAATATACAGTCATCCCTATTGATCTCGCTAATTTTGATAGTGTAAGAGAATTTGTCAACAGCTTCCGAACAACGGGACGCTCTCTTGATGCGTTAGTGTGTAACGCGGCGGTGTATTTACCCATCGAAAAAGAACCCCAACGCAACCCCAATGGCTATGAGTTAACGGTTGCGACCAATCATTTAGGTCACTTTCTGCTGTGTAACTTGCTGTTAGAAGACTTAAAACAATCCTCGTCTCCAGACCCGCGACTGGTGATTTTAGGAACAGTGACCGCAAACCGTAAAGAATTAGGCGGGAAAATCCCCATTCCAGCCCCACCTGATTTAGGTGATCTCGAAGGATTTGAAAAAGGATTCAAAGCACCGATCGCAATGATTAACGGCAAAAAATTCAAGCCAGGGAAAGCATATAAAGACAGTAAACTCTGTAATGTGCTGACGATGAAAGAACTCCACCGCCGTTATCACGAAGCCACAGGAATTACATTTAGTTCTCTCTATCCTGGTTGTGTCGCAGAAAGTCCTTTATTCCGCAATCATTACCCACTATTCCAAAAAATCTTTCCTTGGTTTCAAAAGAAAATCACTGGCGGTTACATTTCAGAAGCGGAAGCGGGAAAGCGTGTCGCCGCAGTAGTAAAAGACCCAGAATATAAACAGTCGGGAACATATTGGAGTTGGGGAAACCGTCAGAAAAAGGACGGTAAATCTTTTGTTCAGGAAATGTCTCCCGAAGCAACAGATGAAGCAAAAGCTCAAAAACTATGGGACTTGAGTGCGAAATTAGTTAAGTTCCCGTAGGTTGGGTGTAGGAAACGAAACCCAACATCAATCAGTGACCAGTGACCAGTGACCAGTGACCAGTTGTGCTTGATCTAATCAGTTACTTAGACCTAACAATCTGTTAAGAATTAATTGCTTACTATTCACTGTTTACTGTTTACCCCTCGACAGGCTCAGGGCAAGCTGATCACTGATCACTCGTCACTGTAAAAGGTTGGATGTAGGAAACGAAACCCATTATCAATAAAAAATTAAGCCACAGTAGAGGACAAGAAGTTTTGAACGATCGTTGCTTAAATTATGGTTAAACAATCCCAAACTCGTCCCAGTATGCCACCACCCCCTCCTCCTATGCCGAAAAATCGCCAAGGAGATGTTTCCACTAAACAATATGGGGAAAAGAGTGAGGTAACACAACAAACCCCCAGTACAGCCCAAAACAGAATGCCGCCGCCTCCGCCACCCGCTAGTTCATCACCGCCGTCAAAACGGGGAATTTCCGCAGTTAGAAAACCCTCCCCTTCTCAGGGACAACCAACGCTGGATCAGATTGTGAGAAAGGCAAATGACGATGGTTTCTCTGATATTCACTTAGGAGTGGGAGAAATTCCGCGTTTTCGTAATCGAGGGGAAATGGATTATTCTGATTACCCCAAAACTGACCATAATACGTTTATGAGTTGGTTGTATGAAGTGTTAACGGAAGAAGAAATCGAGAAGTTTCAAAGTAATTTAGAGTTTGACGGGGCGACGCAATATGAGTTTGCGCGAGTGAGGATTAATGTTTTTGATACCCTCAATGGTCCTGGAATGGTCTTACGACTGATTCCTTTGAAGATTCTGACCATGGAACAGTTGAAGTTACCTTCGGTGTTTAAGGATATTTGTCATTATCACAAGGGGATGATTTTGGTGACGGGTCCCACTGGATCAGGGAAGTCAACGACAATGGCGGCGATGGTTGATTATATTAATCAGGAAATGCCAAAGCACGTGATCACAATTGAAGACCCGATCGAGTTTGTGCATCAAAGTAAAAAATCCCTGATTCGTCAAAGAGAAGTGGGAATGCACACTTTACAGTTTGATAAGGCGCTGAAAGCCTCTTTACGGGAAGACCCTGATATCATTCTGATTGGGGAAATGCGCGATCGAGAAACGGTAAATACAGCACTGAAAGCGGCGCAAACGGGTCACGTGGTAATGGGAACATTGCACACGAATAGCGCGGTGAAAACCATTGAACGGATTTTAAGTTTGTATAATCCAGAGGAACAGCCCTCGATGCGAGTAGCTTTAGCAGAGTCGCTGGTGTCGGTGATTTCTCAAGGGTTATGTCGGACAACCGACGGGAAACGAGCGGCGTTCCATGACATTATGATTAATACAGAAACCGTGAGAGAGTACATCCGAGATGGCAAGTATGAGGAAATTACAGAGTTAATGCTGGACGGGGAGTTTGATGGCATGATGACAATGAACAAGTCTCTGTATAATTTGTATCAAGAGGGACGCATCAGCGAAGAAACCGCTTTGGAATGGTCTCCGTCTCCCAATGAAATGGCGCAAATGCTCCGAGGACGAGTTTAATTCCTCTGTGATGAGTCAAGATCAAGTTTATAAGGGAATTGCTTTATTTACCCCTGGAGGAGATTTAATTTATGGTCGAGATGTGGACAAGGGGAGACGTTGGCATCTCGATCTCTGTGAAGGGTTACAAGAGTTACTCGGCTTGGATCAATCTCCTCATTTTTTGATTCCAGCCTATACCGCGACGGTGGATCAATGGGTTGATCCCAAAAATGATCAAGTACAAGTGATCAGCGAAATGTATCCGTTGGTAAAACGCCATCAAGTCTTACTCAGTGCGGTGTTTGGGGTTGAGGCCCGATCGTGGACGGTGTTACCTTGGGAGGAACGTTATAGTGATCCGAGAATCATTGAAACCTACCGCGAACAATTTCCCCAACTTTGGGAAGATCATAATTTAGTGGTCAATTTAGACGCTTTACAGTCTTCTGTTCCCACTCCCACCAACTATATTTTACGGTTGTTTGTTTCAGGTCATTCGCAAGCGACAACGGAAGCACTGACAACGTTACATCAATTGTTAGAAAAAAAACTTAGTAATTCTTATACTTTAAAAGTCGTGGATATTATGAAACATCCCGAACAAGCGGAGTCGAATCAGATTGCTGCGACACCCACTTTAGTGAGGCTTTATCCTGAACCGATGCGACGCATTGTTGGGGAATGGAATGACCTCGATCGAATTTTACAAATTATTGCTACCTAAAAAGAAGGCTACATTAGCCCCCTAACCCCCAAGATTGGGGGAACTTGATGAACTTTATCTAGTTAAAAGTAGGTTGGGTGGAGAGAAACGAAACCCAACACCAATCGGTTCGCTTACCATATTTTCCTAATTTTGCCCACTGGTTTTCCTTATGACTGCTGTTTAATTATTTTGGGAAATCTAATGCTCGATCGAGGCTTGTCAATACGGGGAGGGGGGATATGGAGAACGAATTTACTTGCTTTCAGGGACGTTTTCTAAAATTGGCAACACTTCCCATTATCTAGAAAGACTTTATCAGGAAACTCGATCGAGCGCAACCCCTGAAAAAAAAAATTTCGCCTTTTCTGGCTTCTCTTGATTTGTTATTTGGTATTTGTTATTTGGTATTTGTTATTTGTTATTTGGTGTTGGCGAAAAAGGTATTGTGGAATGGGAATGATGCTTTATTCAACATGAGAATCCATTTGCATACCATATTTTCTAGATTTTGCCCACTGTTTTCACTTATGGTAAGTCTTCAGGATTTCCTTAAATCCTTATGCTCGATCGAGGCTTGTCAATACGGGGAGGGGGGATATGGAGAACGAATTTACTTGCTTTTAGCGACGTTTTCTAAAATTGGCAACACTTCCCATTATCTAGGAACACTTTATCAGGAAACTCGATCGAGCGCAACCCCTGAAAAAAAAAATTTCGCCTTTTCTGGCTTCTCTTGATTTGTTATTTGGTATTTGTTATTTGGTATTTGTTATTTGTTATTTGTTATTTGTTATTTGGTGTTGGCGAAAAAGGTATTGTGGAATGGGAATGATGCTTTATTCAACATGAGAATCCATTTGCATACCATATTTTCTAGATTTTGCCCACTGTTTTCACTTATGGTAAGTCTTCAGGATTTCCTTAAATCCTTATGCTCGATCGAGGCTTGTCAATACGGGGAGGGGGGATATGGAGAACGAATTTACTTGCTTTCAGGGACGTTTTCTAAAATTAGCAACAATTCCCATTATTTAGAAACACTTTATCAGGAAACTCGATCGAGCGCAACCCAACATCAATCAGTTACCAGTTAAGCAGTTACCAGTTACCAGTAGTTCTCAGACTCAATTAGTAAGTAGGGTTTGCTGAAAAAGTCCATTGGTCGGTGAAGACCGTTATCCGTTATTCGTTATTCGTTATTCGTTATTTGTTCACTGGTCACTGGTCACTGATCACTGGTCACTGATCACTGGTTGGCACTACTTCCCATCATGGTACGATTATTTTATAACGGGATACGTCATTTGGCAAGAGCAGCATCCTAAAATGGCGAAAATTCGTTAAATGTTAAGAATGATGTAGCAAAAGAATAAATAACAATTAATCGTCAAAAAAAACTAAAAAAGTAGGTTGGGTAGAGACGTTCCATGGAACGTCTCCACGCGAAACCCAACACCAATCAATTACTGCTTACTGGTCACTGGTCACTGAACACTGAACACTGAACACTGTAAGAAAGATGATTGACAATTCATAACGAACAACTAATAATAAAAACATAATTTGATTGTTCTTTAATTTATTATGTCTCGTCATTTATTAGTAACGGGTGGTGCGGGTTTTATTGGTTCAAATTTTGTTCACTATTGGTTAGAACATCATCCAGATGATACGATCGTTGTCCTTGATGCGCTGACTTATGCTGGAAACTTTGAGAACTTAAAAGACTTAGAAACTTGTCCGAATTTTCATTTCGTAGAAGGGAATATCACCGATCGAGCTTTAGTCGATCAATTGCTTCTCAATTATCAGGTTAATACGATCGCGCATTTTGCTGCGGAATCCCATGTTGATCGATCAATCTTAGCGCCAGATGCCTTCATTCAAACCAACATTATTGGTACATTTACACTTCTAGAAGCATTCCGTCATTATTCCCCCAAAATCGAAACAAATCCCAGATTTCTTCACGTTTCCACCGACGAAGTTTATGGCACATTAGAGCCAAATGATCCGCCATTTAAGGAAACCACTCCTTATACACCGAATAGTCCTTATTCCGCATCAAAAGCAGGGAGTGACCATTTAGTTCGCGCTTATTATCATACCTATAACTTGCCCACTTTCATCACGAATTGTTCTAACAATTATGGTGCTTATCATTACCCAGAAAAACTGATTCCTTTGATGTGCATTAATATCCTTTTAGGAAAGCCTTTACCTGTATATGGGGATGGTCAAAATGTGCGAGATTGGTTATATGTGGTTGATCATTGTCGCGCCTTAGATACGGTAATTCAAAAGGGAAAACCAGGCGAAACTTATAATATCGGCGGGAATAATGAAGTGAAAAATATTGATTTAGTGAAGATGCTTTGTCAACTGATGGATGAACTCGCGCCAAGTCTTCCTGTGTCTTCAGCTTCCGATTTAATTACCTTTGTTAAAGATCGTCCTGGACACGATCGACGTTATGCGATCGATGCGAGTAAAATTAGAAACGAACTCGGATGGCAGCCCTCAGTTACTGTGGAAGAAGGATTACGAGAAACCGTAATTTGGTATTTAGAAAACCGTCACTGGTGGGAACCTTTGTTATCCGAAGAATATCAAACTTATTATCAACAGCTTTACGGCGCTGATTAAAAGGATTAGAGTTTCATCTAAACTGTGGAGATAATATCCCTAATTCGGTTGATCTCGATCGAACCAAGCTACAACAAATATTAGTTAATTTACTGAATAATGCGATCAAATTTACCGATCGAGGATCAGTAACCTTAAAAGTAGAAAGATATAATAACAAACTTAATTTTTCTGTCACTGATACAGGAGTCGGAATTTCATCAACAGAAAAAATATACAAGCAACTCTCAAAAATTCTAATCTCCCTCTATAGTAATCAGAGATGAGTGGTGAGAAGTCTCAGCCTCCTAACCCCCAATTTTGGGGGAACTAGATTGCATTCCCTTCTCATATCTGATTCTGAGATTGCTATAATTAAACTGACAATTGTAACGTTGGTAAGGGATGCCAATTCGATAATAATTTTTTTGATCGCGCTGACAATTTTGCTGATTATTATTTAAACCTAATTCGTCTGGAAACGCCACTTGTTTTAAGCCAGTTCCAATTACCCATAAATCAGACACTTTGATTTCTAATTGACTGATTTCTTGCCAAATGCGATCGTAGCCTCGATCGCGATTATAAAAGATAAATTGATGATTTAAATCTTGATCTTGAATTTGACTGAAAGCTAACCCATAACTTAAGCCTAATGCTAAATCCATTTCATCTTTATAACCCATAACAATTAAAATAGAGTCAGAAGATTGATCAAAACGCTGCGCGGTAACTTCTGGTAAATAGGGTTTTAGAAAAAAGAGATTAAATACCACAAACAAACTACTAATTATTCCAACTAGAATCACTCCCCCCCTTTTAAGGGAATCTCGATAATTCCCCCCCTTTTCTAAGGGGGGTAAGGGGGGATAAAACCCAACGGAAAAACTCGCCCCCAAAAGGGAACAAATCGCAGGATAGAAGACATAATTATAACGAGGTGCGATCGAGATATTTTTATCTAAAACATAAATAATAAATAAAAATTGCAGTAACACCAAACCCAGATATAAAGATAAAACCAATGTCGCTTTTTTAGTCGTCTTATTTTGTAAGAGTCGCCGATACCCCAAACTAAACTGATAGATTAACCAGCCGCCAAAACTTAGCATGAGACTTCCTGAAATAACTTGTATCAAAATCGGTTGGTTTTCCACGGGAAGCGTAATCACCATGACTAAAAAACCGAGTAATAACTGATAGATCGGGGAAAATAAATCAGAATCAGGAAGCCAGTCAGTTGTTGAACTAGAAAAATGAGTTATTAAGGCTGGAAACCAGGGAAGATAACTCAAAATAATGCCAACAATTACACTAAATAATAAAAAGAGTTTACGAGGAGATTTCCAGAGAAAGTATAAAACTAAAATGAGAGTTTGAGCGACAAAAGAGAGGATAAAAAAATAGTGAGTGTAACCGCCTAAACTATTGGTAATTCCCCACAGCAACCAATAAATCCAAGCATTTTTAACGGGTTTAAGAATCTGAATGAGAGCTAAAAGCGCGATCGAGATTAAAATTAAAAGTAGGGTATATTGTCGCGCTTCTTGTGATAAATAAACGGCAAATGGGGAAACCGCAATAATTCCAGCACTCATTAATCCTGCGGTTTGAGAAAAAGCCTGTTGATTGAGATAATAGGAAATAAGAATCGCAATCACCCCGAAAATTACTGGTAAACTGCGTAACTGAATGGCTAAAGGAATCTCGAAAAAACTGAAAGCATGGATTCCGCCTAACCATTGATGAAGCAAACAAAAAAATAGTGGTGGATGCGTTGATTCCTGGATTAAAAATTGAGCAATTTCGGAACAAGTTTGTGGCTGATAAGTCAACAAATTAGAAATTGTTTCTACGGGAAACAGTGTCTCTCTGGGAATGACATCATAGCCTTGTCCAAAGGTAAATAATCCTGTAATGATTTCATCTAGCCAAAGCGGTTTTCTCTCCAGATTTATCAGTCTTAAAATTGCACCAAGTAAGATGATAAGAATCAGGGTAAATGATTTTTGATTTCTCATTTGTAATACTATTTTTGAAAAGTTAAGTTACAGTAAATCCCCCCTAACCCCCCTTTGAAAGGGGGGAATAAATTCCCCCTACTGCTTGGAAAGGGGGGAACAATGAGTAGGGTGGGCAATGCCCACCCTACTTTTTATTATTGAGCGAACCTGATCTAAGATTAATGAAGGGGAAGCATGACGATGAAGGTTGTTCCCTTTTCTCTAACACTATTAACAGAAATTTGTCCCTGATGATTGTTAACAATTGCTTGCGCGATCGCTAACCCTAATCCCGCGCCAGTGACTTGCTGATTTTCCGTTGCTTTGGGATAGGGAGACACCCGATAGAATCGATCGAACAGGTGAGGTAATTCGGTTTCTGGGATTCCTTTCCCTGTGTCTTCTACTTCTACTTTGAGATAATCGTGATGGTTACGTTTGAGACGTTGCAGTTGAATGGTAATCTGGGGAGAAACAGTGGTTTGATGGGGAAGGGAATGCTCGATCGCATTGCTGATTAAGTTCGTAAACAGTCGCGCTAATTGATCCCAATCACCATTGAGGGTCAACCCTTGATCGGTTTCTGGAATTGTAAAGTTAAGTTCAATTCCCTTTTGTTGCGCGATCGCGCTTTGTTCCTCCATCACTTCCATTAACAACGCATCCAAAGAAACCGATTGTCGTTTCGTTTCCATCATCCCACTGTCCGATCGCGCTAAAAATAACAAATCATTCACCAATCTTCCCAAACGTTGTGTCAACCGTTCAATCACCTGTAACTGTTGCTGTTGTGACGCATCATCAGGGTAAGCTAACGCCATTTGAACATTGGTTTGAATCATCGCGATCGGATTTCGTAACTCATGGGACGCATCGGCGGTAAACTGTTTTAAACTTTGATAGGATTCCTTTACTGGTTGAATCGCAATCCCCGATAACCACCAACTAATTCCCGCTACCGAAACCACCATGGCACTAATCCCCATAATCAAATCTAACAGCAATTGTCGGATCGGTTTTGTCACCTCAAACCAGGGATGACTCACTCGCAGATAACCCAACGTTTGTTTTCCGAAAGTCACGGGTTCAGTCACTTGACGGAGAAGATAGCCAGAGGAAATGTGAACCGTCTCCACTGGACGATTTTTATGTAGGGGATAATTAAACCCATCAGAAAACGTTGACCACAGTAACTTTCCTTGTGGATCAAACCATTCTAAATCAATATGATCATCCTCTACCGTTTCCGTATCATTGCGAAAGCTGGCTTCAATATTGAGACGATAGCCATGATCTGAAATTGCGATCGGTTCAATGATCAGCGATCGTTCCACAACTTCTACCACGTGCTTTAAAGTATCATCAATCCGTTCAATCAGCGTACTCCGCACATAACAATAGACCCCTGTGGCGAACAAAAGTAATAAAACTGCCGTCACAACGGCATACCATAAAGCTAGGCGTTTTCGTGTGGTTTGAAACATATTGAGGTGATTTCCAGCCTAATACAACGCCGCCACATATTCCCCATAACCGTTATACAATTGCGTTTCCTTCATTTCCCAAGATAAATTCGGTCCATTACTAATAAACTTTTCCGTCGCTTGGGACCAACGAGGATGAGGAACATCAGGATTAACATTGGCAATTAAACCATATTCATTGGGGACAAGGGTATGCCAATAAGTGTCGGGTTGTTCCGCGACAAATTCAATTTTAACGATCGATTTTGCCCCTTTAAACCCATATTTCCACGGTAAAACTGCCCGAATGGGTGCGCCATGTTGTTTCGGTAATTCTTCCCCATAAATGCCAATGGCAAAAAACGCTAACTCATTCGCCATTTCATCCAAGCGTAATGATTCAGTATAGGGCCAGGGTAAGCCGCCAAAATGCAACGTCGGACCTGGCATAATCTCGGAGTCATATCGAGAAGTAAAGCGAACAAACTTCGCCTTAGCAGTGGGTTCTACTGCTTTGATCAATTCGCGCATCGGAAACCCCACCCAGGGTAAAACCATTGACCAGGCTTCCACACAACGAAAGCGATAAATCCTTTCTTCAATGGGAAACTGTTTTTTAATCTCATCTAAATCATAAGTTTTCGGATTTTTAACTAAGCCTGTCACTTCTACTTTCCAGTTTTCTGTCGGTAAGTTTTGGGCTTTTAACCAAATGGACTTATTGCCACCAAATTCGTAAAAATTGTTATAACTTCCCGCTAAAATTTCATCAGTAATGGGACGTTCTACGGACGCAAAATTCGGATTCGTGGTTAGGGGAGAAATTTTCGGTTGCTTGAGACTATTTTTTAGTGCTTGTTTTGATTCAGAAGTTTGACAACCAGTAAGAGAAAAAGCAGTTGCGCCTAAACTCGCACCAATGAGACTTTTAATAAAATGACGGCGGTTAAGATATAATCGTTTGGCGGTAATGGGAGGACGTTCTTTTTGCCAGGGTTTGGGACTACGAATAATCATTGTTTGTTATTTGTTATTTGTTGTTTGTTGTTTGTTGTTTGTTATTTGTTATTTGTTATTTGTTATTTGTTATTTGTTATTTGTTATTTGTTGTTTGTTATTTGTTGTTTGTTGTTTGTTGTACGAGTGTTATTCGGTTTTTTTCTTGCGGGTCGTTTTGGTTTTTGTTCCAGTGTTTTTTTTCGTACCCGTTTTACTTTTAGCAGTGGTTTTACTACTGGTTTTCGTTTTTTCTGCTAATAATTCTACCGCTCGTTCTAAAGTCATCTTATCAGGAGATTCCCCTTCAGGCAGAGAGGCATTTTTCCGACCATGATTGATGTAAGGGCCATGAGGACCTTTGTATAACTTAACGGGTTTCTCGTTATCAGGATGATTCCCTAATTCTTTAATCAGTTCTTTTTGATTACCGCGACGACTTTTTTTCGGTTGGGAAAGCAGTTCTAAAGCGCGGTTTAATTCGATGCTTAATACATCATCTTCTTTTTTCAAGGAACGATAGTCTTTTCCCTCTTTGCCTTGATCATGTACTACATAGGGACCATAAGGACCAATGGCGGTTTTAATCGGTGCGCCAGTGGTGGGATGTTCTCCTAAATGACGGGGAAGAGACAGTAGTTTTACCGCCATCTCTAGGGTGACATCTTCGGGTTGTGTTCCTTTGGGAAGGGAACAGCGTTTTGGTTTCTTCTTCCCTTCTGTTTCTTCTCCCAATTCCACATAGGGACCATAACGACCAATTTTGATAAAGATGGGGTCTCCAGTTTCTGGATGAATTCCTACTTGGTCGGGTCCTTCGGTTTTTTGACGCAGTAAGACCTCTACTTGTTCGGGGTTGAGATCGGCCGGGGTTAAGTCTTGAGGGATGGAGGCGGTAACTACTCCGTCTCCGTTTTCTGTTTCGAGGTAAGGACCGAAATAACCAATTTTGATTTTTACGTCAATGTTATCCAAATGAACGGCTTTCGCGTTGCTGGAGTCAATTTCGTTTTCTTTTTCTTCCACTAGGGTATTCAGTCCTTTTTCCCCAAAGTAGAATTTTTCTAGATAGGGGGTGGAGTCGGCTTTTCCGGCGGCGATGTGGTCGAGGGTTTTTTCCATACGAGCGGTAAAATGAGGATCAACCAGTTCCCCAAAATACTGTTCTAGTAGGCTGGTGACGGCAAAGGCGGTAAAGGTTGGCGTGAGGGCATTACCGCGCATTTGCACATAGCCTCGATCGATGATTGTACTAATAATACTGGCGTAGGTACTCGGTCGTCCAATGCCTTCACTTTCTAACATTTTCACCAGTGAGGCTTCTGTATAACGGGCGGGGGGCTGGGTTTCGTGACCGAGAGATTCCAGGTTTTTACAGTTGGGATGGTCGCCTTCTTTTAAGTCGGGTAAGATCACTTCTTGGTTTTCTAGCGCCGCTTCGGGATCGTCTGATCCTTCTACATAAGCACGGAAAAACCCTGCAAAATCAATGCGTTTCCCGCTCGATCGAAATTCTGCATCTTCTACCGCCAACTGAACGGAAATTTGAGTTAACTTAGCATTCGCCATCTGACTGGCGATCGTCCGTTTCCAAATCAAATCATAGAGGGCTAATTCTCGTCCTTGTAGCCCTGTTTCTTGAGGAGAACGGAAGGTTTCCCCTGCGGGACGAATTGCCTCGTGTGCTTCCTGTGCGCCTTTACTTTTGGTGCTATATTGACGAGGTTTCGGAGACAAATATTCTTTACCATACTTTTCGGTCACACAGGTTCTCGCCGCACTAATCGCTTGTTCGGAAAGATGCACCGAATCGGTCCGCATATAGGTAATATAACCGTTTTCATACAAACTTTGAGCGGTTCGCATCGTATCCCGTGCCGAAATTTTTAATTTACGGTTTGACTCCTGTTGCAGTGTAGAAGTGGTAAAGGGAGGAGACGGTTTACGAGTGGTGGGACGTTCTTCCACCTGTTTCACTGTCCACTGTTTATCGCTAAGACGATCTTTGAGGGCGTTTGCTTCGGCTTCGTTGAGTAATACCACATCTCGCCCTTTGGCAATTTTCCCAGTTTTAGGATCAAAATCGCTACCAGTGGCAAGTTTTTTCCCACCGAGGGTGGTTAGTTTCGCTTCAAACTCACTTTTTTTCTGTTCTAAAGTTGCCTTTAAATCCCAGTAACTACCACTTTTAAACGCACGGCGTTCTCGTTCCTTCTCCACAATTAGGCGCACTGCTACTGATTGCACTCGTCCTGCTGAAAGTCCACGCGCCACCTTTTTCCATAATAAGGGGGAGAGGGTGTAACCATACAACCGATCTAAAATGCGTCGGGTTTCTTGTGCTTCTACGAGGTCATTATCTACATCTCGACAGTGTTTGAGTGCTTCTTGAATTGCTTCCCGTGTGATTTCATGGAAGACCATCCGTTTGGTTGGCACTTTCGGGTTGAGGAGTTCTTTCAGATGCCAAGAAATGCTTTCTCCTTCGCGATCTTCGTCTGTCGCAAGGATCAGTTCGTCTGCTTCCTTTAACGCGGCTTTCAGTTCCCTAACGACTTTTTTCTTATCTGTCGGCACCACGTAAACGGGTTTGAATCCTTCTTCAACATTGACCCCTAACCGTCCCCAGCTTTCTTCTTTGACTTTTGCGGGAACTTCTTTGGCGGAGGAGGGTAGGTCTCGAACATGACCCATAGAGGCTTCGACGCGATAGTCATTGGGGAGATATTTACGGATAGTGCGGGCTTTAGTCGGTGATTCGACGATGACAAGTGTGGACATTTTAGTTGAGAAAGAATGAGTTAGCTTGGATGGTTATTATAAATGTAAATTTTAGAGTAAGTATTTTAGGGAATGACTTCTTCTAGTCATCCTATGATTTCTATCCTATAGTTGCCACAATATTCTAACCCCCCCTTGGCAACTCGCGATCGCATCAATTGTTTTTTGTGGAAACAAACAGAAATATCAGTGCGCTAGATTTTGCGCCTCGATCGCGCTTTGGATATTTTCTAAATCTTAAAGTGATGAGAGTTGTTTCTATATTTTGTAATAAATCTGGTGCTTCTGTTAGAAAATGATGATCGATGTTATTAGAATCTGTCATAATTTATTGATACCAGTTTTCAATTTGTAAGTTATTAAATAGTAGTCGTAATCGTAGTAATACTATTACTTAAGCCCCCCAACCCCCCAAGTTTGGGGGGCTTAAATGTAACTTTACTTTTCCAAAATGGTATAATCGTAGGCTGGGTTAGCGGAAGCGTAACCCAACATTCTCTCAATTCGTAATTGGTGTTGGGTTTCGTTACCTCCACCCCACCTACGATTTTGTCCTTTGTTTTCTAATGACCAATTGATGTTGGGTTTCGTTACCTCCACCCCACCTACGATTTTGTCCTTTCTACTTAAGTAAGCAGTTAAATCGATTTTAGTAAAACTTCTCCCATTTCTTGACAACCTAGCAAGGTCATTCCCTCGGACATAATGTCTCCTGTGCGATAACCTTGATCTAAGACATTGAACACTGCTTGTTCGATTTTATCTGCCGCGATCGGCTGATCTAAGCCATAACGTAACATCATCGCAGCACTTAAAACTTGTGCTAAGGGATTGGCTTTGTTTTCTCCCGCAATATCAGGGGCGGAACCATGTACGGGTTCAAAAACACCTGGTTTCCCTTCTCCCATACTCGCTGAGGGTAACATCCCAATACTTCCAGTTAACATCGCTGCGGCATCGGAGAGAATATCGCCAAACAAATTTCCTGTGACAATGATATCAAATTGTTTCGGATCGCGTACCAGTTGCATGGCGGCGTTATCCACATATAAATGAGAGAGTTCAATATCGGGATAGGATGAGGATAAAGCAGTCACTCGATCGCGCCACAATTGCGAGACTTCTAAAACATTGGCTTTATCCACTGAACAGAGTTTTTTGTTCCGTTTTTGGGCGGTTTCAAAGGCAACTTTTCCGATGCGATCGATTTCCGCGTCAGTGTAAGCCATTGTATTTACACCGCGTTGTTGTCCGTTTTCCGTGCTGAAAACCCCTTTCGGTTCACCGAAATAAACGCCGCCAGTTAATTCTCGCACAACCATGATATCCACTCCTTCCACAATGTTTCGTTTCAGGGAGGAAGCATCCACTAATTGTGGTAATATCTTCGCAGGGCGCAGGTTCGCAAATAATTCGAGTCCAGCACGTAATCCTAATAATCCTGTTTCTGGGCGTTGATGACGGGGTAAATTATCCCATTTATAGCCGCCGATCGCTGCCAGTAAAACAGCATCACTTTCGCGACAGATATCTAAGGTTTCTTGAGGGAGAGGGTTTCCTGTTTGATCAATGGCAACGCCACCAATTAATCCTTCAGTGAATTTAAATTCGAGATCACACTGTTGACCCACTGCTTTTAAGACTTTTACGGTGACTCCGATAATTTCGGGACCAATGCCATCTCCTGGTAGCAAGGTGATTTGATATGTCTGTGTCATTCCTGAGTAAAACGTTGGCTGAATTGGACTAAGCTGTTATCTTACACCGATTTTATAGCGCTACGCGCTAGGCAAGTTGCCTTAGGCAAGAGGCAAGAGGCAAGAGGCAAAAGGCAAGAGGCAAGAGGCAAAAGGCTTGCATGCAAAAGGCAAGTTGCCTTAGGCAAGAGGCAAGTTGCCTTAGTAAGTTATAGGTGAGTTTCAACATTTTGGAATGTCCTAATACCATTTTGAAAAACTGGCGCTACAGTATCGACTCTTTAAGCCCCCCAGACTTGGGGGGTTTGGGGGGCTTTAATGCAACTTGACTTTTCCAACATGGTATAACCTGATTTTGTAGCGCTATAGAGTCTTTCATGCCAACCCGATGTTAAAAAAAATGTCGAGGTAAACTACTGTTCACCCCGACAAGTTTTCGCCTTTAAGAATTAATTAAAAAGCGCGATCGCGCTCTAAACTGCGCTTTCAACAATGGCAAACTGAGCAGCAGTCACGTCATCAGCATTAAGGCCCAACAGACGCGCTAACTCACTATCTCCCGCACTGATTAAAGCGTCAGCACCATCTTGAGTAATGGTTAAATCAGCAAACTCAGCAACGGAGTCAATACCGCCGATACCGAGGACATCTTCACCTGCGGTAAAGTCTGTAATCTCGCTGGCTGCAGCAGGAAGTTGAGCATTGGCAATCCAGAATTGGTCAGCACCAGCACCACCAGTGATCAGATTGTTACCGCCTTCGGGAGTGAAGAAGCGATCGCTGCCTTCACCGCCGATCGCGCGATCGTTGCTACCGAGGAAGAAGTCATCGTTACCAGCGCCACCATAGAGACGATTACCGCCATTACCATCAGTGGAATCGAGAACATCGTTTCCAGCGCCAGCAAAGAGGCGATCGTTGCTGCTTGCCAATAACTCATCATTATCAGAACCAGCGTAAACTCGGTTTTGACCAAAGATAGAGGAACTGGTATCAATCACGTCGCTTCCCGCACCTGTAAAGGATAAGTCAGCAGCTCCATCAAAATCAGCATCGACAGCAGAATCACGGGTATCATTGCCAAGGCTACCGAAGGCAAGTTTCACATCTGCCACGTCTTCCGCTTCCGCACCGAAGAGCGTGCGATACATGGTGCGATAGATATCAGTATTGTCGGCAGTTGTGGGGAGGGTTTCGGCGTTCATCCCAAAGGCTTTGGCAACGATCGAGCCTTCTAAATCCGCTAAACCTGCAGAAACCATGCCAAATTGGAAATTGTCACCATCAGCATCAGGCGCACCGGTTTGGAAAGGAGCAGTATCAGAACCCGTTTGACCATCTAAGGGGAAGACGAACTCATCAGCTTGCACATCATCAAAGCCAACGGTTTCGGCTTCAACATCAACATCTTCCACTTCAAACCCATTAGCATCACTATCAGCAGCGGTTAGGAGTAATGTATTGGGGTCTTGATTTTTGACAAACTCTTGAGCCACCCCGATCGCCTCATCAGCGCGGATGGTTGCTTCAATACCGCCGCCAGCGTTGCCATTGTTCGGGAAGTTGTCCGTTGCTTCTTCTTCTGCTACCAGCATGAAGCCATCCTCATCTTGAGACAGGATGGAGAGAGCCGCTTCAGTCATTTCCGCAACGGTGGGAGGATTCGGATTCTCAGGAGGTTGACCGTAGTAAATTAAATCGCCATTTTCCGCTTCAAACCCTTGACCGCGAAGATCGTCTTCAAAGGTGTCGTTATAGGTATCACGAGCCGCAAAAATTCCTAAGAGTTTGTCGGTTTCTGGATTTTCAACAGCCTCATTTAATTCATCACGACTGAAGACAACAGTATAACCCATGTCTTCCGCCTCTTCAATCAGGTTACGTCCATCTTCGCGAGTCCCTTCTTGTCCGAAAACGCCGACTGTACCTTCAGGGAGATAATCGGTTTCACCACCGCCAAGGATAACATCAGCACCAGACTCTAAAATTTCCACTGTAATCGCTTCGGTTTGGCTACGATCTTCCACATCAGCTAAGAAAACACCAGAACCAGGTTCAGCAATAAAGCCAGAGTTAACAATCCCTACCGCTTTACCTGTAGCTTGTGCTTCTTCTAAGATAGTTGTCCCTTCTTTTCCAGATAAGGAAGTATAGGGATTACCATTTTCATCTAAGCCATAACTACCCGCAAAGGGCTTAACTCCCATGGCGTGAACCACAGCACCACCATTAGAAGTTCCCACGATACGATCGTCCATGTGACCGAGATAGACACTGGCTTCGCTCATGTTATCCCAGTTGAGACGACCATCGGTTCCCACTGTGGCAAAGCGAGCCGCTGCAAAGTGAGAGGGGCTAGTGCCATCAGGGTGGAAAAAGATGACATTACCAGTGGATGCAGTCGCTTCTGGGGGTTGTTCAATGTCAAAATCATCAGGAACGCCATCGGGGGGAGCAAGTTCTACATCGAACAGGGTTTCGTACATCAGACGATACACGGCGGTATTGTCAATGGTAGAGTTAATTTTCTCCGCATTGAGACCGTAGGTTTTGGTGACGATGCTGCCAAAAACGTCGCTGAAGGTAGCATAAGCCGCGCCAAACTCAAAGGTGTCGCCACTGGCATCAGGAGCGCCAGTCACAAAAGGTTCGGTATTGTTACCCGTTTGACCGTCTAAAGGCACTTCATAGGCAAAGACGGGCTGACCGTTACGTTCGCCAATTTGAACATTTCCTTCTAAATCATCAAAAGAAGGCTGACGGAAGTTAGTGCCAACGGTTTCGCCCGTTTTGTCATCAAGCTGTAAACCACCAGCAGCACTATCAGCAGCGGTGATGACTAAGGTGTTGGGGTTAACATTATCTACAAAGTCTTGTGCTGCCCCAATCATGGCATCGGCTCTTAACGTTGCATCTAAAACCCCTGCTGTGTTGTTGTCGTTTCCGAAGTTGTCGGTTGCTTCTTCTTCAGCGACAACAAAGAAGCCATCTTCAGCTTGAGTAAACTTGTCTAAGCCGAGGGTGAATTCCATCATTTCCCCAACGGTAACAGGATCAGGATTGTTTTGATCGGGTTGACCGTAGGTGATCAGTTGCTCACTAGGGGGTAAACTTTCATCGACTAATCCTGCATCTCTTAACTGTTGCTCGGTTAAGTCGTTGTAGGTGTCTTCGGGGGCAAAAATCCCTAAAACTCTTTCGGTATCAGCAGGAAGGCTTTGTAATTGTTCGCGAGTATAAACGACTTCATAACCTGCATCTTCCGCTTCTGTAATCAGGTTACGTCCATCGGTACGAGTTCCTTCTACGCCAAAGAAACCAGTTTCTCCTTCAGGAAGATAGTCAACTTCTCCCGCGCCGAGGATAACATCAACCCCAGACTCAACGATTTGCGCGGTGATACCTTCTCTGTCGCCTCTACTTTCGGCATCCGCAACGAAAACGCCCGTTCCAGGTTCTGCGATAAAGCCAGATTGAATCAGGGCGGTGGGTTTCCCCGACGCAACGGCTTCTTCCATGATCGTATCGCCAGATTCTGCCCCGTCTTGGAGTTGCCCTTGTAATTCGGAAAGGGGTTGATAGGGGTTTCCGTCTCCATCGAAACCATAGCTCGGTGCAACAGGCTTAATTCCGTAAGCGTGAGCAACAGCACCAGCATTAGAAGTCGCACCAATTTGATCATCAAGATGACCCAAATAGACACTTGCTTCAGTCATGCGATCCCAGTTGATACGACCATCTGGACCTTCTGTTGCTAAACGAGCAAGAGACCAATGAGAGGGACCTGCCCCATCGGGATGAATGAAAATAACGTTATTGCCAGCCATTATTATTATCTTGAACTCAGAACATTTTCATCTTCGCTGAAGTAGGTTAAGATTTTTTTATCTAAACGTATAAAAAAAATTAAAATTATGGGAAGGTTGGGTTAATGCTTTTCCATAAAAGCTACTAGATATTATCCATAAGCAATCATAATGCGATCGCGCAGAATGCTCTGAAAACAAGAGTTTTAGCAATTTTCCGTTTAGGGTTTCGCCCTTTTTGGATAGCTAAAAACTCGGAAAGCCATCAATAGTGATTTCGATCTTTCAAATGGAAGTTGACTTTAATATTTTTCACGTTAAGATAAAAGTAATTACAACTTACCGTCAATAAGTTGCTGATCTGGCTAAAACTTTAGCCAGATTTCTTTTGTCTTAGCTAATTGCAACTATTTATAAAAAAAAGCTGGACGATCGACGAGAGGGATCGCTTACTATAGCGCTACAAAATTAGGTTAGGACATTCCAAAATGTTGAAACTCACCTATACCTTACTCTTGCCTCTTGCCTCTTGCCTCTTGCCTTTTGCCTAGCGCGTAGCGCTATATCTTGATCAATTGCGCTTTCTTAATCAAAAATCTGGTAACTATCAATTTGTTTGTTAACATTAAGTCTCAACTATTAAGCAAGTCAAATTTTACTAAGAAATAATTAGAGTGAAGAATCAGTAACCTTTTCCGATTTCACTAAAGAGGACAAAAATCAAGGGATTTTATATTGATTTAATAATTGAGAAAAGAGTTTAAGATTTTTTTTATAATTGGAAATCCTCAACGCTGAAAACTATAACCAGAAACGGCTTAAGATTTTTTTCAACTTGAATAATTAAAAAATTAATTGTTTCATAACCGTTTATTAAACTTGTAGTGTCAAACTAAATAAAGTTTCGGAATTACTTCAGGAAAATCTCATAATTTTGCTGTAGTTGTTCGGGAGCAAAAACAACTTTTTCGTTGTGTAACAGCAACTTATTGACGGTAATAGAGGCTTTAAATAATGGTAAGTATTGGAGAGACCACAGCGTTGATCCCCCAAGCTGGTAGTTCCACCCAGCCTGAACATTTGCAAGACGGAGAAAGTGGCGACACAGATTTCCCCTACGGTGATTTCAAAGCTCTAGGGACAGTGGGCGAGGAAGATGCCGAAAATGGTCACGTGCTAACTGGCTATCCTGATGGTCAAGCCGCATGGTTACAAGACGAAGACACCGTGCGCGTGGCGTACCAGTCCGAGTCCTACGCCACCATGTCCAATGAGACCTACCCTTGGGAAATGGAAAGCGGTGTTACATTCACTGGTTCTCACATCCACGCGATCGACTATAATCGCGCTGCGTTTGCGGAGTTTCTCGAAAACGACACTCCAGCCAGCGAGATGGTCGAGGGAGCAGGACATTTGTTTAATACCGTTTACAACGTATTCGGCGAGATTGTAGATGGCGAGAATGACGATCCTAGCGATTTGAGTGCCAAGTGGGGCAACCAGACCGCAGCCGATGGAACGGTCTATGAGTTCCGCGAAGAGCAACAGTTGACCCAAGGTGACTTCTTCTTCCACTCCTTCTGTGGAGCTTACTACGAGCCAGCCAACAAATATGGCGACGGCATCGGCTTTGAAGATGATATGTGGCTGATGGCGGAAGAGTGGAATATCGGCAACGGTATGTATCCCGATCCTGATGGCGAGGAGGGTCCTCGCAGTGCCGGTGAGTTCTTCGTTAACGACACAATGGGTCTCGCCTCGATGGTGGTTGATCTCGAAAATGACACTGCTTACACCGCACCTGCGTTAGGTCAGGCGGGTTATGAGAAACTCCTGCCGATCAACTCAGGTAGCGAAGATTACGTTGTTATTGTAGCAGCGGGCTACAACCTTGGAGTTGAACCTGCCCCCCTAGCAGTTTATATCGGTAAGAAAGGTGTTGATGCCAACGGTGATCCCCTCACTGAAGGCGCAAGCGAACGGGATTCCTTCTTAGGTGAAAATGGTCTGCTGTACGGTCAACTCTACGGAATGTCTCTCGATGGAGAAACATTCGAGAATTTGGGCATTGAGAATGTTGATGCTGATGTCAAGATGATGGATGCTTACGCTCAGGATGCGGACGCTCCCGACAGTTTCAGCGCCCGTTATTATCCCACCAGCTATCAGTGGGATGGCTTCGATAGTCCTGAGAACGCTGGCGAAACAGAAGTGTTCAAATGGCTGGAAGATGGCGATGACGGCGAACCGAACGAACAACCCGAAGGCGGCGTGGCAGCAGGGGGTTACAACTATTTCAACGGCGACAGCAAGACTGAACACCCCGCAGTTGACCCCGACCCCAGCAACCATCGCTATGTTCAAAACCTCACCGTGCCTGGCGCTCAGTTAGGGATTGAGTTCACTGATATCGTCAATGAGCTTGAAAACAATGATGCTGATGGTAATGGTTTGCCTGATTACTTGTCAGCAGATGTTACCCGCATTTTAGCTGGCGTGGATGGCGCCCTCACCCTAGAAACTGGCGGTAAGGGAGCCGGTCACATTGGTGAAAATAACCCCGATGGCACACGCACCCATGCGACCCATATTGAAAATGATGAGGCGCGGATTTTTGGACCCGACGGGCTACAGTGGGTTAAAGCTGCTGATGGTGATTACCTGATTGTCGATGAAGATTCGGGTAACGATTATGGCGAACGGAAATATGTTCTCCCGATCGACTCCGAGACGATGCAGTTAGAAGAAGAAGGCACAGGCTACTTCTTAGCATCAGCAGGGGGCGCTCTTAATCCTCGTGCGGAAGCGGAAGTGGCAGCGATTCCTGATACATTTTCCTCGGCAGAAAGTTCTGAGTTTTCTGGTTCTTGGAACGTCACCCACTTGGTAGAAACGAAGGAAGACGGCAGCTTCTACACCCAAGAAGAGCTTGCTGGCACTGGCGCCCAAGAAATCATCGACGACCTGCCGCTGGC
Organism: Dactylococcopsis salina PCC 8305; assembly: GCF_000317615.1. Classification (GTDB taxonomy): domain Bacteria; phylum Cyanobacteriota; class Cyanobacteriia; order Cyanobacteriales; family Rubidibacteraceae; genus Halothece; species Halothece salina. The sequence continues at coordinate 1,715,328 of NC_019780.1, read as the reverse complement.
TGAGCAGACTTTGATCGGTGTGGTACAGCATCGCGGTGAATCTGGTGGTGTTGTCGAAGAGCGTTTAGGAGACCAAGGCGGTCAAATCTTCCAGTTCAATATTAACCTCGATGCCCAAGCAGAAACTCTTGCTGGCCCCGCTTTCGGTAGCTTACAAGATGACACCCTCGAAGCTGGCGTTGATTTTGACGGCGAAGGCAATCTTGTCTTCAGTGGAGAAGGGAATGATTCCATTGAAACCTCTACTGGTAACGGTGGTAATCGCCTCTATGGTGGCAGCAATAACGATGAATTGGTTGCTGGTAGCAACGATCGCGCTTTTGGTGGTGCTGGTGATGATATCATCGAGTCTTCCCTCGGTCGTGAAAATCGCCTCTACGGTGGTGCTGGCAACGATACGGTGAATGCTGGTTATGAAGACCGCATCATGGGTGGCGATGGCAATGATCGTCTCTTCCTCTCAGAAGGTCAAGTTGAAGGCGGTGGCAAAAATCTGGTCACTGGTGGTGCTGGTGCTGATCAGTTCTGGATTGCCAACGCACAAGTTGCCGCCAATGCTAACGAAATCACTGACTTTATCTTCGGTGAGGATGTCCTCGGTATCGGCGGAATTGACTCCGTTGCTGAGTTTGCTGACTTGAGCCTTACCCAAGATGGTGCTGATGCGATTGTCAGTGTTGGAGATAATGATGTCGCCCGTCTCCTTGGCGTTAATGCTGATGAGTTAACTGCTGACAACTTTGCAATTCAAGCGACAACAGAAGTGGCTTAATTTGATGATTTTGGAATCTTCTAGCCAAGTCTGTTTAACTCGATTTAATTTTTAAGTCTTTAGCCCGCCCAGTGCGGGTTTTTTATTGCTGAAAAAGTTGGGGAAGATAGGGGAGATGGGGGAGATGGGGGGAGATGGGGAAGATGGGGAAGATGGGGGAGATGGGGGGAGATGGGGAAGATGGGGAAGATGGGGGAGATGGGAAAGATGGGGAAGAAAAATCGCTCCCTTGTCTCCCTTGTCTCCCTTGTCTTCCTTGTCTCCCTTGTCTCCCTTGCACTTTTTTGAGGGGTTAAGAGCCTTAAAGCCTCATATCAAGTTCGGGTAATTGCTTATAATGTGTGTTGGGTTTCGCTTCGCTTCACCCAACCTACTCTTTATCATCGATCGAGCGAACCTGATATCATTGGATAAAGGTTTCAGTTTCCCAACAGGAAACCCTAACTAAAAGGGACGATCGCGCGATCGTCCCTTTTCCTAGACAGTCGGAGTTAGCGAGGATTAAACCGCTGCATTTTCAAACACGAAGTTGTTATTGGTTAAAGCATTGCTATCAACGCCTAGCAAGATCGCTAAATCATTCCCATTAAAACCGATGGTGGCGTTATTTCCACTTTGGGCAATGGAGAGATCAGTAATATCTCCTGCACCAATGCCAGCAACACCAAGAACATCTTCTCCAGCAGTAAAGTCAGTGATGGTGTTGGCTGCAACAGGAAAACCAGCATTGGCCATCCAGAATTGATCAGTACCAGTACCGCCGGTGATCACACTTTCCCCGCTTTCTTCAGCCAAGAAGAATTGATCGCTGCCTTCACCGCCGACTAAACGATCATTATTGCCATTGATGAAGTCATCATCACCGAAACCTCCATAGAGGCGATTATTGCCATTACTGGCGGTTGCTTCGAGAATGTCATTTCCTGCACCAGCAAAGAGGCGATCACCTGTCCCGGCAAATAGTTCATCGGCTTCGCTTCCGGCATAAATGCGATTACCTGATCCGCTACTGGTATCTACTGTATCTTCGCCAGCACCGGTAAACAAGAGATCAGCGAGGGCATCAAAGTTGTTTTCGCCGAGTTCACCATCAAAACTGTCATTGTTGAGGCTACCAAAAACTAACGCTTCCGTTTCCTCTGCTTCTTCAGCCTCCTCCGCAGAAAATTCTAAAGTCAATTGAGGAACTTGGTCAAGGCTACTTTCCGAAGAATCAAAGTCCCAACCATCGCCAGACGCATTCAAAATCACCCAACCGTTGTTTTGGTCGGGGTTTTCTAACCAGGATTGAACGTCCTCAGTAACATCTAAGGAGAGGAAAGAATCATCAACGGGGTTAAGGAAGGTAGCAGAGGCTTCTTCTACAGCTTCAACGCCATCAGCTTGTACGCCATCACCGCCAAAGTCAGCCCAAGTGCTGTCATTATTCCAATCTTGCAGCATTCGATATAAAGAAATTGGCCCATCGCTAGCACTGTTAGTGAAGAAAGTGACCGTTGCTGAGTCTAGGGTTGTCCCTTCAGGAATGGAAAAATCCGTAAATTCAATCAGGGCTTGGGTTTCGTCGGGGTCTTGTTGGTCAACGCTGATATCAGTCTCATCTCCCCCTGGGCTATTGGGCTGATCCTCGCGAATGTTGTTATCGTTGGCTGCGGTGAAAGTTTCCGAAGCGGTTAATAACGGTTCTACGATATTAACAGTGATGTTTACAGGGTCAGATTCAAACTCGCCATCACTGACAACCAGTTCTAAGTTAAATTCTTGACCTTCTTCGATGTTTTCTGCACCTTCAGGGGTAATCGCGATCGCGCCTGTTGTTGCATCCACCAGTTCAAAGAAGCCACCTGCATCCTCGGTTAACTCAAAATTGAGGTCGATCGCGGGGGTATCAGGGTCAGTGGCTTCAATTTGTCCTCCTGCAACCACTTCTGTTTCTCCTGTGAGGCTGCTTTCAGGGAAGCCCACAGACTCAACTGCATTAAGAATGGTAGGCGGATCGTTGGGGCCGGCTAAGTCTTCTGTTCGTACTTCTACCGCACCAATATCCACTCCATCAACAACGCGATCGAAGCCTCGTTGGTCAAAGGGAATGGGTTCTGAGGTATCATCATCACCATCAAGGTCGAAGCTGTCGGCGGGGAGTTCATTGTTATCGCCAGCATCGATCGCGGGGCTTTCCTCTAAAGGCAGGTGAGTGAGAACAGAACCGCCATTATCTTGTAAGGGAGAAAGACGGGGATCGAGCGCGATCGTATCGCTGACGCTGCCATCTTCAACAATGTTCGCTCCCGACAAATTAAACGTTGCACCTGCATCGGCAACTTCCGCATCATCAGCGCTGCGGCTGTCAGCAAGAATGCTGTTGGTGAGGTTCACTGTGCCATCACTCCAGAGAGAACCGCCATTATTTCCAGCTTCATTTTCACTAACCGTAGAACTGATCAGGCTAGCTGTTCCCGTGTCGAAAATGCCACCACCATCTCGTGCTGAGAAGTTATTGCTGATAGTGCTATTAATCAGGGTTGCCGTGCCAAAGTTTTCAATTCCACCGCCATCGGTTGCTGCTGAGTTGCCACTGATGGTGCTGTCAGAAACCACGATCGTTCCGTTATAGTTGCTAACACCACCGCCATTCGCGCTTGCGGAGTTACCAGAGATTGTGGTGTTCACCAAGGTGGCGAGGGAATTGTAGGAGTGATTGACACCACCACCAAAGCCCGTGTCTGCTACATTATCGGAGATGATGCTGTTGGTTACAGTAAGCGTGCTACCATTGGCATTGTCGATCGCGCCACCGTCATCAATTGCCGTATTTCCAGAAATGTTGCTTTCAGAAATGGTGACAGTGCCTTCATTGATATTGTTAATTGCACCGCCATCAAGACTTGCGGTGTTTCCAGAAAGGGTTACATCTGTGATGGTTAGCGTTCCACCAGTGTTATTGATTGCACCACCATTGACTTCAGCAAAGTTATCGGAGATTGTGAGATCGCTAATGGTTAATGTCTCACGGTTGGAAATTGCAGCGCCACTGCCTTCGGTGTTACCGCCAGTGAGGGTTAAACCGTCAATACTGACCTCAATCGTGTTATCAGTGCCATCATTGACGTTGAAGATGCCACTGTTGTCATTGCCATCAATCGTTAACTGATCGTCGCCTAATCCTGTGATAATGAGAGGGTCAGTAATAGCGAGTTCGCCACTGGTTAAGACAATGGTTTCTCCGTTGAGATTGCTGTCAAACTCAATGGTGTCGATCGTGCCTTCGCTGTCATTTGCCTGCGCGATCGCGTCCCGTAATGAACCAGCACCACTATCATCGGCGCTAGTAACCGTAATAACGACACCCTCCACAGGTGCTGGCGGTGCGTCCTCTGTGGTAAATTCTAAGACCAACTGCGGAACCAATTGACTCTGAGACTCAGAAGAATCAAAATCCCAACCATCAGTAGAATCATTGATTAAAATCCAACCGTTATTCTGATCGGGGTTGTCTAACCAGAATTGAATATCCTCCGTAACATCCAAATTGACGAAAGCATTATCATCAGGATTAAAGAAAGTGACAGACGCTTCCTCTACTGCTTCAACGCCATCAGGTTGTACGCCATTGCCATCAAAATCAGCCCAAGTGCTATCATTCCCCCAGTCTTCCAGCATCCGATAGGCAGAAACAGGGCCACTGGTGGGATTGTTGGTGAAAATTCTTAAGGTTGCACCTTCTAAGGTTGCGTCATCAGGGATAGAGAAATCAGTAAATTCCAGCAGCGCTTGCGTGATTCCCCCGTCATCTTCCTGGTCAACACTGATGTCAACCACATCGCCACCAGGGGTATCGGGTTCATTCTCAAGAATGTTGTTATCGATCGCTGTGGTGAACGTTGCAGTGGGATTTTCCTGTGGCTGTACGCCAGCAGCTGCTTCTGGTTCAATCCCAAACAGCGTCCGATACATGGTGCGATAGATATCAGTATTGTCGGTGGTGGGGGGTAAGGTATCCGCATTCATCCCGAAGGCTTTGGAAACAATGCCACCGCTTAAGTCAGAGAAGGAATTAACGACACCGAACTGGAATTCATCGCCATCCGCATCAGCAGGAGTGGTAAACGGTGCAGTATCAGAGCCTGTTTGACCATCAAAGGGAAATTCTACACCAGTGCCTGGTAATTCTGGCTGTACCTCATAAGTGCCAACCGTATCCCCAGAAACATCATCCACTTCCACACCACCCGCATCGCTGTCAGCAGCGGTAATGAGCAAGGTATTGGGGTCTTGATTGCGAATGAAGTCTTGCACCACACCCATTGCTGCATCAGCGCGGAGGGCTGCTTCAATTCCCCCTGCGGAGTTACCAGAGTTGTTAAAGTTGTCGGTTCCCTCTTCTTCTGCAACCAGCATAAACCCATCGGGGTCTTGCGAGAGAATGCCTACGGCTGCCTCGGTCATCTCCGCCAGCGTTGGAGGATCGGGATTTTCAGGGGGTTGACCGTAGAAGATCAAGTCGCCATTTTCATCCACTAATCCTTGATTGATGAGATTCTCTTCGGAAGTTGCGTTGTAGGTTGAACCCGCAGCAAAGATTCCCAAGAGTTTATCGGTTTCTGCGGGATCGATCGCTTGCAGTTCTTCGAGAGTATAAACAACGGTGTAACCCATGTCTTCCGCTTCTTCAATGAGGTTACGACCATCGCTGCGAGTGCCTGGTTGTCCGAAAAAGCCGATTTCTTCTTGAGGGAGATAGTCGGTTTCTCCACCACCCAGAATAACTTCTGCTCCTGATGCGAGGACTTCTGCGGTAATAAATCCTGTTTGACCACGACTTTCTGCGGTGGATAGGAAAACAGCAGAACCAGGTTCGGCGATTTCTCCAGAGTTGACAATCCCCACTGCTTTGCCTGCAGCTTGCGCTTCTTCTAAAATCGTTGTTCCTTCTTTGCCAGAAAGAGAGGTAATGGCTTCGCCTTGTTCATCTAAGCCAAATGTACCACTGAAAGGCTTGACCCCATAAGCGTGAACAACAGCCCCACCATTAGACGTTCCCACAATCTGATCTTCCATGTGACCCAGATAAACGCCAGCGTTGGTCATCTGATCCCAGTTGAGGCGACCGTCTGTTCCTTCCGACGCAAAACGGGCGGCTGCGTAGTGGGAAGGGCTAGTTCCATCAGGGTGAATAAAGACGACGTTCCCTGTGTCTTGGGTGGGTTCTGGCGGTGCTTCGAGGGCAAAATCATCGGGAACACCTGCGGGAGAATCTAGCTCCACCTCAAACAGGGTTTCGTACATGATGCGATAAATCCCTGTATTGTCCACAGTTGAAGACAATTGCTCGGAGTTTAAGCCATAAGCCTTGGTGACAATACTTCCTGCAACGTCGCTGAGAGTTCCCCACTCTGCTGTAAAGGAAAAAATGTCGCCGTTTGCATCTTCAGCGCCCGTGAAGAAGGGGTCGCCATCATTGCCAAAAGGACCATCTTCGCGAGTGCTACCAGCGCTTCCGCCATCGTCATCAATTTCGATTCCGCCAGCAGCACTGTCGGCAGCAGTGATTAATAAGGTATTGGGGTTGTTATCTACGAAATCTTGGGCAACCCCGATCGCGGCATCGGCTCTTAAAATTCCATCTAGAACCCCCGCAGCATTGTTATTGTTCCCAAAGTTATCGGTTCCTTCTTCTTCGGCAACAATTAAAAATCCGTCTTCAGCTTGGGTAAACTTATCTAAGCTGAGAGTGGCTTCCATCATTTCTGCAATGGTCACTGGATTTTCATTGCCAGGTTGACCGTAGGTAATCAGTTGACCGTCTTCGTCAACTAATCCCTGTTCCACTAAAGCTGCTTCGGTGGTGTCGTTGTAGGTGTCTTCGGCTGCAAAAATCCCTAAAACGCGATCGGTGTCAGCAGGAAGCGCCTGTAATTGTTCGCGAGTGTAAACCACTTCGTAACCCAATGCTTCTGCTTCTGTAATCAGGTTACGTCCATCGGTGCGAGTTCCTTCCACGCCAAAGAAACCCTCTGTTCCCACAGGAAGATAATCGACTTCTCCCGCGCCAAGAATCACATCAACCCCAGACTCAACGATTTGAGCCGTGATCCCTGCTCGATCGCCTCTACTTTCGGCATCTGCTAAGAAAACCCCTGTCCCAGGTTCAGCGATAAACCCAGATTGAATCACCGCAGTGGGTTTATCCGCCGCGATCGCCTCTTCCATAATGGTAGAACCAGACCCGGCTCCCCCTTGCAATTGCCCTTGTAACTCGGAAAGAGACTGATAAGGGTCTGCATTTTCGTCAAAACCATAACTACCAGAAAATGGCTTAATCCCATAAGCATGAGCGACAGCGCCCGCATTAGATGTGGCGACAATGCGATCGTCAATATGACCGAGATAGACACTTGCTTCTGTCATTTCGTCCCAGTTGATACGACCATCAGGACCTTCTGTTGCCAGACGAGCAAGAGACCAGTGAGACGGGTCCGCTCCGTCCGGGTGAATGAAAATAACGTTATTGCCAGCCATTATTATTACCTTAAACTCAGAACGTTCTCATCTTCGTTGAAGTAGGTTAAGATTTCTTTATCTAAACGTATAAAAAAAATTAAAAGTTTCAGAATTACTTCAGGAAAATCTCATAATTTTGCTGTAGTTGTTCTGGAGCAAAAACAACTTTTTCGTTGTGTAACAGCAACTTATTAAAGAGTTTAATTTTTTAAAATCAGATAACTAAAAATTTAATTGTTTCATAATCGTTTATTAAACTTGTAGTGCCATAGTAAACAAAGTTCCAGAATTACTCAGGAAAATCTCATAATTCTGCTGTAGTTGTTCTGGAGCAAAAACAACTTTGGAGGTTTTTAATCATGTCCTTCCGCGTTAATCCTTATCTGCAACAGCCTTCCAGCGAGGGGATGCACTTTACTTGGTTCACTGAAGAGGATACTTCAGGAGAAATCACCATTACCGGACCGGGATTGGACAATCCCCTTTCTTTTAACACTGATCCAACGTTCGAGTCTGTACTCAGTTACACCAATGCTGAATTAAACCAAGAAATTGATGGCTTAGAACAAGGGTCATGGTTATTAGGCGATGAAAACTATAAGCACACCGTCGATGTTAGCGGTTTATTGCCCGATCGCACCTACCAATACACGGTGACGGTTGGCGATGAGGTGTTTGAAGCCAGTTTCCAAACTGCACCCACTCAAGACAACTGGGATCAAATTCGCTTTTTTGCCCTCTCTGACAGTGAAACGGAACCGCGCGGTCGTGTCCGTCGTCGGGATTGGCAGCAAGGGGCGTTAGATTCTGAATCTGAAGATCGCCCAGCTTTAGAAGGGAGTCAGTGGGCGGATACATTAGGGGTCAGCGGCGATCGTCTCAACTATCCCCTGACAGAAAACGTCGGCTACCGCAACAATCTTGAAATCATTAACAGTCGGGAACCAGATTTCATGATGATGCCGGGAGACTTAGTCCAGGGCGGCGGTTACCAGCCCGGCTGGGATGAATTTTTCCGCCACAATGCAGGGGAATTTGACAGTGGTTTATCCGAATATCCGATCTTACCCGCCCTTGGCAACTGGGAAAACTACGGCGCACTCAATGGCGGATATGGCACAGATGACGAGGGACGCTTTGGTCCAAAATTCGGTCATGACAAGTTCCACGCCTACTTTGATGCCCCTCCCAATGGTACGCCTGAGCATCAAGACAACTATTATCGCATCGACTACGGTCCCATCACCGTGCTTACCCTCGACACTTCCAATGGAGAACCGGATGACAGTCGAGACAACTATGGGGGAGAAGGACAACCTCCGAAAATTAGCGGCCGAGAATTTACAGAACCTGGCACTGACACCCAACAAAACTATACTCGCGAACAGTATGAAGCAGCAGGGGGAACAGATTTAGCGGACTTTAACCCAGGTAGCCCGCAATGGAACTGGGCGATCGAGCAGTTAGAAGACGCAAGAGAACAAGGTCAAATTATCTTTGCTCAATTCCACCACGTTCCCTACTCCAGCGGTACTCACGGTCTTCCCATGAACCATGAGGATTCCTCAGGTCAAGGAGGAACACCGATGCGACAATATCATCCCCTCTTTGAAGAGTACGAAGTGGCTGCGGTTTTCTCAGGTCACAGTGAGATGTTTGAGCGTAGCTTCGTGGATGAAGATGGCGATGGGATTGGCGTTACTTACTATGATGTTGGGGTTGCTGGCGATGGAATGCGAGGAGAACGCACTGATGAGGAGGGTAATCTTCTCAGCTACAATCAGTTTAGCCAATGGACAGCCGACCAAAGTGAACCTGAACTCTGGGAAGAAGTGAATGGTGTTCTTCAAAATGTTGCCGGTGGTAAACACTATGGTCACTTAGAAGTTAATCTGCAACAAACAGACGAAGGAGCAGAAATTACCTTAACCCCTGTCTATAGCTTCCCCACCTTGGATTCTGATTATAACTTGGTAGATACCGAGCGCCGAGTTTACGGAGATGAAATCACCCTCCAGACTAATGCTGACGGAACCTTACAAGGCGCTATTTCTGGCTCTGGTTCCCCTGCTTTCGGTAGCTTACAAGATGACACCCTCGAAGCTGGCGTTGATTTTGACGGCGAAGGCAATCTTGTCTTCAGTGGAGAAGGGAATGATTCCATTGAAACCTCTACTGGTAACGGTGGTAATCGCCTCTATGGTGGCAGCAATAACGATGAATTGGTTGCTGGTAGCAACGATCGCGCTTTTGGTGGTGCTGGCAATGATATCATCGAGTCTTCCCTCGGTCGTGAAAATCGCCTCTACGGTGGTGCTGGCAACGATACGGTGAATGCTGGTTATGAAGACCGCATCATGGGTGGCGATGGCGATGATCGTCTCTTCCTCTCAGAAGGTCAAGTTGAAGGCGGTGGCAAAAATCTGGTCACTGGTGGTGCTGGCGCTGATCAGTTCTGGATTGCCAACGCACAAATTGCCGCCAATGCTAACGAAATCACTGACTTTATCTTCGGTGAGGATGTCCTCGGAATTGGCGGAATTGACTCCGTTGCTGAGTTTGCTGACTTGAGCCTTACCCAAGATGGTGCTGATGCGATTGTCAGTGTTGGAGATAATGATGTCGCCCGTCTCCTTGGCGTTAATGCTGATGAGTTAACTGCTGACAACTTTGCAATTCAAGCGACAACAGAAGTGGCTTAATACCATTTTCAAAAAGTTAGGTTACAGTATATCCCCCCTAACCCCCCTTTGAAAGGGGGGAATAATTGGATGGTGTGTAGCGCCAATTCTTCACGCATGGTATGATTTTATTGATGATCAAGCTGTTTCACTAAATGGACTAATTCTGGTAGGATTAGTTTTTCTAAGCCTAATTGAACAGCTTTTGTTGAACCTGGAAGAGAGAAGATTAACTGGTTAGAATAAACGCCAGCGATCGCCCGTGATGCGATCGCTCGTGATCCGATTTCTTGATAACTTAAATAGCGAAATAACTCCCCAAATCCAGGTAACGTTTTATCTAAAACTTGCGCCAGTGCATCATAAGTGGTATCTCTGGGAGCGATCCCTGTTCCTCCGTTACAGATAATCACTTCTAATGTTTTTTGTTTTCTCAGTGTTTTTAGATGATTAATAATTGCTTCTGGATCATCTTTGAGAATTGTATAATCTTGGATTTGATGACCGTTTGCTTCTAGTTTTTCTTGGATTAATTGACCGCTTCGATCGCTCTCTTTGCTGCGAGTATCGCTGATGGTGACGATCGCGCAGTTAATGCTAATTAATGCTCGATCGGGGTGAGGTTGGGATGACATCATTTTTACTTTTCTTGTTGTCTAAAATGTTTAAATTCTTCCTATTCAAAAATTCCTTTTAAGTAACTCACTAAAGTTAACTCATAGCTGTTTTCGCCTCGATCAAAATTAGAAACCTTTTGAGCTTTAACTAAAGCTAAATCAAAGCGACAATTAACATGAGAATAAGCGGGATAATGTGATAAAAACATCTCGGCTGCGCGGTAGAGTTTAGCTTGTTTTTGAGGAGTAATTGCTAACAAACCATTCTCATCCCAATTATTGCTTTGACGGGTTTTTACCTCTACAAAAATCAAACCAGAATGGTAAGCCACTAAATCCAATTCTCCCCAACGACAGCGCCAACGAGAAGCGATAATTTCCCAACCTTGACGTTTTAGCCATTGCGCCGTAAATTCCTCTCCAAGTTGACCAAGATTTGAGCTTACCATAACTTATACCATGCGTGAATAATTGGCGCTACATACCAACTTATTATTCCCCCCTTTCAAAGGGGGGTTAGGGGGGATTGATTTGTCTTACCAAGGGGGATTAGGGGGGATTGATTTGTCTTACCAAGGGGGATTAGGGGGGATAAATTATTCCCCCCTTACAAAGGGGGGTTAGGGGGGATTGATTTACAATTCTTATGAGATTACTATATTAATTTAAGTCACTGTAGAAGATTGTAAAGCCATTTGCATCAAGATTTCATGGGTACTTCTCACTTCTTCATTTTCTCCTGGTTGTCTTTGCAAATAATGACCATCAGGTTGTAATTCCCAAGCCTGACGATTATCAGAAAGCATAATTTCCAGAATGTTTTTTAAGTCTTGAAATATATTCGGATCATCAATGGGAACGACTGCTTCGATACGTCGATCTAAGTTTCTTTGCATCCAATCGGCGCTACCAATGTAGAGTTCCTCTTCCCCATTATTATAGAAGTAGAAAATGCGAGAATGTTCCAGAAAACGTCCGATAATACTAATAACACGAATGTTCTCACTCACTCCCTCAACTCCAGGACGTAAACAACAAATTCCCCGAATAATTAAATCAATTTCTACTCCCGCTTGTGAGGCTTCGTAGAGGGTTTGAATAATCTTTGGGTCAACCAAGGCGTTCATTTTAGCAATAATATAAGCCTTTTCTCCTTTTTTCGCTCGATCGCGTTCTCTTTGAATTAAAACAAGCATTCGATCGCGCAAACTCACTGGTGCGACTAATAATTTCCGATACGATCGTTGACGAGAATGTCCTGTCAAGAAATTAAACAAATCAGTAAGATCAGCGCCTAACGCTTCCCGACAACTAAACAACCCTAAATCCGTGTACAGTTTCGCCGTTTTCGGATTATAATTTCCCGTCCCAATATGAACATAACGATGAATTTTATCTTCTTCTTGGCGCACCACTAACGCCGTTTTCGTATGGGTTTTTAAGCCCACAATTCCGTAAACGACATGAACCCCCGACTTTTCTAATTTTCGCGCCCAAACAATATTATTTTCCTCATCAAACCTTGCTTTCAACTCTACTAAAACCGCCACTTGTTTCCCATTTTCTGCCGCATTAATCAGCGCATTAATAATCGGAGAATCGCCAGAAGTTCGATAAAGTGTCATCTTAATTGCTAACACTTTCGGATCAGCTGCGGCTAACTCAATAAACTCTTGTATAGTCGCGCTAAAAGAATGATAAGGATGATGAACATATAGGTCAGATTTCCGAATTTCCCCAAAGAAACTTTCGCTTTTTTCCTCTACCGAAAGAGCGCCCTCTGTTTCTTCTGTATCCCGATAACGTTGAAATGGTGGCGGTACAATTGCTGTCCATTTTTTATCTTTTAATTCGGGTAAAGGAAGCTCCATAAATGACATCAAATCTCCTAATCCTAATAACCCTGTAATTTGATGAACATTTTGTTCCTCTAACTTCATTTCTCGACTTAACATTTCTCGGACATGGTCGGGGGCTGAATGATGAATTTCCATCCGAACCACTGAACCTCCCATCCGACGTTTACGAAGTTCTTTTTGAATGGCTAATAATAAATCATCTGCTTCGTCTTCTTCGACCGCAATATCAGCATTTCTAGTAATCCGAAATGGATAACATTCCTGAATCGTCATCCCTGGAAATAGTGCTTCTAAATGATGAGAAATAATTTGTTCGAGAGGGATTCCTGTCCAAATTGCTGGTTTTCCTTTTTTATTGTGAACCCCTAATTCTCTGGGAAGTTGAACAAAACGAGGTAACACTTTTGGGACTTTAATACGAGCAAATAATTCGTCATCTGTTTCGGGTTGACGCACTACAACTGCTAAATTCAAACTAAGATTAGAAATATAAGGGAAAGGATGTCCAGGATCAACCGCAAGCGGCGTTAAAACAGGGAAAACATGATCTTCATAATAATTTTGTAAATAGGTTCGTTGTTCGACATTGAGATCAGCATAGTTTAATAAATGTATCCCTTCTTCTGCGAGTAATCCTCTTAAAACTTCTTCAAAATGTTGATCTTGTTTCAAAATCATGGGACGCAACCGTTCACTAATATCTGTCAATTGTTGTGAAGGATCGCGTCCGTCGGCGGTTAATTTATTGACATTTGCTTCCACTTGCTGTTTTAATCCCGCCACCCGTACCATAAAAAATTCGTCTAAGTTTGAGCTAAAAATTGCCATAAACTTGAGACGTTCTAATAAGGGTGTACGCGGATCAACTGCTTCATTGAGAACACGCTGGTTAAACTCTAACCAACTTAACTCACGATTAAAATAATATTCGGGGTCTTTGAAGTTAATGGTGGGAGTTTCACTTTTAGATTTTGCCATGATCCAGCCTCTCTTGCTTGGGAATGCGCTTTGATTTTATCTTAATTTGTTATTGCTCATTTGTTGTCTGAAATGTAAAAAATCTCCTTTCTAAGCGAGTGTTGTTTTTCCTTCTAGAAAGTCTTTTAACTGACGTTCATGATCATGTGCTAAATCACCAAAAGGTAAGGTTTCTGGGCTAAAGGCTTTTGCTTCGGAAATTTCTAAATTATCTTGTACGGCTAAATTTCCTTGTACGTCCGCTTCCACTAAAATACTGATAGAATGAATCCTCGGATCGCGATCGCGCGCTGAATAAACTCCCACTAAGCGCCGAATTTCGATGATTTCTAAACCAGTTTCTTCCCATAATTCTCGTTTGGCGGCGGTGGAAACGTCTTCTCCCCAATCAATGATTCCCCCTGGTAATCCCCATTCTCCTGTATCTTGGCGACGCACTAAAACAATTTCACCATTCTCTAAAATTGGAACAATGGTCGCGCCAGTAATGGGATGACGGAAAATGATTCCTAAAACTGTAAAGACGAAATTTGAAAGTTGATTCATAAATCTATGATAATATCACCTTGATTTGTCCCCAACCCCCAATAATGGGGGCTATAGGATTTTTTGCCACTGCTATCTCGCTTGATCTGGTGCTTGCTTTCCCCAAAAAAACTGAATCTTGAGGATTTTCAGACGGTTAATCAACTTGTTTATCCATTAAGTTCCCCCAAACTTGGGGGCTAGGGGGCAACATTTACAACCAATTTAAGATTGCTACATCCATTAAATTCTACTAAATTTTGGGGGTTAGATCAGGTTCAGGTCATTCCTTATAATTGCTGTTGGGTTTCGTAAACTTCACCCAACCTACATTTTATCTAACTGATTGCTGTTGGGTTTCGTAAACTTCACCCAACCTACATTTTATCTAACTGATTGCTGTTGGGTTTCGTAAACTTCACCCAACCTACATTTTATGTGGTTAATGTTTTCGCGATTTCGATCGCGTTTCTGACTTCTTTAAACCCAGTTCCACCGTAACTATTTCTCGCGGAAACAACTTGTTTCGGGGTAATGGCTTCATAAATATCATTTTCAAATTGGGGATGAATCGCTTGCCATTCTTCTAGGGTTAAATCTTTTAATAATTTTCCTGCAGCTAAACTGGTTTTGACAACTTCTCCGACTAAATTATATGCTTCTCGAAAAGGAACACCTTTATTGGCTAAATAATCAGCAACATCAGTCGCATTAGAAAAGTCTTCCGCTACGGCTTCCTCAAGACGTTGTTTCCGAAATTCTAACCCTTCTGTTAAGAGAATGGTCATCGCTTCTAAACAGCTTTCTGTGGTTTTTACGCTATCAAATAAGCCTTCTTTATCTTCTTGTAAGTCTTTATTATAAGCAAGGGGTAAACCTTTCATTACCATCAACATTCCCTGTAAATGTCCACAGATACGTCCAGTTTTTCCTCGGATTAATTCTGGGACATCTGGATTCTTTTTTTGTGGCATAATACTAGAGCCAGTGGCACAACTATCTTTGAGGGTGACAAAATTAAATTCTTGAGAAGACCAGAAGATAATTTCTTCGCTAAAACGAGATAAATGTACCATGATTAAACTTGCGGCGTTGAGAAATTCAATGACAAAATCTCGATCGCTCACGGCATCTAAACTGTTACGATAAATATCATTAAAACCCAGTTCATTAGCAGTATAATCTCGATCGATGGGAAAAGTCGTTCCCGCTAAAGCGCCGCATCCCAAAGGAGAAATATTGGTTCGTTTGGCGACATCCCCTAAACGTTCCCAGTCCCGTTGTGCCATTTCCCAGTATGCTAGGAGATGATGAGCTAAACTGATCGGTTGCGCTCGTTGTAAGTGGGTATAACCTGGAATCAGCGTGTCAATGTGGTTTTCTGCGAGGTTGAGTAATGCTTGCTGATAGTGACGCAGATTAGCGCGAAGATGAGTGATTTTATCTTGTAAATATAAACGCAGATCAGTTCCTACTTGGTCGTTGCGCGATCGAGCGGTATGAAGTTTTTTCCCCACCTCACCAATTTTTGCAGTTAAACGATGTTCTACCGCAAAATGAACATCCTCCTCGTTAATATCGGGGTGAAATTCTCCGTTTTCATATTCGGTTAAAATCTCTTGTAATCCTTGAACTAATTGAGTTGCTTCTTCCTCACTAATAATGCCTGTTTTTGCTAACATTTTGGCATGAGCGATCGAGCCTTGAATATCGTAAGGTAAAAGAATAATATCAAAAGGAATACTGGCGTTAAACGTTGCAATCATGGGATTTAACGCCGTTTCAAACCGATTACTCCAAGTGTTAGTTTCTGTCACGATAGTTTTAATTTCTCCCTAAAAAAAATAGTCCCACTAAAATAGGATTAAAAGAAACTGAATTATACATAATTTCGTCTTTGCTTAATTGTAAACTCAATCTGGAGTTAGTCATAGTGAGTGCTTAAAGTCAAGACTGACCACCGTAGGTTGGGTGAAGCCAAAAGCGTAACCCAACACAAGCCGTAGGTTCGGTGAAGCCAGAAGCGTAACCCAACACAAGCCGTAGGTTCGGTGAAGCCAAAAGCGTAACCCAACACAAGCCGTAGGTTGAGTAAAGCCAAAAGCGCAACCCAACACAAGCCGTAGGTTGAGTGAAGCCAAAAGCGCAACCTAACAAACCTTTTATCATTACCTGATATCAGGGGGTTGTTAACGGCAAATCTCTCTTGGATTAAAATCAAAAGCGCTATAAATTTAACAGAGTGTGAGCGAGAATTCCCCAATTGAGCGCGAAGCGAATTGGGGTGAAGCGCGAACTTAGAACACAGACCAACAAATTTGTGCTACAATCGTTTTATCACTAAAAGTTTTGTTGAATCATGTTGAGAGCGACTAAGGTTAGAATCTACCCTACAAAAGAACAAGAACAGCACTTAGCAAAGAGCTTTGGGTGTTATCGCTTTTTGTGGAATCATTCTCTTAACCTGACCAATGAAACTTATAAGGCAACAGGAAAAGGTCTAAACCGATTCGCTATTCAGAAAGAGATTAAAAAGCTAAAACAAGAATACGAATGGCTTAAAGAACCTTATTCCCAATGCTTACAGTTAGTAGCTCTAAACCTATCTCGTGCTTTTATTAACTTCTTTGAAGGTCGAGCCTCTTTCCCTAGCTTCAAGGCTAAACATCGTAAACAATCAATCACTTACCCTCAAAATGTTTCTTTAGTTGATAATGGCTTAAAGTTTCCAAAAATGGGAGTTGTTTATGCTAAAATCCATAAAAAAATTGAGGGAACAATTAAAAGTGTCACGGTGTCTCTAAATTGTCAAGGACATTATTATGCTTCAATTTTGACGGAAGATGGGAAAGAGATTCCTGAACAATCTAGTGAAGGAAAAGCCATTGGAATTGATTTAGGAATCAATCATTTCGCGATTACCAGTGATGGTTCTAAATTCGAGAATCCCAAATGGTTAGAGAAACACGAGAAAAACCTAAAAGCAAAACAAAAACGTTTATCTAGGAGACAGAAAGGTTCTAACAATCGAAATCAAACTAGAAAGCAGGTTGCCAGAGTTCATAAAAAGATTGCTGATTGTCGGTTAGATTTTCATCACAAGCTATCACGCAGGATAGTTGACGAAAACCAAGTTATTTGCGTTGAAAATTTAGCTGTCAAAAATATGGTCAAAAATCACAACTTAGCTAAAGCAATTAGTCAGGTGGGTTGGGGTCAATTTTGTACCATGTTGAAATATAAAGCAGAATGGGAAGGAAAAATCTATCAAGAAATTGATCGTTTCTTTCCAAGTTCTAAAACTTGTCATGTTTGCCTGAATCAAGTAAAAAGCCTGACCCTTGATGTTAGAAATTGGCAGTGTGAAAAATGTCAAACTAATCACGATAGAGACATAAACGCTGCCATCAATATAAAAGAAGAAGGACTGCGTATTTTGACCTCTGGAACGGGGGTGACCGCCTATCGCCCAGATGTAAGTCGAGATAGTAGGGGTCGTAAGACTTCAACTGTGTCGCAGTCTGTTGGGTAGGAAGCGCAAAGCGAGAGCGAAGTGGCTTTGCGTAGTTCACTGGTTAATGCTTAATTTGAATGTGGGAGTGTTCGGAAATGATATTTTCTCAAGCGCAAGCAATGGGTAAACCCTTAACAACCTTGCTTTCCAGTCTGTTTTTATGGTTATTATTGTTAGCACCAGCACAAGCTGCAACTTTCCTCAAAATTGCCCTCAAAGAGGATGTTAAACAAGTTGCGGTGGGAAGTTCGACTGATGCGGTAATCAAAGATGCGGCGGGAAATCCTGTGGGGAAAATTGACGGGATGAGTAGTTGGCGCGCGGTTAGTCGGAAGAATCAGGTACAGTTGGAAAGTTGGACGGGAAGCCAATTATGGATTGATCCGCAAAAGAATGGATACGTTTGGATCGGCGATCGCTGGTATCGTGGGGAAACGCAGTTGGTTAATGATGGGTCTGATCTGACGGTGATTAATCGGGTAGAATTAGAGGACTATCTTTATAGCGTGGTTGGGGGTGAAATGCCCACCAGTTGGCCGATCGAAGCCCTAAAAGCCCAAGCAGTCGCCGCCCGATCCTATGCTTTACATGAAAGTAACCGTTCTGGAAATCAACTCTACGATTTAGAGAGTACCACTGCTTCCCAAGTTTACAAAGGGATTAAAAGTGAAACCCGCAGTACCCATGAAGCAGTGAACAGTACAGAAGGACAAGTTTTAACTTACGGTGGGAAGCCAATTTTGGCAGTGTTTCATTCGTCTTCGGGTGGACATACAGAAAATGTCGAAGATGTCTGGAGTCGTCCCTTACCTTATCTCAAAAGTGTCGTAGATTATGATCATACTGCTCCTGTTTATGAATGGCAAAAAGCCTTGTCGGGAAGAGAGATCGGTTATCGTTTGGGTAATGTGGGAAGCGTTCGATCGATCATTCTTCAACAAGTGACTCCTCAAGGACGGATTAAACGTTTAAAAGTTGTGGGTG
Source organism: Dactylococcopsis salina PCC 8305 (assembly GCF_000317615.1). GTDB lineage: Bacteria > Cyanobacteriota > Cyanobacteriia > Cyanobacteriales > Rubidibacteraceae > Halothece > Halothece salina. Next base: position 1,696,897 of record NC_019780.1, on the reverse strand, counting down.
ATCAAGGGAGTAAAACCATCAGTGGTCAAACCTTTCGCAAGGCTCTCGATTTACGCAGCACCCTATTTCAGGTTGATGGTAATACTCAACGTTTTATTATTTCTGGACGGGGTTTCGGTCATGGTATCGGTTTAAGTCAGTGGGGGGCGAATTATTTGGCAACACAGGGGGCAAATTATCGCCAAATTCTGGGGCATTATTATCAAAATGTAAAATTGTCCCTGATTGACACCGAAGTGGCTAGAAATTAGTAGAAATCGCCTGTACGGGACAGGTGGGAATACACTGTTCACAAACCACGCAGCGCGATCGGGTAAAATTGAGCTTAAAGGTCTCTGGATCGAGGGTTAATGCTTGCGTGGGACAAACCCCCGTACAGAGTCCACAATCAACACAACTCTCTTCATCAATCACAATCTCTCGACTTGCCAAAGAAACAGTGATCTGTTGTAGCCCCATCCACTCGATCGCCGCTTCAATTTCATCAATATCTCCTAACAACTCCACAACTAACTTACTGGTGCGATTAGGCGCAACTTGGGCGCGAATAATATTACTGGCGACATTAAAATCTTTCGCCAGACGATAAGTCACTGGCATTGGAACTCGATTTTTCGGGAAGGTTAATGTCACTCGTTTTTTCATCTGTTTTCTCGGGGAGACTCCACTTGTCAGCTTATCTGAAATCTCTAAATTTTTGCGACCATTTTAGAAGTTACGCACTTGCCCCCTAAATCCCCCAAGTCTTGCCCCCTAAATCCCCCAAGTCTTGCCCCCTAAATCCCCCAAGTCTTGCCCCCTAAATCCCCCAAGTCTTGCCCCCTAAATCCCCCAAGTCTTGCCCCCTAAATCCCCCAAGTCTTGCCCCCTAAATCCCCCAAGTCTTGCCCCCTAAATCCCCCAAGTCTGGGGGACTTTCTAATACTATTTTTTAGCAGAAAAAGTAGGTTGGGTAGAGACGTTCCATACTTCGACAAGCTCAGTAACAGGAACGTCTCCACGCGAAACCCAACAGCAACTATAATCAATTACCTAAACCTGATATCAGGGGGCGATAATTCCCCCAAACTTGGGGGTAAGGGGGCGATAATTCCCCCAAACTTGGGGTAAGGGGGCGACAATTCCCCCAAACTTGAGGTTAAGGGGGCGACAATTCCCCCAAACTTGGGGGTAAGGGGGCGACAATTCCCCCAAACTTGGGGGTAAGGGGGCGATAATTCCCCCAAACTTGGGGGTAAGGGGGCGACAATTCAAGCCGTTTTTACCTCTTCATTCGTCAGGTTTAAATTGTGATCAGCTTCGAGATAATTTAAAAAAGTACGAGCGACCACAGAAGGTTGTTTTCCTGCTGGATAAATAGCGTACCAATTGCGTTTTATCGGTAAATCTTCCACATCTAAAATCGCAAATAACCCTGTATCTTTTTCTAAGGTGAGAGTATGTTTCGACAAGACAGAAACTCCTAATCCGCCTAAAATCGCTTGTTTAATTGCTTCATTGCTTCCTAATTCTAATCGCACCTTTAATTCGGCTTGATGCTTGTGAAATAACTCTTCTAATGCTTGACGAGTACCTGATCCGGGTTCACGCATGATAAACGGCTCTTCTGCTAGACGCTGAAACGGGATATTCGTTTCTTCTGCGAGAGGATGATTAGAGGGGGCGATCGCAACGAGAGGATTTTCTAAAATGCGATGAGAAGTGACATCAATCGTAGAAGGAAGTTGACTGAGGATATAAAAATCATCTTGATTATCGGTCATATATTGTAAAATCCGCTCGTGGTTAGTGAAGCGTAAGGATAGTTCCACACCTGGATATTGCTGGCAAAATGGACCGATAATGCGGGGTAAAAAGTATTTTGTGGTAGAAACGGCGCTTAACTTCAGTTGTCCTTGTTTTAAGCCCTTCATGTTCGCGATCGCGCTTTCAAACTCTCCTAACTCACTAAAAATTCGCTGACAACTCTCATATAAAATTTCCCCTGCTTCCGTCAAATACAACCGTTTGCCAATTTGTTCAAACAAAGGCAATCCCACCGCTTTCGTTAACTGTTTCATCTGCATGGAAACGGTGGGTTGAGTTAAAAATAACTCTTCTGCTGCTTTGGTAAAACTTAAATGTCGGGCTGCAACCACAAAGACGCGCAATTGGTGGAGAGTTGCGTTTTTCATTATAGAACTATCGCTATCGTTTACATACTAATTATCAATTTTACATTATATGTTATTTCTTCTACTATGATCTTTAGGGTGGGTTAAAATAACAATTTTTAAAATATGAGTCATATTCTGAATACAAGCTGGCTAATTCCTTGTTACCCATTACTCGGAATGGGGTTAAGCGTTTTTTGGTCGCCTGGCATTTCCCGTCGCACGGGACCGCGACCAGCAGGTTATCTTAATGCTATGATGACGTTTCTTGCGTTGTTGCATAGTTGGTTAGCCTTCTGGGCAATTTCAGATCAGCAACCTGAATATTTCAGTGTCAGTTGGCTAGATGCGGCGAATCTCCACATTGATTTTGAGTGGTCTGTTTCTACCATTAAATTAACAGCTTTGATGGTGGTGACAGGGTTAAATCTTCTCGCTCAAATTTACGCGATCGCCTACCTAGAAATGGATTGGGGGTGGGCGCGGTTTTATTCCCTGCTTGCTCTTTTTGAGGCAGGAATTTGTACCCTAATCCTCACGAATTCTCTATTTTTTAGCTATGTCATGCTAGAAATTTTGACGTTAGGAACGTATTTGATCATCGGTTACTGGTTTAATCAATCCCTTGTGGTGACAGGGGCGCGAGATGCGTTTTTAACGAAACGGGTGGGTGACTTATTCCTGTTGATGGCAGTGGTGGCGCTTTATCCTCTCGCTGGAACATGGAACTATCAAGAACTCACGATTTGGGCAGAAACCACTGAATTAAACTCCACAACAGCGACATTACTGAGTTTAGCCCTAGTCGCGGGGCCGGCGGGTAAATGCGCCCAATTTCCCCTGCATTTGTGGTTAGATGAAGCAATGGAGGGACCTCTTCCCGCGACGATTTTACGGAATGCGGTGGTGGTTTGCACTGGGGCTTGGGTTTTGATTCTGGTACAGCCGATTATTGCGATTTCCCCAGTGGGATTGACAGTAACCATTGCCGTTGGTGCAATTACTGCTATTGGCGGGAGTTTAATCGCGATCGCGCAGACAGATATTAAACGAATTTTATCCTACGCCGTAAGTGCTTATCTCGGTTTAGTTTTTATTGCGGTTGGTGTGGGAGAAACCCAAATCGCCTTAACTTTACTTCTCACCTACGCTCTCGCGATGGCATTATTAGTGATGGCGATCGGAAATATTGTTCTCAGTAACGTCACTCAAGATGTGACCCTTCTCGGTGGTTTGTGGTCTCGTCGTCCGATTACTGGATTATCCTATTTAGTGGGAGTGGCTGCGTTAACTGCAATTCCGCCATTAGGTAGTTTTTGGGTGTTATATTCCCTGACGGATACATTATGGACAACCACGCCTTGGTTAGCTGGGGTGGTGTTGACGGTTAATGGTTTAACCGCATTTAGTTTATTACGGTTATTCTGTTTAGTTTTTCTTGGGGAAATTAAGCCAATGACGGTTCGATCGCCCGAAGAATTATGGTTGATGGTTTTCCCGACAACAATTGGCGCTGGTTTAGCGTTACATTTACCACTTTTTATGGCAAATTGGGATTTACTGCCGCAGTGGGAAATGATTAATTTCAATTCCGCTTTGGTTTTAATCGCCTCCAGTTTGGTGGGTGCGATCGGTGCAATTTTAGTTTATGGTAATACGCGACCTGAATTAGCATTTATTCCACAAGGAATTAAAAATTTCTTTGCTTATGATTGCTATACGGTGAAAGCCTATCAAGTCACAGTGGTTTTTGTGGTTAATATTATTTCCCAAATTATCGCTTGGTTTGACAAATACGTTGTTGATGGTTTGGTTAATTTAGTGGGTTTGATTACGATGCTAAGTGGTCAAGGTTTGAAATATAACAACTCTGGTGTTGCCCAATTTTATATGCTTTCAATTGTTGCGGGTGTGGCGTTGTTTGGAATTATTGTTTGTTTCCCTTTCTTGGTTTAGCCCCCTAGCCCCCAATCCTGGGGGGATTTGCCCCCTAGCCCCCAATTCTGGGGGGATTTGCCCCCTAACAATGATAAAAAGTAGGTTGGTAGAGACGTTCCATGGAACGTCTCCACGCGAAACCCAACACCCATTATAAGTAATTACCTAAACCTGCTATAGCAATCGGAAATGAGAGCGGAAAAAATTGATTCATGGAAGCCCCCAGTATTGGGGGTTTGGGGGCAAATAAAAATTTACAAATCATCTGGGATTGCTATATAACTGTCGTGAATGATTAGAGAGGAGAATTAGATGTTAACTGCATTATTGGTGATACCAGTTATTGGCGTTTTGATTGTTAGTTTGTTACCGTCAAATTTACAGAGCGATCGATTGCGTCAGATTACTTTATTCATTTCGATCGCGCCGTTTCTGTGGACAATTTATTTATTTTTCCAATTTGATCTCGATACAGGTGGGTTTCAGTTTTCTGAGTTTATACCTTGGTTAGAACCCATCGGTTTGAACTATCATCTGAGTATAGATGGCATTTCTCTACCGCTAGTTTCTCTGAATAGTTTTTTAAGCGCGATCGCCATTTATAGCACCAGCTTAAAAATTGAACGTCAACGTTTATATTACGTTCTGATTTTACTGGTAAACTTTGGCGTAGCGGGGGCGTTAATGGCGCAAAATCTACTTCTATTTTTCCTGTTTTACGAAGTGGAATTAATTCCCTTTTACCTTCTCATTAGTATCTGGGGAGGAGAAAAAAGAGGGTATGCTGCGACTAAGTTTATTCTCTACACCGCCGTTTCTGGACTGTTGATTATTGCCGCATTTTTAGGACTTGCTTTCCTCAATAAAAGCGGAAATTTTGAATACGAAACGATCACAACGGCTGGTTTATCTTTAAAAACTCAGTTAATTTTACTGACGTTAATTTTAGTTGGGTTTGGAATGAAAACGCCCTTAGTTCCTCTACACACTTGGCAGCCAGATGCTTATGTAGAAGCGTCTCCCCCAGTGGCGATTTTATTAGGAGGTGTTTTAGCAAAATTAGGCACTTATGGCATCATTCGCTTTGGATTACAATTATTCCCTGAAACCTGGAATTTAACCGCCCCAGGATTAGCAATTATTGGGGTAATTAGTGTGATTTATGGTGCTTTAACCGCGATCGCACAAACCGATATTAAACGCATGGTCGCTTACAGTTCGATCGGTCACATGGGTTATATTTTAGTTGCCTCTGCTGCTGGCACTTCTTTAAGTGTTTTAGGTGCGGTAGCGCAGATGATTAGCCATGGGTTAATTCTAGCTTTATTATTCCAATTAATTGGAACAGTAGAGGAAAAAGTAGGGACACGCGATCGAGATGTTTTGAATGGTTTAATGAACCCAATTCGCGGTTTACCGCTTACCAGTGGTTTATTAATTGCTGCTGGGATGGCAAGTGCTGGGATTCCTGGTTTAGTGGGATTTGTTGCGGAATATATTGTGTTTCAAGGAAGTTTTTCTCGCTTCCCGATCGAGACAATTTTGTGCATTATTGCATCAGGATTAACCGCCGTTTATTTTGTTATTTTGTTGAACCGAACTTGCTTTGGAAAATTAGACAATTCTCTCGCTTATTATCCCCAAGTTTTGTGGTCAGAACGACTACCCGCCTTAATTTTAACCCTGATTATTTTTGCCTTTGGCATTCAACCGAACTGGTTAGTTCACTGGATTGAACCAACAACAAATCAGGTGGTTTCTATGCTAACTCCAAAATGGCAAGATAGTTATTATTCCGCGATCGCATCTTCTGAAAATCCTCAACAAAAACCCGTAGGTTGGGTGAAACGAAGTGAAACCCAACAATTGTCTCATTAAAACAAAATCGTGTTGGGTTTGGTGTCCTCCACCCATTGCAGTGACCAGTGATCAGTGATCAGTGATCAGTGACCAGTAATCAGTGAACAAATAACAAATTCAGTGATCAGTGACCAGTAATCAGTGAACAAATAACAAATAACGAATAACAAATAACGAATAACAAATAACTAATCACCATGACAACACAAACTAAACTTCCTCCTTCTAAACACGAATTTGCTGATATTATTCACCGTCTCGAAGCGGGTGGTGCAATGTTACCAGATACTCCCGAAAACTTAATGCAAATTATCGGGATTTATAAAGCATACGCAGTGCCAATGGATTTCTATTGGCGGGATTTACTTTATATCGCAGAACGAGTTTTTCTGAATCCGATTCCAGCCTTTAAATACTTCCTCCCCCAAGAATATCTCGACTTAGAAAATCACTACGCTGGCGACAATGCTGATTTAAGAATTTGGCGGGGAGAAGCAACGGCTCATCCTGAACTTTTACAATTTATGGAAAAGGGAGAAACGAAAAATATTCCTCGCCTCTTCCATCATTTGTGGCACGATCGGGTTAATATGGAGTTTGCCGAAGCCTGTATGAAAGCGATGTTTTGGCATGGTCGAGATATGGGGCTAGGCAAGTTTGATGCTTATCTTGATTCCGAGGAATATCGCCAAAACGCCGATCGAGCGATTAAAGCCTATTTCGAAAACAATCCTTTGATGTTAGGCTTATACAAACTCTTCCCCGAAATGTTCCTCGAAAAAGTACGAGAGTTGTCCTACTATTCTAATCTCGGACTGTTTTGGGAAGTGATGGCACCAGTCTTTTTCGAGATGTCCGATCGCTATGATGAAGGAACAATTACCACTGTTCCCGAAGCGATGAATTTCTTAGTTAATGGCATTTTTGCCATTGCTGGTCGTCCCATTTATCATCATGTTTATATTGATGGGGAAATGTATGAAATCATCCCCAAAAGTAAAGGGTTTACTTGGTTATACGAAGCCGCCTTACCCTATGTAGAATCTGTTTTTTATCGTACTGCACCGTTCAGAGGAACAAAATCTTATAATGCTCAAGCCCACGAAGTTCCCAACGAGCAAAAAGATTTCCATTATGGTATCCTCTACGCAGATGTGTTTCCCGTAGGGACGGCTGGCATTCCGCCAACACTTTTAATGCAGGATATGTTACACTTTCTCCCCTCCTACCTTCAAGACTATTATCATCAACATTGTCGGGGAGAGGAAGATATGTTGATTCAGTTGGGGATTACCTTTCAACGATCGATGTATTGTGTCACGTCGGCGGTGATTCAGGCGCTACGCACAGCGTTACTTTATCCCCTTGATGATCCGAATCCAAAACACCTAAAAGCGAACCGTAAGTTTTTTGAATCCCAACTCGATCGATTTAAACGCCCTGAAGCAAGACTGAGAGACATTCAACGTCAAGACTATCGCTAGTTAGGTTTCTTTACTACTGGTGTAGAGTTTCATCATCAATTTAAGAAACACTGTTTTTGGCGACAGTCCTCTTAGATGGTATTCTAAGGGGACTATTAGCGTTAAAACTGATGGAATTTGAGTGGGATATAGAAAAGGATAAAATTAACCAAAAAAAGCATCAAATTAGTTTTGAAGAAGCAGCGGAAATATTTAGATACCCAACCTATGAAGTAACTGATGATCGAGTAGATTATGGGGAAACTAGATATATTGCTATTGGTAATAACAATCAGATGATAACTATAACAGTTGTTTATACTGAAAGAGAAGGCAAAATTAGATTAATTTCTGCACGACGAGCAAATAAACAAGAAGTAAAATTATACTATGACTACTGTACATAAACATCTTGACGACATTCCTTTAATGGGCAAAAAAAGGGCAGAAGATATCAAACTCAAGCCTGATGAGGAAATTGATTATTCCGAAATTCCCCCGTTAGATGAGGATTTTTTTAGAGAGGCGAAGTGTGTTAAAAGACAGTTAAAAAAACAAAAGAGATTTTCATCAAGATAGCTAGTTTAGAGACGTGCCATGACACATCCCTAAAATCGTCGTTGCAACTGATTGATTTAAACTTTAGCTACTGATTTCGATCGCGATCGAACCCCAACTTTCTTCACCCAAACCGACTTACTTTGTCCTAAAGTAACTCCTCGTCGTGCTGGTGAAACAGGACGCTGATTGAGCAACGCCAAATTTAACTGGCTTAACATTGTTCCCAGAACAATTTTCATCTCATATTGTGCTAAAGCCGCACCAACACAGCGACGGACACCACCGCCAAAAGGCATAAACTCATAGGGAGAAAACTGTCGTTCTAAAAAGCGTTCTGGTCGAAATTGTTCGGGTTGCGGATAGAGGTCTTCTCGCTGATGAATCAAATAAATGCTTCCCATGATCAGCATTCCTGGTTCTAACTGATAGCCACAAAGTTCTACAGGTTGTTCTACTTGTCGAGGAAAAGTCAACATCGCGACGGGATAAAAGCGTAGGGTTTCGTTACAAACCGCACCGAGATAAGGGAGTTTGAGAAATTGAGAAGAATCAGTTTTATCAGTAACAGAATCTAATTCGGCTAATAATTTGTCTTTTACCTCTGGTAAAGAGTGAATCCAGTACAATGCCCAAGTGAGCGCGGTTGCTGTTGTTTCGTGTCCAGCGACAAGCAGGGTCATTAATTCATCTCGCAAATCTTGATCCGTTAAACCATTTCCCTCTTCATCTTCTGCCATCAATAGTAAGGAAAGAATGTCGATGCGATCGGGATCAGGATTCTTCCGCCGTTCCTCAATTTCAGCAAATAAAAGATCATCGGTTTCTTTCGCGAGTTTTTGCAATCGATCGCCTGGACTCCAAGACCCATAATTTTTTTGTAGGAAAGGTAGGAAAAGAAGCAGCGAACCGAGAGGAGAACCAGTCATGTCTAATCGCTGACCAAGCAAGCGTTCGAGTCGATCGAACCTTTCTCCTTCATGTAACCCAAACACCGCTTGTAAAATCACTCGCATCGTAATTTTCTGCATGGTCTCACGAACATTAATCGAGGCTTCCGTTGACCATTGATCAATCACTTGCTGTGTAATATTTTGAATGATGTTTCCATAGGCTTTTAAGCGTTCCCCATGAAAGGGAGGGGTAACTAACTTACGGCGGCGTTGATGTTCGTTTCCACTGAGAAGGATTAAGTTTTGGCGACCCAGTAACGGTTCTAAAATACGGTTCACCTCCCCTGGCGCGGTAAACTCTTTTCCCGTGTCATGGGTGAGGATATACTGTAACGCTTTGGGTTCACTTAACATCAGTAAAGGGTTAGTCTTTCCCCAAGAAACATAGGCTTGAAAAATGTCGCCATACTCCGTTCGATTTTTTTTCATGTATCCCAACGGATTAAATATCCATTGTGCAATTTGGAGTAAGGTGGGGGATTTTGGAATCGGTACGGTTTGATGATTCATGGTTTAATTTGTTGCTTCTAGCCTCTTATCTCCATTTTGCTACTCATCCCGATTTCACTGCTAAACTGCGTAATCGGTTTAACGCCGCCGCCAGTTCAAACCGTCGAAAATAAGCTAAATCGTGTTGAGGAGACCGAGTAATGATGTCTAAGCCCTTTTTTTCGATATCGGCTTCGATCGCGTCTAAAATCTCAGGGAGAGTGCGTTTCCCATCAAGATATTGTTTTTTAGCATACACGATCGCCGCCCCGATCGCCCGTAACTGACTTTGATCCACCAACTGTTCCACCGCAGCGAGATCAATGTCTTCATTACCAAAGGAAACCTCATCATCATCTCGCACTTTTACATCCACCTCTTTTTTCCCGCGACTGGGATCAATACTGTCAGCGAGAGGAACACGAGGAGTAATCTGACCAAAATGTTCTCCCCCTTCTGTATAACGTTCGGTTCGGTTTTCCGCTGCGATTTGTTTCGCTTTTTCGGTCACTTCATAAGGTTTAAAGTTCTCCATTGCGATTACGGTATCCGCCATGTCAAAGTAATCGCCACTTCCTCCCATGACAAGAATCGTCGAAACTTGGTAATCGCGATCGAGTTGTTGAATTTTATCAATAAACGGCGTAATCGGTTCTTTATCCTTACTAATCAATTGTTGCATCCGATGATCACGGATCATAAAATTGGTTGCGGTCGTGTCTTCATCCACTAACAAAACTTTTGCACCCGCTTCTAACGCTTCAACAATGTTCGCCGCTTGAGACGTGCTACCACTGGCGTTGGGGCTAGAGAAATCAGTGGTCGATCGCCCTTGGGGTAACTGATTAATAAACGGGGAAATATCCACACCAACAACACTTCTTCCATCCTCAGCGCGAATCTTCACCGCATCTGGATCAGTAACAACTAACTCCCGTCCATCATCAGGAATATGATTATAAACCCCTAACTCCAGTGCTTCCAAAAGCGTCGATTTTCCGTGATAGCCGCCCCCCACAATCAAAGTAATGCCGCGCGGGATTCCCATTCCTTCCACTGTTCCTCGGTTCGGACAATCAAAACTCACCTGTAAACTTGCGGGAGACTGAAAAGGAACAACATTTTTATCCGTTAATGGACGCGGATCAACCCCACTGCGACGGGGTAAAATTGCCCCATTGGGAACAAATGCCACTAAATTCTGTTTCGATAACTCCTCTCGTAACCAGTCCGCATCCTCTACCGTTTCCACATGATGGCGAATGGCTTTCGGTGAAAGAGATTGATAAATCAAAGCGCGATCGACAATTTCTGGGACATCCTCACATAGCATTTCCGCCGCTTGACGACCTAAAATCCGCCGTCCTTTTGCTGGAAGTCCCGCGATAAAACGCACTTCTACCATTTCTTCATCAATTAAAACCGAACTGCGTTCTAAAACCTCTTGTCCGATTCCTGTAATTGCAATTAAACCACTTTTTCCAGTTCCCCTAGAGTCACTAATTTGAGAAGCCGCTTGGCGAAACTGACGAGTTAAATAATCCCGTAGTGCTACTTCCCGACTAGGAGACTGATAGAGAAACTCGGGAAACGCCGCGATCGATTGCGGAATTTGTAAACGTAACCGTGAAGGAGAAGCAAAGGGATCACCTTGAACATAATCAATAATTAACTGAAAATCAATAAAATCATAAGTCCCCTTAATATCTTTATAGGCTTTATAACTAGCGTTATCGAGTCGCTGTAGCGTTGAACGTAATTGATCTTGATTTTGCATCGTTTATCCTTCGTTATTCTTTCTAACTGGTCATTCCCCCCCTCAAAGCAGGGCTAACTGGTCATTCCCCCCCTTTCAAAGGGGGGGCTAGGGGGGGATAAGTGGTAACTGGTCATAGAGTCCTCTAAAATAACCTAATGTACTATTTTTGTGCGATTCGTTTCTGGTGAAAACGTTATAAGTCCCTCACGGACTGGCGCATAATCCAGAGCTTGGTAAAGAACCCTACGGGGTACCGAACCTTGATAATTTAATATCCATGATGGTGAAATGCCCCTGAGTATTACGAAATATGAAGAAAAAGAGGGTGGGAAGTACCGAACAATTGATGTAGGGAAAACCGAACATTAAGTCCATCTCTCTCAGGATGTGAGAGAAAAGCATAACCCTTATCTACAGAGTTGACTACTTGAGGATAAAGCAGGGTTAAATGGGATCACTGCTGGTAGCCTAAACTGGTAAATTCCCTAGCAAGAGGCTATGCCTAGTCAACGAACCTACGTTTGAACCATCGTTAGTACAATCCTGCGGAAAGGCTATTGAGCAGGGAACGAAATAAGTTCAAAGTAAGAGGATATAAATCTGAGATAGTTTATATCACATTCCCAAATTTACTCGGTGGATAGTAGGGGGCTAAGGTCTCAATCAATGGATATTAGAAACGAAGTAACCCTCGTTCATACTCTTGGGAAGGTCGATTTCCAAGTAGTCTGTCGGGACGCAATCTCTGACTCATTTGTCGGGTTGAGCGAGGGCAGGATTGGATAAGAAGCGAACGCCTTCTGTAATAGGGAGGATATGCTGACGTATCCACTTTCGATTACGAAGAAAAATGAAATTGAGTAGAGGGAATCATGAACTTATTATTAAAGTATGAAAGTAATGCAGAGATTAAGACTTTTCTTAACTTTCCATTTTGGTTAAGTTTCGGGTTGCTCCTTATGGAGAAAACGGAGTGGAGTGAAGTGGACTGGAAAAGAGTTGAAATTGATGTGTTTAAACTTCAAAAACGAATTTTTCGAGCTTCTCAAGGTGGTGACGTGGCTAAAGTTCACAAACTCCAGAGATTATTGGTGCGGTCTTGGTGTGCCAGACTTCTTGCAGTACGGCGCATTTCGCAGGATAACCAGGGTAAAAACACGGCGGGGATAGACGGTGTAAAAAGCCTAAGTCCTGAAGAACGGTTGAACCTTGCTGAAAATCTAACCCTTACAGGGAAAGGTAAATCCTTAAGACGGGTCTGGATTCCAAAACCAGGACGTAAAGAAAAACGCGGCTTGGGTATTCCAGTAATGGAAGACCGTGCGAGGCAGGCTCTTCTTAAACTAGCTATGGAGCCGGAATGGGAAGCAAAATTTGAACCTAATTCGTACGGATTTAGACCAGGACGCTCTTGTCATGATGCGGGAGGAGCAATATATGTGGCTATCAATCAAAAACCCAAATGGGCTTTAGATGCAGATATCTCTAAATGTTTTGACCGTATAAATCACGATGCTCTCTTGAAAAAATTAAATACAACCCCGACTATAGCTCGACAAATTCGAGCTTGGTTAAAATCGGGAGTCTTGGATAAAAGTGATTGGATGCCAACAAATGAGGGAACACCACAAGGAGGGGTGATAAGTCCTCTATTGGCAAACATTGCTCTGCATGGACTTGAAGAGTACATAAAACAATGGGCTGAAACTTGGAAGGGGGCGAAAAGGGCTAATCGAAGCTCGATATCTCTTATCCGGTATGCAGATGACTTCGTTGTTCTCCACAAGGATAAATCCATCGTCCAACAGGCGAAAACGCTGATTGAGCATTGGTTACATGATTTAGGCTTAAAAATAAGTGAGAGCAAGACGAGAATTTGCCATACATTGTATGATTCCGAAGAAGAGAAAGCTGGTTTTGATTTCTTAGGGTGGAACATCCGCCAGCATGAAATCGGGAAAAACCATTCAGGAAAAAATACAAATGGCAAATTACTTGGATTCAAGACAATAATCAAACCTAGCGACAAAAGTATTAAAACTCATTATGAAAAGATTGTTGAAGTGTTGGATTCAATGAGAGGTAAATCCCAAGAGGTAATCATTGATAAACTTAATCCTATTATCAAGGGTTGGTGCAACTATCATAAGACAGTCTGCTCAAAGGAGACATTTGTTAAAGTGGATCACATGGTCTTCAATAAATTACGTCGTTGGGTGAAACGTCGTCATCCGAATAAAACCTTCAGATGGTGTTTAGAAAAATACTTTCATTGGACAAAGGGGGAAAACTTAGAGGGAGAAAGAAGAGAGGATAAATGGGTCTTTTCAACAGCCTCCTCGGAAGCAAATACTCCTGATGCGGGTACGCACGAACTGTGGAAACACGCATGGACACCAATTGGAAGACATATTAAAATCGAGGGTTCAAGGTCTCCATACGATGGAGACTGGCGATACTGGAGTGAACGCCGGGGTGGATATCCTGGTACGAAAAAACGGGTAGCTACTCTGATGAAGCGTCAGAAAGGCAAATGTACCCGTTGTGGACTATATTTCAAAGATGGAGATGTAGAAGAAGTTGACCACATTACCCCTAAAGCTGAAGGGGGTGAAGATGCCTACAAGAACTTACAGTTACTCCATCGCCATTGTCACCACAAGAAAACTGCTGAAGACCTAAAACGACAGAGCCAAAAAGGCAAGAATCAGAAGAAAGGTTCAAGTCAGAATAAAGGCAGAAGTGGAATTCATTCTAGCTTCTTAGGTCGATAGGTAGGGAAGTGCTGTTAACATAGCGTAGTCTGAAGAGGAGCGGTATGAAATGAAAGTTTCACGTACCGTTCTGAAGCCGAGTCAGGAGGGTGACCTTCTGGCTTAGGTAACAACCGAGAAAACTCAATCATGGCGCAAGCAAAAATTGGTGTAATTGGTGGGAGTGGGTTGTACCAAATGGACGCACTCCAAGATATTGAAGAAGTCAAATTAGAAACGCCGTTTGGTGATCCCTCCGATGCGTTTATTATTGGCACACTAGAAGGGACAAGAGTTGCATTTCTCGCCCGTCATGGACGTAATCATCACTTAATGCCCACAGAGTTACCCTTTCGGGCAAATATCCACGCCATGAAGCAACTAGGAGTAGAATATATCATTTCTGCTTCTGCTGTCGGCTCTCTTAAGGAACAGGTTAAACCATTAGATATGGTAATTCCTGATCAATTCATCGATCGCACTCGTAACCGCATTAACACCTTTTTCGGGAATGGCATTGTTGCCCACATTGGCTTCGGTGATCCCGTGTGTGAGAAGCTAGGAGATATTTTATATGAGTCCATTTCTCATTTAGAATTAGACGAGGTTACTCCTCATCGCGGCGGAACTTATGTTTGTATGGAGGGGCCAGCTTTTTCTACCAAAGCCGAATCTTATTTATATCGCAGTTGGGGCGCTACAGTTGTGGGAATGACTAATTTACCAGAAGCCAAACTCGCACGAGAAGCAGAAATTGCTTACGCCACCCTCGCCTTAGTTACCGATTATGATTGTTGGCATGATGACCATGATAGTGTCACCGTTGATATTGTGATTGAATATTTGAAAAAAAATGCAGTCAACGCCCAAAAAGTCATTAAAGAAGCGGTGCGCCGCATCAATGAAAAACCACCCGTTTCTGAGGCACATTCCGCGTTAAAAACTGCCATTTTAACCCCACTGGATAAAGCCCCAACAGAGACAAAAGAAAAATTAGAAGTCTTTTTGGAAAAGTATTTATAAGTAACTTAGCCCCTTCCCCAAGGTTGGGGAATAATTATATGTGTATTTCACAATGATTAGTTACTGATCAGTTTTTTTGTCAACGATCACACTAAGGAGTAGCTACTTTATCTTTTTCAAGTTGTTGTCTGAGAAACTTCTTTTCCTGCAGCAAAATCAGTAAACTCTCGAACAGCAGGTTCATGGAAAGCTAAAACAATGTCTTGTTTAGGAACTCCCATTTCTACTAACTGATTAGCAATTCCCACCTCAGTTCCATCATGCTGAATCCAAATTTTGCCATCTTTAATATCTAAATGTAAAAGACAACCAAACTCTCGTTTATTACCAAGCCAACCTACAGATAATAATTGATAATGATGACGTTCGCCATCAAAAACTGTCTGTATCTCATACTCATCTACTGAAGCATTTTGTTGAGAAAGTCGTTGGGCGCGATCATTTAGTAGTTTCTGAATATATTGTTGGTATTTTTCTACAGCCATTGTACAATTACCTCATTTTTAACATCGTAAGTAACCAGTTTTAATTGATATCGCCTTACAGAATCTCTAATAAATTTCCTCGTGAAGAAACTTTGATAAATTGTTTCCCGTATTGCTAAATAAAGTTTTCTTTCTGAATCAATTTTATCTAGAGCATCTCGATAATTAAGAAATTGTCCCAGTGCGGTATGAAAATCAGAAACATTGGATGGGCTAATAAAACTCTTGACTTCTACTGCAATTTTTTCTTGATCCCGTATAGCCGCTAATAGTTGTTCTGCTGCTAGATCAATTTCAAAGTCTATATTATCAATCTTTACTTCATAAGGATCAGCAGTGATAATCCATCCATCTTTTTCCAAAGCAGTTTTAACAACATCATGGAATCTATCTTTAACCACAATCTTAATCAATGATTTTTTTACACTACAACAAGTCTAATTGTAGCTACGAATTACTAAAATAGACAAGAAAACACGAGCAAAATTTGCTAATTCTCTTGTGAAGTTTGTAGCTTAATCCATTCTCGAAACTCACGAATTGTTGCATTTTCTCCTTGAGTTTTCGCTTGTTGAAGAAAACGGGGAATTTGTTTCACTGGTATTGAATTAAAAGTTGGACTAAGTTCAACCTCGGTGTAGTTTTGATCAGTAAGAGTATAAACTTTGAGGAGGCGACCATTAAAGCGCCAAAGTTCAGGAATTCCCAGAGAAGCATAAAGCATTAACTTATTAATTGCAGAATGAGAATATTCAACCTCAAGCACTAAATCGGGAGGGGGATCAGCTGCTAAATTGATCTTGTCTTTGTTCCGAACTAAAGACTCGTTTTGAATATAATAACTACTATCTGGTTCTGCGCCGCGCTCTAAATCATCTCTGGTTAAAGTTAACGAACCAGTGCGCTTAATTTCTAATCCTAACTCTTCGCACATCACACCGATGAGACCTTCGATCATCCGATTTGAGTTTTCATGGGACATTAATGGGGTCATAATTTCTATAATTCCCGAATCATAGGCAATTCGAGTGTTACGGTTATCTCCCATTTCAGCAAGCATCATCTTAAACGTTTGCCAGCTAATATTGGGTAGTAGCGTTCTAGTTTCTGCCAGAGGCTTAGTTGCAATCATTGTAATTTCCTTTTCCCTTTTCATCTATTATGAAATATCAAAAAGACTGCCAGGAGATGGTTTCTGGTTTCTCGATCGACCATAGTGTTCGATCGAATCATCTAGCTTACTCGTAAGCCTCTATGACTCGTCGCGGTTGGTTAATTCATCCCCCAATAGAAAATAGCGAATACCATAGAGAAAGTAGCAAATGTAAAGAAATGTAAGGGGTTCTCATGGCGGATCAGTTAATTCGAGCGACAGCAGCAGAGGGAGGTATTCGCGCCGTTGGGGTAATTTCCACACGGTTGACAGAAGAAGCAAGACAACGACACAACCTCTCTTATGTCGCCACCGCAGCGTTAGGACGAGCAATGTCCTCTAGTTTATTATTAGCGTCTAATATGAAACAGGAACAATCTCGTGTCAATCTTCGGATTAAAAGTAATGGCCCTCTCGGCGGACTTTTAGTAGATGCGGGAGTTGATGGCACAGTGCGCGGTTATGTGCAAAATCCTGCGGTAGAGTTACCACCCAATGAGAAGGGAAAACTGGATGTTGGTGGTGCAGTAGGAAATGATGGCTATCTCTATATTATTCGAGATGTCGGTTATGGTTATCCCTATTCCAGCACGGTTGAGTTAGTTTCTGGGGAAATTGGCGATGATGTGGCGAATTATTTGGTTACTTCCGAACAAACTCCCTCGGCTTTATTAGTGGGTGTGTTTGTGGGAGCAGAAGGGGTCACTGCTTCTGGTGGTATTTTACTACAGGTGTTACCGCAGGTTTCCCATGATGATGAATTAGTGCAAACTTTGGAGTCGAGAGTGAGTGGGTTATCAGGGTTTACTCCTTTGATGCGACAAGGAAAGACGTTATCGTCAATTTTTGAGGAGTTACTGGGAGATATGGGGCTATACATTTTCCCTGATGTTCAGATGCTCCGTTTCCATTGCGGTTGTACCTTTGAGCGGATGATGCGAGCGCTGAAACTCTTGGGAGTGGCGGAGTTGGAAGATATGATCGAGAAGGATGAAGGCGCGGAAGCTACTTGTCACTTCTGCGGTCAAGTTTATCAAGCGAGTCGAGAGGAATTGTTGGCGTTAGTGGAGAAAATGAAGGTGGAAGATTAAGGTTTTTTTGTTTCTAAAAGGAGACTTTTGTCCGCAACCAGTCTGTAATGAGTTGCGGACTATTTCTTTTGAACCAGCGCCAAGCGACGGCTCTAAATGCAGGTTTGCAGCAATAAAGCGCGATCGATAGATTGGTTAAAATAGGGCTTGCTGAATAAAACTGAAAGTTTTACCAAATAAGGATTTGAGGCGATTAAGTTCAGGTAAAAATGCAAGTTCATTGATTGTTCAATCGTCACGCATCTTGCATCAAAACCTTAAACTCCTACCGATCAATCAACCCTCTTGCCTTTTGCATGCAAGCCTTTTGCCTTACTCAACCAACCAATGGACTTTTTCAGCAACCCCTAAAATAAACATTGCTAGTCATCAATAAAATTAGAAATAACAATGAAAATCAAAGCAATAATTCACGCAGCCGAAGAAGGTGGATATTGGGCAGAAGTGCCAATTTTTCAGGGATGCTATACCCAGGGAGAAACGATCGAGGAAATTTTAGAAAATCTCAAAGAAGTAATCAGCTTGTATGCAGAAGATGAACCAGAGAATCTTCATCCCTCTGATCAGGTAGTTGAATTGAATTTATGAAATCAATATCAGGAAAGAAGTTAGGACAGATATTAGAAAGAAATGGTTGGAAATTAGTCAGAATAAAAGGGAGTCATCATCGTTATCAAAAAGATAATATGAGTATCTCTATCCCGATTCATGGTAATCAAGATGTAAAAATTGGACTCTTAAAAAGTGTTATGAAACAAGCAAATTTAACTGAGTCAGACTTAATCTAAATAACTAATAAAATCTAATTCGCCAAACTGAATCAGGTTTTTCTCTTTTGTTCTGAGAATACTTCCATCAATGAGAGAGGTTCAATTTATGCTTTCTAAAAGGAGACTTTTGTCCGCAACCAATTTGTAATGAGTTGCGGGCTATTTCTTTTGAACCAGCGCCAAGCGACGGCTCTAAATGCAGGTTTGGATAACCGCGCAATTAGTTTTAAGGTTCGGTTCATGGGCGTAAATCCGACTTTTTTATTGATAATATTAATTGAGCCAACATCATACAAACCATCTAAAACTTTTTTGACGGTGGCTTCTTCTCTTTCTACGAGGTCACTTAATAAAAGAAGAACGTCGTGCATTTTTTCTTCTTTGAGACGTTCTTCTTCTAAACGCTTTTCGAGTTGTAATTTCACTGATTTTTCTGCTGGTACTAACATTTTTTACAGGTTTTTAATAAGATGATCAATCATATAGCAATCTCAGATGACTTGTTAGAAGCATCAGCCCCCCTTCGATGTGTTGGGTTGCGCTTACGCTTCACAAGAGCCTACATCTGTTGGGTTTCACCCAACCTACATCTGTTGGGTTTCACCCAATCTACATCTGTTGGGTTTCACTCAACCTACATCTGTTGGGTTTCACCCAACCTACATCTGTTGGGTTTCACCCAGCCTACATCTGTTGGGTTTCACCCAACCTACATCTGTTGGGTTTCACCCAACCTACGGTTAGGGGAGTTGGTATTTAAAGTTAGTTGAACCTTCATAATTGGAAATCTCGGCTAAACGCTCTAAGGGTTGGGTTCCGCGATACATTTCGCCATTGATTTCCCAACTGGGATAAGATCGTACTCCCGCTTGTTGACAAGTTTCTGGTTTCGGATCAATTCCTCTGGGATCACATTCAATATAGTTGATTTTATCGAAGGCTGTTTTCCCAAATAGTTGTTTTTGTTCGTGACAATGGGGACACCAAAATGCACCATATTTTTTTGCCCCAATTGCTGTTAAATGTTCGGCGAGGGCGATTTCTGCTTCTCCTGATTTCGTTGTGATGTCCCATCCTTTTGGCGGTTCAGGCGCTGTTTCAGCAACGGGAATAATGTTGGATTCTTCTGCGGAAACTGTACTGTTATTAATATTAGAATAAACTCCTAATGTTCCGACTAAGGTAATCATTCCGACGACAATTCCTGTAAAGAAGATTTGTCCTAAGTCTTCCCAATCTTTTCCTAGTAAGGTAAGTGATAATAAACTTAAGGAGAAAAATGCTGATCCAATACAATAAGGACAAAAGGTTTGTAGTTGAAAGGATAAAATATACATTAGATAACCGCTAAAAACGGTCATTGCGGTACTACCGACTAATAATAATAACCAAGTTTGGTTTTCTAGGTTTTTACGAAGGCTTTTATTTCGATCGGGATTGATTAATAATGGACCCAGAGAAAACAGTACGATCGCGCTATAAGCTAAAAATCCAAATAAACTTAAGGGAAGTCCAAAAACAGTGGCATAAGGACTATTTAAAACATTGCTACAACTACCGCTTTCGGCGGCTCCTGCGACACAACCCACCGTTTGACCCGTGAGTTTTTGCACGGTGAGGTAAGCGGTGAGAATTGCTCCCAAAAGCCCGATCGCGCCGATTATGGGACGAGACCACCGATAAAGCCAAGGGGTTGAACGTCGTCTAGTCATCAGTTATTTCCTCTCACAAATTACGAAATCAAATGAGAACAATTTAATCCTAGCAGTCATGCTTTAGCAGAAAACGGAAACTTCTCTTCTAGACGATTTTCGGTTTCTCGTACCGCTTCCACAAACTGACTGACTCGAATCGGATCAATGGGATTTTTCACATCCCCATTCCGTTTGAGAGAACTGGCGACGATCGCGCCATCGGCGGCTTTTAAAAGCTGAGGAATATTATCCCAAGTTGCGCCACTACCAATAAAAATGGGTTTTCCCCCGGCGGCGGCTGCGGTTTCTAAATCTTCTAGTTGCGGAGGAACGCCGGTTGTACCACCAGAAATAATGATCCCATCGGCTAAACCGCGTTCTACGGTTTCTTGTACCGCCGTTGCTAAGGGTGGATTTCCCAACGGATAAGCGTGTTTGACACACACATCCGCTAAAATACTCACGTCTGCTCCCAATTCCCGACGATAGCGCATTAATTCGTGAGCTTGTCCTTCAATCAATCCTTGATCCGTTGCCATGATGCCATTGAGAACATTCACCCGAATAAATTGAGCATTGACACAAGACGCGATCGCGATCGCGCTTTTCGCATCATTTCGTAACACATTAATCCCGATCGGCAACATAACCAAATTCATCACCCGTTGCACAATCAGACTCATGGCACTAACGACTGCGGGATCAACCTGATTTTTCGGAAAAGGGGCATCAAAAAAGTTCTCAATAATAATACCGTCAACACCACCGGCGGCGAGAGCGGTGGCTTCTTGTTCGGCTCGTTCTCGGACGGTTTTTAAGTTGCCACCCCAACGAGGAGAAGAAGGAAGGGGTAGCAGGTGAACAACACCGATTACAGGATGGGGGGTTTGAAAAATTTGTTCTAAGTCCACGTTGTTTACTCGAACGCACTGCGAATTATATGCTTTTCATTTCATCAGCCACCGTCACCAGCGACCGAGAGAACCGTTACCTGTTCTTTGGTCACTGTTACCAATGGTAATCGTCTTAAGACTATCACCATCTGAGGGACTTTCTCACCCCAAAACTGATTTACCGTCGGGTGGTAAAAACGGTGGTGAACATCATCAAAAATGCCCCAATTCCCACGAGGGCTGCGATCGCCACTGGAATAATATTCATTAATTGTTCTTGATCCATATCCATGATTAAACGTTTAACCAACGATCTTCTTTTCCAGTGTCTCAGACAACAGACCACGCAGCCACCGATGATGATTAACCGATGAGAAAATAGTCTTCAGAAGACTGAGACTGAGGCTCAATGTCGGTGGAACAAACTTGTGTTTTCACTAAATTCGCCAACTCTTGTAATTGATTAATTGCCTCTGCGCCTTCTAATTTCATCAATTCTCGATCGTCGCAAAGTTCAGTCCAAGTAATTCCATAATCGGACACGAGAAAGCGAATCAAGTGATTATCTCCCAAGCTAACCATAAAAGAAGCGCTATTCATTTCCTGACCACAGGTGTAGCAGGAGGCAAGATACCCCCGTTTTTCCAAAACAATAGCAAGGGCTTTGAGATTCATCACCAAATCTTGAACAAATTGGCGGTGTTGGTGAGCTAGTCGTGTAAACACTTTTGTCCTCCACTGGCACACTATTTTTCTATAGTAGCCTATTTTTTTAGATTTTCTTAAGAATTGCGATCGTTTCCAATGACAACAGTTAGCTCTACGCTAACAAAGTTAGGCTTGGAGATTGTGTAAGGCACATTACAGCCTGAAAACTAGCACAACCCAAAAACAAGTAGGGGTTACTGAAAAAGTCCATTGGTTGGTTGAGTAAGGCAAGAGGCAAGAGGCAAGAGGCAAGAGGCAAAAGCAAGTAGGTTGGGTGAAGTTTACGAAACCCAACACCAATCAGCAAGAGGCAAGAGGCAAGAGGCAAGAGGCAAGAGGCAAGAGGCAAGAGGCAAAAGGCAAGAGGCAAGGTGCGTGACGATTGAACAATCAATGAACTTGCATTTTTACTCAGATCTTAATCGCCTCAAATCCTTATTTGGTAAAACTTTCAGTTTCCCAACAGCAAGCCCCAAGTAACTTTATCAACAGGAATTTTCTTCTCTTGCCTCTTTCCGATAAGATATAGAATGCTAAGAACGGTCATCTGACTATCGTGTAAAGGAAAAAAACAACAATGAATCAAGAAACCTTTAATAAAGTTAAAAGTATTGTCGCGCAACAACTGGAAATTCAAGACCAAGAGACCATCAAGCCAGAATCTAAGTTTGCTGAAGATTTAGGGGCTGATTCCCTCGATGTGGTGGAATTAGTGATGGCGTTAGAAGAAGAGTTTGATGTAGAAATTCCCGATGAAGCGGCGGAGAAAATCGCCACCGTCCAAGCAGCAGTGGAATATATTGAAGAAAAAGCGGCAACACCTTCTTCTTAGGTTTCTGAGTGCATAACTCTGTCATCCCCAAAAAACATATCGAAAACTATGGCAAATTCGCAAAATCAACGAGTAGTCGTGACGGGGCTGGGTGTCGTTGCTCCCGTCGGAAATACCCTAGAAGCGTACTGGGAGGCGCTGTTAGCGGGAAAAAATGGGATCAATCAAATAACTCACTTTGATCCCAGTCAGCATGGGAGTCAAATCGCTGGCGAGGTGAAAGGGTTTGATCCCCATCAATATCTAGAACGAAAGCAAGCCAAACGCATGGATCGGTTTGCTCAGTTTGCGCTGGCGGCAAGTTTACAAGCGCTCAATGATGCTCAATTAGAGATTAATGAGTTGAATGCCGATCGAGTTGGGGTAATGATTGGTACGGGAATCGGTGGGATTAAAGTCCTAGAAGACCAACAGGAAACTTATCTCAATCGCGGTCCGGGTCGTTGTAGTCCGTTTATGGTCCCGATGATGATCGCTAATATGGCGGCGGGTTTAACCGCGATTCAGGTGGGGGCAAAAGGTCCGAATTCCTGCCCAGTAACGGCTTGTGCGGCTGGTTCTAATGCGGTTGGGGATGCGTTTCGGATTATTCAACGCGGAGACGCAGAAGCGATGATTTGTGGCGGTGCTGAAGCAGCGATTACTCCCTTGACCGTTGCTGGGTTCGCTGCAGCCAAAGCTCTCTCTACCCGTAATGATGACCCGGAACACGCTTGTCGTCCCTTCGATCGCGATCGAAACGGATTTATTATTGGCGAAGGATCAGGGATTCTGGTTCTGGAATCTTTAGAACACGCGATCGAGCGTGGGGCGAAAATCTACGGGGAAATCGTCGGTTATGGTATGACTTGTGATGCTTATCACATGACTTCCCCCACCCCAGAAGGAACAGGCGCCGCCAGCGCGATCGCTCTTGCCCTCAAAGATGGTAATCTTTCCCCAGAAGCGGTGAGCTATATTAATGCCCATGGCACAAGTACCGCCGCCAATGATGTCACCGAAACCAAAGCGATTAAAAAGGCATTAGGAAAGTCTGCTTATCAAGTGGCGATTAGTTCCACAAAATCCATGACAGGGCATTTATTAGGGGGATCAGGTGGCATTGAAGCGGTCGCAACGATGATGGCGATCGCACAAGATCAAGTCCCTCCCACGATTAATCTAGAAAACCCCGATCCCGAATGCGATTTGGACTATGTGCCGAATGTCGCTCGTCAAACCACAGTCAACTGTGCTTTATCCAACTCTTTTGGCTTCGGCGGACATAACATTACGTTAGCCTTTAAAAAATACTCATCAGACCACTGAGCAATTGAGCAAGGTGTGGCAAAATGAGCTTGCCTCTAAATCCCACTTTCTGCAAAGATAGAAGGAAATTGTGCGCCTTGCTCCAATTGAACTGGGTTTTTGGATTTAACCCAGCGCCCAAAAAATTCAGTTAACCGTAGATAAATAAAAAATAATTATGGTCGCCACTACTCAATCACTCGAACAACTTTGCATCAACTCGATACGCTTCCTTGCTATTGATGCAGTGGAAAAAGCAAGTTCAGGACACCCTGGTTTACCCATGGGAGCAGCGCCCATGGCGTTTGTTCTCTGGGATAAATTCCTCCGCTTTAATCCCAAAAATCCCCACTGGTTTAACCGCGATCGCTTCGTTCTCTCCGCAGGACATGGGTGTATGCTTCAATACGCTCTCCTTTATCTTACGGGCTACGACAGCGTTAGCTTAGATGATATTAAACAGTTTCGTCAATGGGAATCGAAAACCCCCGGTCATCCCGAAAACTTTATGACGGAAGGGGTGGAAGTTACTACGGGTCCTCTCGGACAAGGGATTTCCAATGCTGTGGGGTTAGCCGTTGCTGAGGCTCATTTAGCGGCTCGTTTTAATAAACCTGATTGTAATTTAGTTGATCACTATACCTATGCGATCGCTAGTGATGGGGATTTAATGGAAGGGGTTTCTAATGAAGCCTGTTCTCTCGCGGGACACTTAGGACTCGGTAAGTTAATCGTCTTATATGATGATAACCATATTTCCATCGACGGCGAAACCGAATTGGCTTTCACTGAAGATCGGATGAAGCGTTATGAAGCTCTCGGTTGGCATACTCAGTTTATTGAAGATGGCAATACCGATTTAGAAGGGCTGGAAAAAGCGATCGCCAATGCGAAAGCTGTCACCGATAAACCTTCGATTATTGGTGTCAGAACGATTATTGGTTTCGGTTCTCCTAATAAAGCGAATAGCCATGATGTTCACGGTGCGGCGTTAGGAAAAGATGAAGTTTCCGCCACCCGTCAAGAGTTGGGTTGGGAATACGGTGAGTTTGAAGTGCCAGAAGATGCGCTTAATCATTTCCGTAAGGCGGTCGATCGCGGCGCACAATCCGAACAAGAATGGAATCAAGTTTTTGAGCAATATAAGAGCAAATATCCCGAAGATGCAAACAACTTCCAGCAACTGATTAGCGGTCAACTTCCCGCAGGTTGGGAAGACGCACTCCCCAAATATACCCCCGATGACAAAGCCGATGCCACTCGTAACCAGTCGGGTGCGGTTTTAAACGCCCTTTCCCCTGTGTTACCTGGATTACTTGGCGGTTCTGCTGATCTTGCGCCCTCCAACAAAACTTATGTTAAATCCAGTGGGGATTTCCAAAAAGGGGCTTACGAAAACCGTAACTTCCGCTTTGGGGTGCGGGAACATGGTATGGGTGCGGTTTGCAACGCGATCGCCCTGCATAATTCTGGTTTAATTCCCTACGGCGCGACCTTCTTGATCTTTACCGATTATATGCGCGGTGCGCTTCGTCTGTCCGCACTCTCTCGCGCGGGTGTGATTTGGGTAATGACTCACGACTCGATCGCCCTCGGAGAAGATGGTCCCACCCACCAACCCATTGAGCAAGTCGCATCCTTACGAGCCATTCCTAACTTAGCCGTTTTCCGTCCCGCCGATGGCAATGAAACCTCTGGCGCGTATAAAGTCGCCGTTGAACGAGCAGCGAACAATCCTGGCGCTCCCACCCTCCTCTGTCTCTCCCGTCAAAAACTCCCCAACTTAGCGGGAAGTTCCATTGAAAATGCAGCCAAAGGCGGTTATGTGCTTTCTGACAGTGAAGGAACACCAGAGTTGATTCTGATTGGCACAGGTGGCGAAGTTGAACTTTGTGTCAACGCTGCCGAACAACTGCGTCAAGAAGGGAAAAAAGTGCGCGTGGTTTCTCTTCCCAGTTGGGAACTGTTTGAAGCTCAAGACGAAGCCTATAAAGAGTCAGTGTTACCGAAAGCCGTCACCAAGCGAGTTGCTGTGGAAGCAGGAACGACTTTCGGCTGGTGTCGTTATGTGGGTAGCGAAGGCGCTGTGATCGGCATCGATCGATTTGGTGCGTCCTCCCCTGGCGGTGTCGCACTGAAAAACTTTGGTTTCACTACTGAAAATGTTCTCGCCACTGCGAAAAACGTCTTAGGTTAATCTGAAACCGTCAAGTAGGGGTTAACAGGTGTTAGCCCCTGCTATCGTTAACCTGAGCACTGAATCATTAGTAGAAACATGGAACTAACCATCGGTTGGCTGTATCCCAGCTTAATGAGTACCTACGGCGATCGAGGTAACGTCATCTGTTTGCAACAGAGAAGTTGCTGGCGACGATTAGAAATTAAAATCGTGCGTTTAGACTTAAACAGCAGCGCGAGAGACTTTCAAGACATCGATCTCTTTGTGGGGGGTGGCGCACAAGATCGCCAGCAAGAGATCGTAATGCGAGACTTAAAAGGAGAAAAAGCGCAAATTTTCCGCGATAAAATCGAGAGTGGAACGCCAGGAGTGTTTACCTGTGGTTCACCGCAACTATTAGGGCATTATTATGAACCCGCTTATGGGGAACGCATTGAAGGGCTAGGCATTTTCGATCTAGTGAGTAAACATCCAGGGAAAAACTCACAGCGATGTATTGGGAATATTGCCTTTCGTCTCACCGCCTCTCCCCTCGCGCAAATGGTACAAGCAAGAACTGGTGAACCACCGATCGTCATCGGCTTTGAAAATCATGGCGGACGCACCTATTTAGGAAACGTGCAGCCTCTGGGACGAGTAATTGTCGGTAATGGGAACAATCAAGAAGATGGGTATGAAGGCGCATTTTACGGAAACGCGATCGCCACCTATGCACACGGACCCCTACTGCCGAAAAACCCCTTTCTCGCGGATTGGCTCATCGAAACCGCATTAGAACTAAAATATCAAAAAACCGTGCAATTATCACCACTACAAGATAACCTTGCACAAAAAGCCCGTAAAGCCATGTTTAAACGCCTCGAAGTGGGAAACCTCGCCTAAAACGTAGGTTGGGTGAAGCAATCAGTGACCAGTGACCAGTGACCAGTGACCAGTAATCAGTGACCAGTAATCAGTGACCAGTGGCCAGTGATCAGTGACCAGTGACCAGTGACCAGTGATCAGTGATCAGTGATCAGTGACCAGTGAACAAATAACAAATAACAAATAACAAATAACGAATAACGGTCTTCACCGACCAGTGGACTTTTTCAGCAAACCCTACTTACTAATTAAGTTTGAGAACTATTGGTAACTGGTAACTGCTTAACTGGTAACTGGTTTCTGATACAGTTAACGAGAGAAAATATTGTGCTGAATTGTGCTGAGGACAGAATATTGTGTTTAATCAAACTGTTATTAGACGAGGGGCAAAACTTGCTCTTTCCACGCTTCTTATTTGTGTATTAAGCCTTGGACTGGTCAGTTGTGGTGGAGAAGAACCTCCACAACCCGAAGAAACCGAGGATATTTCTAAACCAAAACTTACCCTTACCGAAGTTCCTCCTCCTGCCATTTTCGAGGAACTCAGACAAACCTTAGACAGTTATCAACCGCAAGTATCTATTTTGTCCCCTAAAAACGGGGAAGTGATAGAAGATACTCGTGTCAGCATTGAAGTTGATGTTAAAGACTATCCCCTTTTCAAAAACGAAGACTTGGGAATGGGACCCCATCTTCATGTCATCTTAGACAACCAACCTTATCGCGCCGCTTATACAGCAGATGAACCGATTATTTTTGAAGACCTTTCTCCTGGCACTCATACCATTCGGATGTTTGCATCTCGCCCCTGGCACGAAAGTTTTAAAAATGAAGGGGCTTATGCAGTAGTTACCTTCCATCTTTTCACAGAAACAGGAGACAATGCACCTGACTCCGAAGCCCCTCTGTTAACTTATAGCCGTCCCAAAGCAACTTATGGGGCTGAACCCATTTTACTAGATTATTATCTCACCAATGCTCCTATCCGAGGCTTTGAACAAGAAAGCAACTCCGAGGTAGAAGTTAACCCTGCGTCTCAGAGAGACTGGCGAGTTCGCGCTACCATTAACGGTGAAAGTTTCATCATGGATAGCTGGCTACCCGTTTACCTAGAAGGGTTTGAAGAAGGGCAGAACTGGATTAAATTAGAATTACTCGATGGCGATGGTAATCCCATTGAAAACGCATTTAATACTGCAGCGCGACTGTTTACCTATCAACCTGATGGACAAGATACTCTCTCTCAGTTAGTCAGAGGAGAATTAACGGCGGAAGAGGCTCGTGTTATTGTTGATGCAGACTATCAAGTTCCCACCGAAGAAGTAACACCAGAAACCGAAGAAGAGGCTGTAACTGAAGAGGAAGTCACTCCTGAAGCCGAAACTCCTACTGAAGAAGAAGTAACTGAAACTGAGGAAGTAACATCAGAAACCGAAGAGGAAGTTACTTCTGAAACCAAAACTCCCCTTGAAGAAGAAGTAACTGAAACTGAGGAAGTAACATCAGAAACCGAAGAGGAAGTCACTCCTGAAGCCGAAACTCCTATTGAAGAAACGATGACTGAAGAGGAAGCGACTTCTGAAGAAACGGAAACAGTTACGGAAAAGGACACTCCCACTGAGGAAACTCCCACTGAAGAGGTAACACCAGAAACCGAAGAGGAAGTCACTCCTGAAGCTGAAACTCCTACGGAAGAGGAAACGGTTATTGAAAAGGAAGTTTCTAGTGAGGAAACTGTAACGGAAGAGGAAACAGCAACAGAAATGCCTACTGAGGAAGAAAAAGAAACAACATCCAATTCCCAGAAATAACCACTTGGGAAAAATTAAGTAAGGTGGGCAAAGCAAACCCTACAATCTGATCCCCCCAACCCCCCTTAACAAGGGGGGCTAAGAGTAATATCAAGTTCGCTCAATCAAAGAAAAAACGTAGGTTGGGTAGAGACGTTCCATGGAACGTCTCCACGCGAAACCCAACACCAATTATAAGCGAGGGCTTAAAAACCTGATATAACTCCCCTTAAAAAGGGGGAATATTCTGTAACTGGACTTTTTGAAAATTTAGGAAATTATTGTGTCAGAAAAAAACGCCTCTCGTCGTTCCCTGGCTAATATTGCTGGTATTGTTGCCATCGCTACTCTCATTAGTAAAGTTTTTGGTTTAGTTCGAGAACAGGTCATTGCGGCTGCTTTTGGAGTAGGTCCGGTGGTTAATGCTTATGCTTATGCTTACATTATTCCAGGTTTTTTACTGATTCTTTTAGGGGGAATTAACGGCCCCTTTCATAGTGCATTAGTCAGTGTTTTATCCAAACGAGATAAATCAGAAGCTGCGCCTTTAGTGGAAACAATTACGACCTTAGTTAGTGGAATTTTACTTTTAGTTACCGTTTTTTTAGTAATATTTGCTCCCTTTTTAATTGATTTAGTTGCCCCTGGTTTAACCGCAACGCCAGGGGGAGAAGAAGTTCGTTTGATTGCGATTCGTCAATTACGAATTATGTCGCCTATGGCGATGTTAGCAGGATTAATTGGGATTGGTTTTGGAACATTAAATGCGTCAGATCAGTATTGGTTGCCTGGAATTAGTCCCTTATTTTCTAGTTTAGCTGTAATTGCTGGTTTGGGAGGATTAGGATTATTTTTAGGAAGAGATTTACTTGATCCAGAAGATGCACAATTAGGGGGAATGGTGTTAGCTGGAGGAACACTATTGGGGGCAATTTTACAGTGGTTAGTTCAATTATATGCTCAAGCGCGATCGGGCTTAGGAAAATTTCGTCTTCGGTTTCAATTTTCTCGTCCTGGAGTGAAGGAAGTTTTAAAAGTAATGGGTCCGGCTACGCTTTCCTCTGGAATGCTTCACATTAATGTTTATACTGACTTATTTTTTGCCTCTTATATTAATAATGCGGCGGCGGCGATGAAGTATGCTAATCTTATAGCTTTAACGCCATTAGGTATTATTTCTAATATGATTTTAGTGCCAATGTTACCCGTTTTTTCTCGTTTAGCTGCCCCAGAAAATTGGGTGGAATTAAAAGAGAGAATCCGTCAAGGGTTACTACTTTGCGCTTTAACCATGTTGCCGTTAACTGCCATTTTAGTTACTTTGTCGGTTCCAGTGGTACGCTTTATTTATCAACGTTATGCTTTTGACCAAGCAGCATTAGAAGTGGTAGCGCCCGTATTAGTTGCTTATGGGTTGGGAATGTTTTTTTATTTGGGAAGGGATGTTTTAGTTCGAGTTTTTTACGCTTTAGGAGACGGCGAAACACCATTTCGGATTAGTATATTTAATATTTTTCTCAATGGTATTTTAGATTTTTTATTGATTAATTTATTTCAAACTCCTGGCTTGATTCTTTCTACAATTGGGGTTAATATTACCTCAATGGGAGTGATGTTATGGGTTTTAAATCGTCGGTTAAATGGTTTACCTTTGTTACACTGGGGGAAAATACTTTTAACTTTAATCGGGGGAACAGTTTTAGCAAGTGTGGGAAGTTGGGGGAGTAATCAATTATGGGAACAATGGTTAGGTTATAACAATCTATTCCTAGAAATTGGACAGATTATTTTTCCTTCTGCTGTTGCTTTTCTTCTCTTTTTTATGGTTGCGAATCGTTTACAATTACCTGAATTAACTATTTTAGTGAACCGTATTAGGGCAAAATTTAAACGATGACGGGAAGCATTAAAAAAGCAACAAAAACGGAATCTTAAAATTGGAATGGGTGTCGCTGTTTTACTACTAGGAATCGACGAATCGATCGCCTTAGTCTGACAGCAGGAACAGAGATTGTTTTCTCTGAGAATTGTGAAATAATCGAGGAAAGAGAATTAGTCTGTTTTCGATCGAGTCGAGATCAAATCAGCAATGAAGATCAAGCCATTTCCCAACTAGAAACCCACCCTTAATCAAAATTCTGATGGGGTCGTCGTGTGGGAGAAGTGTTATGGTAATTATTAATGTGGGAAGTGTGGCGCGATCAAGTTTTAGGAGAAAAAAGAAACTGTTATAGTTGGTTTAATCTCTTGTGGTTTCCTCCTCAATGGTTAAGACGAATCGATCGAGATATGTTTATCAGCGCGATCGATTACAGGATACAATTACTCAGATTAGAAATGGAACAAGTTTTACAGTGGGGAGTTACAACGACGAGCCGCGATCACGCAATGTGGAATATTATTAACCACAATTGTCTCGGAAAAATGGCAAGATCATAAACAAAATCGTCTGATTCGTCAACGAGAAGACTATAGCGTTTTGTTAGAAAAATTCGATCGCGCCGTAATTTGCGATCGATCTGAAATCGCCCGTTTTCTCATTGCCAATGACTTTAACTTTGAAAATAATTGTGCCGTTCTCAGTGTAGCAGGTTATCCCAAAAACATCTTTTCCAATTGCGTCGCGTTTCGTAGAATTTCTTGATGAATTGGGATTAACTGTAACGAAGGCGATAAAAGAAGTTGATCATACGCTTGTAATAAATTTTGGTTTCCAGTTCGCAGCTTCCCGATTCAAATAATACGCGATCGCGCTATTTTTATTTAATAACAATCTTCTCGCATCTCGTCGCCAATGGGATCATCTAAATGCGCCATGACAGTGGGTAATTCTTGCCACATTTGTTGAGGAGAAATTTCTAAAACCCGATAAATAAACCCCGACTGCTTCGTTTTTCGGAAGGTATTCTGGGATAATAGAATTGAGACTCGATCACAGCTTATTCCCATGCCAAACTCAACTCTTATTTTCCCCAATGATGTTTTCTTTTGGTTGCCAATAGATACAAAGTAGGTTGGGTGGAGGGAAGTGAAACCCAACACCAATTATAAACAATTACCTGAACCTAATATTAGATACAAAGTAGGTTCGGTGGAGAGAAGCGAAACCCAACACCAATGATAAACAATCACCTGAACCTAATATTAGATACAAAGTAGGTTCGGTGGAGAGAAGCGAAACCCAACACCAATGATAAACAATTACCTGAACCTAATATTAGAGAGATATTTATTCATTTTATAATAGCACAAACAACCTTGACTAATTTAACAAGTTGATCAAAGCGAAAACGATAAAAGCGATCACAGAAAAGAAGCAAATTTGGGCAATCTTCTTATTCTTTTTAATGTCTCCTCTTTTCTCTTCGGAAAGTTCTTCCTCTGATTTATAGCTAATCAGAAAAAGCTGATTTTCCTCACTAGGCTGATCCAATTCTAAATCACCCGCTCGATCGCTCGCTTCACCAATAATATAAACTTGTATATTCACAGGAAGAATGACTTCTTGAAATTCATATCCTAACGTTTGATATTCCGCGTCGTTTCGCGGTGAAAACTCAATCTTAACCTTTGCTATAAGATTATACTGGAAATGTTTTATACCTTGCGAGAAAATATCACGAGAAAATATCAAAAATAATTATGTACTCTGTTCGAGAAATCGGTATTAACCCCAATCATTGGTATGTTGTCGCTAGAAGTTGCGAAGTTACTACCCAACCTCATGCTGTTACTCTGTGGAAAGAATCGATCGTTCTCTATCGCCAAAATGATGGTAAAATTTGTGCTTTAGAGGATCGTTGTCCTCACCGTTTTGTTAAACTTAGCGCTGGTGAAGTACAGGGAAATTATCTCGAATGTGCTTATCACGGCTGGCAATTTGATGATCAGGGAAAATGTATTTCGATTCCTTATTTGACGGAAAAACAGAAACTTCCTCGTTGTCAATTACGCCGATATCCTGTACAAGAAGCTGATGGATTTATTTGGGTATTTTTAGGGGAAGAAAATCAAAATATCCCTCGTTTTCAAATTCCAGAATGGGATCATCTTAATTATATTGCTACGGTTTCTGTCATTGAAACTCAAGCCCATTATTCTTATCTCATTGAGAATTTAATGGATATGTATCACGGACATTTACATCAAGATTGGCAGGCTTGGACTGATGCTAAATTAGAAAATATCAAAGAAACTGATCAGGAAGTTCATGGCTATTATCAAGCACAAAGTTACTATAAGATTGACAAAATATGGTCAATTTCTCAACTCTTTTTTCCGAGTCTAAGACAATTACATCCTGAACCGTTAACCGTTAGTTATCTGTATCCTCATTGGGTTTCTAGTTTAGGAAGTGATTTCAAAATCTATTGTTTATTTTGTCCCATTAACGAAACGTCAACCCGTGCTTATTTAATCCATTTTACTTCCTTAAATGCGTTTTGGCGGCTGCATAAATTACCGATTTGGTTTCGTCGTGGCTTAAAAAATATGTTGTTTGGTTCAGCACAAAAGTTATTAGATGGTTTAGTCCATCAGGATGTAGTGATGATGGAACAGGAACAACAAGCGTTTTTAGAAAATCCTCAACAAAAAGGCTATGAGTTTAATCCAGTTTTAGGTAGTGTTCAGCGTTTAATTCGGAAACAAGTTGAACTCTCTTGAAGAATCCGAAAATTAACTTGATGTTATACCATGCGTGAACAATTAGCACTACACACTATCTCATTATCCCCCCCTTTTTTTATAAGGCAGGGTTGTTTCATTATGAATGAAATCAACTCATTTGTGGGGAGATGGGGAGAGATTTTGTTAGGTTTTTTTGATGATTAATTGTTATTTATTCCTTTGCTACATCATTCTTAACATTTAACGAATTTTCGCCATTTGAGAACGCTGCTCTTGCCAAATGGCGTATCCCGTTATAAAATAACCGTACCATGATGGGAAGTAGTGCCAATTTTTAAATTATTGCTATCAAATTCCTATGGTTTCGTTGGTTGCTTGCGATTTCCTCTTCTCTGGTTAGGGGTCGAAATGAACATTAAGTTAGATTAAGCTGACGACAAAAAAATCACTAACCGTAGGCAAAACTCTAAAAATATGTTATGCAAGCATATTTCAAGTTGAATTAAATATCATCCCCCAGAGAAGCCAGAAAAGGGCGAATTTTTTTTTCAGGGATTGCGCTCGATCGAGTTTCCTGATAAAGTATTTCTAGATAATGGGAAGTGTTGCCAATTTTAGAAACTGCCCCTAAAAGCAAGGAAACTCGTTCTCCATATCCCCCCTACCCGTATTGACAAGCCTCGATCGACCATAAGGATGTAAAGAGTTATCGAAGAGTAACCATAGAGAAAGGTAGTGGTTAAAATCAAGAACATATGGTACGCAAACGAATCCTCATGTTGAATAAAGCATCATTCCCATTCCACGATACCTTTTTCGCCAATACCAAATAACAAATAACAAATAACAAATAACAAATCAAGAGAAACCAGAAAAGGGCGAATTTTTTTTTCAGGGATTGCGCTCGATCGAGTTTCCTGATAAAGTATTTCTAGATAATGGGAAGTGTTGCCAATTTTAGAAACTGCCCCTGAAAGCAAGGAAACTCGTTCTCCATATCCCCCCCACCCCGATTGACAAGCCTCGATCGAGCATAAGGATTTAATTTATCATTGATCATTAAACACTTCTGAAAAGGAAAAATTGGGCGCGGCTAAAACAAACACGGTTGAGGGTAATTCGGCAACTTTTTTCTGTAATGCTTCGTAGTATTGGGTAAAGTTTTGATCAGGGGCTGCCATTCCTAAGAAAATGATGTCAGCATTGCGAGAGGTTTGTTGTAAGATTCGATCGAACGATCGACCATCAGCAACAATCACCTGGGGATGAGCGCTAATTCGTAGATTACTCAACAATCGGTTTAAATTATCTCGTGCTGGTGGTACAGCCTTCTGATGATTCACCACTAATTTTAAGTAAATATTTGCCTCTCGCCAACGTAAATCACTTCGCAATAAATACGCCAACAATAACATTAAACCCCCATTAGCCTGCATACTTCCTCCCCACCAAACATCAATTCTACGTCGTTTCCCAAATCCTCGATCGTGATTTTCTCGGAAGATGACTAAATTCCGTTTCGATTGATGGATTTGTCCGATCATCTGACAGTAACTGTCACGACGATCGATCGATTCACTATCCCCAAGTAAAATCGTATTGGGAACAATTGATCCCAGTCCGTAAGTTTCTACTAAATGTTCTGCACCCGCAAAAATATCAGTCGCCGTCACAATCCTTACCAGCGCCTGAATCCCCTTTTTTTCTAAATAATTACGAATCCGTTTTTCACTATCCCCTTGCTTAATCAACTCACGAGATTTACTTTTAAGAACCGTCGCCACTGTAATTAAACCGCGTTTATGGGTTAAAGCGTCAGCCAGTTCAATCAGTGACCAGCGTTTGGTGGGCGCACCAGATAAAACTAAAATGTGAGGGCGCCAGTTTTTCGCATCTTCTTCCCGATAACTTTGATCGAGTTTATAAATCCCAATACGGAGTAACGCCATCCACACCCCACGACGCACATCGCCCCAAGTTACTTCTAAGGCTCGTCTTTGCAGCCAAAAATAGATACTCAGACTAATGATGGCAGCAATCACTGTCGCCACAGCATTAATTAAAAACATTACTGCCAAACAACCGATCGCGCCGAGTAGAGAAAAACTCCAATGCACCTTAAACTGAGGGCGAAAGGAGGGACTTTGTAAAAACGCCTCAATCCCCGCCGAAATATTTAAAACCAGATAGGTAGTGAGGAAAAACATAGTCAGCACGGGTGCAATTAGGTTTAAATCACCCACATAAACCGTTGCGATAACAATTACTAATGTGACAGCCGTTCCGACACGGGGTTCATCATTTACGCCACTGCCTTTCCCTAAAAAGCGCATCCAAAGGGGTAAAACCCGATCCCTAGCCAGAGCTTGTAAAATTCTTGGCGCTCCTAAAATACTCCCTAACGCACTGCTGAGGGTTGCTCCCCAAACTCCTAAGAAAATCGCGGGACTCCAAAGGGCAATTTCTTTCATAATCAAAGGCTCTGCTAACAAAGTCGTAGCATCCGCTCGCATTGCCATCACCATCGGTAAAATCATATAAATGACATAACCTGTGCCAACGGCGGCTAATGTGCCAAGAGGGATGGATTTTGTGGGGTTTTTCAAGTCTCCAGACATATTTACCCCAGCCATGATGCCTGTTACCGCAGGGAAAAACACAGCAAACACTTGCCAAAAGGGTTCGGAGAGTCGATCGGACGCACCCCACATTTCAATCTCGGTGGGTTCGAGAGATTTCCCAAAAAAGAAAGAAAGAAGAGACAGGGCGATCGCGCCCATAATCACATATTGCACCTTAATCGCCACATCAGCAGAGGTTAAGGCGATAACGGCAACAAATACGGTGACAATTAACGCCACATATAACTGGTTTAACTGGGGAAAGACATTGACCACACTTTCCGCAAATCCGATGGTATAAAGCGCGACAGATAAGGCTTGGGCAAAATAGAGGGGAATCCCCACCGCGCCACCACTTTCGATGCCTAAAGAGCGACTAATCATGTAATAAGCGCCTCCGCCTCCCACCACGCGATCAGTTGCGATCGCAGAAATAGAAAGTGAGGTGAGAAACGTAATCGCTGTGGAAAGGGTGACAATGATTAATGTTCCCAATAAACCCACGTTCCCCACCACCCACCCAAAACGCAGATACATGATTACTCCTAAAATTGTGAGGATAGAAGGCGTATAAACGCCACCAAATGTGCCGATTTTTTTGGCTTCAGGGGTAGGAACGTTAATATCATCTTTACTGGGAGAGGGAAGTTTTACCATAGAGAGTAATTTGATAATTATGAATGAACAGTTGTCGTTTTACATGAAAAATGCCGATTATACCCAGATCGATCGCGCTCAACTAACCCCCATGATGCAGCATTACATCGAGGTTAAGGAACAATATCCGAATGCCTTATTGTTGTATCGAGTGGGAGACTTTTTTGAGTGTTTCTTTCAGGATGCTGTAACTGTCGCCCAAGAATTAGAACTGGTTTTAACCAGTAAAGAAAGTGGGAAAGAAATCGGTCGCGTTCCCATGACGGGAGTTCCCCATCACGCACTCGATCGATACACAGCGCTGTTAGTAGAAAAAGGGTTTGCCATTGCCGTTTGTGATCAAGTGGAAGATGCTTCCGTCGCCGCCGCCCAAAAACGGATGGTGGAACGGAAAATCACTAAACTGCTGACTCCAGGCACACTCACCGAAGAAGGAATGTTACACGCCAGACGTAATAATTTCCTCACCTCGATCGTCATAGCTGGTAATCATTGGGGACTCGCCTACACCGACATCTCTACAGGAGAATTTTACACCACCCAATCCCAAAACCTCGAAAGTCTTGCCCTGGAATTACTACGGCTACATCCTGCCGAAATTCTCCTTCCCACTAACGCCCCCGACTTAGGAAGTATGTTGCGCCCTGGGGAAAAATCCGATAGCATTCCCGACTTTCTTCCCGAAAACTTCTGTTACACCCTCCGTTCCCAAACCCAATTTAGCGCTGGAGAAGCGCGTAACCAACTCTTAGAATACTTCCGAGTGCGTTCTCTAGAAGGAATGGGCTGTAGTAATCTCCCCCTCGGTGTTCGCGCTGCTGGTGGACTCCTGTTTTATATTGAAGAAACCCAAAAAGCGCATCAAGTTCCCCTACAAACCCTCAGAACTTACACCCTCAATGATTATCTGATTCTCGATCCCCAAACCCGCCGTAACTTAGAAATTATCCAAACTGTTCGCGATGGCACTTATCACGGTTCTTTACTTTGGGCGCTAGATCGCACCTGTACCGCAATGGGGGGACGTGCGCTTCGTCGCTGGTTACTACAACCTTTATTAGAGATTAAAGGCATTACTGCGCGTCAAGATACCATTGCTGAACTAATTCAAGAAACCAACCTCCGCGATGAGTTACGGCAGCTACTACGACAAATTTACGATCTAGAACGACTCAGTGGGCGTGCTGGCGCGGGAACAGCCAATGCGAGAGACTTAAAAGGATTAGCAATTTCTTTAGTGCGTCTTCAGGAACTCGCGACCTTAGCGCAAAAAGGAAATTCTCCCTTTCTGCGGGCGTTACAGTCTGTTCCCTCAGATTTAGAAGCATTAGGGAAAAAAATTCTGGATGCAATTGTCGAGTCACCGCCTCAACATTTAGGGGAAGGGGGATTAATTCGATCGGGAATGGATGAACAATTGGATCAAATGCGAGAAACCTTTGAGAAGGATAAACAGTGGTTAGCGCATTTAGAAACCAGTGAACGAGAACGAACAGGGATTAGTAAACTGAAGGTGGGTTACAACAAAACCTTTGGTTACTATCTCAGTATTCCTCGCAGTAAGGCTGATCTCGCCCCAGAAAACTATACCAGAAAGCAAACCTTGACCAATGAGGAACGTTACATCACCTCGGAGTTGAAAGAACGAGAGACTCGGATTTTAACGGCAAAAGATGATTTAAATCGGCTTGAATACGAGATTTTTGCGGATTTACGTGCCGAAGTGGGAGAAAAAGCACAACAAATCCGTGATATTTCCCGCGCCGTCGCCGCGATCGATGCTTTGGCAGGATTAGCGGAATTAGCGGTTTATAACGATTATTGTCGTCCCGAAATGGTGGAAGGGCGTTGTTTAAGTATAAAAGAGGGGAGACATCCCGTTGTGGAACAAACCCTTCCCACTGGCTTTTTTGTCCCGAATTCCACCAACATGGGATATGAGGAAGAACGCGACACCCCTGATTTAATCATTCTCACGGGACCCAATGCCAGTGGTAAAAGTTGCTATTTACGACAGGTGGGGTTAATTCAGTTGATGGCACAAATTGGCAGTTTTGTTCCAGCACAAGCAGCAAAATTAGGGATCAGCGATCGAGTGTTTACTCGCGTTGGGGCTGTAGATGACCTGGCTACAGGACAATCGACATTTATGGTAGAAATGAATGAAACGGCAAATATCCTTAATCATGCCACATCTCATTCCTTAATTCTGCTGGATGAAATTGGACGGGGAACAGCTACCTTTGATGGGCTTTCGATCGCCTGGGCGGTTGCTGAATATCTTGCCACAGAAATCAAAGCACGCACCATTTTCGCCACCCATTATCACGAATTAAACGAACTCGCTTCCATTCTGCCCAATGTTGCCAACTATCAAGTCACAGTAAAAGAAATGGAACAGGAAATCATCTTTTTACATCAAGTGCAACCAGGAGGCGCCGATCGATCTTATGGGATTGAAGCGGGACGTTTAGCGGGACTCCCTCCCAGTGTTATTTCTCGCGCCCAACAAGTGATGGGACAAATTGAAAAACACAGTAAAATTGCTTTAGGATTACGGAAAGGAATTATTAAAGAAATGAAAGACAACGAAAGCCTGATCGATCAACTGGATATCTTTGAAACGTAAACCACAGAAAGTAGGTTGGGTGACAACCCAACATCAGTAGAAAGTAGGTTGGGTGACAACCCAACATCAGAAAATTTTAGGAATCGATTCGATCGACGTTGGGTTTCGTCTTCTCCACCCAACCTACAGGGATGAGAAAGGATGATCACCCAACATCAGAAAATTTTAGGAATCGATCCGATCGACGTTGGGTTTCGTCTTCTCCACCCAACCTACAGGGATGAGAAAGGGTGATCACCCAACATCAGAAAATTTTAGGATTAGTAGAGTTCTTCTTCTTGGTGAGTAATAATCGTGCAATCGGAAGCAGGGTAAGCAACACAGGTGAGAACATAACCCGCTTCAATTTGATCATCATCTAAGAAAGACTGGTCAGACTGATCCACTTCTCCTTCTTTCATTTTACCTGCACAAGTGGAACAAGCACCCGCACGGCAGGAATAGGGGAGATCAAGACCTTCTTCTTCTGCAACGTCGAGAATATACTCATCATCGGGAACTTCGATCGTTTGGTTGAGTCCCATTTCTTCGTTAACTAAAGTAACTTTGTAACTTGCCATTTTTTAGTTTCTCCTTTATAACAGCAAAAATTTTGGCTTTAATTTCATAGCGCCTCATTACTGATACTAAGAGATAATGTGTCGTTGTACAGGGAGCATTAGAAAAGTGAGAATTAATCTTTTCTTAAATAAGTAAAACTTATATCCCTGACTTACCGATCGAGTGCGGTTTTAGACTATAGCAACAAGTTCTCAATAAGTTGCATGGTCAGGCTTACAACATTTTGAAGCCCAGAAACTCCCTCTTAAGAATGCTCTTAAATTAGGATTAGTTATAATTATATTTAAACTAAATTTATATTTGATATCAATGAACCTAAAAGCACGACTAAAAGGGCATTTAGAGCAAATCGTGCGCGATCGCCATCCTTATTTCAGTAGCGGGGGACACTTTTATGTGCAACAATACCTCTGTGAACAATTCCAACAATGGGGAAAGCTAGAAACTCACGAATTTTCCTTTAATGGGGAAACTCACAAAAATTATATTTTCAATCTCAGCGCCGATCGAGCAACGGATCACCCACCGATTATATTAGCCGCACA
Organism: Dactylococcopsis salina PCC 8305; assembly: GCF_000317615.1. Lineage (GTDB taxonomy): Bacteria > Cyanobacteriota > Cyanobacteriia > Cyanobacteriales > Rubidibacteraceae > Halothece > Halothece salina. The sequence continues at coordinate 1,656,560 of NC_019780.1, read as the reverse complement.
TTACGACGGTGTGCCAGGAACGGCAGGAGCGGATGATAATGCAACAGGAGTGGCAGTTTTATTAGAATTAATCCGAGAATTTGTTGATAATCCTCTCCCGATTCCCCTAAGATTTATTGCCTTTGATTTAGAAGAATATGGCATGATCGGAAGCGAAATCTATGCGGAAGAATTGAAGGAAAAAAGGGAAAAAGTTTCTCTGATGTTTTCTTTGGAAATGTTAGGATATTGTTCTCAAGAACCGAACTCCCAAGTTTATCCTCCCCTTATTGAAAACTTTTATCCCAATACGGGTAATTTTATTGCTTTTGTTGGTAATTTAGGAACGACAAAAGAGGCGCGTTTTTTTGCAGGAGAAATGCGAAAGAGTGGAACGCCAAGCGAGTGGTTATCGGTTCCGCTTTCTGGAAATCTACTTCCAGAAACGCGGTTAAGTGATCATTCTCCGTTTTGGGATCAAGGTTATAAAGCAATGATGGTGACAGATACTTCTTTTTTACGGAATCCCAATTATCATCAGCCTAGCGACTCGATCGAGACTTTAGATTTAGACTTTTTAACGGGAGTTTGTGAAGGATTAATCGCTGGTTTAAGAGTCTTTGCTAATCAAGAATAAACTGTGCTATTTTATCTGATTCAATCGCATGATATTCCATAGCAATCCCAAATGAATTGTAAATTAATCCCCCCTAACCCCCCTTTGAAAGTTAATCCCCCCTAACCCCCCTTTGAAAGGGGGGAATGGTTCATTAAATTTTTACATAATAATTAGAACTACTATATGTATAAAAACGTCATCCGTCCCCTTTTATTTTCGGGATTAAAAGCTGATCCAGAATGGTTACATGATAAAAGTCTTAACTTTCTGGAATGGTTAGAAGAACATCAAGATCAATTACTAGCAAAATCCATTTTAGACACCGTTTCTCAGCAATGTTGCTATGAAGAAAAACGCCTCACTCAAACCTTGTGGGGAATAACATTTCCTAACCCGTTGGGATTAGCTGCTGGTTTTGATAAAAATGGTGTTGCGGCGAGTATTTGGGATCAATTCGGTTTCGGTTATGCTGAGTTAGGAACAGTTACAGAACACCCTCAACTTGGAAACCCTCCCCCGCGCTTGTTTCGTCTGTTAGCAGATGAGGCGGCTTTGAATCGGATGGGGTTTAATAATCAGGGTAGCGAAACCTTAGCGCAATCCTTGCAAAAACAGTCACAGAAGCCACGAAAAACACCTTGGGGGGTGAATTTAGGAAAATCAAAAATTACTCCTCTAGAAGACGCAGCAAACGATTATTTGACCAGTTTTTTACGGTTACGGGAATGGGGAGATTATTTTGTGATTAATGTTAGTTCCCCCAATACCCCAGGGCTGCGATCGTTACAGGATAGCGCACAATTGAGTTTAATTTTAGAGGCGATACAAAGCAATAATCCGCAACGGAAACCGATTTTAGTAAAAATTGCACCCGATTTAACTTGGGAGGCGATCGAGCAGGTGCTAGTAATTGCTAATCAATATCAATTAGCGGGGATCATTGCCACAAACACCACGATCGAGAAACAAAGCCTCAAAACCCGAACTATCAATGGTTATCCCATCACAGAGGAAGCAGGAGGAATTAGTGGGAAACCGTTGCGCGATCGAGCGACAGCTATCATTCGCTTTATCTATCAGCAAACCGAAGGAAAACTGCCGATTATTGGCGTTGGTGGCATTTTCACCGCCGCCGATGCTTGGGAAAAAATCACCGCCGGCGCAACCTTGCTACAAGTTTACACAGGATGGATTTATGAGGGACCGATGATGGCGCGAAACGTCTTAACTGGATTAACGGAAAAACTGGAGGAACAGGGATTATCCCACCTCTCAGAAGCAGTGGGATTAACCGTAAATTACTGATTCCCAGACGGAACTAACTGTTTTTTCGGCAGTTCGGTATATTGAGAAACGATTTTCCGAAACTCTTCTCCTTCAATGGTTTCTTCATAGAGAATAATATCGACTAAATGATCCATTAAAGCTCGATTTTCCCGAATAATCCGCCGTGCTTTTTCGTAACACCGTAGGGCGATCGCGCGTACTTGGTCATCAATTTTGGTGGCAACTTCCTGAGAATACTGATTATGATGATTCGCATCACCACGACCTAAAAACACCTCATCATTTTGGCTTTCTAGCGCAAACGGACCCAAATCCGACATTCCATAACGAGTCACCATTTCTCGCGCCAAATTAGACACGACTTTTAAATCATTACTGGCACCAGCAGTAACTTCCGCATCACCAAATATCTCTTTTTCTGCGGCTCGTCCTCCTAATGTAATCGTAATTCGATCGATAATCCAGGCGCGAGTATATAAACCGCTATCCACCATATCCTCATTAAAACTTTGTTGGGCAAAACCGCCCACCCCACCAGAGCGAGGAATAATCGTCACCTTATTTAGGGGATCAGAATGTTCCAGCAAGGTCATTAACAGGGCGTGTCCCACTTCATGGTAAGCAATGAGACGCTTTTTCTTACTATCTAGAAGGGGATTCAAACTTAAACCGATGGTAATTCGATCGAGCGCATCATCAATTTCGAGATCAGTAATCATCGGCTTAAAGCGACGTGCGGTTAGAATGGCGGCTTCATTGAGAAGGTTTGCTAAATCAGCCCCCGATAAACCGGGAGTTTTCCGCGCAATAGATTCGATCGACACTTCTGGGGCGAGTTTTTTATTGCGAGCATGAACCCGTAAAATACCTAAACGCCCATTGTAACTCGGTAAATCTACGGATACTTGTCGATCGAAGCGTCCAGGGCGCATCAAAGCAGGATCAAGCACATCAGGGCGATTCGTCGCCGCAATCACAATCACCCCTGTATTCCCTTCAAACCCATCCATTTCCGTTAACAACTGATTGAGGGTTTGTTCCCGTTCATCATTCCCTCCACCAACACCAGCGCCGCGTTTACGCCCTACTGCATCAATTTCGTCAATAAAGATGAGACAGGGAGCGTTTTCTTTCGCCTTCTTAAACAAATCTCGCACCCGTGACGCACCGACACCGACAAACATTTCCACAAATTCTGAGCCAGAAATGCTATAAAAGGGAACGCCAGCCTCTCCAGAAACCGCTTTCGCCAAGAGAGTTTTTCCTGTTCCAGGAGAACCGATTAGTAATACCCCTTTCGGAATTTTCGCACCAACAGAGGTAAAGCGTTCTGTTTCCTTTAAGAAAGTGACCACTTCCTGTAACTCTTCTTTTGCTTCATCAATGCCAGCGACATCATCAAATTTTACACCAGTGTCGGTTTCTACTTGATAACGAGCGCGAGATTTTCCGAAACTCATCGCTTGTCCAGAGGCTTTCGCGGAACGACGAATAATAATCGCGAGTCCTCCCACCAGGAGTAAAATTAAGACTCCATTCGCGATAATTCCCACTGTTTCCGCGCTATTTTCAGAACTTTGGACATCTAAAGGAATCTCATTTTGGCGTAGTCGAACAATGAGTTCATTATCTTGATCTAATAATTGAACGTCTCGCGTCACCGTTTCTCCCTGTTCATTAATTACCGTTACTGTTGCGATGTCAGTACGAGGATCAAGTTCAACTTTTTGCACTTCTCCCTGTTCGATTTTTTGCAGAAACTTACTGTAACTGAGCTTATCGGACTCATTTTGAGTTTGAGCGAGGGATGGAGTAGGGAGAAAAACGCTTTGTAAAACCATCCAACCTGTAGCGAGGGGAAGTAAGTAACGAGATACGGGGTGAGATTGAGAACTAGGTCGATTGTTCATTAGATTTGAGCGTCGGTGTGGCTATATTCAGTTGAGGTTGGGGAATTACTTTCGGGAAAGGCAAGAATAAAACCCCTTCTCTCTCTAGTTTAATCGTTAGGAATAAGTTGGTTATTGGTTATTGGTCACTGGTCACTGATTACTGATCACTGGTCACTGATCACTGATTAATGTTGGGTTTCGTTACCTCCACCCAACCTACGTTTTAACTTTCCCCCCTTTCAAAGGGGGGTTAGGGGGGATTTTAGAGACCAATTGCTGGCTGTTGGGTTTCGTCACCTCCACCCAACCTACGTTTTAACTAATATGAACGACAATTTCTCTGTTTTGAGGTCGATCGCGGTGTTCCCACACATAAATTCCTTGCCATGTTCCTAACATTAATTGTCCTCGATCGATGGGAATTTGTTCCGAAGTTTTCGTCAACACCGATCGAATATGTGCTGGCATATCATCCGCTCCTTCGGCATTATGGACATAGAGGCTGGTATCTTCTGGGACTAATTTTTTAAAGAAATTAGACAAGTCGGTTAACACATCAGGATCGGCATTTTCTTGGATAATTAAACTCGCAGAAGTATGCCGAATAAAAACTGTACAGAGTCCTCTTTCTACGCCAGATTGAGCGACAATTGATTCGACTTTCGAGGTGATTTTATGTAAACATTTTCCTGTTGTTTTTACCGTCAGCGTCGTTTGATAATGACTCATATTTAATAATTAATAATTTAATTTATTCTAATTTTCTTCGCTTGTGTCTTCAGTTTCATCGATAATAGATAGAGAAAATGTGGAAAATAATTAAAACCACAATAGCAAAAGTGGAATAAGCCACATAAGTTAAGGATTTAGATTTATCATCTAATCTCTGTTTATTTACATTATAAGTCTCTACCAGATTCACAATGTTGGGGAGTTGTTCAGAAACTGTTGTCGAGTTTGACATTGTAATTGCTAGGATTTGAGACGAGAAAAATGATCAACAATGGTACTGGCGATTTTTTCTGTTCCATCTTTTTCGGGTTTCTCACTGCTACGAGGGGGATCAGGTAACTGCCTTAAAAAGTCCCAATTTCCCTCAAAAAATGAAGACTGAGAGAGAATTTGATGAGGACTATAATTTTCGATTCCCTCTAGTAACAGCGCCGATTCAGCGAACCTTTCCCGACGGAGAGACACAATTGGCACTCCCACACGCAACGCTTCCGAAAAGGTGCTATACCCAGGCTTAGAAACCACTCGTCCACAGACTGACATAAAATCCAAGGGACGATAGTTGTGATCAGTGACTTTCAGCAAGTTAGGAACATCGGGCGCTTTTCGATCGAAGCTGATAAATTGCCAGTCTGGGAAATATTGTAAATTTTGATAAGGGATTTTGTGTAATCCTAACCCGCCAAAAGAAAGAAGGATCGTTTGTTCTTTTGCGGTTTTCAGGTTAAATTGTTCTCTAATTTCCTCGGCTGTCCATTTGGGAACACCGCCTGTTAATCCCACATCAACACAGTTGGGAAACTCATTCATCGGTTCGTGCATCGGTAGCCGAAACGTTCGATCGCTGCTACGATAACCTTCTGTAATCCATTGTGCTAAAGTTTGAAACTCCTCTCCCCAATGACGATAAATAAAATCCCACCCAAAATTACTAATTGACCAACAGGGAACACCTGCTTTCTGGGCAATTTTTCCCGCCAGTGCTGGAATATCGGCAATAATTAAACCCACTCCCTGATTTTTGATAAATTCCGCTTCTTCTGCAATGATTTTGTCTTCATTTGCCCGAATTTTCTCTAATTCCAACCGTGTCGCGTCCAAATCCATTTGCAGACTGTCGCTTTGTATCACTCCCACATCGAGAGCGCGATCGCGTTGTATAAACTCTCCCGACAGATAAGATTGTAATAACCAACGGGGAACTTTCGTCACCAGAATCGGTAATAAATCGGGAAGTAACTCTTGAACCGCCGCCGCAACCGACGCAGCACGCACCGCATGACCAAAACCATGGCTGGTAATTGCCACATAAAGCACTGGACGAGACATCTGAGACATAAAATTAAGAAAAATTGATAATTGGTCACTAATAATTTACCCTATAGCAAGCGTACATCAGTTATAAATTTTTTTTCGTTCTTTCACTCCCAAGTTGGGGGAAATTCTGTTAGCCCCCTTACCCCCAAGTTTGGGGGAAATTCTGTTAGCCCCCTTACCCCCAAGTTTGGGGGAAATTCTGTTAGCCCCCTTACCCCCAAGTTTGGGGGAATTCTGTTAGCCCCCTTACCCCCAAGTTTGGGGGAATTCTGTTAGCCCCCTTACCCCCAAGTTTGGGGGAATTCTGTTAGCCCCCTTACCCCCAAGTTTGGGGAAATTATGTTAGCCCCCTTACCCCCAAGTTTGGGGGAAATTCTGTTAGCCCCCTTACCCCCAAGTTTGGGGAAATTCTGTTAGCCCCCTTACCCCCAAGTTAGGGGGAAATTCTGTTAGCCCCCTTACCCCCAAGTTTGGGGGAAATTCTGTTAGCCCCCTTACCCCCAAGTTTGGGGAAATTCTGTTAGCCCCCTTACCCCCAAGTTTGGGGAAATTCTGTTAGCCCCCTTACCCCCAAGTTTGGGGAAATTCTGTTAGCCCCCTTACCCCCAAGTTTGGGGGAAATTCTGTTAGCCCCCTTACCCCCAAGTTTGGGGGAATTCTGTTAGCCCCCCTACCCCCAAGTTTGGGGAAATTCTGTTAGCCCCCTTACCCCCAAGTTTGGGGGAAATTCTGTTAGCCCCCTTACCCCCAAGTTTGGGGGAATTCTGTTAGCCCCCTTACCCCCAAGTTTGGGGGAATTATGTTGTACCATTTTGGAGACTTGGCGCTACTCTACGATCCCCCCCTTTCAAAGCCGGAACGAAGTGAGGAGGTTAGGGGGGATTATTCCTAGCAATCATATTTAGGATTTCATATTATTATTCTGTTTATGGGTAAATATTTGTCTCTGTTTGGTTTTGCGATTGTAATTGTTGGTATTGTCGCGGGTTATGTCGCTAATGAATGGATACCAATTCCTCTCGGAATTATTGTCGGAGGAGGTGTTATTTTTATCGGCGGATTGTTGTTTGCTACCAGAGGATTTTGGCAACAACGTTCTACAGGAATGGGGATAAATGCTTTAGTCGCAACGATCGCGCTAATTACTATTATTGGTTTATTAAACTTTCTCGGTGTTCGTTATGGAAAAACCATTGATTTAACCGAAAATAATCTTTATACCTTAGCCCCACAATCAAAACAATTAGTAGAAAATTTAGAGAAACCGTTAACGGTTTGGGTATTTCAATCTCCTCCCTCTTCCGAAAACGAAAGACTCTTAAAAAACTATCAGAAGTATAGTGAAAATTTTAAGTTTAAGTTTGTTGATCCACAAACAAATATCGGAAAAGTGCAAGAATTTGGCGTAGAATCTTATGGAGAAGTTTATTTAGAATATGGGACTAAAAATCAATTTGTTCAACAAGCGAATGAAGTTGAACCGATTTCAGAGGTAAGATTAACCAGTGCGATTAAAAATATACAGCGCGATCGCGTTTCTTTTGTGTATTTTTTACAAGGACATGGTGAACCCTCTTTAGAAGAAACACAGGGAGGTTTTTCCCAAGCAGTAGCCAGTTTACAACAGCAAGGTTATCAAGTCCAACCGTTTAATTTTGCCGAGGAAAATAGTCTTCCGAGACTCGCCGATACTGTGTTGGTTATTGCTTCTCCTCAACAAGAATTATTCCCTGGAGAAATAGAAGCAATTGAAAATTATTTAGCAGAAGGAGGGAGTCTTTTATTACTTCTTGATCCCGAAAGTAATCCTGGTTTAGAATCGGTTTTAGACACTTGGGGAATTAATTTAGATAATCGAGTAATTGTCGATGCGTCTGGACAAGGACAAGTCTTAGGATTTAACATTGCAACAGCATTAGTCACTCGTTATGGCGATCATCCAATTACTAATCCTTTTAGTAATGGAATTACTGTTTATCCTCTCGCTCGTCCTGTAGATGTGGTGGAAAAAGAGGGAGTAGAAGCCACACCTTTAGCCTATACGAACGAAGCAAGTTGGGCAGAAAGTGACACCACAACAGAACAAGTTCAGTATAACCCAGAACGCGATCGAGCCGGACCTTTAGTTTTAGGTTTTGCTTTAAATCAAGTGGAAATTTCTACAAAAAGTACACAGAAAAATAATCCTAACGAAACGGATTCGACTTCTGAAGAGACAACTCCAGAAGAAAAGAGTGGAGAAGAAAACGAAACCAAACCAGAAACTTCTCCCCAACCTAATGTTGATTCTAGAGTCGTTATTTTTGGTGACTCTGATTTTGCAAGGAACGGTTTATTTATTCAACAACTCAATGGTGATATGTTTTTAAACTCGATCGACTGGTTAGCTAATGTAGAAGAAACTTCCCTCGCGTTGCGTCCAAAAGAAGAAACCAATCGACGCATTAATTTAACCCCAGAACAAGCCGCAATTTTAAGCCGAACTGCCATTGGAATTGTCCCCTTATTTGGCTTAATTTTAGCAATTATTAGCTGGTTGAGACGACGTTAAAATGAAAAAAACAACTCTATTTTTAGTTTTAATTGCGTTGGGATTAGGCGGATATGTTTATTGGTATGAAATTAAACCTCAATCTCAAGAAGAAACCGTAACCGACTCCCAACAAGGCTTATTTTCTTTTGAAGAAGATCAAGTACAAAAGATTACGATCGAGCGAGAAGGAAAAGAAACCTTAAAATTCATTCGCTTAGAAACTGCGGCTAGTTCTTGGCGTATGAAACAGCCAGAGGGAACACCTGTAGCTGATAGCTCGATCGTGTTTCTGTTAAACTTACTAATTAGAGACGATAGTAATAAAACCTTTACTGTACAAACGAATCAGTTAGAACAATATGGCTTAAAAAATCCTTCTGCTTCCATCTCGATCGAATTAAAAGATCAGACAAAACACAAAATTATTTTAGGGAATCCCACCTTTGATGAACAAGGAATTTATGGACAAATTAATCCCGAAGAGGAAGAAGAAACAAAAGTGTATATTCTTCCCATTGATTTTAAATCTGTCGTAGAACGTCCGTTATCAGAATGGAAATTAACTGCAGCCAAAACGTAGGTTGGGTAAAATTACCGAAACCCAACATCTTTTTTTCTGGTTAATTATAGAAATGAGCTTCGATCGCGATCGTTAAGTAAAGAGAAAGCGATCGAAATTACTCTTCTGTATCTTCTCACCGCCACTCCAACATCTCTTCCACTGTCAAACCGATATCATTCCCAATCTGTCGCAGTAGTCTTGGTGAAATGTCGCGTCCTTTGTGAAATGGGACTGTTGTTCTTCGTCCATCTTCATGACGAAACTGTTTGTGCGAACCTTTTTGACGTACTTCTACAAATCCTATATTTTCTAAAATTCTCACCACTTCTTGTGGTTTGAGGCTAGGAATATTACTCATGAGTGTGTCTGAACCACAATCTGTTGTGTCCCGACAAATGCTGTCTCAAACGCGACAGATTCATCTTCTAAAAGCATCTCAATCACTTCACACAGGTTTTCTTGTAACTCTTCTAAAGTCTCTCCCTGAGAATGTGCGCCAGAAAACCCAGGGACATAACCAACATAAAGGTTGGTATCAAAATCTCTTTCAATAATAGCGGTAAATGTTCTCATAATCGTTAAAGGTGATTAAATTGCTAGATCGGTTGAAACAGTCAAAACGTAGGTTGGGTGAAGTTTACGAAACCCAACAGTCAAAACGTAGGTTGGGTAAAATTTACGAAATCCAACAGTCAAAACGTAGGTTGGGTGAAGTTTACGAAACCCAACAGCCAAAACGTAGGTTGGGTGAAGTTTACGAAACCCAACAGTCAAAACGTAGGTTGGGTGAAGTTTACGAAACCCAACATCAATCAGTTACCAGTTCAACAGTTACCGCTAGTTCTAAATTAAACCTAACATAGTAACAGTAAATGCTTGATCACTTATTAATTTACTGGTCACTGGTTACTGGGAGACGTTCCATGGAACGTCTCTACATTGGTCACTGGTCACTGTATAAAATCTAACTTTAGAATAAGGACAAATAATTAGAGAGACAGCAATCATGTTTAACCGTCAAAGAATCGAACCCAAACCTGGACAAGAATCTGTGTGGGATTATCCTCGTCCTCCTCGTCTCGAAACTTCTACAAAACACATTCAAGTTGTTTTTAATGGTGAGATAATTGCTGATACGAAAAAACCATTAAGAATGTTAGAAACCAGTCATCCACCAGTGTATTATATCCCCGCAGAAGACGTAAAACAGGAGTATTTAACCCAAACCAACCATCAAACCTTTTGTGAATGGAAAGGAAAAGCGCGTTACTTTACTCTAAAAGTAGGAGATAAAGAAGCAATAAATGCAGTTTGGGATTATCCTAACCCTAGTTCTCGCTATCCAGATATTACCAATCATTTCGCCTTTTATCCAGCAAAAATGGATGGCTGTTATGTCGATGGTGAAAAAACACAATCTCAGGAGGGTGATTTTTACGGCGGTTGGATCACCAGTGATATTGTTGGTCCCTTTAAAGGGGCGCCTGGAACCTGGGGTTGGTGAAGCAGTGACCAGTGAGGAACGAATAACGAATAACAAAAAAATGAAGCATTTTCGATTAAGTTTTTTGATTATAGGTAGCGCATTGGCGCTATTTTTTTTTAGTAGTCTGCGCCATTTTTTAATTCGATCTTCAGGGTGGGATTTAGCGATATTTGACCAAGCCGTTTACTTAATCAGCGAGGGGAAAACGCCAATTTCTTCAATTTTAGGGTTTCATATTTTAGGCGATCATGCAGCACCTATTTTCTATCCCATCGCTTTACTTTATAAAATTTATGCCGATGTTCATTGGTTATTTCTTCTGCAATCGATCGCGCTGAGTATCGGTGCAATTCCAGTTTATCACCTATCTTTAAAATCTGGATTAAACAATAAATTAGCGAAAACACTAGCAATTCTTTACTTATTATATCCGCTTATTTTTAATATCAACCTCTTTGACTTTCATCCTGATGTCATTGCTTTACCAGCGATTCTATTTGCTATCTTAGCCGCCTATCAAGCAAAGATGATTTGGTTTACAGTTGCCATTTTAATTATCTTAGCTTGTAAAGCCGTCTTTTCTCTAACGGTAACAGCAATGGGAATCTGGTTACTTCTCTTTAAAAAAAAGCGAGCTTATGGCATAATTGCCATTACTTTCGGTTCAGCTTGGTTTATACTTAGCACCCAAATTATTATTCCTACCTTTCGAGGATATGAACATAGCGCAGTCAGTCGTTATGGATATCTAGGAGATTCAATTTTAGAAATTGCTAAAAATCTTTTTTTGAAACCAAACTTAGTTTTCAGTCATTTATTTACCCTTGCTAATTTAGAGTATCTTGTATTATTATTTTCACCAGTAGTTTGGGGATTATCGTTCCGTTATCTTTCTCCTTTAGTTGCAGCTTCTCCCGCTTTATTATTAAATTTACTCACTGATTATCCCTTACAAAAAGACTTACTTCATCAATACTCGTTACCGATTTTGCCTTTTTTATTTCTCGCAGTTATAGAAAGTTTAGCCGCAGGAAAAGGATGGCTTAAGCAACCGCGTTGGATGATAGTGTGGGGAATGATTGCTTTTATCGCGTTAGCAAAATTCGGCTTTTTTTGGACAAAGTATTTAACCGAAATTGATACTTGGAAAGCAACGAGAGAGGCGATTAATATTGTAGAAACTAAAGGAAATGTTTTAACAAATAACCAAATCGCACCGCAGTTAAGTCAGCGAGAGGTGATTCAATTAGTCGGAGAGAAACCAGCAGAAATTAACCTTGATCAGTTTGATTATATTTTGTTAAATTTACGTTATCCTGGTCTAATTAGTTCTCAAGCAACTGTAGAAATTTTAAACGATCGAATTGCTAAAAGTAACGACTTTGAACTAATGTTCGATCGAACCGATGTTAAACTTTGGACACAAAATTAGTATGGATTTCACCACTGTAAATCCTCTAGTGTAATACAATCATCAGCAGCTTCTTTAGATACAATTTCGATCGATTCTACCATTCCTGGAATTTGATTCAGATAAAGCGTTTCTTGAATTGCTTCCCAGTCTTCCTTGTTGTCTCGTTAATCGCTAACTGATGAGTGTTGGGTTTCGTAAACTTCACCCAACCTACATTTTGTGATCAAGTCTTCCTACAATCATGGCGCTATTTTGTCCGCCGAAACCAAAACTTAATACTAAAGCATAATTGATCTGATGGCTGGTTGCTTTTCTAACCAGATTTAAATTAAATGCAGATTGTTTTAATCCCACACAAGGTGGTAAAATTTGCTCTCGCAGGGACATCAACGCAAAAGCAACCCCGATCGCGCTTGAAGCCCCTAAAGTATGTCCAGTTACGCCTTTAGTAGAACTCACCGCCACTGAGAACGGAAACAAAGATTGAATTAACTGTGCTTCTCGTTCATCATTAAGTTTGGTACTCGTGCTATGAGCATGGATATAATTAACATCAGCAGCACACAGACGACTCTTTTTTAAACACTGTTTAACCGCAAGACGACCGCAACGAAAATTCGGATCAGGGGCGCTAACATGATAGGCATCGCAAGTTAAGCCATACCCCAAGATTTCCCCATAAATAAAGGCGTTTCTAGCAGTTGCCGCCTTTAGAGACTCTAAAACGAAAATCGCCCCCCCTTCCCCTAAAACTAATCCTTCTCGTTGCTGATCAAACGGATAACAACCTGTTTTCGCCATAGCCCCCATTTTCTCAAAACCAGCTAGAGTTAGAGGCGTAATCGGCGTTTCCACTGCGCCAGCGATGACTTGTTCACATTGTCTGCCTTGAATTAAATCATATCCTTGCGCGATCGAGCAAATTCCTGTACTACAAGCTGCCATCGGTGATAAAACAATTCCGCGACTACCGACAATTTTCGCTGCCGTAACTGCCGCTTGATTTGGTAGAATATCTAACCAGTTAACAGATTGATCTTTCTGTTGCGCCCATTGTTCAATCTGTCCCTGACAGCCTCGACTTGAACCGACAACAACGCCACAATTCGCTAAGGGAGGGAGTAAGCTGGCATCTGCGATCGCATCGTTAACAATTTCTGTGGTGAGGGTTGCCAAAGAGGAGGGTTTTTCTCCAATCAAAGATAAAGGGACAGGAGGAAAAGAAAAAAACGGTTGCTGTAACGAGATATTAGATTTTTCTTGGAGTAAATTTTGCCAACTCTGAGTTAAATTTCCTCCTCCCGTCAAACAACTGATTCCAGTAATGACAACGGTTTGTTTTTGGTCATGGGTCATATGAAATCCTAAACATGATTTCTACGAATAATCCCCCCTAACCCCCCTTTGGAAGGGGGGAATCAGGTAATCGGTTTGTAGCCTTTGGAAGGGGGGAATCAGGTAATCGGTTTGTAGCAGGCTTTTTTGTATTTCATATCATTTATCATTTGAGATGTCTAATAATTTCTCTAAAGAATAGGGGCAATTTTCAGGAAGTTGATTCGCTGATAAACCTGTTTTTTGTAAGACAATTTTTAAAGCAGTCTGGTAAATAGATTCTAACTCTTGATTTAACTTATTCTTTAAAGTAGTCGTTAAATGATCATTTAAATCAGCCTGAAAAGCAGTAACTTCTCCTTGCCAATGACGATAATTTCTCTCATACTCTTCTGTCCAGAATTGCAAGAATAACAAGTGAATAATAATCTGTCTTAAAAGACTTCTAGCTTTGTTTAAGTCTCTTCTCGCCAAACTTTCTAATTCCTCAATTAAATTTTCTATATCTAATCCTTGCCAATTCTGATTTTTTAGGAGATTAATTGTTTCTTGTAACCAAAGATAATTATCCACCTCATAGAGTGTTTTTAGTTGATTTGTAATATCATTCGCCATAAATTAAATAGTGCTTCTTGAAAAAGTTCATAGATCGCTGAAGATCGTTATTTGTTATTTGTTATTTGTTATTCGTTGTTTGGGATTTGCGAAAAAGGTATTGTGGAATAGACCGTAGGGTTTGCCTTGCCCACCCTACTACTACTACAAGACTAGGTTTGCCTTGCCCACCCTACAAGACTAGAGGAAATCGTTAACTTTTCACAAGATTGTCACCACCAGAAACGACTCTCACGGATTCAATTTTATCTCCCACTTGGATGGTATCGACGACATCCATCCCACTGGTGACATAGCCAAATACAGCATAATCACCATCGAGAAAGGGAACATCTGCTAAAGCAATAAAGAATTGAGAGGATGCGGAGTTCGGCATCTGCGATCGAGCCATTGACAATGCGCCCCGATCGTGCTTCAGTTCTGGATTTTTCTGTAAACCTGCCTGTTCTAAAGTTTTACCATAAACTGGTTCTTCAGCACCTGCGGGGACAATTTCGAGAGGAATCGATCGACGCTGACCATTTTCAGGATTCACAAAGCCTCCCGTTCCATTTCCTTTGGGATCGCCCCCTTGAACCACAAACGGCTGTGGTTCTTTCACCACGCGATGAAAATTCAAACCATCATAAAACTTTCGTTGTACCAAATCAACAAAGTTTCCTGCGGTCACGGGTGCTAAGTCACCATTCACCTCAATCATAATTGGTGATCCTTTAACCATTAGCTCGATCGTCGCCTTGCCATTCAGTTGAGGTAAATTATCAGTCATTACAGTATTATTGTCCTGTGAATTTTGCGAATTACTTTCTGGAGTTGGACTACAGCCACTAAGGAAAACAGCGAAAACAAGTATCACTGAAAACAGTGGGTTAAGCCACCGCGAAAAAGATTGATTTCTAAACATAAGTCCTGCTTTAAATTCCTTCTAGGGGAACACCTAAAAAACGAGCTAATTCTGCACCTCGGTTTTCCAACTCACTCAGGGGGAGGGGTTCACCAACACGAGTCAGAGGAATGTTTCTGCGTCCTTTCACTCGTAAATAAAGCGCTCGCGTGGGGTTTAAGCCCTCTTTAATTTCTGCTTTTACCGCCTCCACATCACTGAGCTTGTTGACCAATTCAATGCGGCGATTTTTGCCAGGATAACCCCAACGAAAAATTTTAACCTGATTCGTGTTTTTATCAAACTGGTTATAACCGCCGCCCACATCCCAAAGGACGACTAACCAAAGATAAGTAGAAACGAGAGAACCGGCTACCCCGTAAAAGGTTAAAGCGATTCCTTGTGGAATAAATTGTAAGTCAGTGGGATCACTGACAATGAGTAAATTCACTTGGAAGTAGCTAGATAGACCAGCCAGCAAAAAACCAACGCCGCCAATCATTGCGATCACCGCCCAAAAGTAGTTACTAGGACGACGGGCGCCAATTATGGTTTGTGTTAAAACTTGGCTATCTTGAACCGTTGTGGATGCACTCATAAAGGATTGTTATAAAATGATCATGTTCGTGCGACACGATGTCGCATTTCTAGAGTGAGTCCCTCAGAAAGACTCTAGCCTAGTGTACAAGGCTATTCCCGCTCCCAACTGCGTTGCTGGTAACGGCAGGGTGGAAAAGCAGGGAGTTAAATGTAACCATATCCTAATTATGACTCGCCAGAAAGGGAATAGGTGCTAGGGAAAGTTCAATATGGTGAACTAACGTGAAGTGTTCGACGAGCCGTCGTTACCATTGTCCCTGTAAGCTAAGGTCATGTGCCGAGCGAGTATTGAAACAGGGTTGATTAGCCACGAAAGCGAGAGCAAGTATGTGGGTTGTCAAGGGCAACGGTCAGGAGTCTTCCCGAGCATTGGAGTCTCTAGTACACCATAGCACCCTCGGCGGATAGAACACCACCTAAGTTGAGCGCATCTCTCAAATGTGGAACGTGGTAAGCCCATTGGGGTCTGGCTCACCAGTAGGCTGACCGTAAGGAAGGCACAATCCCTCAGTGGGTATGGGACAGTCCAAAAAGCGAATGCCGTCTGCTGATTCCGTGCAGTTCCTTGTCTGATAACCTGATTTCGGATAACCGATAGTTGGACTTGGTTCAAGCAGGAACACGAAAGCAAGAAGAAAGCCCTTCGGGGTATAACTCGACGGATAGGGGTTCAAAATTTGCCCCACCTGAAAGGGGAGCTAACTTGGACACGGGTGAATCAGTTACTTAGTACCAAAAAGTGACGTTGCCTTAAGACCGCAGGAAAAGTTAGATGCAGCAATGCAAACGTAACTGCGGGAGGAGTTGAGCCTATCCATTTGGAGGTTTGACCCCAGGTGACTAAGAGACGTAAGGGAAGGTCTGGTTTGCTTGAGCCGAGTGCGGTGAAAGTCGCACGCTCGGTTCTTAGGGGGGAAAGAAGCCGAAAGTCTTTTCTGGTAAAGTCCTCTTATGCGTACAGAGTGGAAATCTGAACCGATAACTGTCTCGGTGAAAGGCTAACACAATAAGTCGAACGGATGGACACTCCAAGGCGGTTTGAGATGTGACAGGCTAGATATAAGGCTTCGACCTACCCGACCATTCTAGAACCTCTTTGCGATCGAACCAATCACAGCAATTTTTGAAAGTAATTCTGCTAATCCACTCGAAAAATGAGGAAAATTTGTGCTATTGTTAAAAAAGGTTAAGTTAACTACTCTCCCTTTATCACCAAGTAAGTCCCAACAATGGCGACTTCTAGGGTAGTGTCATCATTATTAACTTTTTCCATCTCAGCAGGAACTTTCTTAACACTTTAAGTGAGATTAAGTTATCCTAAAGAGATAAAAGCACGTAAAACTTAGCATTCTTGCAGCAAATTATTAAGCAAGAGGATTTGAAATCATGACAATTGCAGTAGGACGCGCTCAACAACAAAGAGGAGTCTTCGACCTGGTCGATGACTGGCTCAAGCGCGACAGATTCGTCTTTATTGGCTGGTCTGGTTTATTGCTGTTCCCTTGCGCCTACATGGCGATCGGGGGATGGCTCACTGGAACCACCTTTGTTACCTCCTGGTACACTCACGGTTTAGCAAGCTCTTACTTAGAAGGCTGTAACTTCCTGACCGTAGCGGTTTCCACTCCAGCAGATGCTTTCGGACACTCCTTATTATTCTTATGGGGACCCGAAGCCAACTGGGACTTTGTTCGCTGGTGTCAAACTGGCGGACTGTGGAGCTTTGTCGCCCTTCACGGCGCTTTCGCACTGATTGGCTTCATGCTTCGTCAGTTTGAAATTGCTCGTTTAGTCGGAATTCGCCCTTATAACGCGATCGCATTTTCCGGTCCGATCGCCGTATTCGTCAGCGTCTTCTTACTTTATCCTTTAGGACAGTCTAGCTGGTTCTTCGCGCCCAGTTTCGGAGTTGCAGGTATCTTCCGTTTCATCCTATTTTTCCAAGGCTTCCACAACTGGACGCTTAACCCCTTCCACATGATGGGAGTTGCTGGAATTTTAGGCGGTGCGTTACTCTGTGCAATTCACGGCGCGACCGTAGAAAACACCCTGTTTGATGAAGGTGGCGACAGCAACAACACCTTCCGTGCCTTCGAGCCAACTCAAGCCGAAGAAACCTATTCCATGGTGACAGCAAACCGTTTCTGGAGTCAGATTTTCGGAATTGCGTTCTCCAACAAACGTTGGTTACACTTCTTCATGCTGTTTGTCCCAGTAACAGGACTGTGGATGTCTTCAGTGGGAGTCGTCGGTTTAGGCTTAAACCTGCGTGCGTATGACTTTGTGTCTCAAGAAATTCGCGCAGCAGAAGACCCTGAATTTGAAACCTTCTACACTAAAAACATCTTATTAAACGAAGGTCTCCGTGCATGGATGGCACCGGATGACCAACCCCATCAGAAATTTGAATTCCCAGAGGAGGTACTGCCACGTGGTAACGCTCTCTAATACTTATGTCGGTTCCGGTCGTGATCAACAATCTAGTGGTTACGCCTGGTGGTCTGGTAACGCTCGTTTAATCAATCTTTCTGGTAAATTACTTGGCGCTCACGTCGCCCACGCTGGTTTGATTGTGTTCTGGGCAGGTGCAATGACTCTTTTTGAAGTCGGTCACTTTGTCCCCGAAAAGCCCATGTATGAGCAGGGCTTAATCCTTCTCCCTCACCTCGGAACTCTTGGCTTTGGTGTCGGTCCAGGTGGAGAAGTGATTGATACTTTCCCTTATTTCGTTGTTGGCGTATTGCACTTGATTTCCTCCGCCGTTCTCGGTTTAGGTGGAATTTATCACGCCGTACGTGGTCCAGAAACCTTAGAAGAATACTCCGCTTTCTTCGGTTATGACTGGAAAGATAAGAACAAAATGACCAGCATTATTGGTTTCCACCTGATCATCTTAGGGATCGGTGCGTTACTGCTGGTGTTCAAAGCAATGTTCTTCGGCGGCGTTTATGATACTTGGGCGCCAGGTGGTGGTGATGTTCGTGTCATTAATAACCCCACCCTTAACCCCGCTGCGATTTTTGGCTACCTTCTAAGCTCTCCCTTCGGTGGAGAAGGTTGGATCATTGGTGTTGACAATATGGAAGACATCATTGGTGGTCACATCTGGGTTGGCTTAATTTGCATCGCGGGTGGTGTTTGGCACATTCTCACCAAGCCTTTTGGTTGGGTGCGTCGTGCGTTCATCTGGTCTGGTGAAGCATATCTCTCCTACAGCCTTGGTGCGCTCTCTTTAATGGGCTTCGTCGCTGCTTCCATGGTATGGTTCAATAATACTGCTTATCCCAGTGAGTTTTATGGTCCGACCAACGCAGAAGCATCACAAGCGCAAGCCTTCTTATTCTTAGCTCGTGACCAACGTTTAGGGGCAAATATTGCCACTTCTCAAGGTCCCACTGGTTTAGGTAAATACTTAATGCGCTCTCCCACTGGTGAGATTATTCTCGGTGGTGAAACCATGCGTTTCTGGGACTTCCGAGGACCTTGGTTAGAGCCGTTACGTGGACCGAATGGTTTGGATGTGGACAAAATCAGAAATGATATTCAGCCTTGGCAATTACGCCGCGCTGCTGAGTACATGACTCACGCTCCTAACGGTTCGATTAACTCTGTGGGTGGTATTATTACTGAACCCAACTCCTTCAACTACGTTAACCTCCGTCAATGGTTAGCTGGTTCTCACTTCATCTTAGGATTCTTCTTCTTAATTGGTCACTTATGGCACGCGGGTCGCGCTCGTGCTGCTGCTGCTGGTTTTGAAAAAGGTATCGCTCGTGAAACTGAGCCAGTATTATCCATGCCTGATTTAGACTAGGTTCGGAGCTTTTCCTGAACTGTTTCTAGATAATATGAAACCCCTCTCACGGGAGGGGTTTTTTGATGGGCTTGTAGGGTTTGCCTTGCCCACCCTACTTGACTACTTGACTTTTCCAAAATGGTATAACGTTAATCTTCGTGCCAGCTACTACGCCAGGCAAGTTCTGCTTGCGCGATCGAGCGTTCTTTGTGAAGTTTCAGATACTGCTGATTAAACTGTTGTAACTGCTGTTCTAAATTTCTTAATTCTCTCCGTTTTGTATTTAAACTGGGAGCGGCAAATTCCAACTCTGCAACCCGCAAACGAAGAATCGTCAATTGCATTACTTCCTCTTCTTCCGATTCATCTCTTTCTTGTCGTTTATTTCGTTCCATTTCTAACATCAAATGTAGAACTCCAGGAGCGCGGTTACTCATTGAACCTGCGCCCTCAGACTGAATCGCTGCATCAATCATTTCTTTCGGTAAATCTTGGGGTAAAACATTCATATCTTGCAAAATTTCATTGGCTTGACTGGAGACATTTTCTAAAATCATCACGGTTGCTTCTTCTCTAAGACTTGACCAAGCCATTACTTTTTCAGGATTACCTTCTTCAGTGATGGGATGAGTTTCTTTTTCCTGTTCTTGTAAGATTTTTTTTAAGGCTTCGGTATTAATTTCTGTGTTTAATGATGGCTCAGAGTTATTATTACTTTCCCATGCTTCCGATAAGATATTCTCTGATTCTTCCTCGTTAAACTGCACTTGATTTAAGATTTCTCCCCCTAAATTTAGGTTGTCTTTTGCTTCTTTTCCTAAATCTCGTATTTTTTTTTGTAACTGTTGTTGTTGAGAAAGAGATAAATTTAGAAAGGCTTGGGGATATTCTTGGGTGCAAATTTGATAAACGGAAAAGATTAATTGCTTTTGAAGCGTATCTCCTAAAATCTCCATATATTCCTGACCCACTGTTTCTAATTGTAGCGCGATCGAGTTCACTTGACTCTCTAAACTTTCTAAATCTTTTTCAATATGTTGTAAATCTCTAACCATATTTTTATTTATTAATAACTATAGAAAAAAGGCAAAAGCCAGCACTCACACTTACTTTTGCCTTAATTAATCAACACAAACAATAATCGGTAGAGAAGTATTTATTCTTCTTCTTCCATCCCTTCTCCTAAGACAAAACGAGCAAACCGTCTGACTTGAATATTCTCACCTAAAACCGAAATTCCCTGTTTAATGTATTCATCAACGGTGATACTTTGGTCTTTGATAAAGGGCTGATCTAACAAAGATAACTCTTTCAAACGCTTATCAATACGTCCTTCAACAATTTTATCTTTAATATTGTCGGGTTTTCCTTGTAAATCTTCCCGCCCTTTTTCAATTTCCTTTTCTCTTTCCACAATCTCTTTCGGAACATCGGCAGTAGAAACATATTCTACATTGCCATAAGCCGCCACTTGCATCGCAATGTCACGCACAAGGGTTTGAAACTCCTCACGACGAGCCACAAAGTCGGTTTCGCAGTTAACCTCTACTAAAACCCCAATGCGTCCGCCAGTGTGGATATAACTGTCAATAATCCCTTCTGTGGCGGCGCGTCCTTGTTTTTTCTCGGCAGAAGTAATGCCTTTCTGACGCAACCATTCTATGGCTTTTGTCACATCACCATCACTTTCCCCAAGCGCTTTTTTACAGTCCATCATGCCAGCGCCAGTTTTTTCGCGCAGCTCTTTAACCAGTTTTGCTGATATTTCCGCCATCTAACCTTTTCCTTATTCTACAAACGGATATCTTTGAGCAGTGTAACACCGTTATTGCATCAAAAAGAGAGAGCCTTTTCTGGTGGGATTGAGAGGAGATTATTCTTCTCCACTTTCCCCAACTGTTGCCATTTCTGAATCGGTAGGAGTTTCTTCTTCTTCTTCGTATTCTGGGTACTCTCCAATCCCTTCTTCTAGTTCATCATACTCGGCTTCAGTTTCTTGATCCAATTGTCCATGACGACCTTCATAGATTGCATCAGCTAGTTTACCAACAATTAGTTTCACCGATCGAATCGCATCATCATTGGCTGGAATGGGAATATCCGCTAACCCTGGATCACAGTTCGTATCCAACATGGAAACAATCGGAATGCCTAATTTCTCACATTCCATAATTGCGTTATGTTCCCGACGCTGGTCAACGATGACCACAATATCAGGAAGACGACGCATCATTTTGATGCCACCGAGGTATTTTTGCAGTTTTTCTAATTCTCGTCCCAATACCGCCGCTTCTTTTTTCGGACGGCGTGCCATTGCACCGCTTTCTTTGAGACGTTCTAATTCTTTCAGACGTTCCACACGGGTTTTAATGGTTTCCCAGTTGGTTAACATTCCCCCTAACCAGCGTTGGTTAACGTAAAACGCACCGCAACGACTGGCTTCTTGGGCGATGATGCCGGCGGCTTGTCGTTTTGTTCCCACAAACAAGACTTTTTGCCCATTTGCGGAGGCATCTTGGAGATAGCTGTATGCCTCCTCCATCAACTGTGCGGTTTGCACTAAGTCGATAATATGCACGCCATTCCGTGCGGTGTAAATGTAGGGACGCATGGCGGGATGCCAGCGACGGGTTTGGTGTCCAAAGTGAACGCCAGACTCTAATAATTCTCTGAGGCTAATGACTGCCATTGTTTAGTTCTCCTTTTCGGGTTTATCCTCCACCTAGAGGGAATTTTCTCTGGGAAAACACCCGAAGCTCTAGATGTGCGATTTTTGTACAGGTAATTTGGCTTTACTAAGATAGCATTTTTTAACTAGGGTTTGCTGTTGGGAAACTGAAAGTTTTACCAAATAAGGATTTGAGGTGATATAGTCCCAACGTGCAAGTTGAGTAGTAATCCATTGGGCAAAACTTCTTCAAGGGTAGGGATCAAAAAAGATTCGATCGGGTTCATCGCGGAAGTTTCCCAAGCCATCCTCAAATTGTCCTGTCAAAACCGCTTCTAGAGTCTTCACCGGCTGATTTAAGTATCGTCTTGGCACGATCGCGCTAGCAATTTCTTTCCGATTTTCAGCCTTGTTGGCGTAATTAGGGTTTGCTGAAAAAGGCGCGATCGCAATTGGTTAAAGTGACTAAAGTGGGAGGGCTGGCTTGTCAGAGATCATCGTGACTCAGTTTCAACCCAATGATTGCTTCTATTTTGAGCTTTTTGAGCACGTTTTGCAAACCCAAAATGCTCCCCATCATCCAAACCCTTTTTTAATATTGGCTTCACTTATACATTCCCAGATTAAAACTTCCCCATGACTGGTGCCAGCTGCCAAATAATTTCCCTGATTGTGCCATTGCAAACTGGAAAAGCCGCCTATTTTGGTTTTCAGGGTTTTAAGGGGTTTTTCATCGTTCCAAAGGATAATTCGACCATCATCTCCTGCTGAGGCTAAAAAAGGTTTTGAGGGATGAAAACTTAAATCTCTCACAAAGCCTTGATGAGTTTCTAAGACGGTATTTTGCCATTGATCCCCATTTTTGTCTTGTCGCCAGAGAATAATTCCTTCCATACAAGCGGCAGCCATTTGAGGAGAATGAGTTGGCGAAGAATTAGACCAAGCAAGTTTTCGGACTTTACCTGGGAATCCTTGCATTAACCAAGGCGGTGGATTTTCCCATGCCAAGATGCTTAAGGTACGATCTAAATTCCCAGAGGCTAAATAATTTCCTTCTTTTGACCAAGCAACAGTTAAACTTGCCCCTGGCACCTCTAATTCATAGGGGGATTGGTTAAGGTGTTGCAACTGCCAAACTTTAATTCCGCCACTGCCACTAACGGCTAAGTAATCTTGGTGGGGATGCCATGACAAGTCAAAGATAGAAGAGTTTTCAAACGGAACAGTGGCAATAATAACTTTTTGTTCTAAATCCAGAATATAAACTTCTCGCCCCACTGCATAAGCCAGTATGGGTTTTTGAGGATGCCACTGGAGAGTATCCAGCCAAGAGAGAGGATATTTTTTCTCCCAAACTAAGACTGGGGGGTCGGTTTGCAAATTCCAAACTTGTAAGGTTCCGGCTTGTCCGGCAGTAGCAAGAAACTCCCCTTGAACAGAAAACTCTACACAGCTAAGTGCCCTTTCTCCCCCTTGATGAAGGGCAATCGAATTCCCCTCCAGAGAAGAGAGACAGAGTTCTCCGGCAGCGGAACAACTGGCGAGGAGGTGGGTTTGTGGCGACCACGCGATCGCGCTGATATAGTCAGAAAGTTGCTCCCGCTTTTTGGGGATCAAACGGATTTTAGAGTTCACGCTAAACAGGTTTGAAATTCTTTTCTTAACTGCTCAGGATCAAGATTGCGACCAATAAATACCAGTTCATTTTTTCGAGATTCTTCTGGTTTCCAAGCTCGATCAGGTTGCCCTTCAAAAATCATATGAACGCCTTGAAAAACAAAGCGATTCTTTTCCCCAGCAACATTGAGAATGCCTTTCATCCGAAAAATATTAGGACCTTGAGTTTGTAACAGATTTCCGAGCCACTGGTTAAGTTTTTCTAAATTAATTTCCCGTGAGTCAGTAATGGTAAAAGAGAAAATCGAATCATCGTGTTCGTGATCTTCTTCATTGAGAAATTCTGGATCCACATCTAAAGCCTTTTCTAACTTAAAGGCTTCTACTCCCAAAATTTGATCCATCGGGATATTCGCATATTGGGTATTATACATTTTGACGATGGTATTCATACCACGGATACGTTTCTCAAGAGTCGCTAACTCTTCAGGAGAAACTAAATCGGTTTTATTGAGTAAAATAACGTCAGCAAAAGCTACCTGTTCTTGTACTTCTTCACTTTCCCAGTGTTGCCAAATGTGTTTCGCATCAACAACAGTAACAATTGCATCAAGATTCATTTGGGCTTGTAATTCTTCATCGAGAAAAAAGGTTTGAATCACAGGAGCAGGATCAGCTAATCCCGTGGTTTCAATAACTAAGTGGTCAAATTTGTCCCGTCTTTGCATGAGATTGCCGATAATCCGAATTAAATCCCCACGAACGGTACAACAAATACAACCGTTATTCATTTCAAAAATTTCTTCATCGGTATCAATAACCAGTTGATTGTCAATTCCTACTTCCCCAAATTCATTGACAATAACAGCCACTTTTTTGCCATGTTCATGAGTCAAAATACGGTTGAGAAGTGTGGTTTTACCTGACCCAAGGTAACCGGTCAAAATCGTAACGGGAACGGTTTTTGTTGCTGTAGAAACTGCGGTCATAATTCTTATGTTAACTTAATTCTTTAATTGAGAGATATCATGATATTGAATTTCTTCAACTGCCTTATGAATTTTATAGGTTTCAGTAGAAGTTTTCATAATGGAGATGACGGTTTCAATGGGGGGACATCCCGGTTCGGTACAAGTTAATTGGCTGATTGATATCGGGATGTCACTGGGAAGATGGAAAGTTTCGCCAATCCAAGTTTTAATGGTTTGAATTTTCTGGGGATCTGCTTTTTGACGAGAAAACAAGTTCATACCTATCTTCCCCCAAAAAGGGGGAATAATTGAGTTGACTAAAGGGCTTGAGAAAAGAAAACAACACCGATCGCGCTAACCATTAATCCTGAATAAAGCCGAGATAAGCGCCAAGATTGAAACAACTGTTTTCCTAACCCATAGCTAGCAAGGGCAATCCCTCCTTGAATGACGGTAAACCCAACCAAATAGGAAACTAGGGGAGTCATTTCCGCACCAATAATGGCTTCTCCGTAGGCGTAGCCATGAAAAATTCCCGCGATCGCGCTTAAGCCAGCCACGATTGCCGTATTTTCAAATGCTGGAAACGCGTTGCGATAACGCATGACTAACATCACGCCAAACAGCATGACAGAACTGGCAATGGCAAGTTCTAACGAGGGCATCTCAATTGCCCTCAGGTGAACACTGGTGCCAAATAGGGCAGTGGCTAAAAACGCGATCGGGACAATAATGCCCCATTGCAAGCCAATGGCAACCAGCCCAGTAGCAATGACAAACGCTAAATGATCTAAATCGACAACGGGGTGTCCTAAGCCTGATAAGAAGCCTTGAATCAAGTTATCGGGAGTTTCTCCGCCTTGGGGGTGATGCGCCCAAGCCGCCGGAGCAAACAAAAAGGGAATAGCCAGTGCCAAGCTGAGGAAAAGGATGCGCTTTTGCGGTTTAGTCATTTGAGTTAATTGCATAAAGTTAAGACCAACTAGAGATTACAGATTTACCATTTTTTGTAGGGTAAGAATTTGCCGCACATGGTAATTTGAACGCGATCGCCTTTGGGATCTTCGACGCGATCAACTTCAATGGAAAAATCAATAGCACTCATAATCCCATCGCCAAATTTTTCATGAATCACATCTTTGACAGGCATCCCATAAACCTGCATAATTTCATAGAAGCGATAAACTAGCGGATCGGTGGGAACTTGCGGCTCTAAACCTCCCTTCATCGGGGGAACTGTTAACGGTTCTGCCATACTTTCGGGCAATCCCAACGCAGAAACAATTTTTTTCGCCTCTTCCATATCCGCACTAGCTTGGCGATAGATCACTGAGGCAATCCACACTTCATCGCGACCAACTTGCTTTTCTAAATCCTCAAAGGTGATCCCTTTTTCTTTCTTCGCAGCTAATAGTTTTTCGGTAATTTCAGCGACCGGCATTTTTAAAACTCCTCCAATTTCAAGTAATAGTGGTTTACAAACGAGATTTTTCTACAGCACGGGTTTCGCGATAGAGATGTTGTTCCATCTCCAGTTTGAGATTGTTGTATTCAGGATGCGTTTCCACTTCTTCCCGTTTGCGGGGACGAGGAAAGGGAACCTCTAAAATTTCATCCACCTGCGCCCCTGGCCCACGAGTCATCATAATGATCTCATCTGAGAGCAGTAGTGCTTCCTCAATACTGTGAGTTACCATAATCACGGTTTTGCGTTGTTGATCCCAAATCCGTTCAATTTCCTCTTGGAGAAAACCACGGGTCAGGGCATCTAACGCGCCAAAGGGTTCATCCATTAACAACACTTGCGGGTTAATGGCTAAAGCCCGAGCAATGCCTACCCGTTGTTGCATTCCCCCTGATAACTCATGAGGATGCTTTTTTTCGGCTCCGGTTAACCCCACAAGCTCGATATTTTCTTTCACCGCGCGCTTTTGCTGAACCTTGGGCATGGTTGGAGCCACTGTTTCTAGGGCAAAGGCAATATTTCCTTCGACACTCATCCAAGGCATGAGGGCGTAGTTTTGAAAAACCAGGCCGCGATCGGGCCCGGGTCCTTCAAGGGAATAGCCATTCATTAACAGCGTTCCACTGCTAGGGGAAGCCAACCCAGCAATGATATTTAAGAGCGTCGATTTCCCGCAGCCCGAAGGGCCAATAATAGACACAAATTTATTGTGTTTAATATCTAGACTAATTTCATCTAGCGCCATAAAGTCTGGGGAAGTGCGACGCAATAATTTACTCATCCAATCTTTTTTCCCCGGAAAGACTTTGGTAATCCCTTGGAGAGAAAGTTGAATCTCGTCTCCTACCTCCGCTACTGCAGAGACAGAATTGTCGTTATAAGAAAGACTACTCATGATGATTGTTTTCCAAATGAAACAAATGTCTGCAAAATGCCAAAAAGTTGGTCAAGAATAATGCCAACAATGCCAATGACAATAATGGCGGTGATAATACTGGTAATGCTGAGGTTATTCCATTCATTCCAAACGAAGTAACCTAAACCGGTGCCGCCGACTAACATTTCCGCAGCCACAATCACCAGCCAAGAAATGCCCATACTAATGCGTAACCCGGAGACAATATTGGGGGCAGCAGCCGGAAGAATCACCTTAAACAGGGTACGCCGTGGAGACGCGCCAAGGGTTTTTGCCACATCCAAATAATCTTCACTGACATTGCTAATGCCAAATTTAGTATTAATTAAGGTCGGCCAAATACTACTAACTGCAATTACAAAAACAGCGGTTAACTCCGAATTTTGGAGAATGCCCAATCCTAACGGTAACCAAGCTAAAGGAGAGACAGGCTTAAAAAGCTGCACATAGGGATCAATTGCTTTCGAGGCGACTTCCGATAATCCCACAGCAATCCCCACAGGAATCGCAATGAGGGAACCTAGGATAAAGCCAAGACTCACTCGACGCAAACTGAATAATAGCTGCCAGCCGATGCCCTTATCGTTGGGGCCGAAGTCGTAAAATGGATCACTAATCCAGCCCCACAAATCAACCATGGTTTGGCTAGCAGGAGGCATTAGCTTGGCAAAAAGTCCTAGGCGAGTGCCAAGTTCCCACAGCAGGAGAAAGACGGCTAAAGAAGCTAAAAACGCCAGTAAGGCTTGCAAATTTTTATTTTGGAGCCAACTGGGATTCGGTAAAGACTGAGGAGGATTAGAAAGAACTTGCTGTTTGCTCATGATTTAAACCCCATATTCATCAATCTGCCGTTTGACGTAATTGGAAGCCTCATCTGGATTAAATTCGTCAAACATTAAGTTTTCAGTACGGAAAATCTCCTCGGGTGCATCTTGTCCCACTTCTTGGGCTAGTTCTCGGGCGAGATCAGTTAAGAAAATGTCGTCAGCAATTTCCCCATAATTTGCTTTTTCTTCAGGGAGGAAATCCCAACGCACTAATTGGCTGCTGATCCAGTGGGAAAAACTCTTCCAAGGATAGGGATCAAAATCAATACGATCCGGAACATCCCGTTGATTTCCTCTTCCATCGTCAAATTGACCGGTTAACACAGCTTCTACAACCTCCACTGGTTGATTGAGGTATCGCCGTGCCGAAATCGCTTCTGCAATTTCACGACGGTTTTCGGGGTTGCTGGCATATCCTGCCCCATCGATAATGGCTTTATTTAAGGCTCGGAACGTGTTGGGATTGCTATCAATCCATTCATCGCTCGCAGCAAAGGCACAGCAAGGATGACCAGGCCACAAGTCTTTGGTTAGCATATGGATGAATCCGGCTCCTTCGGCAACTGCCCGTTGATTGAAGGGATCAGGCATTAAATACGCATCGATATCTTCCACCGCTAAACGGGCAACACTATCCGGAGGAGGAACCACCTGAATTTGGACATCTTTATCGGGATCAATGCCCCCTGTTGCTAGGTAATAGCGCAACAGAAGATTGTGCATGGAAAATTCAAAGGGAACGCCAATACTAAAGCCTCGGAAATCTTCCGGTCCATTAATTTGTCCTTGGTACTTGGAAGCAACGGTAATTGCTTGACCATTAATGTTTTCGATACTGGCTAATTTTACGGGAAAAGAGGATGAGCCTAGTCCCAACGTCATCGCGATCGGCATAGGAGCTAACATATGATAAGCATCTAGCTCACCAGCGATCGCTGAGTCTCTTACCGCTGCCCAACTGGGCATTTTTACGACTTCAGCACTAAACCCATATCGCTCATAAAAGCCTAGGGGTTTGGACATAATAATGGGGGTGGCGCAAGTAATGGGAATAAAACCAATTTTTAAATTTGTTTTTTCTAAATTGCTGACATCAACGGATTCTTCAGTTTCTTGGTCGGAAGTGGCTTGCTGATTCCCATTACGTCCACAATTTGACAAGGTGACTAGCGCAGCGCCAATGGCAACATTACGCAGAAATTGTCGTCGTGTGCTGGCACTAATTTTTGCTGCGTCACCGAAAAATTCGGCTGATTTGGGACCAAAAGCAGCCGCAAAGGCTTGATCGAATCCTCCCGCAGCTTTACTGAGTTCGTTGCAGAGTTTTTCCCGTTTGGGATTCCCTTTTCCCGCCGCTTTTAAGAATAGGGCTTTACGGAGTTCGGCGCGATTGAGAGTATCGGCTAAATTGAGGGATTCACTTTTATAAATGCCCATGTTAACCAAGTCATCAATCAAATCGACAGGATCTTGGGGCATTGTTTGAAGAAATTGCCAATGATCTTGGGTCATGTGAAAACCGCCACAGATCAAACACATCATCTCTAAGTCACCCAGATGTCCCCTCTGGGTCGATAAATTATTCCATTTTTGAGACTGAGACCGGTTGGAGGCAATTGCCATAAGCTACTTGACCTAATATTATGCTTTTATGGCATTGAAGCAAATGTTAAGAGAAGTAATCTGTATTTAATGTTACCGTTTGCTTGCAATTGCCAAAAACAGTTGATTGCAAGCTCCAGATTTTTCTAGAGTTGGGTTAAGGGGAATTGATTAGGAAAATCAAGTTCATAAGCAAAAAATTCATTTTCTATCAGGACGTTATCACTATTAATCTCGATCGCGCTTTAAAGAAAAAATCTCTCGAACCCGATAAATCGGTCTTCCTTGCGACTCATGGTAAGTCCGAATCAACAGTTCTCCTAATAAGCCGAAAGAAAATAATTGCACCGCAGCTAAGAGCAATACCACCACTAAAATTAACAAAAGCCGATCGCCGATATCTTGACCAAAGCCAAATTTAAAGATTAACTCCAGCGCGATCGCGCTACTTTTTCCCTTCACTAATTCAATCAATTCTCTCCCAGTGGGCATGAACTTATACCAATTTAAAAAGTAGATGTTACATTTCGTAGGGTTTGCCTTGCAAACCCTACAGTCAATTCAGATTTTATTACTGTAACTTGGCTTTTCAAAAATGGTATTACACTCGAACAGAGCGCAATTAACCGCTTCTTCTAGTTCCTTTCCCCATGACGGTGCTTAGAGAGTATCCGATCGCGTTCAGATCAGCTTCAATTTTGACGCTTATTGACTCGGTACTGTAGCGTTTTATCCCACTTATATTTAGGATTTTGGCGTTTCCATAAATACTCTGCCGAAACTAACGAGAGCGATCTTTCGACGGATAGAAGGTTCTGTATGAATCTTCGATGGGCGTGCGCGGAGCGCAATCGCGTAGGCGGTACATTGGTTGACGCTCTCCCATCAAATCAAAGATCATGATGGGAGATTCTAGGTTCAGCCCTCCAGCCTGTGAGCGCGAGTTCGCTTGGTGATGAGATAGGTTAAGCGTTTAGTTGCTCGATCGTTCGTTGGTCTATGGTTTGCAGTTCAGTCGCGCGATTGCGCTCCGCGCACCGATGTGAAGCATCGATCGCCATCAATGATCATATTCTGTTTTCAGTCGCTCGATCGTTCGTTGGTTATTTCCAGTTGCGTGATTGATCCCTTGTTGTTTGTTTGATTGTTTGCTCGATGTGGCAAAGCCACCGCTCTACGAGCATCGGTCGTTCATTCATTAGCTGTTTAGGGATTGCTCGATCGCTATCATAATGTTCTATTTTCCTATGTTCGCCATCAACGATGTTCTTCCACCGATGTACAGCGACAAATTAAATGACGTGATGACAAATTCGTGTCATCGGTCTTCTGGGGGAATAAGTTGGGAAAGCACAGTTAATTATTATCGTGCCATCAATCAAAGAGATGGCGACAGGGGAACGCGATCGCGCTCAAGTGTTCAATCTCAGTTTCTCTCCCATTGAGGGTAAAAACGATGATGGTGTGATTGACGAAATGAAGATTTTTCATGAAACGACATCGATCGCGCAAAAAGCAGAAGAACTCAAACAGATCATCACTGGCTTGGGCTTGCGGGGCAGTCCTTTTTATCGCTGCTGTCGCTAGAAGCAGGAAGCGCGATCGCTGGCCAGATGAAGTGCTTGGTTGTCCCCAAGTGCCTTACAGCGATCGTAAATTTATGGCAAGTTTTATGTTTGAGGGAACACGGCTTGTCCTGTTACTCCCTTTCGGAGAAATTCCGATCGCGCTTTACAAAACCTTCTCTTCTCCCCTTGCTTCTAGCCAAGAGACGATCGCGCTGACTAAACTAGGATCATTGGGGACAAGGGTTTTCAAAGGTTTGTTAAGTTCTTGATGGGTAATGGCACAAATCGGAGTTGAATCGTCGCTGAGGAAATAGATAATCTAGAAAATAATGCAGTGTTCAAGCCGATGATCACCCGATCGAACGAAAATGAAAGTATCAGAGTTTAAAACCTTAGTTCCCAATGCCCCAGAATTGCCACCAGAATTACCTGATGATTACCCGATCGAGCAGTATATCGGACTAACACTTGGACTGCGTTGAGGCGCGATCGCGCTTCTTACATCAAATTGCAGGTATTCTTCATTCTTCTCAAGCCTTATGTGCTTTCAGTAATCCCACTGTTAATTCCTATAAACGCATTAATGCGGCTGCCACTGCCTCTGGGGCAACTTGGTCACCCAATACCGCGAGTTATGGCGGGAACAATCGCACTCATGCCATTCAGATTCCCGATCGCGATCGCTTTGAACTTCCCATGGGGGGTTGCGTCTTATCTGAAATTAAAACAACAAGAATGGCAACATTACCATCAAGAAATTACGCCTTGGGAGTTAAGTCAGACCTTGGATTGTTAGCAATGGTATCGAGAGCTACAAATGATTGTTCTTGCTAATGATAAATTAAAAAATACTTGGAGATTAAATAGTTTCAAGCTATCTTTATGAATTTATGTATCTCACGCCCAAAGAGCAAGAGCGATTAACCATTTTTACCGCAGCTGAAATTGCACGACGACGAAAAGAAAAAGGGATTAAATTGAATGTTCCAGAGGCGATTGCTTTTATTACGGATGTCATTATTGAAGGGGCAAGAGAAGATAAATCAGTGGCTCAGTTAATGTCAGAAGGGGCTACTTTATTGACAACAGAGGATGTTTTGCCCGGCGTTGCTCAATTAATTCCTATTATTCAAGTGGAAGCTCATTTTGCCGATGGAACTAAATTAGTCAGTATTGATAATCCGATTCGTCCTATTTTTGAGGAGTAATATTAATGACAGAAAGCTCATTTCCCTTTGAATTTCCCGGTCAAATTGATTGTGTTGAAGGAGAGATTGAACTCAATAAAAATCGCGAAAGTTGTCAAATCAGAGTGGCTAATGAAGGAGATCGACCGATTCAAGTTGGGTCACATTATCACTTTTTTGAAGTTAATCGCGCCTTAAAATTTGACCGAAAAAAAGCTCTAGGATTTCGCCTTGATATCCCTGCTGGAACGGCAGTGAGATTTGAACCTGGCGACACGAAAGAAGTTACCTTAGTGGCTTTGGGGGGCGACAAAACAGTTATCGGATTAAATAATTTAGTGAATGGGAATTGCCAAGAAGAAATGGCGCGAAAACAAGCCCTAAAAAAGGCTGAGGAAAACGGATTTAACTAGCTTGAAGGAACAGAAAGGATGCGAATTAGTCGTGAACGATATGCCGAATTATTTGGTCCCACCACAGGGGATCGGATTCGGTTAGCCGATACCTCATTAGTTGCTGAAGTAGAACAGGATTTTACCACTTATGGGGATGAATGTGTTTTTGGTGGCGGTAAAACCCTCAGAGATGGTTTGGGGTTAGCTGCTGGGGTAACGGCTGCCGAAGGGGCGCTAGACTTTGTAATTACGAATGTAACGGTAATGGATCCTGTACTGGGCGTTATTAAAGGGGATATTGGGATCAAAAATGGCAAAATTGCTGGCATTGGCAAAGCTGGGAATCCTGGCATTATGGATGGAGTAGATCCCAACTTAATTGTTAGTGCCAATACAGATGTCCGTGCAGGAGAAGGATTAATTGCCACGGCTGGGGGGTTAGATGGTCATGTTCATTTTGATAGTGCTGGATTATGTCCAGAAGCCTTATCCAGTGGCATTACGACGATGATAGGAGGGGGATTAGGACCAGTCACTGTGGGAATTTGTTCTAGTGGCAGACGCAATTTAGAGATGATGTTGCGAGCGTCTGAAGACTTTCCCATTAATTTTGGCTTTATTGGCAAAGGCAGTTCCAGTTTGCCGTCAAGTTTAGTAGAACAGATATTAGGAGGCGCGATCGGGCTAAAAATCCATGAAGACTGGGGGGCAATGCCAGCTACCATTGATCAATGCTTGCAGGTAGCCGATACTTATGATTTTCAGGTGCAACTGCATACAGATACCCTTAATGAATCAGGGTATGTGGAAGATACCTTAAGCGCGATCGCGGGACGTACCATTCATATGTATCATGCAGAAGGGGCAGGAGGAGGTCATGCTCCTGATATTATTAAAGTTGCTGGAATTGCTAACTGTCTTCCTTCTTCGACTAATCCCACAAATCCCTATACAGTTAATACGTTTGATGAACATTTAGATATGGTGATGGTGTGTCATCATCTCAACCGTCGTATTCCTGAAGATGTTGCCTTTGCAGAATCTCGGATTCGTGCAGAAACCATTGCTGCTGAGGATATTCTTCATGATCTTGGCAGTATCACAATGATGGGATCCGATAGCCAAGGGATGGGACGCATTGGCGAGGTTATTTGTCGCACATGGCAACTTGCTTCCAAAATGAAGGATCAACGGGGCCCCCTTCCCGAAGATAATGACCGCAATGATAACCAACGGATTCTGCGCTACCTAGCCAAATATACGATTAATCCTGCGATTACCTATGGGATTGCTGATCATGTCGGTTCATTAGAAACAGGGAAAATGGCAGACATTGTGCTTTGGCAACCGGGATTTTTTGGGATTAAGCCAGAAGTGATTATTAAAGGAGGCTTTATTGCATGGTCTGCGATGGGAGAATCGAATGCCTCACTGATGACTTGTGAGCCAATTTTATATCGATCGCAATGGGGAAGCCATGGCACAGCAGCCGCTGCCACTTCTGCCTGTTTTGTGACGCAATCAGCACTTGATTATGGGATTGCTGACCGCTTGGGCTTACAAAAAGCCTTCTTACCTGTGCAGAATACTCGTCAACTGAGTAAAGCAGACTTAAAGCATAATACCGCTTGTCCCGAAATTGAGGTAGATCCTGATACCTTCCAAGTGCGAGTGGATGGGGAAATTGCAACCTGTGATCCCGTTGATCGCGTTTCTTTAGGACGACTTTATATGTTCCGTTGAGGTAAAAAATGATGGAAAGCCCTTCTGTTGCTCGCTTAGGGATTGGTGGCCCCGTGGGGAGTGGGAAAACAGCGTTAATTGAAAACTTAGTCCCACGACTCCGAGAAAAGGAGATTGAGTTGGCAATTGTCACCAATGATTTACTCACTCAGCAAGACGCGGATCGATTGAAACGGGGGAGTTTGTTGCCGCCAGACCGCATTTGGGGGGTAGAAACAGGAAGTTGCCCTCATACGGCGATTCGTGAAGATCCTTCTATGAATTTACTCGCGATCGCTGATTTAGAAAAACGCTTTCCAGACCTAGATTTAATTTTAGTGGAAAGTGGTGGCGATAATTTAGCCTCAACGTTTAGCTATGATTTGGTAGATGCCTATATTTTTGTCCTTGATGTGGGGGCAGGAGATGATATTCCTTCTAAGCGCGGCCCTGGCTTTACGCAAGCTGATTTAGTGGTGATTAATAAAATTGATTTAGCGCCATACGTAGGGGCAGATCTCAAGATAATTCGAGAAGAAGCAACTGCCAATCGGCAAGGAAAACCTGTTATTTACACCAACTGTAAAACTGGGGAGGGCTTATCTTCTGTGATGGAATTTATTTTCCAAACCTTATTATTTGTTGATTCGGTTTCGCTATGACTCTACATTTACAGTTAAAAGTGGGTGAAGATGTTCAAGGTTATTCCCAAGCCATGCGGACTTATGCAACCTATCCGTTTCGTCTGTCTCCCCCTCTGATGCTATCTTCTAAGGATCGACACTGTCTTTATCTCTATCTGATGAATACTGCGCCGGGCTGGCTAGCAGGCGATCGCTGTTTTGGTGAAATCACCCTTGCCAAAAATAGCCATTTATTTCTTACAGATCAAGCGGCGACTAAAGTTCATACCATGCCTAACCTTGAACAATCAGCACAATTAACCCATTGCGTTACTCTTGCTGAGGGGGCTTTTCTAGAATGGCTACCAGAGCCCATTATCCTTTATCAAGATGCTTGTTTTCAGCAAAAATCGGAAATTACCATTGCTGACAACTCAGGATTTGCCATCAGTGAAATTCTTATCCCCGGACGGCTTGCGCGAGGAGAATCTTATCAATTTCGCCATTACAGTAATCAATTCATTGTGAAGAATCAACAGGGGAAATGTCTTTTTCAAGATTCAGGTCAACTATTGGGCAAGAAAAATCCCTTGAGAAAGAGTCATCTTTTAGCAGCATTGCCGATTATGGGAACGCTTTATTTAGTCCCCCCGAAGGCAATTACACTATCTGTCTTACAAGAGAAATTACAAATATTGCTAAAAGACTACAGCAAGGATTTGAAAGTAGGGGTTTCAACCCTACCCAACTGTGAAGGATTACTGATTCGTTTACTAGCCAGTCATGCTAGTGATAGTCTCTACTATATCAAGGAAGCGGTCAGTCTCTTTCGCCATTTTTTAGGATTACCAACGTTACCGGAGATACCCAAGTAATGTGGACAGCCCGTCATTATTTCGGCAATATTCAAGATCATCCTGAGTTAAAGCATCAAATTCAGCAAAAAACTTATTTAGAGGTAGAAATTACCCCAGAAGAGAACCGTAAAGGGCGCATTTATACCCAAACCCGACAAGGAAACCCCATAGGCATTATTAAAGAGCGATTTCAGTCTTTACGAGAGGGTGATATTTTTCAAACGGATCAAGGACATTGGTTGCTGATTTCGTTACAACGGGAAACGGTGATGGTTGTGCAATGGGATTCTCAGAGACCTTATCAACTTCAGGATTTTATTAATTTTGGTCACGTTTTAGGGAATCATCATTATCCCATTCAGGTTCAAGAAAACTGCCTTTATATCAAACTGGTGACAGAACCAAAAATGATGGAAGCCCTAATTCACTCCTTGGGGATTCCGGGCTTAGAAATTCGTTATGAGGAATACCAAGCCGATACATTGACTTTTTACAGTAACTCAGCCAGAAAGCCCTCGATTTGAAATCGAGGGATGAATGACACTTAAAGGCTTTAGCCTTCTGTGTCCTTGTAATTCGGCATTTCTAAAGTATCAATCCAGTCCTCTACTAGCTGAGTCATTGTTTTTCTTTTATGTCTTGCATATAGTCTCAACTTTTCAAGTCTCCCTACTTCTATCCGAATGGAAAATTGTTCTTTTTTCATATCTTGTCAATGACTTGAGTTATGTTATAATAATTTTAGCATTATTTTAGAACGCCTATGTATGGATGTCAGCCAAATCGAATTAAACCAAGCTCTGACTTAATTCCTATATTAGAACATATTTGCTATACGGCTAATAATCTCACTAATTGTGGGATATATCTGGCTCGTCAAACTTTCTTTAATGAGAAAAGAATCATTGGGAAGTATGATTTAGAGAAAGAGTTAAAACAACAGGTCAACTTCAAAGCTCTTCACTCGAGCGTGTTCTCAACAGATTCTAAGAAGTGTTGCTGAATCTTTTAAGTCCTATCAAGGATTAAGAGAAGCCTTTTTTGAAGGAACAATTGATAAGCATCCCAAACTTCCAAGTTATAGAGATAAGGGAGGAATGGCGGTTGCTTCCTACCCAAAACAAGCCCTAAAACTCAAAGATGGTCAAATTAGAATCCCGCTAGGAAAAACAATAAAGCGGCGAAGATGGTAGTTAATTATTGCCTTATTAAGGATATAGGAATCATCGTTTTCGGTTGGAATAAAGGTCAGCGTCAAGGGATCAATATAGGACACCAAAATAATCAAAACTTTGTCCAGATTCCCACAGCTAAGTTAAAGAATCGGATTCAACAATTAGCAGAGGAAAATGGAATTGAGTTTGTAGAAACTGAAGAATCTTATACTTCTAAGTCGAGCTTTCTAGACCGTGATTTGCCCCCGACATTCGGCGAAAAACCCGAAAGGTGGCAACCGTCAGGAAAACGAGTAACGAGAGGTTGCTATAAGGATTCAACGGGAAGAATTGTAAATGCTGATGCAAACGCAGCAGCTAATATCTTAAGAAAAGTAGAGATACAACTAGGCATAAGTCTAGTCAAGGTCAGTAGGGCAGCTTTGACTCTGCCATCCAGACTGTACATCTGGAACTCTAAGAGAAAGAGCGGAGCAACGAGGTTTTTAACCCGTTGCGAAGCCACCTCTTAGAATCCTCGTCTCTTTAGAGCGAGGAGAAGTCAAACTCATCATAGCCATTAAATCATGGTGCAATCTTCTCAACAGTTAGCTTTACTGCAATTAGCGGATTCTTTTTTTCCTTCGGGAACTTATACCCTTTCCCATGGACTAGAAACGTTTGTCCAAACAGGTGAAATCACCTCTAGCCAAGAATTAAGAGACATGATAGAACTGGCGTTATGGCAAAAGGTGGGAGCAAGTGAACTGGTTGCCCTAATTCATACCCATCGCGCGAGTCAACAGGGAAACATCAGCGCGATCGCACAAATTGAACAACACCTTTGGTCACAAACTTTGGTCGCAACCACCCGAGACAGTCTCCTTCGCAGTGGTCGGGCTTTGTTAAGCGTTGCCACTCCTGTCTGGTCAGATTCCCAGTTAGAAGCCCTCTCATCAAGAGAAAGTCCCTGCTATGGCTTACATCCCATTATTTTTGCAGTGGTTAGTCGAGCTGCAAGGTTAGAGGAAAATGATGCTACTTTAGCCTATCTTCATGGCTTTGTGACTGGAATAATGGGAGCTGCTATTCGGTTAGGGATTTTAGGACATATACAAGCTCAACAGTTGCGGTTAGAATTAGCTTCTACTATGGAACAAGTCTCAGAAGAGGCGGCGCAAAAACAATTAGCCCAAATGGGGTCGTTTGCCCCAAGTTTAGACATTGCCCAAATTGAACAAGGGCATCTCTCTCAACGTTCCTTTGCTAATTAGGGTTTGCTGAAAAAGGCGCGATCGCGCCACAACAGGTGCTAGCGGTTCCCCAGACTCGTTTTTTAGGATCGCTTGCATTGAGAAGTTTGCCAATAAAACTTTTGCGAGAGGTTCCAATTAAGATCGGGACACCTAAGGTTTGAAACTGATGCAACTGGCGTAATAATTCTAAGTTTTATTCGGCGGTTTTCCCGAAGCCAATGCCGGGGTCAATGATAAGGCGCGATCGCGGCGCGAGTGGTATCGACTGATTAAATGTTTAAGATAATCAACTTTATACCATTGCTGATCTGCCATTTTGGGAGTCGCCCCTGGCATTCGGTTTAAGTTAGCCATTTCAACGCGATCGGGCTGATCACGAGTTGTTACGTTGAAAACGCTGTCCAATCGCGCTTTGCTTGGACGACTTCGGTGTAACTAACGCTACAAATAATGATTAACGACTTCTTGTAACCCGTTCAGTTCTAAACCATTGCCAATTGCTGCCATTTTCCATTCGTCATCTTGGCGATAAACTTCCCCTAAAATCATGCTGGTTTTTCCTTGATAATCATTTCCAGAAAGGGTATAACGAGCAATTTCTTGATTATTAGACACATCAACTAAACGCACAAAAGCATTTTCTACTTGAGCAAAATCATGTTTGCGCTTCACTGCATCATAGATATTAACTACAAATACTAATTTAGAAATTTCTGCGGGAACATTCGGTAAATCAACAATAATTTGTTCATCATCCCCTTCTCCTTCTCCTGTGAGATTATCCCCAAGATGGGTAATTGCGCCTGATTGATGGCTGAGATTACCAAAATAAACGACGTTAGAATTGCCTTTGAGCTTATCATTTTGATCTAGACATAAAACCGAAGCATCTAGATCATAATCGGCCTTAAACATTGAAGTCAAACCGCTAGATCGATCGACCACATCCCAACCTAAACCACACATCAATTTTTTTAAGCTAGGTGCTTCTTTTTTCAGTGAAATCCGTTGTCCCTTTTGTAGATTAATTCCCATTTTTTTCTAGTTATAATAACGATTTAAAATTGCTTGTAAACCACCTTCGTAACCAGCGCCAACCGCACTCATACGCCACTGTCCATCTTTTTTATAAAGTTCAGCCATAATTAGCGCCGTTTCGATCGAGTAGTCTTCGGTTAAGTCGTACCGTAACACTTCTTCTTTACTTTTTACATCAACCACGCGCACAAAAGCATTTTCTACTTGTCCAAAGTTTTGTTGACGTTGATCCGCATCATAAATCGTAACAACAAAGACTAATTTCGCCACCTCATCGGGGACTTTTTTTAAGTTTACAATGACAACTTCATCGTCTCCTTCTCCAGCACCCGTGAGATTGTCTCCCATGTGTTCTACTGAGTGTTCAGATCCGTAGTGCAGCCATCTTGGCTGCTACTAGGGAGCAAGATGCTCCCACTACCTTTGATCTGCTGTTTTTTATTTGGAATCACTATAACTGGTGAAATACTGAGATCGTCTGGCGATCGCATTTTTCTTAACGTCAGGGGAAGAGGAACGTCCTATTCCTGAAATAATGGTAGATGCTAGAAAAAATAATCATTATTGACTTTAAATATGAAGTTTCGTTCTTTTTTACTTACTTTAATCACAGCATCTCTTATTTTCTTGGCACTTTTTGCCGTAAGTCTCAACTGGTTATTACAAAAAAGTCCCTTAATTTATGAAAAAGGCGGCGTAGTTCAATCCCCCACTGCGGCTCAATTTGTGTCGAAACAAGCACCGATTATGGCTTCTTTGGTGGTGGATGTCGATCGATTAGAAGCCTATCGGCAGTTAAGAGCGCCATTACAGATTCGATCGCGCTCCCGTCAAGAATTAGACCGCATTAAATCACAATTTCTCGCCAGTCGTCAACTAGATTACGATCGAGACATTAAACCCTGGTTAGGAGAAGAAATCACCCTCGCTGTTACCGCTTTAGACTTCGATCGCGATCGCACCAACGGCGTTCAACCAGGCTATCTTCTTGTCACCACCACCGACGATCAAGAATTAGCGAGAGAATTTCTACAAGCCTATTATTCCCGTCAAGCGGTTTCTCCCAACACCGATTTAGTTTTTGAACGCTACAAAGGGATCAACATTACCTATCGTCGTCCGTTACAAACCAACCCTGATCCCAATGCGGGAGCGTTAGCCAGCGCTGTTGTCGGTGAT
The DNA here is from genome assembly GCF_000317615.1 of Dactylococcopsis salina PCC 8305. Classification (GTDB taxonomy): domain Bacteria; phylum Cyanobacteriota; class Cyanobacteriia; order Cyanobacteriales; family Rubidibacteraceae; genus Halothece; species Halothece salina. Next base: position 1,616,465 of record NC_019780.1, on the reverse strand, counting down.
CATGTCTTATTTGCCAACCATCCGAAAGTTTTACGAGAAGCCATTAACAACATTCAAGTTCCCAGTTTAAGTTTAGAACAGGCGCTTCCCTACCAAAAAGCACAAAAAACCATCACCAATCCTCGCATTGGTCAACTTTACTTAAACTTACCCGCCGTTGCGGCTTGGATTACCCAACAACCAGCGCTTCCCCTACAAGACAATCAACCCACCCTCACAGCTGGGGTTTCTCTCACTCCCGATGGCTTAAAAACCCAAACCGCATTGTTAGGAATAGGAGGAGAAGAAAACCGCGATCCCGCTTTGACTCAACCGATAAACGCCTTAAACTATATTCCCAGTGATAGCGTTTTCACCGCCGCTGGTGTGGATTTAAATCAATTGTGGAACAGTTGGCAACAGTTAGCTGTGGATGAGTCAACGACTGCGGTGAGTCAACAATTAGAAGCCAGTTTACAGGAACGATTAGGGATTTCAATCCCTGATCAGATTTTTCCCTGGGTAAAAGGAGAGTATGCGGTGGCGTTACTCCCCACAGAAGCGGAAAAAGAAGGAAATTGGGTATTTGTGGCGGAAACTGTCGCCCCAGAAGCGACAAAACGCGCGATCGAGCAATTAGACGAAAAAGCGAAACAAGAGGGCTATAGCGTCGGTAATTTGAAGTTAGGAGAACAACAAGTCACCGCTTGGACAGTGATTAAACCCAATGCGAATCATGTTAACTTTAACCCGAAAAAAAATCCCGTCCGTTTGAATGCAGAAGTAAAAGGAATTCATGGGAAAATGGAGAATTACCAAGTGTTTGGAACATCTATAGAAGCCATTTCCCAAGGTATCACTAAAGATGAAGACTCATTGATCAATCGTGAAGCCTTCCAAAGCGCGATCGCACAGTTACCCCCAGAAAACGACGGCTATCTCTATCTCGACTGGGAAAAAAGCCAACCTCTCCTCGAACAACAATTCCCTCTCATTCGGATCATTGAACTGGCGGGAAAACCCCTATTTGATCATCTTCAAATTTTAACCCTTGCCAGCGAAGGAACAGAAACTGGAGTCAGAAAAGCCACCGTCTTTTTACAACTTACCTCTCGACGGTAGCAGTTAGGAGCAACATTGCTCCCTATAATGGTTAAGAGAATGAAACATTTTTAAGATCGTCACCGCGCAGACGTGAAACCACAAGGAAAAACCTCATAATCATGGCAAAGATCGAAACTAGAACCGAACCCATGGTGTTAAACATGGGACCTCACCATCCCTCAATGCACGGTGTTCTCCGCCTCATCGTCACCCTAGATGGGGAAGACGTGGTAGATTGTGAACCCGTCATTGGTTATCTCCATCGAGGAATGGAAAAAATAGCGGAAAATCGGACAAACGTGATGTACGTTCCATACGTGAGTCGTTGGGATTATGCGGCGGGAATGTTCAACGAAGCGATTACCGTTAATGCACCAGAAAAACTCGCGGATATTGAAGTTCCCAAACGCGCTCAATATATCCGTGTGATCATGCTCGAATTAAACCGCATTGCCAACCATTTACTGTGGTTAGGACCCTTTTTAGCGGATGTGGGCGCACAAACGCCATTTTTCTACATTTTCCGCGAACGGGAACTGATTTACGACCTTTGGGAAGCTGCCAGTGGGTCCCGATTAATCAATAATAACTACTTCCGTGTGGGAGGAGTTGCGGTTGATTTACCTTATGGATGGTTAGATAAATGTATCGACTTCTGCGATTATTTCGCTGAGAAAGTAGATGAATACGAAAAGCTAATCACCAATAACCCGATTTTCCGTCGTCGTTTAGAAGGAATTGGTGTTATTACCCGTGAAGAAGCGATTAACTGGGGATTATCCGGTCCGATGTTACGCGGGTCTGGGGTAAAATGGGACTTACGGAAAGTTGACCATTACGAATGTTACGACGATTTTGATTGGGAGATTCACTGGGAAACCGCAGGTGATTGTTTTGCGCGTTACCTCGTGCGCGTGCGAGAAATGCGAGAATCTCTTAAAATTATTCGTCAGGCTTGTGCTGGCATTCCAGGCGGCCCCTATGAGAACCTAGAAGCGCGACGGATGGCAGAAGGGAAAAAATCGCAATGGAACGATTTTGACTATCAATATATTGCCAAGAAAATGGCGCCTACATTCAAAATTCCTGAAGGAGAACATTATGTTCGCTTGGAAAGTGGAAAAGGAGAATTGGGCATCTTTTTAGTGGGAAATGATAATGTTTTCCCCTGGCGTTGGAAAATTCGCGCCCCTGATTTTAATAATTTACAGATTCTTCCTCACCTTTTAAAGGGCATGAAAGTTGCTGATATTATGGCAATTTTAGGAAGCATTGATGTGATTATGGGATCGGTCGATCGATGATTCAAGTTTGAAAGATTAATTTTCCCCTTCCTAGTGGAGGGGAATTTTTTAGTAGTAGATGGGGTGAAGTTTGCGAAACCCAACATTTTCCATAATACCATTTCTAAAAAGTTAGGTTACAGTTTATCCCCCCAACCCCCCTTTGAAAGGGGGGCTTTAGTGGATCGGTGTGTAGCGCCAGTTGATCGAAATGGTATAAGTAGTAGGTTGGGTGGAGTTTACGAAACCCAACACCCCACAGTAGTAGAATTGATGATGTTGGGTTACACTTGGTTTTGCCTAATCTACTATTTATCTTTTAATATACTTCATCATGTGTTCCTAAATTCAGTAATAAAATCGCATCTTCCTCTTGGGTATTCCTAACGAATTCAAATAGAATGCGATACTGATAGTTAATTGAACAAGACCAAATTTCTTCTAACTCACCTTTGAGTTTATGAGTGCGTAAGGTAGGGTGAAAAGGGTTCTCGGATAGTTGCTTTAAAGTTTTTTCAAGAAGAGGTATGAGATGAGGATTTTTGCGAATTAAACGCTTAAAAGAACGCAATGATTTGGGAGTCCAGCCAATTTTCATGGTTGTTCTAACTCTCCTAAAAAGTCATCAACTGATCCCCATTTAACGTTCCCCTTAGCAAATTCTTCGCGAACTTCTGAAATCTCCTGTTTAACTTGATCATTTCGTTTTTCTTGTATCTTTTTTTGCAGAAATTCAAGCAAAATTTCCTGATCTTCTAAAGGTAAACTTTCGACGGATTCAACAATTTGTTGAAATGAGTTCATTTTCTGATCCTGTTTTTACTTGTCATAATTATAATAATCTTAGCAAATGTAGGTTGGGTGGAGAAGACGAAACCCAACACCCCACAGTAGTAGAATTGATGATGTTGGGTTACACTTCGTTTCACCCAACCTACGGTTAGGGGAATTAGTAGGTTGGGTGAAGTTTGCGAAACCCAACATTTTTCATAAGTAGTAGGTTGGGTGAAGTTTGCGAAACCCAACACCCCACAGTAGTAGAATTGATGGTGTTGGGTTACACTTAGTTATTATGCAGTCTATCAGTCTTAATTTAATCGCAATTGGCATTTTTGCCATGACGATGTTTGCTTTATTTGCCCCAATTTTGAATATTCCAGTGGTTTTTCCCGCAGGAATTACGTTTATCATTATGGGGTTACTTACTTTTGATACGTTAACTTGGAATAATCGCGGGGTTACGCTTTTTCTTGATTTATTTTCTACGGCGGAACAACGGGAAAGAGTGTTACACCATGAGGCTGGACATTTTCTTGCTGCTTATTTTTTAGGGATTCCAATTACAGGTTATAGTCTCACCGCTTGGGAGGCTTTTCGTCAAAAACAACCAGGAAAAGGAGGTGTACAATTTGATACGACGGCTTTAGAAAAGGGAGGACAAAAACCAAATCAAATTAATTTAATGTTAGACCGATTTTGTACGGTTTGGTGTGCTGGAATGGCGGCGGAGATTTTATCTTATGGTAACGCGGAAGGAGGAGAAGACGATCGATCGCAGCTGCAAGCAATTTTGAAGGAATTAGGCTATCCTCCAAGTCAACGGAAACAGAAACAAGAATGGTCGACGTTACAGGCGAAATCCTTAATTGAACGCAATCAGGAGGCTTACCAGACATTAATTAAGGTGATGAGACAAGGCGCTTCTGTGGAAAGTTGTGAACAAATTATTCAGAATCAGGCGCAATTGAAGCCTTAATTTTAAGTCCTCTTTCGGTCATTATTTTATCAAATAAATCGCTGTTGACAATTTGTTCAACTGACCAAACTCCAGGTTGTTTAATCTCTTGCTTTAATAATAATTGGGCGATACTTCCTACTCCTATTCCCACTGCGATCGAGGTGTTTTCATGGTAAAATTCTAAGTTACAGGTTTGTTTTTTCCCGTCTTTCCATCCCTTCACTTCTGCACAGATCGCAATTCCGATCCCACTCCAAAAATCAGTAACTTTTGCCATGGCTAAACTCAAGCGAGAAAGCCCTTCTAAGGCGATCGAGTTTTGTAAAATCCATGAGGGGAAACGATGGGCGCTAATCCAAGTTAAATGGTTATAAAAATCAGGAAGCGAACCAAATTTAGTAACCACTGTATTCACGGGAAACGACTGAGGAAGTGTGTAAGTTTCAGCAACATCAAACCAATAAACTCCTGCGTTTCCATAGTGAGGAAAGTTGACAATTTCTTGATCGGTGTAGGGAGATTTTTCTTCCCATTTGCCGTTAATCCAGACGGAAAAAGGGGATTTTAATCCTAAAAAAGTCGTTCGCATAACCGTTAACCCAGCACCACCAGAACCCGCAACTAAATAATATAAATGAATAGAGTCGGCGGTATCAAGCATTTCTACACCTTTTCGCGCCATTAAGTTAGAAATGCCAGGAAAAACGCCTGTATGTAAAATCGCCGTTATTCCCGCTTTTGATGCGAGTTGATGATAGTTAACTGCTTGTTGATGGAACGATCGATGGTCACTAACATCAATATAATTCACCCCAGCTTCAAGGCAGCAGTTTAAAACCCGACCATCCCGATGATGAAAGGGTCCAGCCACATGAACCACTAAATCATAATTATAAATTGTCTTTTGAATCGTTGCTAAATCATTCAAATCGAGGGATAAAAAAGGGAAATCACGGTAAGGAGAAGATTTACGCCCCGTAATGGTTACTTTTGCTTCAGTTTGCTGACTTATATCTCGCGCCACACAGCGACCAATTTTCCCGTTACCGCCAATAATTAAGATATTCTGAGTCACCATTTCCTCCTATAGAGAACAAAATTAAAAAGATTTGCTAAGGTTAAAGGGAAGAATTTGTAATATTGCTCAACAATTATCGGCTCACTCACTAGCAATTAACGCCATTATTGAAAATTATCATGCCGACAACTTACTTTTTCCCCCAAACCACTTCCAATTTACCGACACAGAATGTAGAAACCCTGAAAGCAATTTGGCGCACGATCGATGCTGATAGTTGTCCTCATATTTACAATTTCCATTTACACACGGTTCATTCTGATGGACAATTGCAACCCGAATCCGTGATTGATCAGGCTTTAGCATTAAAATTAAGAGGACTGGCGATTACTGACCACCATACCGTAAAAGGCTATGAAATCGCCCACAATTATTTACAAAGTCATCAAACCAGTGGTCAATCTCTCCCCCAACTGTGGACAGGGGTGGAAATCACCTCACTTTTGTTAAACACAGAGGTTCACATTTTGGGCTATGGGTTTAATCCTCATCATGGCGCGATCGTTCCCTACTTACAAGGAGATGCCCCTGTTAAACTGAATGCAGGCGCCGATCGCGTGATTGCTGCGATTCATCAAGCGGGTGGTTTAGTGGTATTAGCCCATCCCGAAAGATATCAAAAACCCGCAACAGAGTTAATTCCAGAAGCAGTGGCGCTGGGAATTGATGGAGTAGAAACCTACTATGCTTATAAAAATGTTTCCCCTTGGACACCGACTCCCCACAAAACCGCAACGGTGAAAGCACTTAGCGAACAGTATAATTTGTTTAACACTTGTGGAACGGATACACACGGATTAAACCTATTAAAACGAGTTTAAGAGGGAAACATTCGATCGACATTGATGGTCAAAATTTCCTCTAACTCTCCTCGACAGTATTGATCAATTTCTCTTTTCCGTGAAAAGTTGAGATTAAACTGTGATTTCGGGGCGCGATCGGGCGCAGACTGTCTAACTAGCAATCGTTGACGAGTCCAGTCAATTCCTTGTAACCAAGGCGTTAATCGCGCCGGAACTTCTCTGGTGAAACGAAACGACAACTCGGGAGTGGAAATAAACTGTGCGTATTCTGGGGTTAAAAAGGGTTGATATTGCTTCGCTTCTGTACTATCCTGTTTGAGGAAAGCCAGACTAACCCCACGAATCCAACTGCGGAGAGGTTCAGCGCTTTTTCCCATTAATTCTGGCACTAAGGTATTTTTCCCCATCACACTGTTTAAGTTACTGCGATCCGTAACACTCATGTGAGTTGCACCGAGGGCGGTTAGCAAATACTTATCACCAGAAAGTTGAGTAAAGGGTTTTAACTGATTAGTGAGAGTGGGCGTAATCGCGTCTTCACTGCTACTGAGAATCATTGTGGGAATTGTCACCTTTTTTAGTCCTTTCTCGCCGAAAAGATGGCTAATCATGGGATTAAGGGCGATCGCACTTTTAACGCGCCGATCGCGCAAATTTAGGGTACTATCAGGTAATCTCGCCCCAGCACATTGTAACCAGTCTGCAGGAGATCGTCCAAGGGGAGTAACATCCCGACAAAAACGACGCACCGCCTTTAAGTCTAACTCTCCTCCCGCTAAGGCTAAAGCCGTATAACCTCCCAACGAATGACCGATCACAGTAACATTTTCGGTGTTAAATTGATTGCGTAGGCTACCATAATAACGATTGAATCGATCCAGTTGATCCAGTAAGAAACTGATATCTTGAGGACGATCGATTAATTCTTGCGGTGACAATAACTCTCCTGGATCAATGGTAAATTCTTGGTCTGTGAGAAGATCGATATTACTCCCAGGATGTTCTAAGGAAACGACAGTAAAGCCATAGGAGGCTAAATGTCGCGCTAAATAGATTAAAAAACGGCGGTTAGCAGCATAACCATGGGATAACACCACTAAAGACCCATTTTGACCTTCTGGTAGGTAGAAATCCGCCAAAATTTTTCGATCGCGCTGACGATCTCGAAAGATAAAAGTTCGTTCATTGAAAGCAACATTTCCCGACGCAGTGGGGTCAAAAGTAGGAGAGAAGCCAGTGTTATATTCTACTTTTAATTCTTGGGCTAAAATCGGGGCTAAGAGTTGACTTTGCAGATAAGATAAATTTAATTGTACCCCCAAAGCGATCACAGCTGTCCCATCAATGGTTAACGTTTCTTCGGGATACGCCACAATAAAATCAAGGAGACTTAAACCATTTCCCCGTTGAAACGCGAGATATAATCCCACCATGAGTTCTTCGAGATCAGCTTCGGGAAAAGCAGTTTGTAATTGTTCCATAAGGGGTTCAATTTGTTGTGATCTCAGCGTCCCAAAAACAAATCGATCGACCACTTCTTGATCAAATTCTAATTTCCGAGTTAATAACTTTTGCACATCTGAGTTTAGTAATGGTTTTAATAAACGTAGCGAAGGGGGAACATTTCCAGTTCTCCCATAGGTTTCTAAATCTCTGACTAAAATTTGACGTTCTAGAGGTCCAATGCGAATATTAATCCGTTCCGCTGCGATCGCATTTTCCATAATCAACACCGAAAAAACACCGATCGCGGATGAGATGATATGCTTTAAAAACCGTCCTCTCTCTCGATTGCTTTTCACGACTCACCCCTCATCACTTAATTACTAATTATAAAGACATTACACAACACAAAGACGTTCCATGACTTGTAGGTTGGGTGAAACCCAACTTAGATCAGAATTGTAGGTTGGGTGAAACCCAACTTAGAATTGTAGGTTGGGTGAAACCCAACACCCCTATCTAAACCTGACTTGTAGGTTGGGTGAAACCCAACTTATACCATTTCTAAGAAGTTAGGTTACAGTTTATCCCCCCAATCCTCACTTCGCTCCGGCCCTTTGAAAGGGGGGCTTTAGAATTGTAGGTTGGGTGAAACCCAACAACACCCTTATTGTTGCTGTTGATTTTCATTACCTCAACCCAACTTACGCTTTGATAAAACTGCTATAGAATTTAGTTAAGATCGAAATTGGACAATAAACTAACAATTATTTTACTGTGAGTGTCTTTTCTCAAGAACGTCTTTTATTTACCCCAGCTTCACCAGAAAACAACGCACTTCCTGTTATTTTTGCCTTTCCCAATACTTACAATATTGGCATTACCAGTTTAGGTTATCAAGTAATTTGGGCGACCTTAGCCACTCGTGAAGATGTTGCGGTGAGTCGGGTTTTTACTGATATCCAAGAATCTTTACCCCGTCATCCTGAATTATTTGGGTTTTCTGTTTCTTGGGAGTTAGATTATATTAATATCTTAAATTTATTAGAATCATTTGCGATTCCCCTTCATAGTGAGGAAAGAGGAGAAGAACATCCTTTAATTTTTGGTGGCGGACCAGTTTTAACAGCAAATCCTGAACCATTTGCCACTTTTTTTGATTTAATTTTATTGGGAGATGGAGAAGAGTTACTTCCCAATTTAATTGAAACTTGTAAACAGGTGCGAGGCGACGATCGCAAAACGAAACTAAAAAAATTAGCTCAAATTCCTGGCATTTATGTTCCGAGTTTCTATGAGATCACTTATGATTCGCCAGAGGGAATGATTACAAATATTACTTCCATTGATGCTGATATTCCCTCAGAAGTGCAAAAACAAACCTATCGCGGCAATACACTTTCTGCTTCTACTGTTGTCACGGAAAATGCAGCTTGGGAAAATATTTATATGGTGGAAGTGGTGCGAAGTTGTCCAGAAATGTGTCGCTTTTGTTTGGCAAGTTATCTCACTTTACCCTTCCGAAAAGCAAGTTTAGAAGGGTCATTAATTCCCTCGATCGAAGCGGGATTAAAAGTAACTAATCGTCTCGGTTTATTGGGTGCGTCAGTAACCCAACATCCTGAATTTAATGACTTATTAGACTATTTATCCCGTCCCGATTATGACGATATTCGGTTGAGTGTTTCTTCCGTGCGAACCAATACCGTTACCGAAAAATTGGCGAGAATTTTAGCATCGAGAGACGCTCGATCGATTACCATTGCTGTAGAAAGTGGTTCAGAAAACGTCCGTAATATCATCAACAAAAAACTCACCAACGAGGAAATTATCCAAGCGGCAATTAACGCAGAAGCAGGGGGATTAAAAGCGCTAAAATTATATGGAATGGTGGGGATTCCTGGGGAAAAAGAAGCCGATATCGACGCAACGATCGAAATGATGGCAAACCTTAGAAAAGCCGCACCCAGCTTAAAATTAACCCTCGGTTGTTCCACATTTGTTCCGAAATCCCATACACCGTTTCAATGGTTTGGCGTGAATAAAGACAGTAAAAAACGCTTGAATTATTTACAAAAAAAACTTCGATCGCGCGGCATCGATTTTCGGCCCGAAAGCTATAATTGGTCAGTGATCCAAACCCTCATTTCAAGGGGCGATCGACGCTTAACCCCCTTATTAGAATTAACCCGTCATTATGGGGATTCTGTAGGAAGTTATAAACGAGCATTCAAAGAATTAAAAGGACAACTTCCCCCCCTAGAATACTATGTTCATCAAAACTGGGAAACCACACAAATTTTGCCTTGGTCACACTTAAAAGGACCCCTTCCCCAAACGACATTAGAAAAACATTTAGCTGAAGCAATGACGAATAGCTAATGATGAAAAATTCCAGTTTTCCAGAGTTACCAGTTATTGAAATTCCCCCAAGATTGGGGGTTAGGGGGCTGAAGATAAAACGAAGGTTATAATCGTTAATATGAAATAAAAAATAATTGATTACTAATTTGTTATGGTTACACAATTAGCACCAAAAGTTTATACACCGAAAGAATATCTAGCGTTGGAATTAGAAGCAGAAAATCGCCATGAGTTTATTAATGGAGAAATTAGACAGATGGCTGGAGGAACAACAAAATATAATGAATTAATAACAAATTTATCTGTTTTACTGAAACCCACTTTACGAAAACAAGGAAAACGATTTTACTCTGAAAACGTGCGGTTATGGATACCCATTGTTAATGTGTTTACCTATCCCGATGTAATGATTTTAGCAGGTGAACCCATTTATTATGAAGAGAGTCAGACTACAATTACGAATCCCGTTGTGATTTTTGAAGTTTTATCTAACTCAACCAGAGATTATGATCAAGGACAAAAATTCCGTTTTTATCGCAGTTTAGAAACGCTACAAGAATATGTTTTAGTAGATCAAGAAAGATGTTCGGTAATGGTTTATCAGCGAGAAAATGCGAAGGAATGGAATTTGCATATTTTAGAAGAGTTTAGCGAAGTTATACGATTAAAATCAGTAGCTGTAGAAGTTGCTTTACCAGACATTTATGATGGTGTTTTTAACCAATAAATAATAATAAAATTGGGGGAATTAATAAAGCTGGAAGAAAAGCAGCTACCCTGATTTTTGCCACTTCTAATAAATTTAAGCCAATTCCTAAAATCATTAACCCTCCAATTCCTGTAATTAATAAAATCAGAGGATGATTTGTCGGATCATTTAGGTTAGAAACAAAAAGTCCAGCAAGTAAAGAAATCCCTCCTTGATAAAGGATAATTACTAACACAGAAAAACCAACGCCAATTCCATAACGACTCGCAAAAGGGATGGAAGAAATTCCGTCCATAGTTGCTTTCAAAACCAGTAAAGTATTGTCTCCTAAAAGTCCATTATTAATGCTTCCTACTAACGCAACAGGACCCACACAAAACAAAATACTGGTAGCAACAAATCCTTCTGTAAATTGTCCAGAATGACGGAAACGTTTTTTTAAAAAATCACCAATTCCGTTTAATCTTTCCTCAATTTTCCACCATTCTCCTAACCCACCCCCGATAATCATTGAAATTAACCCTAAAATTGCCCCTGGCATATTTCTAACTTCTACATTCGATAATTCTTCCGCCATAGAAAAACCGAGCCAAAGCGTTAATAATCCAATTCCTTGAGGTATAATTTCCTTAATTTTTGGCGGAAGTCGTTGCTTAAGTAATAACCCAATAATTGTTCCGATAAGCACAGTTAAAACATTAATCCATGTCCCACTGGTTTTAACCCAAAAATCAGTTATCATATTTTGTTATTAGTTACTCGTTATTCGTTATTGGTTATTTGGTAACTGATCACTGTAAATGTTGGGTTACATTTTATTTCACCCACGCTACGCCTTTTGTTGAACATTAGTTAAGCAAAGGTGGAGAAGTCATCACCAAAGGGAACATCTTGTAAACGTCCATTTCCCACCGCTTCGACGGCTTCTTTTAAGTCTATTTTATTGGCGTAAAGCGATCGACCTAAAATTGCGCCAGTCACCCCTAAAGGTTCAAGAGAGAGTAAACTGAGTAAATCGGTGACAGAACTAATGCCACCCGATGCAATGATGGGAATGGAGACGTTTTCCGCTAAGTCTCGTAATGCGTCTAGGTTGGGGCCGGTTAATGTGCCATCACGGTGAATGTCGGTGTAAATAATCGCTGCTGCGCCTTGATTTGCCATTTGTTGCGCTAAGTCTTTCGCCATTACTTCCGAGGTTTCTAACCAGCCTCTGGTTGCAACTTTTCCGTTACGAGCATCAATCCCGATCGTGATCTGTTGCGGAAATTCTTGACAGAGGGCTTTCACTAATTCTGGTTCTTCTACCGCGATCGTCCCGACGATCACATTATTCACCCCGAGAGAGATCAGTTCCGCAATGCTGCTTCGATCGCGCAAGCCGCCCCCGACTTGTACAGGAATAACAACCGTTTCCACAATTTCGGCGATCGTGCGTTGATTCATGGGTTTTCCCGCTTTTGCCCCATCTAAATCTACTAGATGTAATCGGGTCGCCCCTTGTTCCACCCAATGTTTAGCCGTTGCCACCGCTCGATCGTTAAACACCTCTACCTGATTATAATCCCCTTGGTAGAGACGCACACATTTTCCCCCTAAAATATCGATCGCTGGAATAATATCCATAATTGTTATTTTTGTTATTTTGTAGAGACGTTCTCTAAAACATCTCTACTGTCTGCAATTAATATTAAATTCAAATCAAAATCATTGTACTATGAACCGACGCGAACTTTTAACCCTGCTTGGTATTACAGGTATTGGCGGTATTATTACCACTCAACTGCCTAATTTTAATCTTGCTAACGCTCAAGAAATCTCTGATCTTGATCTGCCCAACTATGAACCCAGATTACGTTTTGTTTCCCTTGCGGACACAGGAACGGGAAACAGCGGACAATATGCAGTAGCAAAAGCAATGACAAAATTTTATCGTCAATCTCCTTTTCCGATCGCGCTTTTAGCTGGAGATAACATTTATAATAACGGCGAAATCGAGAAAATCGAAGCCGTTTTTGAACGTCCTTATCAGCCTTTATTGCAAGAAAACGTTAAATTTTACGCCTGTTTAGGAAACCATGATCTTCGCATCAAAAACGGGACAGAAGAAGTCAAATATCCCTTATTTAATATGCAGGGAAGATACTACACCTTTACGCGCTCAATTGTCCAATTTTTTGCCCTCGATACCAACCGCAATGCTGACTGGGATCATCAACTCGAATGGTTAGATGAACAATTGAGCCAGTCTAGCGCCCCCTGGAAAATTGTCTTTGGACATCATAACATTTATTCCTCTGGTGTTTATGGGGTGAATCAACGTTTAGTTTCCCAACTCACTCCTTTATTTAAACACCATCAAGTTCAACTTTATATTAATGGACATGAACATCATTATGAACGCACTCAACCCATTAACGGAACTACTTATTTAACTTGTGGGGCTGGAGCAAAATTACGTCCTGTGGGACAATCAGATTGGACAGATTACGCCACCAGTCAATTGAGTTTTGTTGCTTATGATCTCTATGCGGATCAAATGGCAATTCGAGGGATTAATCAAGATGGCAAGATCATCGATCGAGCTTTAATTTCCCGTACTACTTAAATCAAACAACTACAAAAAATGTTATCTCAACGTCGTAATAACTTCCTAGTTTCTCTTCTTTTTTCCGTTCTAATAAGTTTTCTTACCGCTTGTAATCCTGCAATTATTGAAAGCACTGCGTCCGATGTGCCGCAAGTGGTACAGGCAATTTTAAGTGACCCGAAAACCTTTAACGCAATCCTCTCCCAAGAATCTCCCAATGTCTTTGGTTTCACTTATGAAGGATTAGTAGATCAAAATCCTTTAACTGGAGAAATTGAACCCGCTTTAGCAAAATCTTGGGAAATTTCTGACAATAAAAAAGAAATTACCTTTACCCTCCGTGACAACTTAAAATGGTCAGACGGTGAACCGTTAACGGCGGATGATGTGGTATTTACTTATAATGATTTAATTCTCAATCCTAAGATTCCCAATAATACGAGAGATAGCTTAAGAATTGGAGAAAGTGGGGCGTTTCCTACGGTGGAAAAAGTGGATGGGAAAAGGGTAAAATTTACCGTTCCCGAACCCTTTGCGCCGTTTTTACAAAGTACAGGGATTTCAATTCTGCCAAAACACGCTTTAAAGGAATCAGTGGAACAAACTGACTCGGAAGGAACACCCGTTTTCTTATCAAAATGGGGCGTGGATACTCCTCCTGAAAATATTATTGTGAATGGTCGTTATCGGTTAGCAAGTTATTCCACCAGTGAGCGAGTTATCTTTGAAAAAAATCCTTATTACTGGGAAAAAGATGAACTAGGAAATCAACTCCCCTACATCGATCGAGTAGTTTGGCAAATTGTCGAAAATCAAGACACAGCGTTATTACAATTTCGTTCTGGTGGCTTAGACTCAATTAGCGTAACTCCCGAATATTTCTCATTGTTAAAAAGAGAAGAAGATCGGGGGAATTTTACCATTTATAATGGGGGGCCTCAATACGGAACTAATTTTATCGGATTTAACTTAAATACAGGAAGTCGAGACGGAAAACCGCTTGTTGATCCCATAAAATCTCGTTGGTTTAATACCCTTGAATTTAGAAAAGCGGTGGCTTATGGAATTAATCGCGAACAAATGATTAATAACATTTTTCGAGGTTTAGGAGAGAAACAAAACTCACCGATTTCGGTGCAATCTCCTTACTACAATCAAGAGGTAACAAGCTATGGTTATGATTTAGAAAAAGCGAAAGAGTTATTATTAAGTGCTGGTTTTCAATATAATGAAGAAGAACAATTATTAGACTCAGAAGGAAATCGAGTGCGCTTTACGTTAATTACCAACGCGGGAAATAAGACAAGAGAAGCAATGGGAGCGCAAATTAAACAAGATTTAGCAAAATTAGGAATTACTGTTGATTTTACTCCGATTCAGTTTAATGTTTTGGTAGATAAACTTTCTAATTCTTTAGATTGGGAATGTCATTTATTAGGATTTACAGGTGGTAATGAACCTCATTTTGGGATTAATTTATGGCGCACTGATGGCAATTTACACACTTTTAATCAAACGGCGCGTCCTAGAAATCAATCCCTAGAAGGGAGAAAAGTGAGAGAGTGGGAAAAGGAAATTGAATCTCTTTATATTCAAGCGTCAAGAGAGTTAGATGAAAGTAAACGGAAAGCACTTTACGCAGAAGCACAAGACATTGTTCAAGAACATTTACCCTATATTTATTTAGTTAATCCTCTCGCTTTAGCAGCAGCGCGCGATCGCATTCAAGGAATAGAATACTCGGCGTTAGGAGGAACATTTTGGAACATTGAAGAGTTGAAAATTCAGAATTAATACCATTTTGGAAAAGTAAAGTTACATTTAAGCCCCCCAAACTTGGGGGGTTGGGGGCTTAAGTAGTCGATACCGTAGCACCAACTCTTCAAAATGGTATAAGATCATCCAGCCCCCCTAACCCCAATCTGGTTCAGCCCCCTAACCCCCAATCTGGTTCAGCCCCCTAACCCCCAATCTTGGGGGAATTAAAAGGAGAGTAGCAATAACTGGAGTATTTTAGATAATAACTAAATGGAATCACAAACATTAAAAGCACTACTAAACGCCGTTGCTACTGGTGAAATTTCTCCAGAAATCGCAGCCGAAAAACTCAAAAATTTGGACTTTGAATCCATTGATGAGTTTGCTAAAGTTGATCATCATCGCGCTATAAGAACCGGTTTTCCCGAAGTGATTTGGGGACCAGGGAAAACCCCCGATCAGATTGCAAAAATCATGCTGAAAATGCGCGACGATCGAGCAAATATTATTATGGCAACTCGCATCGATCGCCCAGTTTATCAACAAATTAAAACTCAAATTCGAGAATTAAAATATCATCCGATCCCTCGCATCTGTGTTTTAGAAACCACGCCTCCCCCTCCCCAACTGGGAAAAATTGGCGTTGTCACCGCAGGAACTGCCGATATTCCCGTCGCTGAAGAAGCCGCCCTCACTGCTCAACTGTGCGGTTTTCGGGTCGATCGGCTCTGGGATGTCGGTGTCGCAGGGATTCACCGTTTATTGAGTCATCGGGAACTTTTAAACCAAGTCAACGTCTTAGTTGTCGTCGCTGGTATGGAAGGCGCACTTCCGAGCGTGGTGGCTGGAATGGTGGATTGTCCAGTGATTGCCGTTCCCACGAGCATTGGCTACGGGGCTAGTTTTGAAGGAGTTGCCCCACTTTTAGCAATGCTGAACTCTTGTGCTGCTGGAATTGGTGTAGTTAACATTGATAATGGGTTTGGGGCTGCCATTCTCGCCGCACAAATTCTGCGGACGGCGGGAAAAATTAATTCCCATTAGGCTTTGACACTCAACAATTAATCCGCTACAATAAGTAATCGTCTCATAACGCAATCTTGGAGAGGTGGCTGAGTGGTTGAAAGCGGCGCCCTGCTAAGGCGTTAGGGGGTTTACGCCTCCTCGAGGGTTCGAATCCCTCCCTCTCCGTTTCGATTCACTCCCAACTGGAGATTAGTTGGAGAGTTTTCTCGCAATCTAGAATCATTGATAAATGGGTAAATCAACGCAAGCACATCTAGAACGTACCATTCAAAAAGACCAGCCCTTGTCAGTAAGACAACAAGAGTTAAAAAAAATGAATTACTACATGGGAGCAAAATTACTAGAAGTAGGAGTGAATCCCCAATCTCCAGAGATTCTCTATCGTTGGTCAATCAAAACGGAAGGAGAACAGCAATTTTGTACACTCAGCGCTTTTTGGGGAGAGTCCAAAGCGAAATTACTGTCGGGAGAATATCCCCTCACAGGTGAAGAATTAATTAATTGTGCCAAACCCAACGTCAATCAAGGATTAAGTAACGTCGCGCAGCTTTGCGGTTATGGTTCCGATGTGAAGGGTTTTCAGTCTTCTTTAAAGGAAACAATGGAAGAAATGGGAATCGTTAGCGAATCGCTGGGAAGTCTAATTGAGCGGTGATCACAGACCACAAATGATGGTCGGGTGGGCAAGGCAAACCCGACGATAACTGATTCGATGTTGGGTTACATTTGATTTCACCCAACCTACATGGGATTCTGGGAAGTCTAATTGAGCGGTGATCACAGACCACAAATGATTGTAGGGTGGGCAAGGCAAACCCTACGATAACTACAGAATGGGTTTAAAGTTTCTCCAGTCTATCTTTCAAAATGGACTGTTGTTTTTCTGCTTCTGCTAACGCATCTTTTGCTCCTTGTACCACTTCTTCTGGTGCTTTACTGATGAATTTTTCGTTACTTAAACGACCTTGTAAGGATTTGATTTCTCCTTCAATTTTATCCAGATTCTTCTCTAATTTATTCCGTAAAACTTCCACATCAACTAAACCAGCAAGGGGAATTAAAACTTGTACTGTTCCCACAACACCAGCGATGACTTGTTGCTGTTTGTCTTCCTCAACTGCAGCAGTTACGGTTAAATTCTCGACTTTTCCTAAGTCTTGAATGTAGGTTTTTCCCTTACTTAAAATTTCCCGTTCTTGCGAGTTCTCACTTTGCAAAATTACATCTACTTTCATCCCTGGTTTAATTCCAGCTTCAGCGCGAAGATTCCGAATCGTATAAATTGCACCGAAAATTAACTCGAATTCCTGTTCTAATTCGGGATTAATTAATGTTTTTTGTTGCTCGATCGATGCTTGAGAAATAGAAGTATCTCCCACTAATTCTGCTTTAGTGTTATTAATAATTTCGCGTAAATTCTGCCGTTTTTCTTGCGTCAGGAGATACCGATAAATAAACCAACCTGTGTAACTCACGCCAATCAGTTTTAAGAAACTCGGTAGCAAGGGGAACTGTTCTAAAGTAAGAACAAAAGCAAAGAGAATGTTAATCAGAAAGAAACCAAAAACAGCAACTCCTAACCAAGTTACAGCAGATAAATTCAGTTGTTGAGGAAAGGCATCAATCTGTTTTTGAAGTTGTTTCCAGAGCGTTTCTTGTTCCCCAGTTGTCTTGATTTTTGGGAATATCTCATCCACTTCGGGATAAGGTTGTAACGCTAAACTTTGGTCAGGAAGTTCGGTTAGAGTATGCCAAATTTCTTCGGTAACATAAGGCATAAAAGGATGAAGTAACTTTAAAATCCCTTCTAAAATATAAGCAAGAGTTTGTTGGGCAACTAAACGGGATTCTTCCTGATTTTTATCATTCAAACGGGATTTAACTAACTCAATATATCGATCGCAAAAATCACCCCAAACAAAATCATATAATCCTTGCGCCGCTTCTCCTAAACCATAGTTTTCGATTTGTTCACGAGTGGTTTTGATGGTTTGATTGAAGCGAGATAGAATCCAACGATCGCTTTCTTCTAACTTTTCTAAATCAGGTGTTCCCAATGCTTGCGGAGTTTTCCCGTCGAGATTCATAAAGACAAACCGCGACGCATTCCAGAGTTTATTGGCAAAATTACGGGAAGCCTCCACAGAACTCGATTCGTCTTTTTCTCGATCGTATTGTAAGCTAATATCTTGTCCCGCACCCGTTACTTCTCGAACTAAAGTATAACGAAGGGCATCCGCGCCATATTTTTGAATCAGCAATAGAGGATCAATGCCATTCCCTGCGGATTTTGACATCTTTTTGCCGTTTTCATCTCGCACTAAACCATGAATATACACATCACGGAAAGGCATCTCTCCCATGAAATGTCCCGACATCATGGTCATTCTTGCCACCCAAAAGAAGATAATATCAAACCCAGTAACAAGGGTGGTATTGGGGAAATAAGTCTCTAAGTCAGCCGTGTTTTCCGGCCATCCCATCGTTGAAAAGGGCCATAACCCAGAGGAGAACCAAGTATCTAACGCATCCCCATCTTGTTGGAGTTGGATATTCTCGCCATATTCTTGAACGGCTTTCTCTCTGGCTTCGTCTTCATTCTGGGCGACAAAATAGGGAGTTTCGTCGGTAATTTCGCCATTGGTTTCGCTGATAACATACCATGCTGGAATTTGATGACCCCACCACAGTTGTCGGGAGATACACCAGTCTTTTAATTTGACTAACCAGTCACGATAAACTTTTCTCCAACGTTGCGGCACAAAATAGGGAGAGTTTTCCTGATCGAGACGGTTCAGTGCAGTTTTCGCTAAGGGGTCAATTTTCACAAACCACTGGGTGGAAATCAGCGGTTCAATGGGAACTTTGCCTCGATCGCTATAAGGTAAAGTAGAAACATAATCTTCCACTTTGACTAAACAGCCTTCTTCTTCCAACCGTTTCACCACATTTTGCCGCGCTTCAAACCGATCTTGTCCGACAAATTCTCCTCCATTCTCATTGATTGTCCCATCTTCGTTCATTACGGTGATAAACGGGAGGTTGTGGCGTTCTCCCATGGCGAAGTCATTGGGATCATGGGCAGGGGTGATTTTAACGCAGCCCGTGCCAAAAGAGGAGTCAACATATTCGTCTGCGATAATGGGAATTTCTCGTTTCATTAACGGTAAGGTTACTGTTTTCCCAATCATGTCCTGATAGCGTTCATCGTTGGGATTGACAGCGACGGCGGTATCTCCTAACATCGTTTCCGGTCGGGTAGTGGCAACCTCGATCGCGCGACTACCATCACTCAACGGGTAACGAAAATGCCACAAGTGACCATTGACTTCTTTATTCTCTACCTCAAGGTCAGAAATTGCGGAACGAGAAGCAGGACACCAGTTGACCATATATTTCCCGCGATAAATCAGCCCCTCTTCATATAACTTTACAAACGCCGATCGAACCGCTTGGGATAACCCTTCATCCATCGTAAAGCGTTCCCGTGACCAATCCGCCGACAACCCCAACCGTTTCAACTGATTAACAATACTGCCACCAGACTGTTGTTTCCACGCTAAAGCCCGTTCTAAAAACTTCTCCCGTCCAATATCAAACCGAGTTAACCCCTCTTCCCTTAATTGTTTGTCAATAATCGCCTGTACTGCAATACTGGCGTGATCCGTTCCAGGGAGACAAAGGGTATTATCGCCACGCATCCGATGATACCGCACCAAAACATCAATCAAAGCAGTGTTAAAAGCGTGTCCCATGTGCAAACTTCCCGTTACATTGGGAGGAGGAATCACAATACAAAACGGTTTTCCTCCCTGTTCGGGATGCGCCTGAAATACCTGTTGATTGTCCCAAAACGCTTGCCATTTCGCCTCAGTTGCTTTGGGATCATATTGACTGGGTAAGGTGGTTTCGGTCATCGGTTTTCTCCTCTTTATTGATTGATCACTGTTTGACGATATTAGCAAGGGCAGGTTTAAGAGTGGGATACTGATAAGTAAACCCCTGTTCTTGAGTGCGTTTCGGAATCACGTTCTGACCTTCTAAAACCGCTTGGGCGGCTTCTCCTAAGAGTAATTTTAGGGCAAATTCTGGCACAGGAAGCCAAGAGGGGCGCTGCATGACTTCCCCCAAAGTTTCGCATAATTCCGACATTCGCACTGGGTTCGGTGCAGTAGCATTATAAACTCCTTGATAGGCAGCAGAATTAATAGTTTCTTGAATTAAATTCACTAAATCATCAAGATGAATCCATGAAAACCACTGTTCACCAGTTCCCAAAGGGCCGCCAGCAAATAAACGAAAAGGGGTTAACATTTTTCCTAATGCCCCTCCTTCCCCTAAAACAATTCCGAATCGCAGAATCACTAAGCGTGTCTCGGTATTTTCGATTTCCTTGGCGGTTGCTTCCCATTTTTGACAGACGGAAGCGAGAAAGTCGTTTCCAACGCCACTGGTTTCATCAAAAGTTGCGGTTTCGCTTGTGCCATAATAACCAACAGCAGAAGCGTTGACTAAAACTTGCGGTTTGGTGTCGGCTTGTTTAATGGCTTCGACAATGTATTTAGTGGTTTCAAGACGAGAGTCGAGGATTTCTTGTTTTCGTTCTGGTGTCCAAGGTTGATCCGCAATCCCCGCACCCGCAAGGTTTACGATCGCGTCTGAATTAGCAATTTCATTTTGCCATGATCCCGCTTGAAGTGGATTGTATTCGACGATCTCCACGTTGGGAAAGGCTTTTTTAGGGAAGGTGCGTTCTCCTCGCTGTTTGTCGCGAGTGAAGACAACCAGATTGTGTTCGCTGTTAGAGAGTTTCTGGATTAAGCGTGTACCAACAAAGCCAGTGCCGCCAGTAATTGCAATTTTCATATAAATTTGCGTTCTAGTCAGTCAAAAGGACTATTATAGCGCGGAAAATTTGACCAATACTCGCAGCTTCGATCGAGAAAATTGCTACAGAATATCAGAGAGATTTTACTTCGATTGATCCCACCAGTCTTCTAAATCTCCAATTCCCTGAAAATCGAGTAACGCTTCTCCCAAGTTTTCTAATTGTTCCAGAGAGAGACTATTGACACGATCGCGCCACATTTGTGGTAACTCTCCCACTCGTCGGGTTAAAAGACGTAGAATGAGCGATCGTTCTCCTTCTTGTCTTCCTTTTTCTTCTCCCTCTCGAATAATGTCCTGATAAATTACTGACTCTCGCATCATCCCCTCCCGAAATAATCGTTTCACCAAATCTTTCTCATATTTTAACCCTGCTACAATTTGCGTGTAAGCTGAAATTTCTACTCTTCGATTTCCTTCCAATTCATTGACTTGTTCCACCACTTGTTGCAACAATGCTTGTGGTTCATTGGTTGCTGTTAAGGGTGCTAAGGGTAACAAGGCGGGATCATGGAGAAATAACTCTGGATTTTCTTCCCACAGTCGAATCACTCGATATTGATGCTGAGTATTTTCGAGGGTAAAACGGGTTTCAATCACCTGAGTTTCAGGAGGTGGGAGTAACAAAACCACCACTTGGGTAATCGGTAAGCGATACAAGCGATAGAGGCGCACCCAATAATCTAGCATTCGTAAAGGAAGCGGTGGCGTTGATTGCAGTTGGGTTTGAAATTCTAAATGCAGAATCCGTCCTTGGAGTTGTAAGAAGGTGACGGAATCAGCGCGAATCGGTTCAATGCTGAGTTCGGTTTTGAGAACTTCCACATCGGTTTGTGGTGCATTCAGTACCCAACTGGCAAAATTGGTGGGATATTTTTCCGATAAGAGTTTACAGAGATTATCAAAGGACATCTAGAAAAAGGGAAATCTACTCGAATTTTAATATTATCCCTGATTTTGTCTTAGTTTTTCTCGAAGCTACGCCATCAAGCCTCTAAATCTCGCTGACTAATATAATCAACTTAATTCACAAGGAACAATTACTTTTAAGGCTTGTGGGATCACTTCAAATTTTGCTGGTGTTTTGGTGGTTATTTCGCCATCGGTGTTGATCGATCGAGGCTTTTTAGTTTCAATAAAAAATTCTGTTCCTTCTAATAAACGCACCTTTCTTTTCGGATAGCGCCCCGATCGAAAACTCGGTAATAATTTAATCATTTCCCACCAATGTCTAATTTCCAAACTGTATAAATCCAACCGTTGGTCGTGAATTGCGGCATCATGGACAATGGTCATTCCGCCGCCGTAATGGCGACCATTCCCGATCGCAATTTGAACCGTTTTCACTTTTATAATTTCCCCCTGATGATGGATTTTTGCGGAAAAGGGGCGAGATTTTAATAACACTTTAACCGCAGTAATCGCATAAGCCAAGACTCCCCAGCGCCGTTTCGCTGATTTCGTGAGTTGGTTTGTAATATCAACACTTAATCCTAAACTCGCCACATTGAAGAAATACTGATCATTAACTTTTCCTAAATCGATCAATTGGTGTTTTCCCTTAGCAATCACTTCGCACGCTTGCGGTAACGTCTGGGGAATTCCTAAAGTGCGAGCTAAGTCATTCGCAGTCCCTAATGGTAGAATACCTAGAGGGAGTTTTGTGCTAATCATGCCTGCGATCGCAGCGTTAAGCGTACCATCACCACCACCAATGATGACTAAATCAACATCATGTTGATGATCAATGATCAGTTGTGGTATATCATGGGGATTTTCACTACTTCTTTCTAGTAATTGGAAACCCAAATTTTGTAAGTGAGACTTAAGGAGAGGGAGGTTTTCTTTTCCCATGCGAGAATGAGGATTAACCAGTAATAACGCAGAAAGCATAAGACAATTAGCTATTTTTTTAAAGAATAATGAGTCAACAAGTAATTTTAATTTGGTATCGCAATGATTTAAGGGTACATGATCACGAGCCATTATTTCGCGCTCTTCAAACTCAAGGACAAATTATTCCTTTTTATTGTTTCGATAATCGTGAATTTGGAAAAACCGCGTTTGGCTTTCCTAAAACTGGAGGCTTTCGCGCTCAGTTTCTCAGAGAAAGTGTTGCCAATTTACGGGAAAATTTACAAGATAAAGGAAGTAATTTAATTATACGTTGTGGTCAACCCGAAACCATTATTTCTGATTTAGTCAAAGATTTACAAATTACTGATGTTTTCTTTCATTCAGAAGTAACGGCGGAAGAAACTCATGTCGAAAAGGAATTGGAAAAAAAATTAACCAATTATGGTGTAAAATTAACTTCATTTTGGGGAGCAACTCTCGATCATTTAGATGATTTACCGATGACAATTGATGAGCTTCCTGATGTTTTCACTCAATATCGTAAGCGAGTAGAAAAGTCTTCTCAAATTCGCGCAAGTTTTCCTTCTCCTGATAGATTACCTTCTCTTTCTTCAGAAATTAATTGTGGTGATCTCCCAACTTTAGAGGAATTAGGGGTAAAAACGCCGCTTAAAGATGAGCGAGGTGTGCTTAATTTTATCGGGGGAGAAAGCGCTGGAATTAAAAGATTAAGTGAGTATATTTGGGAAGAAGATTGTCTCAAAGTCTATAAAGAAACGCGCAATGGAATGTTAGGCGCAAATTATTCTTCTAAGTTTTCGCCTTGGTTAGCAAGAGGATGTTTATCCCCTCGTTATATTTATGATCAAGTACAAACCTACGAGGAAGAAAGAGTTAAAAATAACTCAACTTATTGGCTAATTTTTGAGTTAATGTGGCGCGATTATTTTCGTTTTGTTTGCCTAAAATATGGTAATTCTGTATTTTATCAAACAGGTTTACAGGGAGTACAAATTCAATGGAAAGAAGACTGGGAACGCTTTAAACTTTGGCAAGAAGGAAAAACGGGATATCCTTTAGTTGATGCGAATATGCGCGAAATTGCAAAAACGGGTTTTATGTCGAATCGGGGTCGCCAAAATGTGGCAAGTTTTCTCACTAAAAATTTAGGAATTGATTGGCGAATGGGTGCAGAATGGTTTGAGTCGTTATTAATTGATTATGATGTTTGTAGTAATTGGGGAAATTGGAATTATACGGCGGGTGTGGGAAATGATGCGAGAGATTTTCGTTATTTTAATATCCCTAAACAGTCACGAAATTATGATCCGAAAGGGGATTATTTGAGACATTGGCTTCCTGAGTTACGGAAAATTCCAGGGGATTTAATTCATCAACCTGAAAAGTTATCCCAAGTGCAACAAAAAGAATATGGTGTGATTTTAGGTGTAGATTATCCTCGCCCTGTGGTCGATTTTATGAAGTCGATTAAAGCCAATGAAAAACTTCAAAAGTCACAATAGATTTGGTAAAATTAGTAAAAAATACTAATTATTTGGAACTATGAATAAGTCTCCTTCTCTCCTTATTGTTGACGATGAGCCGAGTAATTTTGATGTTATTGAAGCTCTATTAGAGGATGAAAATTATCAGCTTTATTATGCTGCTAACGCCACTGGCGCTTTGAAGTTATTAGAAAAAAATCCTGTAGATGTCATCCTCTTAGATGTAATGATGCCAGAAATAGACGGAATTACACTTTGTTCTTATTTGAAAGAGAATCCAGATTATCAATATATTCCGATTATTATGGTGACAGCTTTGACAGGAAAAGAGGATTTAGGGCGCTGTTTAGAAGCTGGTGCGGATGATTTTATTAGTAAGCCTTTAAGTTGGATTGAGCTTCGATCGCGTCTTCATTCTATGTTACGAATTAAGCAACAATATGATGATCTTCAATTGCTTTTAAGGCGCCGTGAAGAAATGGCAGAAATTATTGTTCATGATCTGCAAAATCCTGTCACCAGTATTGTTTTCTCTTGTGAAATGCTTAAGTCAACTGAATTAGACAGTAAGCAACGTAATAAACTGGAACAAATCACTGTTGCTGGAAAACGTTTAGAGGAGCAAATTCAAACCTTGCTCACTATGGCAAAATTAGAAACAAGGCACTTAGTTTTAGAGCCAGTTTATTTACGCTTAAAGCCACTGCTAGAGAAACTCATTCAAGAGTTTAGCATCATTTCGATCGCGAAAGAGATCAAAATTGTTTCTAATTTAGAGATAGAAAATGACTGGGTTTGTCTTGATTCTCATTTATTTTCACGAATTGTTAATAATCTTTTATCGAATGCCTTAAAATATTCGCCAAGAGGAAAAACAATAGAAGTAAAATTGCAAGAAACGCCCGATCGAGTATTACTAAAAGTCTGTGATGAAGGTAAAGGTGTAAGCGATAGTTTGAAAGAAAAAATATTTCAAAAATATGAAATCGGTGTTAACCATACTGATGTTAATCAAACTGGTTTAGGATTAGCCTTTTGTCAAATGGCAATTGAGGCTCATGGTGGAAGTATTTATGTTGAAGATAATCAACCACAGGGAGCAGTTTTTATTGTGGAATTTCCTCGGAAAACCAGCGCTGAATCTCATTAATTAAATGGCGTAAACGGATCTGATATTCCTAGAATTGCATTGAGAGGAGTTTTTATATGAGGTTCACTCAATCAATGATAAACAGTAGGTTGGGTGGAGAGAAGCGAAACCCAGCACCAATTATAAACAAATACCCGAACTTGATATTAGTTCACTTTCAAAGGCTTTACGCTCACTAATATCAGTAATTCTAACTAATACCATTTTTAATAATTGGCGCTACAGTATCGACTACTTAAGCCCCCCAACCCCCCAAGTTTGGGGGGCTTAAATGTAACTTGACTTTTCCAAAATGGTATAAATAAATGTTTTCACCACCTATGGGTGATATCTTGAGCAATTCCCGCAACACGATAAATCTCACCTTTATGATTTTTAATCGGAAACGCTCGATCGCGCAGCCAACG
Source organism: Dactylococcopsis salina PCC 8305 (assembly GCF_000317615.1). Classification (GTDB taxonomy): domain Bacteria; phylum Cyanobacteriota; class Cyanobacteriia; order Cyanobacteriales; family Rubidibacteraceae; genus Halothece; species Halothece salina. Next base: position 1,590,784 of record NC_019780.1, on the reverse strand, counting down.
GATTTTCCCATCAGGGCGAATAATTCTATATTCGGTTTTGTTAAGATCGGTTCACTAATTGCTTTTGCTATTTTTGCGTTAAAATGAGCTTAAATAAGGTTAAAGGGAGGTTAAGCCCACTATGAAACTGAATAAATTTTTATACCCCCAAAGTCGCTATTATGGCGCGGTTAAACCCGAAAATTTGGTCTTTAACGCCAATTTACAAGAGTTCGCCCAGCGCGTTGGTTATATCGCCAACCTAGAGACGGCGGAAAAAATTTCCCCTCAAAAAGCACACCAAGACATTAGTGAGCTTTGGGAAGGTTTAAAAAACTCATATCATCAATTAGGAGTTCAAAACTGAGCTTCAATACTCTTCCTTGTGTCAATGGTGGTAACATAAGCCTCTTCTGTTTCTGTAAAAGGTTCAGCATTGGCTTGTTGTTGCGCCAACAAATTCGGTGTTGCGTCGGAAATATCTCCTTGACGTTTCGCCACTCGATCGAGCAATATTTCCATCGGGGCTGTACAATAAATAATCTGTAGGGAAAGGTGATGACGTTTCGCCTCAGTAATCACCGCTTCTCTCATAAGTTGTCGATCGTACTTCGCATCTAAAATTACATTCCAACCCTTAGAGGCTAATAAACTGCCAATTTCTAACAATCTCTCATAAGTTTTTTCCGTCATTTCAGGACGATAAATGTCCTCATTCCCTACAGCTTCAGGATCAATTCCTGCTAAATGTTTTCGCACCGCATCTGATCTTAAATGAATTGCTCTTTTTTGTTTCGCAATTTCTCGCGCTACAGTGGTTTTTCCTGATCCCGATAATCCTGACATCATCCATAATTCTCCCTGTTGCGGTTGCGTATATTGCCAAGCTAAATGATAATATTGCTTTGCTTTTTCCTGTGCTTTCTGTTTTTCTTCTTGCGCGATATTCGGATCATCTAACATTAAAGAGTTGACTTTTCCGCGCACATAGGCTTGTCGGGTTAGATATAAAGGTAAAAGTTGCACCCCTTCCCAGTCGCCAGTTTGCTCTAAATAATTATTCAGAAAAACCGTTGCTAATTCCTGACGTTTTCTAAATTCTAAATCCATAATCGTAAACGCCACATCATACATGACATCAACAAACCGAAATGGCTCGTTAAATTCGATGCGATCGAATAACTGGATTTTATCTCGCCAGTAACAGATATTTTTTAAGTGTAAATCACCGTGACATTCTCGAATAAAATGATCATTAACTCGTTTTTTCAGGAGAGCATTATAGTCTTGGAAGAATCGATCGGTAAATGCTTTCGTTTCCAGAAACTGTTTCTGATCTTGAACACTTCCCACATATTTCTCAGTTTGCTTGTAGTTATTTTCGATCGCCCTTTCAATCTTCTCTGGTTGTCCAAACTCACCAATATAATCATTGGTTTTTGTTTCCTGATGAAACTTCGCCACCCGTTTTCCTAATTGCGCTAACAAAGATTCAGTTAATTTTCCCCCTTTTTCCATTTCGCTAAAAAGGGCGGCTTGTGGAAACTGGCGCATCTTGACAACATAATCCACAATTTCCCCTTTCCCGTCAAGTTCTAGGGTTTCTTCTTCTTGAGTAATCGGTAAAACATCTAAATAAATCTCAGGCGCGATCGGGCGATTTAATGCCAATTCTTGCTGACAATAATACCGTCGTTTTTCTAACGTTGAAAAATCTAAAAAACCCATATCAACAGGCTTCTTCAGCTTATAAGCATATTCTCCTGTTAGAAAGATATAGGAAATGTGAGTTTGTAAAACTTGTATTGAACCTTGAATTGAATGGGGATAAAAGTCAGTTTTACTCATGTCTTGGATGAGTGTTTTATGATTAATCATCATGCTCTATCCTGTTATTTTCTCTGCTTCTATTATAACAGAATTAAGATTTAATTATGAAAAAGTTAAGTCATTTTACTGGCGATTATTTGTAAAATTTAATTATCTAAACTCGATCGAGCGCAATTGTATCAATTTTTTTTGATATATTGAACTCAAAACAATCCCCCGATCTTGAACTCAAGGAGTAAAGCAATGATTACCCAGCAAGGAAAAGCCTTAAAAATGACCAAATCTGCATTTATTTTTCTAGGAGTAGTAACATTTGCCAGTAGCTGTGGTTCTCCCAGTAATGAATCTCAAAGTAATGCCTCTCAAACGGTGATTGAAGTTGATGGATCAAGCACCGTCTATCCTATTACTAATGAAATTGCCCAAGAATATCAACTACTTTCCTCTAATCAACCAGAAATTAGAGTCAACATATCAGGAACAGGAGGAGGATTTCGTCGCTTTTGTGCGGGAGAAACGGACATTAATAATGCCTCACGTCCAATTACAGCTTCCGAAATGAAAACTTGCGAAGAAAATGGAGTGAAGTATCTGGAATTACCCGTTGCTTATGATGCGTTAACAGTTGTAGTTCATCCGAAAAACGATTGGGTGAGTACCATTACCACTGAAGAATTAAAAGAAATCTGGCAACCCAGCGCTGAGAATAACATTACGGAATGGAGTCAGGTGCGTTCAGATTGGCCCCGTCGTCCCTTAAACTTATATGGGGCTGGAAGTGACTCAGGGACTTATGACTATTTTACAGAAGCGATCGTCGGTGAAGCAGAAGCCAGCCGCCAAGATTATATTGATAGCGAAGACGATACTCTAATCGTGCGTGGTGTTCGTGAAGACCTTTATAGCCTAGGCTATTTTGGTTATTCTTATTTTGAGGAAAATCGGGGAGATTTAAAAGCACTTGCCATTGATCATGGGGATGGGGGGGTGATACCTTCACGAGAAACGGTCAGAAGTGGCGAATATCAACCGTTATCTCGCCCATTATTAGTTTATGTCAATGCTAACGCTCTTGAAAATAAACCAGCACTAGAAGCGTTTATGGAATACTATCTCACACAGGGAAGACCTTTTGTTAACGTAGTGGGATCGATTCCGCTTCCAGATGAGATTTATAACTTAGCCGTGAAACGAATGGACAATAAACAAGTAGGAACAGTATTTGAAGGGAAAACTCCCATTAGCTTCAAAATTGAAGATTTGTTTCGGAAAGAAGCAAAATCCACCACTGATTTTGAAATGAATCAATAACTGATAAGGTTAGCCCCCTAACCCCCAAGATTGGGGGATTTGATGAGCTTTATTTGCAACAACCGATTACAGTGATCAGTAATCAAGTTTGAGAACTACTGGTCACTGGTCACTGCTTAACTGGTCACTGATTGATGTTGGGTTTCATTGCCTTCCACCCAACCTACGGTGTTGGGTTTCATTTCTTTCCACCCAACCTACAGGTTAAACTTGAGCCAGAATTTCTTTCGCTTCTTGTGGCTCTAAACGGGGACCATAGCTTGTCACCAAACGCGCAGAAGCAGCAGAAGCCAGTTTTCCAGCATCAGCATAACTCATGCCATGAGTCACACCGTAAAGGAATGCACCAGCGAACATATCCCCAGCGCCGACTGTATCCACTGCTTTCACCGAATTGGGAGCAATTTCGATGAGATTTTCCCCATCATAAGCCAATGCTCCCTTCGCACCACGAGTAATCACAAAGCCTTTACTGAGGGTTTTTAGGTAGTCACAGGCTTGAGCCAAGTCTTCGGTTTCCCCCATAGTCAGTGCTTCGGTTTCGTTGGCGAAAATTAAATCAATTCCTTCCCCGATCATTTCTAGGAATCCTTGCTTGAAGAATTTTGCCATATTTAAGTCAGACAGGGAAAGAGCGACTTTATTTCCTGCTTTTTGGGCAATTTCTCGCGCTTTGATCGCTGCTGCCTTGCTGGTGGGGTCTGTGACGAGATATCCTTCCATATAGAGGTATTCTGCATCTTCGATCGCGCTTTCTACTAACTCTTTCTCGGAAAACTGAGCAGAAATCCCTAAATGCGTATTCATCGTGCGATCGGCATCTGGGGTGACAAAGACTAAACATTGTCCAGTAATGCCAGGTTCACGCTCTTGATATTGTAAATTGGTTTCAATGCCAGAATCCACTAAGTCTTGTAGATAAGACTCTCCCATTGCATCATTAGCCACTTTACAGGAATAGAAACACTTTCCACCAAACTGACTAATGGCAAACATGGTATTTGCAGCTGATCCGCCGCCGCTTTTTTTCCCCATATAGTCGCCTAAATCATTAATCAACTGTTGTTGACGATCGGCTTCAATGAGAGTCATTACGCCTTTATCAATCCCTAAATTGGTTAAGACATCGGGAGTGACTTTAAATTCAATGTCCAACAGTGCGTTTCCGATACCATAGACGTTATATTTAGCCATACACTTTTTCTTCTTCTGCCCTTATCATTTTCAACCTTGCTATCTTATCATTAAGTTTGTGCTTTGTTCTTGGATCAATCGGTAAGGGTGGGGGAAAGAAAGAGCAATCACGCTCGGTTTAAATGAAAACGCCCAGCCCCCTAACCCCCAAGTTTGGGGGAACTTGATGAACTTTATTTGTCGCAACTATTAGAGTATTTCCTATAAGGTGGAACTGATGCACATTTTGTTAGTGGATGATGAACGAGAATTGACAACACCGCTTTCTCGTGTTTTAACTGAGGAAGGATATCAGGTTGATGTGGCAAATAATGGGGTGCTGGGAGAAGAATTAGCAGGAAAAAATAATTATCATCTGTTAATTTTAGATTGGTTAATGCCAGAAAAATCGGGAATTGAATTATGTCGAAATCTTCGATCGAGCGGTGATCAAACACCCGTTTTATTTTTAACCGCAAAAGATACAGTGGACGATCGAGTAGAAGGATTAGATGTTGGTGCGGATGATTATATTGTTAAACCGTTTGAATTGCGAGAATTTTTAGCCAGAGTGAGAGCGTTATTAAGACGATCGGCTTGCGAAATTTCGGCAACTTCTCGCTTGCAATTTGGAGAATTAGAACTCGATCGAGACAATCAACTCGCCTATCGCAATGGGAGGACGATCGAACTTTCAGAAAAGGAAACCCAGTTATTAAGCTATTTAATGCAATTTCCCGAACAACTGTTAACCCATCAACAAATTTATCAACATCTTTGGGGAGAAGATAGCACTCCTAGTAGTAACGTTTTAGCCGCTTTAGTGCGTTTATTACGCCGTAAAATTGAAGCCCCTGGAGAAACAACCCTAATTCATACTGTTTATGGAAAAGGTTATCGTTTGATGAATGATGAATAATTTACCAAATGGCACGCAAATCTAACTGAAAGTTAGGTAAAACCTCTTCTCCAGACAAAAAATCAGGCTGATCTAAAACTTCTATCCCTTGATTTTGACGATAAATTTCCACCTGTTGATCTTGAGGATTAATCAACCATCCTAACTCAGTTCCATTATCAAGATATTCCTGCATTTTATTCTGTACATCAATTAGTTTATCGGTTGGAGAACGCAGTTCAATCACAAAATTCGGACAAAGGGGAATAAATTTTTCCTTTTGTTTTTGCGTTAATTCTTGCCAACGAGATAGAGGAATCCAAGCCCCATCAGGCGAACGATTTGCGCCATTAGGCAGTTTAAATCCTGTGGAAGAATCAAACGCAATTCCTGTGCCATCTTGATCCGTCCAATTCATCAGTTGCTGCGTGAGTCTAGCATTTCTATTTCCTGTTTCTCCTCCTGTTGGTGGCATAATTATGAGTTCTCCTTGGGCATTTCTTTCTAAGCGTAAATCCCGATTATTCGCACAAAGTTGAAAGAATTGTTCTTCGGTTAATTCAACAGATTGGAGATTGATTGTAATTGCATTCATCATGATTATTTACTCTCGTAAAACATAACCGACACCGCGCACGGTTTGAATGATGCGAGGTTCTCCTTTTTCTTCTAATTTTAATCTTAAATAACGAATATAAACTTCAATAATGTTGGAATCTCCCATAAAATCATATCCCCAAACTCGTTCTAAAATTTGGTCACGGGTTAACACTTGACGGGGATGGAGGAGAAGATAACGCAGTAATTCAAACTCTTTTGCGGTTAATTCGATCGCGCGATCGCGCCGACAAACTTCTCTGGTGCTAGTATTGAGTTTAAGATCGCTAAACTGGAAAGTGTCCGTTTCTTCCTCGTGGTTGCGGCGAAGATGGGCGCGAACACGGGCAAATAATTCTTCAATGCTAAAGGGTTTCACCACATAATCATCAGCCCCCGCGTCTAACCCTTCCACTCGATCGCTAATCTCATCCTTTGCCGTTAATAGAATCACAGGAATGGTGTTATTGGTTTGACGTAACCGCCGACAAATTTCTAACCCAGAAATGCCAGGTAACATCCAATCGAGGATCAGTAAATCGGGATTGAGTTCTCGCGCTTGGGTTAATCCAGTGAAGCCATCAGTGGCGATCGTCACCTCATACCCTTCATATTGAAGTTCTAACTCAATAAATTGGGCGAGTTTGGCTTCATCTTCCACAATTAAAATTCGAGCCACCATGATTGAAAACTAAGGGGTATTAACTAGATTAACCCTATCTTACGTTTTTCTCCCGAATTTGGAAACGGAGAGGGGGGGATTCGAACCCCCGAGGAGCTTGCACCCCTAGCGGTTTTCGAGACCGCCGCAATCAACCACTCTGCCACCTCTCCAGACTTGAAATATTGTAACTGTTTAAGTGATAGAGTTCAAGAGCGCCTCCTACACATTTGAACCTAATTTCTCACTCGCTGGGTTTTGTCTCCTTAACGAGATTGAAGATTCGCTGTATGATCAGGTTGCTTTGAATAAGAGTGAACCTTTAATAAACAGTAAGGAAATTATTGATGGAACATCGTGGTGTTACCGTTTGGTTAACGGGTTTGAGTGGCGCGGGAAAAACAACGATTACTAAGGCTTTAGAACAAGAGCTTCGATCGCGCAACTGTGAGAAACTAGAGGTATTAGATGGGGATATCGTCCGTCAAAACCTCACGAAAGGGTTAGGCTTTAGCAAAGAAGACAGAGACACAAACATTCGTCGCATTGGCTTTGTCGCTAACCTACTAACTCGTAATGGGGTTATGGTTCTGGTTTCTGCTATTTCTCCTTATCGAGAAGTGAGAGAAGAAGTGGGACGACAAATTGGGAACTTTGTTGAAGTTTTCGTCAATGCGCCCTTAAACGTTTGTGAAGAACGAGATGTAAAAGGATTATACAAAAGAGCGAGAGCCGGAGAAATCGAAAAATTCACGGGAATTGATGATCCTTATGAACCGCCAACGAATCCCACTGTCGAATGTCGCACCGATTTAGAATCCTTAGATGAAAGTGTGGGAAAAGTGTTAGGAAAACTGGAAGAATTGGGTTATATTTCTAATTGATATCCCCCCAAACCCCCCGATGATTGGGGGGCTGTTTCATTCTTTTAAAATTAAGGGAGGTAGGGAGATGGGGGAGACAAGGGAGACAAGGGAGATGGGGGAGATTTCAGGACTCTTTTTTCTTATGAAAAAGCCAAAAAGTAGGAAAAACGTCTCGATCGAACGTACCAGAAGGGGTTCAGGTGATCGCTTTCGATTTTAACACCGAGAATGAAACAGCCCTGCCTTTGAAAGGGGGGCTTTAGATAAATATTTCAATTAATAATTTCGAGATTGGGCAATTCTAAAACTCAAAAAAATGACGGGGATAATTCCTACCAAAATAATCGTTAACGCTGGGGCGGCGGCTTCAATTAGGCGTTCATCAGAGGCATATTGATAGACTTGAACGGCGAGAGTATCAAAATTAAAAGGACGAATGAGAAGTGTTGCGGGAAGTTCTTTCATTACGTCCACAAAAACTAACATCACGGCGGTTAAAATTCCTCCCCACATCAACGGGGTATGAACTCGTAATAAGGTACTGCTAACAGTATGTCCTAAACTTCGAGAGGCTTCGTCTAAACTAGGTTTAATTTTCTCTAAACTGGATTCAACCGCATTAAAAGAAACTGCAAGAAAACGCACTAAGTAGGCAAAAATTAACGCCGTAATCGTACCACTGAGAATTAATCCCACAGACACATCAAAGGTCGATCGCATCCAGTTGTCGATTATTTTATCTAATCGCGTAACCGGAATTAAAATTCCCACTGCAATTACCGTTCCAGGAATGGCATAACCCATCGCCGACATCCGCACTCCAAAGTTTAATAATCCTGATTTTCCTTGACGTTTTCCATAGGCTAAAAAGAGCGCGATCGCGCTTCCTAAAAAAGCCGTAATACTTGCTAAAATCAAACTGTTTTGGGCAATCTCCCAGAAACTTTTATTGAGAGTATATTCAGCATTAGCAACGGTTAAATAACTTAAATAAACCGCAGGAACAATGAAACCAAACGTTAACGGTATAATGCAAACGAGCAGGGAAAAAATAGCTCGCATTCCAGATAATTGATGTTTCGGCGGAGATTGATAAGTGCTACCTGCTTGATAATAACGGGCTTGCGATCGAGATAATCGTTCGAGTAAAATTAAAATCGCAACAAAGAACATTAAAACTGCTGCCAATTGCGCCGCCGCGAGACGTTCTCCCATCCCAAACCAAGTGCGATAAATTCCAGTGGTAAAGGTAGTGACACCGAAATATTGAACTGTTCCAAAATCTCCCAACGTCTCCATTAATACTAATGCTACCCCAGACGCGATCGCAGGACGAGCCAACGGAAGCGCCACCGTAAAGAAACTTTTCCAGGGATTACACCCTAAACAGCGACTCGCTTCTAATGTCCCTGTTGCTTGCTCTAAAAAGGCAACTCGCACCAGCAAATAGACGTAAGGATATAATACCAAAATCAGCATCGCGATCGCGCCCCAGATATTGCGAACTTCTGGAAACCAGTAATCATTCACACTCACCCAACCAAACAGCGATCTTAACCCCGTTTGTACCGGACCAAAAAAGTCTAACAGATGGGTATAAGTATAAGCGAGAAGATACGCCGGCGCAGCTAAGGGAAGTAATAACGCCCATTCTAAAATTCTACTCCCAGGAAAGCGACACATGGTCACTAACCACGCTGTTCCCACACCAATAATTGAAACCCCGAAACCGACACCAACCATCAAGGTAAAAGAGTTTTTAAGATATTCTGGAAGCACAGTTGTCGCTAAATGTTGCCAAATTTCTCCTGTATCAGCGAAAACACTGGCAACAATAAATAAAATGGGAATAGCAATTAAAAGCGCCACCAAGAAAACGCCAATTGTCCAATAATTGAATAGAGTTTGACGGACTTGTTGAGTTGATTGAATAATGATAGATAACACGGTTTAAACACAAGTAAGTTTATGATTTATTGCTAGTTTAGCAAGGGAGAACCTGATCAGTGACCAGTTACCAGTTACCAGTTACCAGTAATCAGATAAAACGTAGGTTGGGTGGAGCGAAGCGAAACCCAACACCAATTATAAGCAATTACCTGAACTAATAACCAAAACGATTATGTCTCTAACTCAGTCGGATTATCAAACTAAAGTCGAAAGCGCGATCGAGCAACTTTCCCACGATCTTCCTAATTTATTCCAAAAAGATATTTCCTACAAAATCTATAGTTCTGACATCTTTTTTAAAGACCCAGTTAATCTGTTTCAGAGTAAATTTAACTATAGAATTATTTTCTGGACGCTTCGATTTCATGCGCGTTTATTCTTCACCGAAATCTATTTTGATGTCCATGATATCCAACAAATAGAAACAAATATTATCAAAGTTTGGTGGACAGTGCGCGGAAAATTACGAGTTCCCTGGGAAGCCAATATTTTCTTTAATGGCGATTCTACTTACACCTTAAATTCAGAAGGATTAATCTCTGATCATCGGGATAGCTGGGATCGCGCACCGAAAGCCATCTTAAAACAGTTTTTACCCCAACCGAAAAAATAAAAGGATTGTTCCCATTTTCTGCCGAACCAAGATAAAATCAGACTAAATTGATTGCTACAAAGTTGGCTTTTTAAGGTTAAGAGAAGTTAAAAAAATGAGTGGAACATCCTCGCAACGGTTATTAGAAATTGCTCAAGTTTTCTTCAAACTAGGAGTAATTGGTTTTGGTGGCCCAGCAGCCCATATTGCCATGATGGAAGAGGAAGTCGTTACTCGTAGGGAATGGATCGATCGATCGCGCTTTTTAGATTTAATTGGCGCAACTAACCTCATTCCCGGTCCTAATTCGACAGAAATGGCGATTCATTTAGGTTATATTCAGGGCGGTTTCTTTGGTTTAATTATCGCTGGTGTTTGTTTCTTATTTCCTGCTGTTTTAATCACAGGAATTTTTGCTTGGATTTACGTTTCTTATGGAGATTTACCACAAATTGCACCGTTATTTTATGGCATTAAGCCAGCGGTTTTAGCGGTTATTTTGGGTGCTTTATGGAAACTGGGCAAAAAAGCAATTAAGGGTTATCAATTTGTTCTTATTGGCTTCGGGGTTGCAGTCTTATTATTACTTGGTATTAACGAAGTTATTGCGTTATTAATTGGCGGTTTTGTGGGAATGCTTTTATTACAAAAAGTGCTTCCGAAAGAGACAGCAGAAGGGTTAATTGGAGTGTTGAGTTTCGGGACAATATTAAAAGCCGTAGCCGCAACAACTGCTAAAACTATTCCTCCTTTATGGAAGTTAGGATTATTTTTCTTAAAAGTGGGTTCGATCCTCTTTGGTAGCGGTTATGTATTAATCGCTTTTATTGAAGGAGAATTAGTCAATCAAAATGGCTGGTTAACCCAACAGCAGTTATTAGATGCGATCGCGATCGGACAATTTACCCCAGGTCCAGTTTTATCAACTTCTACATTTATCGGTTATGTGGTCGCAGGGATTCCTGGGGCAATTGTAGCAACATTGGGCATCTTTTTTCCCTCTTTTATCTTTGTTTTAATCTTAAATCCGTTAATTCCTAAATTGCGAAATTCTGCTTGGACAAGTGCGTTTTTAGATGCGGTGAATGTTAGTGCTGTGGGCTTAATGGCAGTTCTCACCTTACAACTTGCTTATAGCCTATTTTTACAGCCATTAGATTACATTGCCATTTTAATTTTTATTCTCGGCGCGATCGCGCTTTTTCGATTTAAACTCAGTCCTTTGTGGCTAGTTTTTGGCGGTGCAATTTTAGGACTAATTTTTAACTTACTCAACTTACTTTAAATCGTAGGGTGGGCATTGCCCACCTTACCGAAAAAAAGATCAGGTTTAAGGGAATTTAAGCATCATAGTAAAGCGCAAACTCGTAGGGATGAGGACGTAAACGCAGAGGATTCACCTCATTGTCTAACTTGTACTCAATCCAGTTGTAAATAAACCCTTGCGTGAACACACCGCCATCAATTAAGAATTGATGGTCATTTTCCAAACACTCTAACGCGGCCTCTAAAGAACCTGGAGTGGAAGGAATTTTGCTCAACTCTTCAGGAGAGAGATCATAGATATCCACATCCAAAGGTTCACCTGGTTCAATTTTGTTTTTAATCCCATCAATCCCAGCACATAACATCGCCGCAAAAGCCAGATAAGGATTGCAAGTGGCATCAGGACAACGGAACTCTAAACGTTTCGCTTTCGGGTTCGTACCCGTCAGAGGAATCCGCACCGAGGCCGATCGATTCCCTTGGGAATAGACCAAGTTAACTGGGGCTTCAAAACCGGGCACTAAACGCTTGTAGGAATTAGTAGAAGGGTTTGTAAACGCCAGTAAAGCGGGAGCGTGTCGCAAGATACCACCGATATAATGACGAGCGGTTTCACTTAAATTAGCATAACCATCTTCTCCCCAGAAAGTCGGCTGTCCATCTTTCCAGATTGATTGGTGAACGTGCATTCCAGAACCATTATCGTTAAAAATGGGCTTCGGCATAAAGGTGACAGTACGCCCATATTTCTTCGCCACGTTTTTAATCACATACTTATAGGTCATCAAATCATCCGCCGCTTTCACTAATGTCCCAAAGCGGAAGCCTAATTCTCCTTGTCCACCACTTGCGACCTCGTGGTGATGTTTTTCAATGGGAACGCCACAGTCTGCCATGGTTAAGAGCATTTCCGTCCGCATATCTTGTAACGTATCGGTGGGAGGAACGGGGAAATAACCCTCTTTATAACGGGGTTTATAACCGAGGTTGCCGCCAGCTTCTTCTCTTCCTGAGTTCCAACGTCCTTCGACGCTATCAACGTGGTAATATCCTTCGTTATAGGTTTGATCAAAGCGAACATCATCAAAGACGAAAAACTCAGCTTCTGGTCCGAAGAATGCGGTGTCACCAATACCAGTGGAAATCAGATAATCAATCGCTTTCTGGGCGATCGTGCGCGGATCGCGATCGTAAAATTCACCAGTACGGGGTTCTTTAATAGAGCAGACCATACTGAGGGTTTTTTCCTTCATAAATGGGTCGATCCAAGCGGTCGTCGGATCGGGAACCATCATCATGTCTGACTCGTTAATTGATTTCCAGCCTCGAATACTTGAACCGTCGAAGGGAACACCATCGGTAAAAGAATCTTCGTCGAGTTCGCTGCGATAAATGGAAAGGTGTTGCCAAATCCCAGGCAAGTCAATAAATTTGAGATCGATGATTTTAATATCTTCATCCTGAATCATCCGCAGGACTTCAGCACCAGTTTCGGGCATGGGTTACTCCTTTAACTTGATTTTTAAGCATACTATACCGCCTCATCCTAGAGACTGAGTTAGACACTTGTTTGTATTTAATGTTACAAAACCCTAACAATTTTAAGGGAATGTAACTTTTTTCAAAACACAGGAACATAGAAGATGGGGGAGATGGGGGAGATGGGGGAGATGGGGAAGATGGGGGAGAAAAATTGTCTCCCTTGTCTCCCTGGGAATGTATGGAGGGTTATATCAGGTTCGCTCGATCGATGATAAAGAGTAGGCCCTAGTGAAGCGAAGCGAAACCCAACACACATTATAAGCAATTACCCGAACTTGATATTATAGGTTTCTAAGCGCCAACTCAGAGGCGTTAAATCAGTTAGACTTTCTAGCAACCAATCCACTTCTTGAGGAGGAATCGAAAATTCAATCGCGCTTTTCCGACTTTTTTCTCGCCAACGTGCCAATTCCGAACCAGAAACCATTGTTTTAACCTTTAATTGGGGTTTGCTGTTGGGAAACTGAAAGTTTTACCAAATAAGGATTTGAGGCGATTAAGTTCAGGTAAAAATGCAAGCCTCTTGCCTAAGGCAACTTGCCTTTTGCCTTACTAAACCAACCAATGGACTTTTTCAGCAAGCCCTACTTAACACACCGTTGACTAAACGAGACGTTAATGCTGATTTTCCCATTGTTTTTTATTGATTATTGGTGATATTTTCTGAATCCGATCTTATTCATTCTCTTCATTGTTGCGACGAATATGTTCAAAGAGCAAATCTAACATCCGTTGATTTTCAATCTGTAACCCCCGAATGTCCGTTGTCATCTCATCGATTCTTTCTAAAATGGCTTGACGTTCTCTTGTTGCTGCGTCTCTTTCTTCTTGGGCTTCAGCAGTAGCAGTGGCTAGGGCTTGAATAACACGAGCATTAGAGTTAACTAAATCTCTAGTTTCTTGATCTGATTGTCTCACTTCTGCGATCGATTGTCCTAGTGATTCAATCGCACGAGCGTTAGAGTTAACTAAATCTCTAGTTTCTTGATCTGATTGTCTCACTTCTGCGATCGATTGTCCTAGTGATTCAATCGCACGAGCGTTAGAGTTAACTAAATCTCTAGTTTCTTGATCTGATTGTCTCACTTCTGCGATCGATTGTCCTAGTGATTCAATTGCACGAGCGTTAGAGTTAACTAAATCTCTAGTTTCTTGATCTGATTGTCTCACTTCTGCGATCGATTGTCCTAGTGATTCAATTGCACGAGCGTTAGAGTTAACTAAATCTCTAGTTTCTTGATCTGATTGCCTTTGTTCACTAATAGATTGTCTTAGTTCAGTGACAGAAGCCGCTAACTGATCAACCATTTGATCCGTCCATCTTTGGGTTGTCATCTTAAGATATACTCCCAATTCAAAGTGTAAAGTTTTAAATTGATTTTAACATCAACTTCCTCTAAAATCCCTTGATTCCCCCTGAAGAAGGGGGGTATTCTCTTAATAATGAGAGTGTTCGTTCAATTTTTTGGGAAAGAAGATCAAGGATTACTATGCCATTGCAAGTGAGGTGAGAGGGATTAGTTTACGAATTATTAATCAATATCAATAATCCAAGTTCCGACATATCGTCGAATCGCTACATCATTGGGAACATCCACTTGAGCATTAAAATAAAATGTTCCACCTGGGCGAGGATTTTTGACATTAGAAAACACTAATTCTACCTTAGTATCAGGCTCGATCGGTTCTTCTAAATCCATCGAAATCAAGCCTTCTTCCTGATTCCAAGTCACATCACTTAAAGGCTGAGGTTCACCATCAATTCTGACTTCGATTCGATCGGTATCAAATCGCCCCTTGTAATAATCGGGATAAGTCACGTAAAACTGAGAAGCGCCAAAGGGAAGTTTCTTGCTAGGAATGCGAAGACGATAGCGATCCCAACGCCCTGATTCGCCGCCAAAGTCTAAACGATAATCAAGGAGATTTTCCTGTTCGACTCCACTAAAAATTGTTATACCAGAATTTCCCCCAGATTGAGCGAAAACTTCTAAAGCAGGAACGACTGTTAATAATCCTCCTGCTAACATAATTGATGATAATAATTTCTTCATAATCGAATCACACCTTAAAAATAGATTCCCCTCTTAATTTATCAGACTCTTTTCTGCGATCGTTGCTCCCCATGTGACAGAATTGACACTCCCACCGTTAAACTCAACTTTGACGCTGTTGCGAAACCAAGAAATCTTTACAATTTTGTTGGGTTTCCCTTTACAGTAATTAGTCACTGATGGGTGTTGGGTTTCGTAAAGTCCACCCATTGCAGTGACCAGTGATCAGTGATCAGTAAGCCGTGAATAGTGAATAATAAGCAATTAATTCGTAACAGATTGTAAGCTACTAAGTAACTGATTAGATCAAGCACAACTGGTAACTGGTAACTGGTAACTGGTAACTGGTCACTGATTGATGTTGGGTTTCGTAAACTCCACTAGGGCCTACTTTAGTCTTTTTTGATGCTTTCTAATAATTCGCTACAAGCATCGAGAAGGAGATCGATAACATGATTAAAGCCTTCTGTACCGCCATAGTAGGGATCAGGAACTTCTTGATCGGGATAGGATTTCGCGTAATTGCACATCATTTTGATTTTTTCCCGATATTTTTTTTCAGGATCAAGGGAAACTAATGACCAATAATTATCTCGATCCATTGCTAAAATTAAGTCGTATTTCTCAAAGTCACTGGGCTGAAATTGACGGGCTTTTCCTTCTAATTTGATTCCTCTTTTTTCCGCTGCGGCTTTCATTCGTTGATCGGGCGGTTCACCTAAATGATAACTGGCGGTTCCTGCTGAATCACAAACAATTTGATCACTTAATCCTTCTTTTTCAATCAAATAACGCATGATATTTTCTGCAGAAGGAGAACGACAGATATTTCCTAAACAGACAAAAAGCAATTTATACATTTTAATTCGTTATTCATTGTGAATGATTTTTAAGCGTACCACTCGATCGCTGCTATCATCTAAAGGCACTTCGATCGTATCATTACTGAGCTTTTCTAACGCACTCAACATCGATCGTAAATGGGGATTACTCGCACCAGTTTCCACATAAAGCCGATCCGCGAGACTTCCTACTCGTTTCCAAGTTGTATAAAGTTTCGCCATGATTTGTTCGAGGCTGGTTGCTTGTTTCACTAAATCCGCCGCTGTATTCAAACAATCGAGACGTAGCGCTTCTTCTAATGCCATTTCTAGATCAAGATCGGCATTATAAATCGCTTGTACTTGCGCCGCCGCATCTAAATATTTTGATAAATTTTTCGCTTCTGAGGTTAATTGTTTAACGGTATCCACATCGGGATTCTCTTCTACTTCTTCTTGAATTTGTTTCAGATGTGAGGAGGGAAGTTTCTCCATTTCTTTTACTAAAGGCGCAAGATAACGGGGAGAAAGTGAACCATTTTCCGCTTGTTCTTTCACGTTTGGCGGCACTAATTCGGAACTCATGGCTGTCCATTGATCGGAAAGTTCTTTAACTTCTCGTCGCGTAATTCGATCGCCCCCTTCCGCCGCTTCTGAAACTAATTTTTGCACTTCGGGATCGGAATTGGCGGTTTCGACAAAGGCTCGTTTACTAAAATTATTAATTGAACTGACTTGTAGTTGTCCTTCTGCGAGTAAGGTATCGGCGCTGTTAGCCAATTGAATCATTGAGTAGGCTTGGCTTTTACTAATTTCTCGTTCTTTTAGCCAGTTCAGAAAACCTTTTCCTCTTCCTTCGCCACCTTGTTTTTCTCGATCGCGCACTGCTCTTAAAATTCTCCCGCGCCAGATGTCGGTTTGCAAGTCGAACCGTTCACACACTAACCACGCTTCATCTAAACGCTGTTGAAACTCGTTTTCTTCGATTTCTTCATCTTCAGGATCGGGAAGTGTAAACTCTAGATCAGTGGGGGTTTCTAAAGCCGCAGTGATTTCGGCGGTGGTTTCGGAAATTTCAGCCATATTAAAGGTTTCTCGTTCTTGTCACAGTAAGGAACATTATCAATGATATAGCGCTAGGCAAAAGGCAAGAGGCAAAAGGCAAAAGGCAAGAGGCAAGAGGCAAAAGGCTTGCATGCAAGTTGCCTTAGTAAGGTATAGGCGAGTTTCAACATTTGGAAATTTATCGATCGCGAACAGAAATGCAGGTCGTATCAATATTTGTTATTTGTTATTTGTTATTTGTTATTTGTTACTGGTCACTGGTCACTGGTCACTGGTCACTGATTACAGGTGATTATAGTTAACTGTTGCTTCTGCTTCCTCTTGTAATCCTGTGGCGATGCGGAATAATTCTTTTCCTGTGTGAAGATGGCTTTCATCAAAATTGAAGGGGAAATAAGCTAATTCTTCGATTCCGTCATCCAGTTGATTGAGACAATAGTATAGATTCGCTGCGGTTCCAGCTAAACTAGAAGGGTTCGGTTGCGATCGAAGCGACTGTTTCGCTTGTTGGACTAAGTGACGACAGTTTTCGAGATAACTTTGAAAGGTTTGGAGTAACTCGTCATCAAAGGGATCACCCGCGAGGAAATCAATTTGAGTATCAAGGGGAAAAACAATTTCCTCGACTTGTTTGATAATCGGTTGATAAACGTATTTTAACCAGTGAGTAATTTGATCTTCGCTGTGGCGTTGCTTTTGTCGTTGGCGTTGATATTGTCGTTGTGCCTTGGCGTTGCGTTGGGTTCGTTTTTGGCAAAAAGCCCGATCATAAGAGGCTTTTAGGGTGGGATTCCCTAGCACTTCGTAAGCAGCATTGATTGATATAATTTTCTCGTGGGCTTCCTGATCCTCGCTTCGATCGGGATGAAATTCCTTTGCTAAACGACGATAGGCTTCTTTAATTTCTTTTTGCGTTGCGTCTGGGGTTAAACCAAGAATTTGGTAGTGGTCGCGGTGAAGCATTGCTTTGAGTTGATCAGGTTTGATGGACAATTGCCCACGTTTTCTACTTTAGCGTTGGAGATTTCGATCGCGCATTCCCAACCCAAAATAATGATAGAATAATTGGAAAAACGATCGCGAGGGAAACGCTGTGACAGTAAGAGTGCGAATTGCACCGAGTCCAACCGGAAATCTACATATTGGAACCGCCCGCACGGCGGTCTTTAATTGGCTATTTGCGCGCCATGAAGGGGGGACATTTATCATTCGAGTGGAGGATACCGACCAAGCTCGATCGCGCCCCGAATATACCCAGAATATCAAAGATGGTCTAGCTTGGCTGGGAATGCAATGGGATGAGGGCCCCTATTTTCAAAGTGAACGGCTACATCTCTACAAACAAGCCGTACAAACTCTTTTAGATCAAGGATATGCTTATCGGTGTTACACCACCGAAGACGAATTAAACCAGTTACGAGAATCACAAAAAGCACGTAATCAAGCACCGCGTTACGACAATCGCCATCGTAATCTCACTCCCGAAGAAGAAAAAGCCTTTGAAGCGGAAGGGAGAAAGCCCGTCATTCGCTTTAAAATTGACGATAATCGCCAAATCATCTGGAACGATCAGATTCGGGGAACACTAACTTGGGAAGGAAGCGATCTCGGCGGTGATATGGTGATCGCAAGGGCGAGTAGTCGCGAAGATTTAGGACAACCGTTATACAATCTGGCGGTGGTAGTAGATGATATGGACATGAAGATTAGCCATGTGATTCGCGGTGAAGATCATATCGCCAATACTGCCAAGCAAATTTTACTTTATGAAGCCCTCGGTGGTAGCATTCCAGAATTTGCACACACGCCCTTGATTTTGAACGAACAAGGACAAAAACTTTCCAAACGCGACAACGTTACTGCCATTTCTGATTTCTATAAAATGGGATTTGTTCCCGAAGCAATGGCAAATTATATGACGTTGCTTGGTTGGACTCCTCCCGATTCTACGGAAGAATTATTTACCCTAGAAGAAGCGGCTAAACACTTCAGCCTCGATCGAGTCAGTAAATCCGCCGCCAAATTTGACTGGTCAAAACTGGATTGGATTAACAGCCAGTATATCCATAAAATTGAACCCCAGCGCTTAGTGGAAATGTTAGCACCCTTTTGGCAAGAAGCAGGATATAAGGTTGATTTAGAAAATAATCGTCCTTGGTTAGAACAAGTCAGCGCTTTAATTGCCCCTAGTTTAACTCGTCTCACGGACGCGGTAGAACAAACCAAAGTCTTCTTCCAAACGGATATAGAATTTAAAGAGGAAGCGGTTTCTCAACTCCAACAAGACGGAGTAAAATCCGTGATTGAAAAGATTTCTGAAGCGATAAAACAGCAAGATCAATTCACCGAAGAAGAAGCGAAACAACTGATTAAAACTGTTACCAAAGAACAGGGAGTGAAAAAAGGTTTAGTGATGAAGTCTCTACGGGCTGCGTTAACTGGAGATGTAAAAGGACATGATCTCATGCAGTCTTGGTTATTATTAAATCAAAAAGGACTCGATCGAGTGCGTTTAGAAAAAGCCTTAGCAACGATTAACAATTAAGCCAATTGTTATGGGGCGAATGGTGGTTCGCCCTCAAGAGAGTGAGAGGACAAAAGAATGGATCAAATCACGGTTTCTGTCGGCAAAAAAGTCTTATTTAAGGAAGTCAGTTGGAAAACATTGGAAACAATTTTAGAAGAGACCGATCGAGAAAATCATTCCTCGCGTCTTGCCTATAATCAAGGAAGATTAGAAATTGTGACTCCCCTTCCTGAACCTGAGATCAATAAAAACTTTATTACCAATTTTATAGAAATTCTCTTAGAAGAACTCGATCGAGAATTTTATCCGTTAGGTTCAACGACGTTTAAAAACGAATTAATGCAACAGGGAATCGAACCAGATAATTGTTTTTATATCGAAAATGAAGCCTTAATACGGGGAAAAGAACGCATTGATTTAACTGTTGATCCACCTCCCGATTTAGCCTTAGAAATTGAAATCACTTCACGTAGTTATCCCGAAATTTATGCAGCTTTAGGCGTTCCAGAATTATGGCAGTTTAGACAAGGTAACTTACAGATCAGCATTTTAGAGCAAGGAAAGTATCAAATTTCCACTAGGAGTTCAATTTTTCCGCAGTTTCCCCTAACTAAAGCAATTCCCGAATTTTTGCAACAGTGCAAAACTCAAGGACGTAATCAGACAATGAAAGCATTTCGTCAGTGGGTAAGAGAGAAACAATAATGATCTTTCCCAAGACTTATTTAATATCGGCACTCAACACGATATATTAACACTCGTTAAGTCATTTTATGATTAAGGAGACGCTTAAATGAGTGTAGCGGTTCAACAAACAGTTCCTGATGTTGTTTTTCGTACCCGTGTTCGTGATGAGTCAGTGGGAGGAGAAAATCCGTTCCGTTGGCAAGATCGCACGACAGCAGATATTTTCGGCGGTAAACGAGTGGTTTTATTTGCGCTTCCTGGTGCATTTACTCCCACTTGTTCCTCAACGCATTTGCCCCGTTACGAAGAATTATATGATGAAATCCGCGCTCAAGGCGTTGACGAAGTAATCTGTCTCTCTGTGAATGATGCTTTCGTTATGTTCCAATGGGCGAAAAAACAGGGAGTGGAAAAAGTATTTATGCTTCCCGATGGCAATGCTGACTTCACCCGTAAAATGGGAATGTTGGTGGAGAAAGATAACCTCGGCTTCGGAATGCGTTCTTGGCGTTATTCGATGGTAGTCAACGATCGTCAAATTGAAAAGATGTTTATTGAACCTGACTATCAAGATAATTGTCCCACAGACCCGTTTGAGGTTTCTGATGCTGATACGATGTTAGCTTATCTCAAAGGGGCTAAAAGTTAACATTTGATCTTCTAATACCACTTTAAACAATTGGTGCTACATCAACGATCAACTCAGCCCCCCTTATTAAGGGGGGTTGGGGGGATCGACTGTAACCTGAATTTTTGAAAATGGTATTGCAAGCTATTGCAACTTATACTAGGTTCAGGTAAATGCTTATAATTTGTGTTGGGTTTCGCTTCGCTTCACCCAACCTACTTTTTATGATTGATTGAGTGAACCCGATATTATAACTATTCTGTAGAGACGTTCGATTAAATGTCTCTACTCGTCTAATTTTGTTGGGTTTCGCTTCCCTCCACCCAACCTACCTAGTTTAAGGTTTCGTCTCCTTCACCCAACCTACTCTTTAGATCATCGATCGAACTTGATCGGCTAATTTTTGACTGGGGGTATCTGCGGTGAGAATTTCAATTTGTTCGCTGTGACTCGCCCCTAATCCTAATTCTGTTGCTCTTTGGATTTGTTCTAAATCCCAAATTGAACCCTCAGACACTTGTCGAGTTGTTCCCAACGATCGAAGCAAGGCTAACCCCACAACATCCACTGCGACTCGATCGCGCCCTGCAATCATAACATTCGCTGCCACTTTCCTCCCATTTGCGGGGCCACCATTAACAAAGGCTTCTACTCCATCCAATAACACCAGATTAGGTTGATAAGCGGCGTTGGCTTCTGCGATCATTTTGCGCTGATGAGGAGAGGAATGTAAATCTCCCATATAATTAAACTCGTCACCTGGAACGTATTTCGCCACCATGCCAATGGTATTTTTTAAGGAGAGGGTAAAATGACCGCCAAAGCGATGCGTTTTCAGACAGCAAGTATTAATCACCGCACCTGCATGTGAACTACCCTCTTCTAATTGCTAACGCAATGTAGAAGGAGCTTCCTACCCAAAAGAATGCTTTTCCATAATCTCCAAATAGACTATTTCCAAGTCTGACATCCGGCGATAGGCTTTTTCAGCCTTGGCGAACCAAGCTGTCATCCCGTGTCCCACAGGCAATAATTCGTAATCCTTCGTCTCTGATGTTTTTAGCAGCGTTGATATCTCTGTCATGCTCTGTTCCACAGTTTGAGCATTTCCAACTGCGAACATCTAGTGGCAGACTATCAACTTGATTTAAGCAGACGTTGCAAGTCTTTGAACTAGGGAAAAAGCGGTCAACCTCAACATAGGTTTTACCGTCTTGTTCAGCTTTGTACTTCAGCATAGTACAGAACTGTCCCCAACCAACTTGACTAATGGCTTTAGCCAGATTATGGTTCTTCATCATGTTCTTAACTGCTAGATTCTCTACACAAATGACTTGGTTTTCGTCAACTAAGCTACGACTTAGTTTGTGTAGAAAATCTTCCCTGCTGTTAGAAACCTTTTTATGAACTCTGGCTACTTGATGACGAGCTTTGTTTCTGTTACTAGAGCCTTTCTGCTTCCGAGATAATTATGGAACAAACTTATTTATAGTTTAGCTTATTTATAAATCATTGTCAATATAAAAAAGCGATTCATCTAGCGACTAACCCTTCGGGTGTAGTCGTAGGATTCTCGCTTATTTTGCTAAAATGGGACGAGCGATCGCAAATCCTTGTTTCCAGTGCGTGCCTTCTGCGTCAAAATATTGCCATTGTTCTGCGGACATTTCATCAAAAACGACTGTTTCTAAACCACGTTTCGCAGCGAGATCAAACACGCCCTTCTGTTGCATTGCTTCACGAGTTTGTGCCATACCAGACCGATCGCCGATCGTGATCGAGCCAGCCCCAGCGTTTTCAATTTCCGTGATTAACTGATCTAATAAATCGGTATCAGTGGCAGCTGGTGCGGGATCACCCGTGTTGTAATTGGGCTTAATAAAGACGCTTCGATCGCTCAAGCCTTCTGGTTGTAAGAGATCAAGGATTTTAGAAACCCCTGCAACTCGATCGTTGGTTTGCAATAACGCAACAGGAGACACTTGATCCGAAGCAGGATTTCCTTGTAACTTCAAACTGGAAGCGATCGGAGCTTGAGAATTGCTAGATTGACGACAAGCAGCGGGAAGAATTGCCGCACCAGTGGCAAGGGCGAACCAACGTAAAATTTGACGACGTTTGTGATTGAGAGGAAACATGATTAATATAATTAGTGTTAATTGCCGTTGATTTCTGCGTCAATTGATAACTGATTTACTTACTAAATAATTTAAAGTAAGTCGAAACTAAAAACTCTTTCCAGGGGAAAACTAAATAAGTAATTGGGTTAATCGTAACAATAATATTCCGAAAATCGCGGACAGCTAAATTAACAATTTGTTGCGCAACCCACTGCGCTGACATGACTCCGATCGGGTTAAGATTACTTTTAAATGGCCCTAAAATTAGTTTCCGAATTACACAGGGAGCATCTAAACGACGGAGAGTAACTAAATCTCCTAGTGTTCGTTTTGAGAGTTCATAAAGGGGACTAAATGCAGGATTGACTTCTGCTTCTGAGGTATTTACCCACACTTCTTTTCGAGCTTTATCTTCATTGGTTTGAATGGTTTTGAGGAAGGTTTCTAAAAGTCTCCAACTGGAAAAGACATTAACTTGATAAGAGTTTTCTATAGCGGTTTCGCTTCGATCGCCATGAACATTAATGCCATGATTGATAATTAAAATATCAATCTTTTCGAGAGTAGAAGTCACTTCTGTTTCTTTTCCAATTTCCCAAACGATCGGGTTAATTTCTGTCTCATCCGCTAACAAAATCGGTTCTGATTTTGAAGAAAAAGCGGTTACTTTTGCGCCTCGATCGCGCAACACGAATAATAAGGCTTTTCCTAATGTTCCTGACGCACCCGTCACCGCGACTCGTTTTCCTTTTAAAGACAAGGCACTTCCTAATAATTTATCCACGATCGTGAAGGTACTACAATAATAGGCGTTTTGATTATCGAAATGATGTCGCCAGTGATAGGGACGATTTACCTGCCACTGTCCAGGAAGCGTGGTAAAATTGCCAGGACGGTGAGTTAAATCGGTAATTTCGTCGGCATAGGCGAGACCACTCCCTCGCGCGATCGCCCCCAGTAAAAATCCCAATGTGTAAACACTACCTGTAAACGCAACCCAATGGGAAACCAAAAGCCAGGGGAGAACACTTCCCACCAGCATCACCAAACATTCTGGAACATCATTTTGCCACTGAGAACGACGATATAACTCTTCATTCATCACACTCAAATCAGGACGAAATACGCGATGATGAATTTGATGTAACCGATATAACGGCTTCCAATAATGGGATAAGACATGATAACTATCCCGAATTAATTCGACCCAAATCACCGTAAACAGCGCGATCGAGCCTAATCTCAACCCTTCCATTAACATTTTTTTGCAACCTAAACGTTTTGAGTTATACTCCCAACAATAATTATGCTTTGATTTTTAATAAAAATTAAGTTTTATTATCTAAAGTTAAGATAGAACTAAAAGCACTATCCTGTCAATCGTCACCCCTAACCTGTATGCCACAAAATTCTTGGACAGACAACAATTCTTACGAAGAGTTAAGCTCGTCGATCGAAGCCCTTCTTTGGTCTGATGTTGAAACCGAAGACGAGGAGGAATGGAGTAGCGACTTTTTCCAAGGTTTAGGGGGAAGACGCTGGAAAGCCGCAGTCACTCTGATGATGATTTGGGGAACCACGATCGCGCTACATCTCATTTCTTGGGGATCATGGCTGGTTCTAGCAGTGACGGCGGTTTTTACCCTACAAGTCACTCGTCTATTGTGCAGCCGTCCCGTTGCTTCTCCTCCCGCGTTAGCAGAAAGTGATCAAGAGTCCATTCCGACAGTCTCCATTCTCGTCGCGGCGAAAAACGAAGAAACAGTAATCACTGATTTAGTGGAAAATCTCTGTCATCTCGATTATCCCCAAGATAAATATGAAATCTGGCTCATTGATGACCATAGCACCGATCGAACCCCGATTTTATTGGATCAGTTCGCTCAAAAATATCGTCAATTAAACGTTTTGCATCGATCGGCGAACGCCACTGGCGGCAAATCAGGAGCGCTCAATCAAGCACTCACCCTCAGTAAGGGAGAAATTGTTGCGGTTTTTGATGCTGATGCTCAAATTCCATCCGATATTTTACGTCAGGTTGTTCCTTTCTTCCATCAGGAAAGCATGGGAGCGGTACAGGTGCGGAAAAGCATTGCTAACGCCGATCTCAACTTTTGGACAAAAGGACAACAAGCAGAAATGGCTTTAGACAGCTATTTTCAAGAACATCGCATCGGTTTAGGGGGAATTGGAGAATTACGAGGGAATGGTCAATTTGTCCGTCGTCGTGCTTTAGCCAGTTGCGGGAAATGGAATGAGCAAACCATCACCGATGACCTTGATTTAACCATGCGCTTACATTTAGACGGATGGGACATTGGTTTTGTGTCTCATCCCACTGTACAAGAGGAAGGCGTGACAAGCGCGATCGCCCTTTGGCATCAACGGAATCGTTGGGCAGAAGGCGGTTATCAGCGTTATCTCGATTATTGGCGCTGGATCATTCGTAACCCGATGGGGATTGGTAAAACCTTTGATTTGATTACTTTTCTACTCTTCCAATACATTCTCCCAACAGCAGCAATTCCAGACTTATTGATGGTGCTGTTACGACAAGAAGCGCCGCTTTATTTCCCAGCAACCAGTATTATGTTCAGCTTTTCCATCTGGGGAATGTTCAGAGGACTGCAAAACACCCAAAACCCAAAAACGCCCCAAAACTGGGGAGAAATCTTTGGGGAAACTTTACGGGGAACAATCTACATGATCCACTGGTTACTGATTATTCCTAGTATGACGGCTCGTCTGGCAGTGCGTCCGAAAAAATTAAAGTGGGTTAAAACGTCTCATCAAGGGGAACAAAGCTGCGAGACTTAAAATGATCCCCCCTAGCCCCCCTTATTAAGGGGGGAACCAGTCATCCCCCTGGTAGAAGTAGGTTGGGTGGAGTTTACGAAACCCAACACCAATTAGTTATTGATTACTTACCGTTATGAGGAACTTACTCAAACTTACCCATAGCTTCTAAAAGCCTGATAGAGTCTGATGTCCACTTCCTGCTTCTTTCCACGCTTGGGCTTTTCCTAGCAACGTCGGCGTTATCTAGTCCACAGGCTGACACGATGTAACTCACCGCCAAAAGTGACTTTCTTTGAACTGTCTTGGTTATCGATCAGTTTAAGTTAGCCACTATCGAACTATATCAGTTAATTTGCCTAACTAGGTTAAAGAATGGTTAAGTTTTTAGTTTCTGTTCCTAGCCCTTAGTTATCTCTGACGAATTACGAAGGACAGAGGACAATTAAAGTTAGCTATGATCTTCGAGTAACGCCATGAGGTCTTTTAGCCCATTGTCAGGGATTAAATCGAGTAACGGAAGCTCGGTTTTTCCTCCCCCTAGCTTTACCTTTGTGCGTCGGAGAATGTCTTGTACTTGTTCTTCTGTTAGGCTTTTGTTTTCGAGGAGAGGATAGATTTGTTCCGCAATAGTGGTGTGTAAATGAGCATCAGAGAGATAGAGATGCCATTTAGCCACATCAATGTAGATTTTATCGCCAATATCCGCTGCCAGCGCTTCAATATCTTGGGTAGAGTTAGCCATCGGTTTTTTTGGGATTTGTTGAATAGTCTGCGATCGCGCTAATGTAAATCAAATGTAACGCTAGGACAATTAACCAGCTTATTGTGAGCCAGAGCGTCCATTGCCACTCAGGATGACTCAGTTGTTGAAAAAACCATGATCCAGAGTTAATAAGCAAAAAAGCAGCTACATGAACCGCAAAATTAATTCGGTCTTCTAGTTTACGATAAGCGGGGTCTTCACGGGTGGGTTTACGGGGCCAACGAGGCGGCATAAGCAAGCATTTCCAGAACCTACAAAACTATATTATCATTGTCTAAGACGATCGTGTCGTATCACACTTTAAGTAATAACGGAGATTTATGACTGCCAACACAATCATTTTTAATGCTGCTGTTTTATCATCCACTTTAATTCTTGTCGGTTTAGCTTGGGGGTTTTTACTCCTAAAAATTCAAGGCAATAATGCTGAATAGTTAATATAGCAGTCCTATTTCATTTGTAAAAAGTTTACTCATGGAAGCCCCCCA
Organism: Dactylococcopsis salina PCC 8305; assembly: GCF_000317615.1. Lineage (GTDB taxonomy): Bacteria > Cyanobacteriota > Cyanobacteriia > Cyanobacteriales > Rubidibacteraceae > Halothece > Halothece salina. The sequence goes on along the minus strand of NC_019780.1, from coordinate 1,564,167 downwards.
AACTTGGGCCGGAGCGAAGGTGAGGATTGGGGGGCAAAAACAATTTACGATTCATTTAGGATTGCTATACGATTTCTAAATATTCAGGTTACAGTTTATCCCCCCAACCTACTAGGGGGGCTAATATCAGGTTCGGGTAATTGTTTATAATTGGTGTTGGGTTTCGCTTCGCTACACCCAACCTACTTTTTATCATTGATTGAGCGAACCTGATATAAGTGATAGGCGTGTCGTGCTAAATAAAATTCCAATTAATAATGACTGAAACCTTACCAACGATCGAGTTTTTCGAGGGGCTTCCCGAAGAAGTGAGCGATGTTCGGCTTCGTAAAGAAAAATCTACTGGTTGTCATAATGTGCTGATGATTTTTGAAAAACTAGAAGCCTTAGAACGGTTTAATAGTTTTCGTCAACGATTTTCTAAGGCGTTAAATTTAACTGATTCAGAAGGAAAAATATCCGTTGAACCTGACTCTTTACGCTTTATTTATGGTGGCCCCGAAGGAGATGATTTACAACGAGTCGAATGTTCTTTTGTGATTGAACAAGATGACCATTGGGACAGATTCATGCGTTTTATGGAACGTTATGCTGAAGCCAATGGGATGGGATATCAGGATCAAAATAATCAATAATTAATGATCGATATGATCTCGGCGATCGCTTCTTCTGATTTTAGAGTAATCACGCGATCGCCCACTCCATCTTTCCCCGCGAAGGGAATATCTTTCAGGTTTAAAGTCAGCACTCGTTTTTGATTTGTCAATACTTTCACCTTGTCATTGTCCGATCGAGCTTCTATCATTCCTACAACTCGATCGAAACGATTAATAAATTGCAGACATTGCGTTCCAATATCACCCCGACTTCCCCGTCGAATCGTATTTACAGAAAGACGTTTCGCATAGCCTTGTTGTGAGATTACTAAAACTGCCTCATCAGCTTGGAGAGAAACACAACCCACTGGCGTTTCTGATTGCCATAACCTTGTTGCTAAATTCCCTTGTGCGGTGCGACTCGTTACAGGAAGTTGTTGATCATTGACGATAAACCGTAGAATCCTACCGCTAGAGGTGGCTAAAAGCAAGTTTTCCCCAGTTGCGGTTAAACAGAAATCGGCGAGCCGATCGCCCTCTTTTAAGCGAATTAAACTTAATCCCCGATTCCCGATCGATGCGACTTCCGACGCTGACAAGCGTTTAATCCGTCCTTGCTGTGTCAACAGGATAACATCTTGTTGCGGTAAAGGAAGATGGTGTAAAAGCGTTTCTTCCGTTTGCGGATTCATCCCTTGTAACACTTTATTGAGGGATGTTTTTTGTTTAGCAGAAACAGGAGTAATACCATCTGTTTTTAAGCTGTACGCTTTCCCAAAATCAGTAATCGTGATTAACGGTTGCTCTTGTGGAATTTTGCTCCGAAATACGACAAAATCCTTAGTTTTACTCTCTTTTTCCGTAGTTGCTTCTTCACACCAATAGACTTTTCCCTGTTGAGTAATCTCAATCAGCGCGGAATCGGGAGGAGTTGCTTGTGATGTTTTTTGGGGAGATGTGGCTTTCTCTTTAGCAACAGGATTTGATTTAGTTTTCTTTTCTGTGGTGACAATGCGAGTGCGTCTTTCATTCCCAAACCGTCTTTTCAGCGATCGAAGCTCTTTTTTTAACGCCTTCAGTAACTCATTGCGATCGCCCAACAACGTCTCTAACTGACCAATTTCCGTTTGTAACTCCGTCACTTCCTTCTCTAACTTTTGTCGCTCTAACCCCGTTAAACGGCGCATTGGCATTGCTAAGATCGAGTCTCCCTGCTCATCGGTCATTCCCAACTGTACCTGTAACTGCGCTTTGGCGGTGCTACCATCGGGAGCATTTCTCAGAATATCGATCACTGTATCTAAATTTTTGAGGGCTGCGAGTAATCCTTCCGCGAGATGTAACCGTTTTCTCGCCCCTTCTAGCTGATGGGTATATTGTCGGGTGAGAGTCTCTTCTCGAAATTGCAGGAAATTGTCTAATAATTGTCGTAAGGATAGCTGACGAGGCGCATTATCCACTAATGCTAGTAAAATCGTCCCAAAATTCGATTGTAATGCGGTTTGGTGATAAAGCTGTTCTAATACCGTATTCGGAGAGACATCGCGCTTTAATTCAATCACCACTCGCACCCCAGCGCGATCGCTTTCATCACGAATATCGGCAATTCCTTCTATGCGTCCGCCATTGACTAATTCAGCAACTTTTTCAATCCAAGCCGCTTTATTCACTTGGTAGGGAAATTCGGTTACGACTAACGCATCTCGATCGCGCTTTCGTTTCCCTTTTCCTTTCCCTCTCGATTTCGTCTCAGAATGGAGATGCTCCACCTTCACCACCCCACGCACTCGAATCGTTCCCCGTCCGGTGCGATAAGCATCCCGTACCCCTTCTAAATCAATAATTTCGCCACCAGTGGGAAAATCAGGCGCGGGAATTAACTCCCATAACTTCTCATCGGATAAATTCGGCTGATCAATGAGTTTAATTAAGCCATTCACCACTTCCCCTAAATTATGAGGGGGAATATTTGTCGCCATTCCCACCGCAATCCCAGAGCAACCATTCAGCAGCAGTAATGGCAATTGTGCGGGTAATACCACTGGCTCTTGTTGAGAATTATCAAAGTTGCCGACAAAATCAACAGTTGCTTCACCAATGTTATTTAAGAGGGATTCTTGGGCGATCGAAGCGAGACGGGTTTCCGTGTAACGCATCGCCGCCGGGGGATCATTATCTAAAGAGCCAAAATTACCATGCCCCGCGAGTAAAGGATAACGAGTCGAAAACTCCTGCACCATCCGCACCAGTGCATCATACACCGCTTGATCGCCATGGGGATGATATTTCCCCAAAACATCTCCCACCACACGAGCGCATTTGCGAAAAGGTCGATCGGGGGTTAACCCCAACTCGTGCATAGCATACAAAATCCGCCGATGAACTGGCTTTAAGCCATCTCGAACATCAGGAAGCGCCCGTCCCACAATCACACTCATCGCATATTCTAGATAAGATTGCTCCATCTCGGTATGGAGTGAGGTGGGGATAATTTGAGCATCACCCATAAGATTTAACTGTTTTGCCATTCTTACTACCTGTTGCTGTTTGCCATTTATATTGGTTTTCCCTCAATCAGTATTACCAGAGAACAAGTCACCCCTAACAAATTTTTCTAAGCTAATTATCCTCAGTGGGGTTAACTTGTAAACGACTGATTGTCCCTTCCATCACCGGTGACGCGAAAAACGCTGCTGTATCCGAGAGTAAGGTTTTTCCCCAGAGGTTTTCCTCTAAGAAATCGAGGTTAGCATATCGACTGTCAGAAGTCAGAGCTTTTTTTCCGAGAGAGAGCGCTTTTTCTTGGTTTCCCTGTTGATAAAGGGCTACCGCAATGGCGAGTCTGGGTTCTGTGGGATTTTGTGCAATTTCGGCGGCGGTGCGCCAATTTTTGATGGCTTGGGAGATGTCTCCTTGTTCGTATTGAATCAAGCCAATATTATTAATGGCGGGCCAAAATCCTTCTTCGAGGGTATAGGCTTTTTCATAGGATGCGATCGCGCTATCGTATTCGTTGAGTTTCAGATAAGCGTTTCCCAGATCAAACAGTGCTTCTGGGGAATTGGGTTCTAGGTTTAAACCTGCTTCGATCGTTGCTACGGCTTGGTTATAATCTCCTTTCTGGAAATAAGTTGAACCGAGGGTAAATAACACTCGTGCTTCTTCTGGTGCTAATTCTCGCGCCTTTTTCAACGCCACGATCGCCTGATCCGTGTTTTCGTTTCTCGCTGCGAGACTTCCCCAAATAAACCAGGGTTGATAGGTTTCAGGAGCAAGTTGGGTCGCCACTTTTGCTCGTGCTAACGCCTGATCATACTGCTGAAAGCGTACCAGTTGCGCGGCATCTTGTGCTAGTGCTAACCCTTGTTGTTCTAAATTTTCTGGATTTGGTTCTAAAGTATGTGGGAGTAATGCTTGTGCGGAAGCGGGAAGTGTTATACTCCACATTCCAGCGCAAGCAAGGAGTGAAAGTAGCCAATTCTTTTTTAAACTCATACCGCTCCTTGTTTTAAGATAGTTCACAACACTGATTTTTTTGAATGATGACTATAACCATCAAGTTAACTCAAGATAGCATCGATCGTTTAGACTTATCACCCCTAAAAAAGGAATTAGACCCAATTTTAAGTGGGGGAAACCTCACGGAATACGAACAACAATTCCAATTTGAGTTTGATTATCCCCGTAATCCCACTGATCCCCGCGAGCTTTCAGAAGTTCCCGAAATTAGGCTTTGGTTTTTGCGTTTGGACACGGTTTATCCTTGGTTTATTTTCTTTCTCCACTGGCGCAATGGCGAATTAGCCCGTTATACAGCGATGTTAGTTCCCCATCAGTTTAGTCGCGCTGAGGGGATTCAGTTTAACCCAGAAGCTCTAGAATTATTTGTGATGAGAAAGGTTTTTGTTTTATATGATTGGTTACTGGAAAAAGAGATTTCTGGTTACGGACGGATTATTAGTTTTAGTCAGATGTTGGGATATGAGGTAGAGGAATCGTTTTTTGAAAGTTTAGCTGATGTGGATTGAAGCGAATCTTTTGATCCGAGAATTGATCCGAGAAATTTTTCCAGTTAGACTTAGTTGCAATGTCGCTCGATCGCCGTCTCAAATCACAAAAGAGGGTCAAGACGTTGAAAATCTCGATCGACCTCATACCAAAGACGGCGGTTGTGTGGGTCTGTACTTAAAGCCTTTTTCAGGAAAGTTCTTGCCAAATCAAACTGTTGTTCCTTGATTAACTGTCGTCCCCGTTGCTGATAAGTAATCCCTTGCCATTGTCGCACCTCTGAATCATTAGGAAACCGTTTCGCCAAACTTTCCACTAGAGTCGTCGCTCGTACAAACTTTCCTTGTTGTAGTAAATCCTGTAATTGTTCATACGCCTCCCATTTGACTTTTTGATCAAACTTAGAAGCGGGAGGAGACTTCCGTTTAACTGTGGTTTTCGCCTCAGTTTTCGATGAAGAGGGAGCAGACTTTTCCTGTTTAGAAACTCGTTCTAAAACCAACTTATAGGCTTCTGTCACCTGAATAAACTTCTGGTGCGCTTCTTCTCGGTTGTTAGGATTGACATCAGGATGATAACGTCTCGCCAACCGTCGATAAGAGGCTTTGATCATGTCCACATCTGCATCGGGCTTTAATTCTAATAATCGGTAACATTCCGCTAGTTCCATTGTTCACTTGCTGTGAAAAACTAAATTCTTAATTGATCAATATAGCGCCTCAAACCCCCTTAAGATCATGGGTAATCATCTGATAAATTCTTTAATAATCGCGCTTCCCAAAACCGTAGGTCAAAGATCGAGCCGTAGTCATCGCGCTTTTCCCTTCACTACTAGAGGCGATCACGCTTCGAGGAACTGATTCGCAATGTTATTATCGAATTTTCACGGTTGGCAGTAAACTTGATTCTTGACTTGAAATTAAAGATCAAACTCATGCCAACTTACCAACAATGCTTACAGGCGTTAATCTTATCTCAGTGGTTATCAAACTGCTATCAACCCATCAATGTTTATCGATATGATAGTCAGCAAGAGACAATTTATATCCAAGCGGGCGAGGAAGACAACATCGCGCTGATTATACCCCCCGATGGGGAATGGAGGTTTGTATGAATTTAAGTGAACTTAATGAAACACAGTTAAAACAATATCTTTCAGAGCATCGTAACGATGATGATAAGTTTTCTTCTGCTTTACGAGAATTAATGAGTCGCGATCCTAATCCAACTTGGTATCCTCCTACAGGTTGGGAAGAAACGGGACGAATCATTCAACAGAAAATTAAGGAGATGGAAGAGTGATTTCATCTCTTCAGCACGAAAGGATAGAAAATCTTGGTCGCGATCAATCGCGCCTCTCACGCGCAGCGATCGCGTGAGGAGCATAAAGTAGGGTTTGCCTCGCCCACCAGCATTCCATGAGATGCGGGATCAGCCATGATGTCAAACATTGAAAAGATGATCGCGCCCTTCACCATAAACAGCGATCAGATCGCGCAAGTGTATCTAGCCGAGGGGTCATTCTCTCTTGTCAGTCTTGCTTTCTTGAGAGAGTAGCCACTTTCTTTGAACATCAATAATCTGTATTAATGAAATTTCTATAACTGCATAAGCTCCAATAATAAGTACCCAACGATCAAAGCCTAATGTCGATTTAATCACTTGCGATTGAAAAGGTAAAATCGCCAGTTTCAAACCAGATACAACTCCAAACACACCAGCACCAATTAAAAATAATTCTTGAAATCAAGCGCGGCAGTCCCCACGCGAGCGCGAAGCGGCGTGGGGAAGGTGCTTCGCAAAAATTTGAGGACTCAACGTCCGAAAATTTTTCATAACTAAAGTTTTGGTTCATTTTGTGCTTTAATGTAGTCTTTTAACTTCTCAATAGGCGCACCTCCAGAAGATGCAACATAATAGGACTTAGACCAAAAAGATATTCCCTCCTTATAAAATCGCCTTACTTGTTCTGGGAAATCTTTTTTCATTGCTCTGCTAGTGGATGACTTCAGAGACCCTGCTACAGCAGATATCGAGTTTCTTGGATGGAAATCAACCAAGAGATGTACGTGATCTGATTCTCCAGACATTTCAATCAACTCACAATCCATCTTCTTACAAACCTGCCAACTCATCTCTCGAAGTCGTTCTAACATTTGTGCTGTTATTATCTTTCTTCTATAGTGGGTAACAAAAACAAAGTGCAGTCGCACGCTAAAAACGCTATGAGAACCCTTTCTTGGTTTGATTGACACAACCTATACCTGTGTTATACTAAAACTATATTAACTAAGTTCTTGTCATGGTTACAACTCGTCGAGTCACCTTCAAACTTTATCCAAAAAAGTCCGCAGAGCAAAAACTTCATTATACTAGGAAAGCCCACTGCGACTTATACAATGCTGCGCTCTCCCATCGGAAGACACAGTATCAAAAGTTTGGCAACTCGATTAGTTACTTTGACCAACAGAATAGTCTTCCAACGTTTAAGGAGGAATTGCCAGAATATAAACAGTTTGGCAGTCATACCCTCCAAGCCACTCTAAAAAGAGTTGATTTTGGATTCCAACGCTTCTTCAAAGGATTAGGAAAATACCCTAGATTCAAAAAAAGAAGGAATTATCGGGGTTGGACTTATCCCGATAAAGCAGGCTGGAAGGCTCATTCTGACGGGAAAAATGGTTATTTAGAGCTTAAAGACTTGGGATTAAAAATCCAAATGCGAGGTCAAGCAAGAACTTGGGGTGTTCCTAATACTTGTACTATCTTTTGGGATGGAAAAGATTGGTATGCCTCGATTACAGTTCAGTGCGAACCAACCAGAGAGACAGGTAAAGGAGCAATTGGGTTAGACTTTGGGTGTAAGGTAGCAGTTGCGACTTCTAACGGTGAGTTTATCGAAGCTCCCAAATTCCAAGCCAAAGCTCAAGAAAAAGTCAATCAACTTTCTAAGAACCTCCGACGGAAACGTCGTCCAGAAAAAGGAAAGGTAAAAGCCTCTCGCAGATGGAAGAAACATCAAAAGCAAATTAGCAAGGTTAAGCGTAAAGTTTCTAATAAGAGACATGATTGGTCGCATCAAGTAGCAGCACAAATAGTTAGCGATAATAGCATGGTTGCTACAGAGAAACTAACGCTCAAAGGAATGACTCGCAAAGCTTGCATGCAAGGGCAAAAAGCAGAAAGCTGGTCTAAACCGTTCTTTGCTTGATGTTGCGATTGGAATGACTAAAGACAACATCAAATACAAGGTTGAGGAAGCAGGTGGTATTTACGCCGAAGTTTCTACTCGAACAGTTAAACCAACTCAACGCTGTGCCAAATGTTGGAAATTAACTAAGAAAACCTTAAGCGATAGAGTCCATGTCTGCAAGCATTGTGGTCATTCCGAAGATCGCGAGTGCGATTCGTTCAGTCTAAACACACCTTTATGGTGATGGGGACGACTGGCTTCTGAGGGGTAACCGATTAGGTAGAGTTCGCACTTTAATCCCTCTCAGTTGACAACTCTGTGACCTTATAGGTGAGAGTGACCAGTGTAGCAACAGCAAAGACCACTGGAAGGGTTAACTCCCATAACAACTCAAGTCCTGTCGCCAAGGCACTTGGTTGAAAGCATATTGTGCGATTCGTTTCTGGTGAAAACGCTGTAGTTCTCTCGAACTACGGAGTATAAGCCAGAGCTTGGTGAGAACCCTTCGGGGTATTAAACCTTGACAACTTGATTTCCATGTTGGTGAGAATCTGTGGAGCTTCGGCTAAGAAACAGGTAGGGTATAACCCGTTAATTCAAGTCCATCCCTCTCAGGGTGTGAGAGGACAGCGTAACCCTCATCTATAGAGTTGACCACTTGAGGATGAAGCAGGGTTAAATGGGGTCACTGCTGGAAGCCTAATCTGGTAAATCCCTAGCAAGAGGCTACGTCTAGTCAACGAACCTACGTTTGAACCATCGTAATTTCAATCCTGCGTAAAGGCTGATCGCAGGGAGCGAAATATGCTCACCACAAGAGGATAGAAGTTTAGTATAGCTTATATCACATCTCCAAATTTGTGCGGTGGAGAGTAGGGGGCTAAGGTCTCAATCAATGGAAATTAGGAACGAAGTAACCCTCGTTCATACTCTTGGGAAAGGTCGATTTCTCAAGTAGTCTGTCGGGATGCAATATCTGGCTCATTTGCTGGGTTGAGCGAGGGCGGGATTGGATAAGAAGCAAACGCCTTCTGTAACAGGAAGGACAAGCAGACGTATCCACTTTAGATTACGAAGATAATAAGTAAAGTAGAGTAAAGTTATGAACCAAATCAGGTATAAATGTGATGCTCGGACAAAGACCTTTTTAATGCTCTGGTTAGGCTTTGGGTTTAATCTCATGGCAGAGACGGAGTGGAGTCAGATTGACTGGAAGGAGGTTGAAATACGGGTGTTTAAGCTCCAAAAGCGGATTTATCGAGCTTCTCAAAGTGGTGACGTGGCTAAAGTTCACAAACTCCAAAGATTATTGTTACGGTCTTGGTGTGCCAAGCTCTTAGCAGTACGGCGCATTTCGCAGGATAACCAAGGTAAAAATACCGCAGGGATAGATGGGGTGAAAAGCCTAAGTCCTAAACAACGGTTGAGCCTTGCTGAAAACCTGACCCTTACAGGGAAGGGGAAATCCTTAAGACGGGTCTGGATTCCAAAACCAGGTCGCAAAGAAAAACGTGGCTTGGGTATTCCAGTAATGGAAGACCGTGCGAGGCAAGCACTTCTCAAATTGGCTTTAGAACCAGAATGGGAAGCAAAATTCGAGCCTAACTCATACGGATTCAGACCAGGACGTTCTTGCCATGATGCGTGCGGAGCAATATATTCGGCTATCAAACAAAAATCCAAATGGGTTTTAGATGCTGACATTTCAAAATGCTTCGACCGCATAAATCACAATGTTCTCTTACAAAAACTGAATACAACCCCGACTATGGCTCGACAAATTCGAGCTTGGTTGAAATCGGGGGTATTGGATAGAGGCGATTGGTTTCCAACAAATGAGGGAACACCACAAGGAGGGGTGATAAGTCCTCTATTGGCAAACATCGCCCTGCATGGACTTGAAGAGTACATAAAACAATGGACTGAAACTTGGAAAGGGAAAAAACAAACTAATATTAAAAGTATCTCTCTTATCAGGTATGCAGATGATTTCGTTGTTCTCCACAAGGATAAATCCATCATCCAACAGGCGAAAACGCTTATTGAACAGTGGTTACATGGCTTAGGCTTAGAAATAAGCGAGAGCAAGACGAGAATTTGCCATACCTTGCATGATACGGAAGAAACGAAAGCAGGGTTCGACTTTCTAGGGTGGAACGTCCGACAATATAAGGTCGGGAAGAGACACTCAGGAAAAAACACAAATGGCAATTTACTCGGATTCAAAACAATAATTAAACCTAGCGACAAGAGTATCAAAACACATTACGAAAAGATTGTTGAAGTATTAGATTCAATGAAAGGTAAATCCCAAGAGGTAATCATTGATAAACTTAATCCCATCATCATGGGTTGGTGCAACTATCACAAAACAGTCTGCTCGAAAGAAACGTTCCAACACATAGACAACTCAGTCTATAACAAATTACGTCGCTGGACAAAACGCCGTCATCCTAATAAAACCCTCAAATGGTGTGAAGAAAGATACTTTCATTTGACTAAGGAGAAAAATTTAGATGGAGAAAAGAGAAACGCAAAATGGGTCTTTTCAACTCCTTCCGATGTACCAAACTCTCCTGTTGCGGGTACGCACGAACTGTGGAAACACGCATGGACACCAATTGAAAGACATATAAAAATCGAGGGTACGAGGTCTCCTTACGATGGAGACTGGCGGTACTGGAGTAAACGTCGGGGTGAATATCCTGGCACACCAAAACGGGTTGCTACTCTGATGAAGCGCCAGAAAGGCAAATGTACCCGTTGTGGACTTTACTTTAAGGATGGAGATGTAGAAGAAGTTGACCACATCATCCCCAAAGCTGAAGGGGGTAGAGATGACTACAAGAACTTACAGTTACTCCATCGTCATTGTCACCATCAAAAAACTGCCGAAGACCGACAACGACAAATGGATAATAAGGGTCAAAAGAAAACCCAAAAGAAAACCAAGAAAGGTCGTAAATCGGAAACTAAGCAGGGAAGTGCTGTTAACACAGCGTAGTTTGGAGAGGAGCGGTATGAAGCGAAAGTTTCACGTACCGTTCTGAAGCCGAGTCAAGAGGGCGACCTCTTGGCTTAGGTTAACCCCTACGGTAGCGACTAGCCATCAATCCGTAAAGCGGGAATAGAAGCGGAAAGAGAAAGGACAGCCTGTGTCCCAATCCCGTTAGCAAGTCTCTATGGGGAACAAGGTCTAAGGATACGATTGAATCATCGTGACTTCTAACCAGAGAAATCAGGTTGACTACTCTGGGAGTCCCAAAAGGGCAATAGTTGGGGTGACAAGAGGATTCGCATCTATTTGTCAGTGCCACCCTCAAACTCGGTGAAGAGTATCCCTCCTAAAGGAGACAAACCAAAGGTCGCAGGGAACGAAGTAACTCCCTCGTTTACTCTCAATTCTGGTCGATGAGTTGAGTAGTCAGCTTAGACGCAAAATCTACCCCATTTGGTAGGTAGCGGGGGAGGAAGATTGAGTCAGAAGCAAACGACTTGCTGTAATGGCAAGGATACGCTGACGGACTCACGGTTAGATGGATTGTAGAGGTACAAGTAGTGAGTACATAAGTTATGAACACGGACAACCGATGTATTAAATGGGGCGATATCGATTGGCATGAGGTCGAGAGAGTCGTCTATAAGCTCCAAAAGCGCATCTACAAAGCGTCTCGTCGTGGTGATGTCAAAGCAGTTCGCAGACTCCAGAAATTGTTAGTAAAGTCTTGGTCGGCTAAGGTTTTAGCGGTGCGTAGAGTTACACAGGATAATCAGGGCAAAAAGACGGCGGGAGTGGATGGGGTTAAATCCTTGTCCCCAGTAGCACGTATGAAGCTCGTAAATAATCTGAAACTGAGTTCAAAGGTTAAACCAACTCGGAGGGTTAAGATTCCGAAGCCTAATGGGGAGGAAAGACCTTTGGGAATACCTACCATGTATGACCGTGCGCTACAAGCGTTAGTAAAACTAGCCTTAGAACCTGAATGGGAGGCGGTTTTCGAGCCAAATTCTTACGGGTTTCGAGCAGGACGTTCAGCCCATGATGCCATACGGGCAATTTTCGACGCTATTCGGTACAAACCTAAATACGTGCTTGATGCGGATATATCTAAATGTTTCGACCGTATCGACCACGAGAGACTTCTGAATAAATTAAATACCTTCCCCACGTTTCGGAGGCAAATCCGAGCGTGGCTCAAGTCAGGGGTAATGGAAGGCAAGGAGTTTTCACCAACGTTTGAGGGTACGCCACAAGGTGGGGTCGTATCTCCACTATTGGCTAATATCGCACTACACGGTATGGAAGATAAGATTAAATCTATTGCTGGCAGTTTTGATATGAAACGTCCAAATGGATATCAATTACCATTAAGGGATAAAAAAGATTCTGTTAGTATAATCCGATATGCGGATGATTTTGTAATCTTACATAAAGATCTAGCCGTTGTTCATAGATGTAAAGAGGTTGTCACAGAATGGTTGGCGGACATGGGTTTAGAATTAAAACCGAGTAAAACTAGAATCGCCCACACCCTTGAAAATCATAAAGAAGAAAAAGCAGGATTTAACTTCTTAGGCTTTAATATCCGCCAATACAAGGTGGGTAAATATACATCAGGAAGGGATTCAAAAGGTCAGATTCTGGGATTCAAAACGCTCACCACCCCTAGTAAGGAAAGTCAAGAAAGGCACTATCAGAAGATATGTGAGGTAATAGATAAGTATAAAGGACAGTCTCAAGCTGTTCTGATTGCTAAACTTAATCCCATAATCAGAGGTTGGTGTAATTACTTCTCTATAGGAGTAAGTCAAAAGGTCTTCTCAAGACTAGATTATCTGATTTTCTGGAAACTATTCAAATGGGGTATAAAACGTCATCGAAACAAAGGGAGAAAGTGGGTAAAATCCAAATACTTCCGAAGGATAGGTGGCGATAAATGGGCGTTTGCTACTCCTCGTGAAGGGTCTAATCCTATGGTGCTAATGAAGCACTCACGAACAGCAATCATCCGCCATGTCAAAGTTAAGGGAGATAAAAGCCCCTATGACGGCGACCTAATCTATTGGAGTTCAAGAATGGGCAAACACCCTGAGATGCCTAAGCGAACAGCATCGTTGCTCAAGAAGCAGAAAGGGAAATGCGCTCACTGCGGATTGTTTTTCCGAGATGGAGACTTATTAGAGGTTGACCATATCGTCCCCTACTCTAAAGGTGGTAAGGATGAATATAAAAACTGGCAACTGCTCCATCGACACTGCCACGATGAAAAGACCAGAACGGATGGGAGCTACAATCGAGTGGTTTCCATTATCCCAGAGGATTACCGATGGGAAAACGATATGCTGGTGACGTGCTGATGACAACAGCCGTTTAACTGAGGAGCGGTATGAGGTGAAAGTCTCACGTACCGTTTTGGAGAGCAGTGGAGGGGGCGACCTCTTCACTGACTTTAATTATTAACGCGGCTCAAGTTATGCTTGAGGCAGCGTTACGGGGTACGGGACGTGCCTCGTCAGACGCAGAGTCATCTAGCTCTACGTCATGCGGAAGCATGGCGCAACTAGGGGCGAAAAAGAGGAGCGACCCCGCGCCGTCTTACGGCGCTAGGGAACGCGCGACGATGCGGGAATCCGCAAGGAAGCGTCAGAAACCGCAATCTCAGCCGAAGGCGGATTGCGAGTAGTTCATATTGTAATAAGCAAAGAGCTTTGCTCAAAGTGCATCGCGCTACAGTGTAGCCAAGTATTGTCATGACAATTCCCAAGACACCAAGATTAAATAAGATGTCTGTTTCAATGAGTGGAGTAAGGTAGTCTGACAAGGGGATTTTCTGGAACTATTGGCGATCATATTGAGGCTTAGAGGATTCATCTTCATTTAACCAGAAGCCTAATCCAGTCAGCGCTCCTATAGCAAGTCCAATCCCTCCGCCAAGTGTTCCGCTAATTACGCCGCCAATCGTTAAGCCAGCAGCAGAAAAAGTAACTAATCGTTGAGAAAAAGTATTGAAATCTCTTCCTTGTCTTTCAGTTTGATCGCCAGCTTGCTTTTGTTCTCTCTCTTTTTCTGTCATTTTCATTTTTCGATTTCTCCTATTACTTCCTCAAAGCGCGATCGCTGCGATGCTGACGACTGATGCAATTAGCCTTTCCCTGATTATAACTTCTTTATGGTTGCGCCTCCAAAGCTGATCGCGCCCTTCACCGCAAACAGCGATCGCTGCTCACCCGACAAAAGTTATGACTCAAAGACGCGATCGCGCCTTCTCCTTACAAGTCTAGAGACAAGTAGGGTTTGCCTCGCCTACCAGCATTACATGAAATACTAGGTAAGCCATGATTTGAACTCTCCACGGATTAAAATCGCGTGGATTCCAATCGAAACAACTCAATGGATGGTAACTGCACTTCGACACGCGAGCGTGTCCGCTTGTCGAAGTTAAAATCACAAATCGAGTGTTAGAAAGGAGTCTCCCGAAGCCGGAGCGAAGTGAGGATGGCACGTTCAAATATGCCCTAAAGACCTCGGCTAAACAAAAGTTTAGCTGTATCTCTACTTCTAGATTACTTGCAAGTTACTTTCATAGGGCGCGAGCAAGACTCCGTTGTTTAAGTATTAACAAGGTTTTTTAATGAACCTGACGGGTTTTTCACCATCTTTGGGTTTCGTACATTATAGCAGACACAGAAGACTAAAGTCTTTGTTCGCCTGTTCCTGAGCGCGGTCGTTGGATTCATCCATCCGTTTCAAACGGATGGCTTTCTGACTGTTTTATTGTAAACGATTGAAACAGCGATCGCGCTCTTAACTTCCTGATCACAAAGGACAATCTATTTTCTTTCTTTGACAAAAAAGGTGGGCAAGTGCCCACCCTACGGGGATTATGCGCTGAAGTAACGGGCGATCGGGTGATGAGACACGATCGCGGTGGTCGATTGTTCGGGATAGATTTGCTCACTTTCGTCCATGTAGAGATTAATTTGTTTCGTCTCTAACAGATCGAGAAGTTTGTATTGATCGTTAATGTTCGGACAAGCAGGATAACCGAAACTGTAACGAGAACCGCGATAGCGTTGCGCCAACACATCCCGAATATTGTCGGGGTCTTCATCCCCAAATCCTAACTCCTCACGGATGCGGGCGTGTCCCCACTCTGCTAGAGCCTCAGCGGCTTGCACCCCAAAACCGTGGAAATAGAGGTAATCGGTGTATTGATCCGCCTCAAACAACTCTTTCGCGTATTCGGTGGCAATTTCTCCCACTGTTACCGCTTGCATTGGGAACACATCAATAATTCCCGACTCTTTCGGCGCGTAGAAGTCAGCGATACACAAGCGTTGTCCCGATCGTTGACGGGGGAACTCAAACGCTGCGATCGGTTCTGTCCCCTTTGGAATTGTCCCTTTCTCTTCGATTAATTTTGGATCAAACAGATACAAGGTATTTCCTTCGGAACAACAAGGATAATAACCATAAATCAGTTGCGGATGGAGTAAATTCTCCGCTTTCGATCGTTGCTTCCACTCCGCGAGAATCGGCTCAACCGTCTCTTGTAAAAACTGATCATACTCTTCTCGGGATTGACTTTTCTTCTTGCGGAACTGCCATTGTCCCGCAAACAGCGCCTGTTTATCGAGATACCAAAGCATCTCATCCATCGGAATCTCATCAGGAGTCAGCAACTTATAACCCCAGAATGGCGGCGTGGGACGTTCTACATTAACCTCCACAGCTTCGGAACGAGTCGTATCCACAACTTTCGGTTCTTCTGCTTTGCCATTTTCTTCGGTTTCCGCCTTGCCATTACTTTCTGCTTTTTCCGCTTTCGCCTTAGCTTTAATGGCTTTTCCGTCTTCTTCCTCAGCAAACTCGCCTAAGAAGCCTTGTAAATCATCCCATTGTCCAGCCTCTTTCGCGGGCATTAACTTGTCCATAAAGTTAAGGTCAGAAAACGCATCTTTCCCGTAAACCACCTTACCGTTATAAACCTCCTGACAATCACCATAAACAAATTTCGGTGTCAACGCCGCCCCACCAAGAATCACAGGAACACTAATTCCTTTTTCATTGAAGGTTTCCAAATTATCCTTCATAAAGGCGGTTGATTTCACCAACAACCCACTCATGGCGATACAGTCAGCATTATGCTCTTCATAGGCAGCGATAATGTTATCCACTGGCTGTTTAATGCCAATGTTAATCACGCGATAGCCATTATTAGAGAGGATAATATCCACTAAATTCTTACCGATATCGTGAACATCTCCTTTTACCGTGGCAATGAGGAACGTTCCTTTGGCATTATCTCCCGCCTCATCTTTTTCCATGTGCGGTTCTAGATGCGCCACTGCGGCTTTCATGGTTTCCGCAGACTGTAGCACGAAAGGAAGTTGCATTTCTCCAGCGCCGAAGCGTTCTCCAACCACTTTCATCCCATCAAGGAGATACTTGTTAATAATATCCAACGGCGGATAAGTCTTCATCGCTTCATCGAGAACATCATTTAAGCCAATGCGTTCCCCATCAATAATGTGCTGTTTGAGCTTGTCTTCAATGGAAAGATTTTCCATGCTAGAAGCAGCCACTTCCGCTTTTTTCCCAGCGAAGACTTCCGTTAGCTTGGTCAGGGGATCATAAACACAGATGCCATCTTCATTAAACTGACGATTATCGTAAATTAAATCACGGCAAATCTGCTGATGTTCTTTTTCAATTTTGGCAAGGGGAACAATTTTACTGGCGCTGACAATTGCCGCATCCATTCCCGCTTCTACCGCATCATGGAGAAACACAGAATTGAGCGCCACCCTGGCAGCGGAATTTAAACCAAAGGAGAGGTTAGAAACCCCTAGCATCACGTGACATTCTGGTAAGTTTTCCCGAATGAGACGAATGGACTCCATGGTTTCTTTACCATTCACACGGTCTTCTTCAATTCCTGTGGAAATCGGTAAAGCAAGGGAGTCAAAGAAAATTTCCGAGGGGGGAATGCCAGATTCTACGGCTTGACGGTACGCCCGTTGAGCAATTTCAAATTTTTTCTGCGCTGTTCGTGCCATCCCGTCTTCGTCAATGGTTCCGATGACGACACCCGCACCATATTTTTTGCCAAGTTCTAAGACTTTGAAAAAGCGTTCTTCTCCATCTTCGTAGTTGGTGGAGTTAATGAGGCATTTTCCACCTGCGGTTTTTAACCCCACTTCCATTTTTGTCCATTCGGTGGAATCCACCATTAGGGGTAAGGTGACGTTATTCACCAAACGTGAAACCACTTCGTACATATCCCGTTCACCGTCACGTCCCACATAATCAACGTTGACATCGAGAACGTGCGCCCCTTCTTTAACTTGTGATTTGGCGATAGATACTAAGCCGTCCCAGTCTTCTTCGTTTAAAAGCGTGCGGGTTTTTTTCGACCCACTGGCGTTGAGACGCTCTCCAATAATGAGGAAGGAGTTATCTTGAATGTAATTCTGGGTGCTGTAAATGGAAGCAGCGGCGCACTCGTTTTTCGGGTTACGTTCGGCAGGTTTTAGTTCTTTGGCAATGTCTGCTAGTTGCTCAATGTGGTCGGGTCGCGTTCCACAACAGCCACCAATGACCTGCACGCCTAAGTCTTCTACGAAGTGCATTAACGCCATGCGGAGTTCCATCGGGGTTAGTTTATAGTGCGCTTGTCCACCGACGTTTTCTGGTAGCCCTGCGTTGGGAATACAAGAAATGGTAAATGGAGAGTGTTCCGACAGATATTTGATATGTTCTTTCATCTTGTCGGGACCGGTGGCGCAGTTCAGTCCTAAGATGTCAATGTTATAGGGTTCGAGAATGGTCAACGCTGCATCAATTTCTGTTCCCACGAGCATTGTTCCCATGACTTCCATTGTGATGGAAACCATAATTGGGATGCGATCGCCTTTCTGGGCAAACAGTTCTTCCACTGCATTTAAAGCGGATTTAATTTGAAGCACATCTTGACAGGTTTCGATGATAAATAAGTCGGCTCCGCCATCATAAAGCCCCTCAGCTTGAACCCGATAGGACTCTTTCATGGTGTCAAAGTCAATATGAGCAAGGGTGGGAAGTTTGGTGGTCGGTCCCATTGCACCAGCGACAAAACGGGGTTTTTCTGGTGTTGAATACTCATTAGCGACCCGTTTAGCCAGTTCCGATGCCATTTTGCTGAGTTCGTATGCTTGTTCGGGAATGTTATATTCCGCTAGAACCACAGAACTGGAACCGAAACTATCGGTTTCGATGACATCAGCACCCGCTTCTAAAAATTCGCGGTGGACTTGTTCAATGGCTTCGGGTTTGGATTTAACGAGGTATTCGTTGCAACCTTCGAGTTCCGCAGTGCCAAAGTCCTCTAAGGTCAATTCTTGCCTTTGTAAGGAAGTTCCCATACCGCCGTCGAAGACGAGAACTGGACGTTCTGGGGAATGGAGTCTTTCTAGGAAGGCACTTTTTACTTTGGTTTGGGTTGTTGTCATAACTTTAGAGTTTGATTGCTTAACCATGTAATCTATTTTTACTGTTTAGATTTTGGTTACTTTTATTACATATTATAAAGACTATCATCTCATATTCTCTCAATAGGAGGAAATAATCAAGAATTACTGAAAAAAATCCTCCAATGGATCAATCAAGAGATGTCGGTTTCTTCGGCCTTAGTTTTTGAGGCGAATAAGCCCCACCAAATCCCATAAACGATCAATCCCATTGCCATCCCAGGTAAGGCTTCGTATAAGGCACTAGATAGACCCATTTGATCCCAGATTAAAGCAGTTGTCAGACCTGTAACCATCATGGTGACAGCAACGATCGAGTTTAAGGGACGTTCAAAGATTCGTACCATTGCTACCGGTCCTAAACTCGAAGCAAGTGCTGACCAAGCAAAGGTGACGAGGGTAAAAACGCTATTACTACCAGAAAGGGCAATCATCAGCACGATCGCGGTTACAGTGAGGGTGGCGAGTTTGGCGAGTTTATAGGATTGATTGGTTTGAGGAAGTAGGTCTTGGGATAGCGCCGCCGAACAAGATAAAATTTGGGAGTCAGCAGTGGAAACGGTCGCTGAAAATAGTCCCGCTAACATTAACCCCACCAAAACGGCAGGTAACAAGTCTAAGGCTAAATAGGGAAGTGCCAATTCTGGGTCGCTGTTGGCAACTAAATCTGGCGTTAACACTCGTGCGGCTAAACCAATGGTGATGGCAGTGCAAGAGGTGACTAAACCAACGATGACTTTGACATTACGTGCTAAGGTCAGATTATGAGGAGAGTTAATTGCCATTGCCCGCACCATGATATGAGGTTGACCTACTGCTCCAAATCCCGCAACAATCCAGCCGATAAAGAAAGGCAGGAATCCCCATTGTAAACGGGTCGGGTTAAAACGAGTTAGATCAGGGTCGATCGCGCTAAGTTGAGTCCAGAGTCCGTTAAATCCTTGACACTCCCCAATGGCAATTGTAAATAGAATAAGTAACGAACCGAGCATCACCATCGACTGCACGGCATCCGTCCAAATTGAGGCTCGAATCCCCCCAGAAAAGCAATACAGCACCACAATCACTGCACCGATAATAATCCCAAACTGATAATTCCATCCAAAAACCGCGTTGAGTGCTTTACTACTCGCCACTAATTGCGCCGCCGCATAAGTGCCTAGAAAAATCACTGTAATTAATGCTGACAAGGAGGCAATGATGCGTAATTTGCCTTGACCGAGAACCGCGGAAACCGTTTCTGCGTTGTCTTGTTCTGACACTTCTCGCAGTCTTTTGAACACAAACCACCACGCCATATAATCTCCGATCGCCCAACCAATCAGCAACCAAATCGCAGAAATGCCTGTTGTATAAGCATACCCTACTTGTCCTGTAAATAAGAAAGCACTTTGTCCAGTTGCCAACGCAGAAAGGGCGGTAAACCAGGGGTTAACGTTACGACTCGCTAACAAGTAATCAGTGGTGGTTCGTTGCTGATATCTTGAGGAATAAATCCCGACTGCAACAAATAGCAACAAAAACAGGCAAAACGTCAGCACGATCGCGCTAGATTGTGTCATAAGCGATGCTCCTTTTTTTTGTGTTGTTACTATTTTACAGAGTGTTAAGTTTTTTAACCATTCTTTACAATAGAGACTCAAGGAATAAAGAATGGTGAGGATGTAAATAGTTTTTCTTCACGCTTAAGGATAAAATAACTATGTCAACGGCAAAAATTTTAGTCACTGGAGCCACGGGAAGAACTGGCTCAATTGTCATCGGAAAATTATGGGAACAAAAAAATAACTTTCAAGCCTTTGGTTTCGCGCGATCGAAGGAAAAAATCAAAGAAATTTTTGGTTCAACTGAAGGCTTTTATTTAGGAGATATTCGAGATCAAGACAGTTTAAAACCCGCCCTAAAAGACTGTGAAGCACTGATTATTACTACCAGCGCTGTTCCGCAAATGAAACAGCCTCCCCAAGAGGGAGAACGTCCAGAATTTACCTATCCTGAAAACGCAACACCAGAAATTATTGATTATCAAGGACAAATTAATCAAATTGATCTCGCCAAAGAAGCAGGCGTTAACCACATTGTTTTAATGGGTTCAATGGGGGGAACAAATGAAGATCATCCCCTGAATAAACTAGGGAATGGTAACATTTTAATTTGGAAAAGAAAAGCGGAACAATATCTTATTGATTCAGGAATTGACTACACCATTATTCGCGCTGGTGGTTTACTCAATGAACCTGGAGGGAAGCGACAATTATTAGTGGGAAAAAATGACACTTTACTTAACCGTGAGTCTCCGACGATTCCGAGAGAAGATGTAGCGACATTAATCATACAAGCATTGTCAATTCCTGAAGCAAGAAACAAGGCGTTTGATGTGGTGTCAGAGTCGGAAGCCATGTCTCAAGGAAAAGCTACCACTGATTTTGCTGCTTTGTTTTCCCAAACCACATCAGGCTTATAATTCTATTCGTAGGTTGGGTGGAGGTCACGAAACCCAACCGCTTGTAGGTTGGGTGAAGGTCACGAAACCCAACATCAATCAGTGACCAGTTCAGCAGTTACCAGTTACCAGTAGTTCTCAAACTTAATTAGGGCTTGCTGAAAAAGGCGCGATCGCCTTCGCCTGTAAGGGTTTGATCTCCTTGGGAACCGACTCTTCTGCAAGAAAATGGGGTAAAATCGAGCAAAACCCTTGCATGAACATTGGTAATTCCCTGAAATGTATCGAAAAATACAATCTGAACCCACTCCCCCAGAAGACTTTTCACTACCCTTTCAGGGACAATTGTCAAGTACCAATCGGTGGATCATTTTAGCTGACATGATTCCCTGGGAAGAATTTGAACAAGAATATGAAAAGTATTTTGATCCCGATCAAGGAGCACCAGCCAAAGAATTTAGAATGGCTAAGTGAGCTTTAATTATCAAAGAAAAGTTAGGTATTAGCGACCGCGAAACGGTTGAGCAAATTCGAGAAAATCCTTATTTACAATACTTTATCGGCTTAAATTCTTATCAAAATGAACCGAGTTTTGATTCTTCAATGTTGGTTCATTTTAGAAAAAGAATCACACCGAAACTAATTAATGAAATTAATCGCCGAGTGGTTGAAGTTCAACAAGAGAAAGAGGAAAATATTCCGCAAGAAGAAAAAAAAAAAGAAGAAAGTGAATCTGTAAAAAATAAAGGAAAATTAATGCTCGATGCTACTTGTACGCCTTCTGATATTAAGTATCCGACGGATTTAGGATTATTAAATGAAGCGAGAAAGCACACAGAAAAAGTTATTGATAAACTTTATAAAACACAGAAAGGAAAGTTAAAAGCCAAACCAAGAACTTATCGAAAAAAAGCAAGAAAGGATTATTTAGCGATTGCTAAGCAAAAAAAACCTTCCCGAAAAAAGCGCACTCAAGCTATCAAAAAGCAGTTACAATATTTAAAAAGAAACTTGAAGCATATTGATGAATTAGTAAACTTAGGAGCCGAGCTTACTGTTTTAAAAAGAAGAGACTATCAACTGTTATTAGTCGTTCAAGAAATTTACCGTCAACAACTTGGGATGTTTGATAACAAAAAGAACAGTATTGAAGATAGGATTGTGAGTTTAACTCAGCCGTATCTTCGTCCAATAGTAAGGGGAAAGGCTAGACAAAATACAGAATTCGGGGCAAAAATCTCTGCTAGTTATTATGATGGTTTTGTGTTTTTAGACCACTTAAGTTGGGATAACTTTAATGAATCAAAAGATTTGAAAGCACAAGTCGAAGCGTTTAGAAATTATACGGGGCATTATCCAGAATCGGTTCATGTCGATCAAATTTATCGAAGTCGAGAAAACCGTGCGTGGTGTAAAGAGAGAGGAATTAGAATCAGTGGCCCTCCTTTGGGGCGCCCGAAGAAATCAGTTAGTTTAGAAGAAAAAAAACAAGCCCAATTAGATGCAAGAATTAGAAATGAAATCGAAGGGAAATTTGGTCAGGGAAAAAGAAGAGAAGGCTTAAATTTAATCATGACAAAACTTTCAAATACTTCAGAAACAGCAATTGCTATCTCCTTTCTAGTAATGAATTTAAACACCTTATTTTCAAGGGGGTATTATCTTCTTTTTTGTCTTTTTTTAGGAAAACTAGACTTATTAATTACTACTCGTTATTCTAAGTGGCTTAAACATAAGCAAATCTAATGTTTAGGCAGTGTTCTTTTCAAGCGCTGGCTTAGGGGGTAGCGATCGCGTACTTTTTCAGCAGACCCTAATTAATATAGCAATACTAGGTAATTCGTAAATTGTTTTGCCCCCAAACCCCCAATACTGGGGGCTTTCATTAATCAATTTTTTACAAATGATTTGGGATTGCTATAAAAGTGAAAGATTGATCGATTATTAATTCACTGCTTACTGATCACTGATCACTGGTCACTGTAAAATGTAGGTTGGGTGAAGGTCACGAAACCCAACATCAATCAGTGACCAGTTCAGCAGTTACCAGTTACCAGTAGTTCTCAAACTTAATTAATATAGCAATACTAGGTAATTCGTAAATTGTTTTGCCCCCAAACCCCCAATACTGGGGGCTTTCATTAATCAATTTTTTACAAATGATTTGGGATTGCTATAAAAGTGAAAGATTGATCGATTATTAATTCACTGCTTACTGATCACTGATCACTGGTCACTGTAAAATGTAGGTTGGGTGAAGGTCACGAAACCCAACATCAATCAGTGACCAGTTCAGCAGTTACCAGTTACCAGTAGTTCTCAAACTTAATTAATATAGCAGTACTAGGTAATTCGTAAATTGTTTTGCCCCCAAACCCCCAATACTGGGGGCTTTCATTAATCAATTTTTTACAAATGATTTGGGATTGCTATAAAAGTGAAAGATTGATCGATTATTAATTCACTGCTTACTGATCACTGATCACTGGTCACTGTAAAATGTAGGTTGGGCGGAAGTCACGAAACCCAACTTTGGCTGTCATACTAAACACCGAACCTACAATTAAAAGGAATTAGAAACTAAACAATGTCCGCAGACGACCGACATAAATCGTATCATTATTATCATTGTGGTCAGGGTTAAATAAAACATAACCCCCAGGAACAATGCTGATATTGTTATTAATGGGATATTGATACTCCAAATTTAACAAATATCCAGTATCTGGGTCTGTTGCTTCAGCATCGCCACCAGAATCAGTAAGTTTAGGCGGTTGACCAAACGCTAAGATGAGAACGCTTCCTTCTTTTCCTAAATCGGGGAAAGAGGTATTTACTAACCAGTTGACTATTTCCGCACTTGCTTGAGGTTCCACTTCAGTTTGAGCATCCACTAAACCAAAATATCCTCCGACACTAAAACGCTGACTAACACGCCAGTTGGCATGAACGCCAAAATGATCTGCCGAATTAGCGAGATTATTACCATTGTCATCAGGAAAAGGAGTCGCAGCCGCAGGACTACCTACAAAGCCAGAAAGATTTCCTCCCACTTGATAACTGCGGAGATAAGCTAAGGAAAGATCAACTTCGCCAAAATCAAAGCCCAATTGCGCTCCAGCAGAATAATTTCCTCCAAACAGCCCTTCATCGGGATCAGTTGCGCCACTCCCCGTAAAGTAACCTAAATCCAGTTGTATCAGGTCATTGAGTACAATATTTGCGCCAAAACCTGCACTGTCAGAAGAACTGACATCGTAAATCAGATTATTATAGGCAGTAAAAAGGTTAATAGACCCATAAGCAAAGGAAGCAGTAGAACCAGCGTCAAAGATATCATCCACCAAAACACCAGTTGCTCCTACATGAGCAATTATATTATCCCCAACGGGAAAACTATACATGAGTTGGTCAAGACGAATACCACCGCCACCAGCGCCAAGGTTACGAGCAGTTGCACTGGCCCCAGTTGCACCTCCGAGAGTAATATTATTAGCAGTTTCTAACCGTGTTCGTAAACGATCTCGTCCTGTGAAACTGCTGTCTAGGTTGATACGCACTCGGTTAGTGAAGTGTATCCCTTCCTCGACATCATCGTTATCATTATCGAAATTAACCCCAGGTGGCGAAAAGATAGCTTGTCCACCAACTGCTTTTTGATCACCGCCTGCGACGGCTAAGTCAAACACAACACTTCCGTTAAGTTTAGTGGTGGTGGAAAACTGATTATCTTCTAAGAAGCCAACACGACCTTCTAAGTTATCAACTCTTGTTCCCAGTGTGGCAAGTTCTGCTTCAAATTCTTGAGTCAAGCGTTGGAGGGTTGCTAAGTCCCCTTGATTAACATCACCACTACCCCCTGTATTCGCAGCAATTAGACGCTCAATTTGTTGTAAACAAGCATTTAAACCCGCAGCAAATTCGTAACGAGTCAGCGCTCGATTTCCGCGAAATGTTCCATCGGGATAACCTGCAATACAACCGTAACGTTCGACTAAATTTCGCAGTGCTTCAAAAGCCCAGTCTCCTGGGGAAACGTCTCGTAGCTGGAAGACGCTATTCACTTGATCTAAACTTGCTCCACCGTTGTGGTAGGTTTCTACTTGATCTAAAATTTCGCTCTGGGATTCGGTTTCATCCGCTAAGGTGGTTTGTGCCATTGCAAACACTCCCAACACAGAGGGAGCGACCATTAAAAGTTTTCTCCAAGATATATTCACAATTTCAACTCCTCTCACAATTAAAAAGACAGATAATCGTTCGATTTTGCCTTAGTTCATTCTATATTGGTCTAATTGATCACATTGTGAGTGAAGTTACATTTTTAATGAAAATTTAATCTGATTTTAATCTAGTTCTCATTGTAGGGTTTGCCTTGCCCACCTGACTTGGCTACTTGGCGGTGTTGGGTTACGTTACCTTCACCCAACCTACAAATTTTTTACAGATTGTCTTTTTGTTGCTGATAAAGTTGCTTGAATTTTCGTTGCTGTTGTTTATGATCAATGATCGGGGCTGTGTAACCTAAACCTTCTCTTTCCAGTGGCGAAATATTACCTGTGAGTAAGTTTCCTGTGTCTATGGAATTTAATTCTGGTAACCAGTAACGAATATACTCGCCATCAGGATCGAATTTTTGCGCCTGGGAAGCGGGGTTAAAAATGCGTAGGGGTTTGGGGTCCATTCCACTGGATGCGCTCCATTGCCAACCGCCGTTATTGGCGGCTAAATCCCCATCAAATAGGGTTTGCATGAAATAGGCTTCTCCCCATTGCCAATTGATGATTAGGTCTTTGGTGAGGAAACTTGCTACAATCATTCGACAACGGTTGTGCATCCAGCCTGTTGTATTGAGTTGGCGCATGGCAGCATCGACAATGGGATAGCCTGTTTCTCCGTTACACCACGCCTCAAAGTGGTCTTGATTATTCTCCCAAGGAAACGATTTAAATTGCTCGCGATAGGGTCCCTTTGCTAATTCTGGGAAGAAATAAAGGGCGTGTTGATAAAATTCTCGCCATGCTAGTTCTTGTCGCCAAGCGTTGATGTTGTCTCTGGCTTCGTCGCTACGGGTGTTTTCTTCAGCTTGGTTGGTGGCTTCCCACACTTCACGGATGCCAATTGCACCGAATTTTAGGGCGGCGCTTAAAATAGATGTACCCTCGATCGCGGGATAATTGCGATTTTGATCGTAGTCAAGAATGGCGCGATCGCAAAACCATTGTAATCTGTCTCTGGCGGCGCTTTCCCCTGGGGTTAAGGGAAGTTCGTTTTCCCAACTAAATCCCAAATCGTTCAGTTTCGGCAAGGGAATCACGCCAACAGTATCAGCTTTGCGGTGTTCTTCTGAGGTTAACCCGTCTAGACTTTTGATTTCTCCTGTTGGTGTTGCTTTGTCCTGTTTTTGCCAGTTTTTCCAAAAGGGAGTATAAACTTTATAGGGTTCATCGCTTTTGGTTAAAATGTCTCCTGGGGAATGAAGCAGTTGATCCCAAAAGGTTTGGACGGTAATTCCTTGTTCTTCTAAAGCCGATTGTACTGCTCGATCGCGCTTTCTGGAATAGGGTTCAATATCTTGATTCCAGAATACTCCTGTGGCGTTAAGGGTTTGAGCCAGATTAGAAATCGCAGTCACAGGATCAGCGTTCAAAATCAATAAATCGCTTCCCACGCGGCGATAATTTTCCTGAAGTTCCTGCAAACATCCCAACAGATATTTTATCCTTGCGGGTGCAACCTGATCTTTTTTTAAGAGTTGCGGATCAAAACAAAAGACTCCTAACACTTTCGCTGTTTTTTGATGGGCTTGAAAGAGTCCTATGTTATCCTTAAGCCGTAAGTCGCGCCGATGCCAAAATAAAACTAATTCCATTAATCCCCTTTCATTACATTAAAACAAGAGTTTTGCCGCTCCTTCAATTCGTTCTAAAGCGGGAATCGATCGAGGTAAAAGAGGAAGCCGCACTACGGTTTGATTCGGAAACCGATTGACATCAATTTCTTGATGGGGATGATAACGATTGTGGATAATATATCGTTGAGAAATCCCTTGTTCCTCCAATGCTTCCGTCATCCGTTGCGTTTCTGCGACGATCGCGCTCTGATTTTGTAACACCCCGATAAACTCAGTATAATCCGCATCCTGTAACTTTTTATGAGTGTTAACCACTCGTTTTCTTAGCTGACGTAACCGCGTCACCAATTCCATGTGACCAGCAACGGCTTGATACTTCATCCACAGCTTAAATATCCAACTCAACCAGTCGGTTAAGGCGGTTGGCATTTCTAAAAAGCGTAACAGATGACCAGTGGGGGCGGTATCAACAATAATTAAATCTTGTTCCCCTGCTTCTAACAAGTCCACAACCGTTAACAACGCTAACATTTCATCTACCCCAGGCAGTCCTTGCGAAACCATTTGTCGCCACGATTCGGGCCCATAAGCAAGCTGTAACCCTTCAGTGTCGCCGTTTCCCCCACTCATCATTTCTGCTAATTCCCAGAGATAGTCTTCCCGAAACTGATCTAAAAGCAAGTCGGAATCAATTTCTTGGGCGCTCAAATTGTCGGTGACAGCAACGGGATCATGTCCGAGGGGAGCGTCTAAAGCATCGGCTAAAGAATGAGCAGGATCAATGGACATTAAACGGATTTTTTTGTCGGGGTGACGTTGCGCCATTCCCCAACCGATACTGGCTGCGGTAGTGGTTTTTCCGACACCCCCTTTCCCCCCAATTAAAAGCAGTTGTGAGTTTTCTTCGATCCAGTCGGGAAGTCCAGGTGGGATTGCTTCTGGGAAGGAAATGGTTTCGGGTTGTTCAATCAGTGTAATCTCTTCTACGGGTTGAATTTTGGGGAAAAGTTCATCTAAAGACGCTCCTCCGACGGGATCAGAATCTTGTTCGGGTACGCCATACAAGGGTAACGGTTGCAGGAGATCGCGAAATTGCGTGAGAAGTTGCTGTTGTTCATAAAATCGATCGAGCGTTGCTGGGGAGTTGCTGTCGTTGGGGATGATTCGATTGACAAAAGCACCGCCACAGGGAATTTTAAGCGCTTGAAGTGAGGTTATAAAGTCTTGGGTTTCTAACCAACTCATGGGCTGTGCGATCGCGCCCACAATGCAAGCGGTTTTTTGCTCATCTTGCAGCATCGATCGACCTCTGGCGAGATCATCCCGCATTTTGTCTAAAAACTCGTCTGTCTCATCAGGTGTGTAGTTGCGAGACAAACTTCTCACCATCACGCGATGTTTTTCTTGAAACCCCTCTAACCCACCGAGAAAGTTATCTAAAAAGTCCATCATCTCGAATAAATGGAGACTGTGACCACTCGGCGCCATATCGACGACGATGCGATCGACTTCATCTTCATTAAACAGCCGTTGAATCTCCAAAACGCCCATTAACTCATCTAAACCGGGCCATCCCAAATCCCAAGCGGGAGTTAAATCTTCCCCATCCACAAAACTTCCTCGTTCCACTAACACTTCGAGAGTATCTCCGTAGCGTTCTTTAAATTCTCCGAGAAGTGTTACCGCATTTAAGGCGCGAACTTGGAGATTAGGAAGATCGCTTAATGGGGTGGCGGTTTCTCCTACAGGCAAATCTAGCACGTCTCCCACTGAATGCGCTGGATCAGTGGAAAGTAATAAAATGCGATCTTGAGGATGCGATCGCGCCAAATTTCGCGCAAAACTACAAGAAACAGTGGTTTTTCCCACTCCTCCTTTACCACTAAAAAGCGTCAGTTTTAAGTTATTATCCTGTTGCATAGATGCGATTCCACTGGTGACGAAAGATGGCAAAATTAAAGCCTTATGAATACTGCGAAACTGTTGCCAGTTTACGCGATCAAAGCAGATATGAAAAGGGGATGCCATCTAATTCCCCACCGTCGCGCGTTCCTTAGGCGAGGAAACCTCGCCAGGGTCGCTCCTCAAGATTGGGGGTTAGGGGGCTGATACTTCTCAGATCTGAAAAGGAGATGCCATCTAGTTCCCCCAAGATTGGGGGTTAGGGGGCTGATACTTCTTCTAATTGAGCGGAAAAAAGGCTAGACCGATCGAAATTTGCAACGTGGTAAAAAATGATTCAAACCTCGAGCCTCTACACTGCCTAAAATCAACCATCCCTCAAGACTCTCATCACCGATCGAGCAAACTTCCCCACAATTTAACGCTAACTCCTGTTTCAAAAGCTGTAAAACAAGAGTGCGTCTGCTTTCCTCATTCTCTTTTTTCTCTTCCGAAATTTTTTGTTTAATGTGCATTACTTCCACGATTACAGCTTGCTGACTTGGGTTTGAGTTAATCTTTAGTCTGTGATATATGAGACTTTTTTTAGTCGTAGGTGGGGTGAAGCTACCGCGCAACCCAACATTTTACCGCCGTTTGGCTACTGGTAACTGTTGGGTTTCGTCACCTCCACCCCACCTACGCTTTGGCTGTTGGGTTTCGTCACCTCCACCCCACCTACGTTTTGGCTATCTAATGTTCAAAAATGTGATCAAACTGTTGTAAATCTAACTTGACAAAAGTCGGGATACAAGTAAAACATTCTTGGGTTAATTCCCAACGTTCCTCTCGTTGTAGCATTTTTTCTAACCTTGTTTTCAAACTGATCAAATAACGAACATCATTCGCCGCATAACTTAACTGTTCTGGGGATAGATTTTCGATATTTCCCCAGTCTGAGCTTTGAGAACGCTTATCCAGTTCAATTTGCTCTAATTCCTGTACTAAGCTCTTTAAACCATGACTAGAGGTATAAGTCCGCGCCATTTTACTAGCAATTTTTGTACAGAAAATCGGGGTTGTCATCACCCCAAACGTATTATAAAACTGGGCGACATCAAACCGAGCAAAATGGAAAACTTTTTCAACATTTTGAGCCGCCAGTAATTGTTGCAGATATTCCGCTTTCTGTTGTCCTTTGGCGATGCGAATCATGGTTACGTTCCCTTCTGCATCACATAATTGCACTAAACAGAGCCGATCGCGCATGGGATTTAAACCCATTGTTTCTGTATCTACAGCAACGGCGGGACTTGCTTTATACTGTTCTAATAATTCTGGAGATAAATCTCGATCGCAAACTTGTAATTTCGACAAATTCATTAATGCTCCTCCAAGTATTTGGCGACCGTTTGCACATCTTTATCACCGCGTCCCGAACAATTAATCACAATTTTCGGTGAGCCAGAGAGTTGAGGACAAAGGGTTTCCAAATAAGCAAACGCATGAGCGGTTTCTAACGCGGGAATAATCCCCTCTAAACGGGACATTCGTTGAAATGCCTCCACTGCTTCGGCATCTGTCACACTATAGTATTCAGCGCGATTACTATCTTTTAGATAACTATGTTCGGGTCCCACTCCTGGATAATCTAACCCAGCACTGATAGAATGAGCTTCCGTGACTTGTCCTTCCCCATCTTGGAGTAGATAACTCATCGCACCATGTAACACTCCTGGCTTCCCTCTCGTGAGCGTGGCGGCGTGTTTAGGGGAATTAATACCCTCGCCACCAGCTTCCACCCCAATGAGGCGAATTGCAGGTTCAGAGACAAATTCCGCAAATAATCCCATCGCATTGGAGCCGCCACCGACACAAGCTAAGAGAATATCGGGTAAGCCGCCCCATTTTTCTTGACATTGTTCACGGGTTTCTTTACCAATAATGGCATGAAAATCGCGGACAATCATGGGATAGGGATGAGGACCCGCCACCGAACCTAAAATATAGTGAGTGGTTTCCACATTCGTCACCCAATCTCGAATCGCTTGGGAAGTGGCATCTTTCAGCGTTCCATTTCCTGCTTCTACAGGTTCAACGGTTGCTCCCATTAACCGCATCCGAAACACATTTAATGCTTGACGTTCCATATCGTGAACGCCCATATAAATCACACAGTCTAAGCCAAAACGAGCGCAAACGGTTGCTGTGGCAACGCCATGTTGACCCGCCCCAGTTTCGGCAATAATGCGCTTTTTCCCCATTTTACGAGCTAAAAGCACCTGCGCGATCGCATTATTAATTTTATGCGCTCCCGTATGGTTTAAGTCTTCCCGTTTGAGGTAAATTTGCGGTTTCGTGCCGTTGGGTTGGGCATAATGTTCACTGAGACGTTCGGCAAAATAAAGGGGACTGGGTCGCCCCACATAATCATTTAATAATTGTGTTAACTGTTGATTATAATCTGGATCACGGCGAATTTGCTCATAAGCGGTTTCTAACTCACTAAGAGCATGGATGAGGGTTTCGGGAACATATTTTCCGCCAAATTCACCAAAACGCCCTTTGGCATCAGGATATTGAGACGTAGGAAAAACTGATGATACTGATGATACTGTCACTTGGCTTCTGATTTCTCTACAAAATGGCAAACAGTCCCATTCTAAATCGTTTTAAGTTTGAGAACTACTGGTCACTGGTCACTGGGAATCAAGAAGTGAGAAGAGAGAATTTAGAAGTGAGTTTAAATGCCTATTTTTCTCTTTTCTCTCTACTCGTTTCTTAATGACTGGTCACTGGTCACTGGTCACTGATCACTGGGAATCAAGAAGTGAGAAGAGAGAATTTAGAAGTGAGTTTAAATGCCTATTTTTCTCTTTTCTCTCTACTCGTTTCTTAATGACTGGTCACTGGTCACTGGTCACTGATCACTGGGAATCAAGAAGTGAGAAGAGAGAATTTAGAAGTGAGTTTAAATGCCTATTTTTCTCTTTTCTCTCTACTCGTTTCTTAATGACTGGTCACTGGTCACTGGGAATCAAGAAGTGAGAAGAGAGAATTTAGAAGTGAGTTTAAATGCCTATTTTTCTCTTTTCTCTCTACTCGTTTCTTAATGACTGGTCACTGGTCACTGGGAATCAAGAAGTGAGAAGAGAGAATTTAGAAGTGAGTTTAAATGCCTATTTTTCTCTTTTCTCTCTACTCGTTTCTTAATGACTGGTCACTGGTCACTGGTCACTGGGAATCAAGAAGTGAGAAGAGAGAATTTAGAAGTGAGTTTAAATGCCTATTTTTCTCTTTTCTCTCTACTCGTTTCTTAATGACTGGTCACTGGTCACTGGTCACTGAGAATCAAGAAGTGAGAAGAGAGAATTTAGAAGTGAGTTTAAATGCCTATTTTTCTCTTTTCTCTCTACTCGTTTCTTAATGACTGGTCACTGGTCACTGGGAATCAAGAAGTGAGAAGAGAGAATTTAGAAGTGAGTTTAAATGCCTATTTTTCTCTTTTCTCTCTACTCGTTTTATTAATGACTGGTCACTGGTCACTGGGAATCAAGAAGTGAGAAGAGAGAATTTAGAAGTGAGTTTAAATGCCTATTTTTCTCTTTTCTCTCTACTCGTTTCTTAATGACTGGTCACTGGTCACTGGGAATCAAGAAGTGAGAAGAGAGAATTTAGAAGTGAGTTTAAATGCCTATTTTTCTCTTTTCTCTCTACTCGTTTCTTAATGACTGGTCACTGGTCACTGGGAATCAAGAAGTGAGAAGAGAGAATTTAGAAGTGAGTTTAAATGCCTATTTTTCTCTTTTCTCTCTACTCGTTTCTTAATGACTGGTCACTGGTCACTGGGAATCAAGAAGTGAGAAGAGAGAATTTAGAAGTGAGTTTAAATGCCTATTTTTCTCTTTTCTCTCTACTCGTTTCTTAATGACTGGTCACTGGTCACTGGGAATCAAGAAGTGAGAAGAGAGAATTTAGAAGTGAGTTTAAATGCCTATTTTTCTCTTTTCTCTCTACTCGTTTCTTAATGACTGGTCACTGGTAACTGGTCACTGGTCACTGGTCACTGGTCACTGGTCACTGGTCACTGATTATTGTTCATCAAGGGGGGTGGTTGTAATTCTCATGGAGTGACAATTGGGGGTAATGTGAGAGCCATATTTACGAGCATAAACTTCCGTAAATTCTGCGCCTAAAAAGAGAATTTGTGCTGAATAATAAATCCATGCGAGAAGGACAATTAAAGAACCAGCCGCGCCATAAGTAGAAGCAAAACTGGTTTTTCCCAAATACCATCCCAGCAACGATCGCCCGATGGCGAATAAAATAGAAGTAATAATTGCTCCCATCCAAACATCACTCCAAGCAACTTTGGCATCAGGGAGAAACTTAAAGACTAAGGCAAAAAATAGGGTAACTAAACCAAACGAAACCGCTAGAGAGAGGGTTTTCCAGAGGAAAGGAAACCCAGGCAGTAATTCCAATTGACTTAAAGCAGAAATCGCGGCGGTGAGGAGAAGGGAGAGGATGACAAAAAGACCTAAACCTAAAACCATCGCAAAAGATAAAATCCGTTTGCTGATAAATTGTCTAACCACTCGCCCCGGTCGCGGTTGCACACTCCAAATTGTATTCAGCGCATCTTGAAGTTGTGCGAAAACACCAGACGCACCGAAAAGAAGGACAGCAATACTAATCAGAGAAGCAACGTTACTTAAATCGGGCTGACTGGCATTGGTAATCGCTTTTTCAATGACACTGGCAGCATCTTGACCAACAAAGCCACTAATTCGAGCGACAATTTCCCCACGAGCAGCGTCTTCGCCAAATATTGCTCCTGCAATGGCAATGGCAATCACTAGCAAAGGAGCAAGGGAAAAAACCATATAGTAGGCTAAGGCGGCGGCTAGGCGGGGGGCTTTATGCTCTAGCCACTGGGTAAAAGTTTCTTTGAGGAGGGCAAATAAGCTCTTCAGTTTTCTCACGATTCTTTTTTCCGATGGCATGAGGCACAAGATATAATGATTCAAAAAGTAAATTATCCCGACTCCCTTGATCAAATTGCTCTACCTTTACGGGTAAAGTTTGATTAAAGTTGGTAGAGCGGTATTATTCTGGAGGTTAGATTTTTTATGGATGTTAAGTTAATTTTAGTGATTTTATCAGCGCTGTTTATTGTTTCTTGTTTATTTTTTGGGACAAAAAACGGTTTTTATGATTCGGAAGATTATCATGGCAATGGCTCGGCTCACTAAAGTTTGATAAAAATTAGTTCAGTTGATCATGAGTGACTTCTCTTCCCCTCTCTGTTTTTATTCCTATGCGGTCGGTCATCAGGGGGAGGGGGTTTGTTTTTTCTTGCAGTTGGGAGAACATCGTTTGCTCCTTGATTGTGGACTACATGAAGTTGAGGATTTAATTACCGCTCAGGCTAATTTACCTTCGATCGATTTAATTTTATGTAGTCATGCTCACCCTGACCATGCGCGGGGCTTATTGGCTTTGCATCGTGCGTTTCCTGATGTGCCGATTTATGCCAGTGAAGTAACGGTGCAATTGCTCCATCTGAATTGGTTGGAAGAAGAGGAAATTCCCAGTTTAGCTCATGCTTTACCAACTCGATCGCGCATTGCGTTAGCAGACAATCTCACTGTCAAATTATATCCTGCGGGTCATTTACCCGGTGCTTGCGCGATCGCCCTCACTTATATCACTGATCAACGAGAGCATCGTCTGCTTTATACGGGTGATTTTTTCCTGTCTAACTCCCGTTTAGCGGAAGGATTATCCATTGAAGCGTTACGAGACTTTTCCCCTGATGTGATGATTGTGGAAGGGAGTTATGGTACAGCGCGACATCCTCACCGCCGCCAACAGGAAAATCAGTTAATGGCGCGGTTAAGTGAAACCTTGACACAGGGAAAAAATATTGTCTTACCTGTGCCTTATTTCGGTTTAGCACAAGAAATTTTAGTCCTGCTTCGATCGCATCATCAATTTACAGGTCGTGACCTTGATATTTGGGTCGAGGCAACGATCGCGCCTGTCTGTGAAGCCTATCTCTCCATCCTCCCTCATCTTCCCGATTCTATACAAAATTTTGCCAAACATCAGCCCTTATTTTGGGACGATCGGGTGCGTCCTAGAGTGCGCCTGCTCACCAATAAATCAGACTTAAATCAAGCTGCGACGCTTCTCCTCGTGGAAGAAAACTCAAACTGGGAAGACATCCTGCGCCACTACAATCAGCAACAATGGGTCATCTTCCAAGCGGAAACCCCCACCCCACTAAAATCCCCGGCAAGAAGTGTTCCCTGGCATACTGAAACCTACCTTCTCGCCCAACACAGCGACGGTTTAGGAACAACTCAACTGATCCACAACCTGCGTCCCCAGCACGTCATCTTTGTTCATGGTCTCAAAAACTATCTCATTGACCTTACCAGTCTAGAAGAATTACAAAATCGTTATCATCTCCATCTCCCAGAAGCAAAAACCGAAGTCGAACTGCACATTGGCGAGAAATTTCTCCAACCAGCAGCCCCAGCAGAAACCAATTATGAAGGGGAAGTCAAAGAAGCAGAAAAACTCATCAACATTCAACTTCCCAGTAGCATTATCAACGATCCACGCTGGCATAACTTTTCCGATACGGGATTAGTGAAGGCACGTTGGCAAGGGGAAGAACTGGTGTTGCGTGGTTTATCCCAGAAAGAGATTCTGCAACAAACCAGCGACGAAAAACTTCCTCGTGAAACAGCAAGCTGTGGCAATTGTCGCCATCGTCAACGCCAACATTGCCGTAACCCTGCTTCCCCTCTCTATGGGTTTCAAGTAACGCCAGAGGGCTATTGTCCCGTTTTTGAGCCATTACCCGAAACCGATTAACCTGAGTGCAATCATTCTTGAGGATAATCAGGATAACGGGGATAAATTTGTTCTGCTTCAGGACAATCATCAGAAATAAGGGGGTCAATATCAGCGCGGCTCACTGACGCTAGGCGATGGGTAATAGAGGCAATACTTTCTATACGAATAATCTCCTCCCAAGAGCTAATTTCTTCATCTTCATCGATTTCGTAGCGCACCGTCATCAAGTCACCTTCTAAACTAACGATTCGTGCTTCTTCAATCCAGCGTTGCTGATCCCGCAAGAAAATGCAGACTTCACGACCTTCGTTACAAAATTGATGGAGCTTGCGGTGTAGCATCGTTTTCTCCTGAGCCAATGATATGTTTTTAGGTGTATTGATCAAGATATATTGCGGAATTGTTTACTATCCTAAATACGGTTCTATTTTGACATATTAAACGGTCAAAATTACGATTACCGATCTGATTGTTTTCGGGGACAATCTTACTAAAAATCCCCCACATCCCCTAAAATTAGGTTGGTGGAGGATTCTTAATTCATTTAAGCGCTAAAACGGCAATTTTCAGCTTATTTGAGACCGATTTCTGCATTAGCGCGACTTAACATTGATTTTTGGCGTTTTTTGAAATTTAGCACCTGATTACGCATTAAGCCTCGCGCTTTCGCCTGCGTCGAGATATAAGCAGCGTTTGGCTTCACAGATACATCAGACGTGAGCGCAGGATGAACCTCATAGGTAATTCCTCGATAGGTCAGGTTAGCTCTTGGCTGTAAGTGTAACGGTTTTTTCAGCTCGTGAAAACGCCAGTCTAAACCACGATATTTGCCAGCAACTTCGCCTTCTGTAGTTTCGACGACGGGAGTATTGTTTTCGTATTGGACACCGCGATAAGTAAGTTTCATGGATTCGCCTCCTTGAATTCGATCTGGTTGAGGCGCGTTCCTTCGGGAGTTTCCCTACTTCCGTCTCTCCTTGATTAAACTCATCAGAGAGATGAACGATTTCTTTATTTCTGTATCTATTGTTACAGTTTGGAATTAATTTTGTCAACTCCCGAATTGATTTTGGGAATTTTTTTAACAGAACTTCACAATAAAAAGCAGGTTGGGTGGAGAAAACGAAACCCAACGCCAATCAAGGAATAATCCCCCCTAACCCCCCGATGATTGGGGGGAAAAGATAAAATGTAGGTTGGGTGGAGAAAACGAAACCCAACGCCAGTCGTAGGGTGGGCAGTGCCCACCCTACGGTAAAAGATGAAACGCATTAGAGCGGGAGAATTTAAGTCAGATGATTGATCCAGAAGAGGTTTTAGAGAAAGCGCGATCGGCGGGCGCAGAAGAGGCGGAAGTGTATCAAGTGATCTCTCGTGGGCATCCTGTCTATTTTGAAGCAAATCGCTTAAAACAGTTGGAAACAGTGGAATCAGAGGGAATCGCGTTACGGGTGTGGCGCGATCGATCCCCTGGGGTGACAGTCGCTTATGGCGATGCAGATGCTAATGAGTTGGTGACACGAGCGTTAGGTTTATGTGCGCTTAATACGCCAGCATCGATCGAGCTTACTCCCAACCATCAACAAGTTTATCCCAGCCAAGGCAAGCTGATCTCCCCAGAGAGTTTAATTACAGAGGGAAAAAGCGCGATCGAGGAACTGTTAAACTATAATTCTAGCGTCTTGTGTACTGGGGAACTAGACTGCGAACAACACACCACTCGCCTGCTCAACACACAAGGAACTGATTGTCAATACACCGAGATCAGCACCAGTGCGTTTTTACAAGTGGAATGGGTGAGAGGAGAGGATTTTTTAGGCATTGCTGACGGTAGCGAATCTTCGGAGGAGATTGATTTGCATACCATAAAAAAAAGAATTTGTCAAGCAATGAACTGGGCTTCGGTTACTGTTTCTCCCCCACAAGGTCGCGTTCCCATTATTTTTACCCCGAAAGCGGCGAATTTATTCTGGGAAACCGTGATCGCTGCTCTCAATGGGAAACAGGTATGGGAAGGAACATCCCCTTGGGGCGATCGAAGCCATGAGCAAGTGATCTCAGATCAGATTACGTTAAAACAAGACCCCACGCGCAACCCAGAGCGTTGTCCATTTGATGATGAGGGAACATCAACTCGCGAGCTTACTTTGATCAATCAAGGTCGCATTGAACAATTTTACACCGATCGCGCGATCGGGCGTAAACTAGGAATTGGTAGCACTGGAAACGGGTTTCGTCCCAGTTTAGGGCGTTATCCGACCCCTAGTTTAATCAACCTGATTGTTACGCCAGGGAATGGCGACTTACAAGACTTAATCACTCAACTGGATGATGGTTTAGTCATTGACCAACTTTTAGGAGAAGATGCTGATCTCTCTGGTGACTTTTCCGCTAACATCGAACTCGGTTATCGCGTCCAAAACGGACAAATCACTGGTCGAGTCAAGGATACAATGGTCGCTGGTAACATTTACACCGCTTTCAATCATCTGCTTGCGCTTGGGGGAGACTCACAAATTAACGGTTCTTATGTCACTCCTTCTCTCTTAGTAGAAGGGTTATCAGTGGTTAGCTAAGGAAGCAATGAGAAAGTTACGGTTATCCGTTATGAGGAACTTACTCAGACTTAACCACGTTTACTCAAAACCTGATTTACTCTGATGTCCACTTCCTGCTTCTTTCCGCTCAGGGCTTTTTCTGGCAACGTCGGCGTTAACCAGTCCACAGGCTGACACGATGTAACTCACCGCCAAAAAGTGACTTATTCTTAAACTGTCTTGGTTATTGATCAGTTAAAGTTAGCCACTCTTGTATTATATTAGTTAATTTGGCTAACTAAGTTAAGAAATGGTTAAGTTTCCACTTTCTGTTTCAAGCCCTTACGCTTTAAAACCCAAATTTCGAGTAATGACCATTCCTCACCGGGATAGTTTTCTTGTTCGAGGGGAGACATTCGACGGTGGCGAGTGGCGGTGCTACCCACAAAATCAAGATTTTGTAGTAAAATTCGTTTGGTTGCGTCTGCTTTTTCTAAACCAAAGGGATTGAGGAAATTAACCAGACAATACCCTTCACGGGGAGCATTAGCAAACGTGGAAATTAACTCCTCGATCGCGCTTTCTTCTAAGTAAACTAAAGACGCAGTGGAAACTAAAATGTCTGCTTCTTTCATTGTATTTAGCACTGCTGCTTTTTTCTCCGCAGAAGGTTGGTTTAAATTCGCTTGTATGGTTCGATCGAAAATCCCTGCATTTTCCGCATACTGAAGCGCGTTTTCAGACAGATCAATTCCAGAAGTTTGAAGATGCAAACGGCGCGGTTTGAGAGGCTTTTGTGCGGTTGCTGCATCCTTCCAATTTTCTCGAATCTCCTCTACTGTCATATTATGCGCGATCGCTAACGTTGTGTTACCAAAACAGCAACATAAATCCACGTAAGGAATCACTTTTCCTTCTTGTTTTTCACACCAAGGCAAAATTAGTCGATCGAAAGTTTGCCGATTATTATCATCAGAAATATAATCTAAAGCATCAATAATCCGTTCCTTAAAAGGAACAGGAGTGGACTCCATATAGATATCATCAAAATGCTGTTTCTTTTCGTCCGTTTTAACACCAGAATCGTTACTCATTATTATTGCCTCTTGATTACAAACATAGCCACCATACCTGATTTTGTTGTACCATAGCAAATCAGATGAGAACCGACTGGTTTAAACTGGTTTAAAATAGAAAGACAGTTATCTTCAAATTTTATCATGCCCCAAATCACTGCTCAAGGAAAAACCTTTACCTGCGATCGCGGCGAAAATCTCCGTGATGTATTACTCAAAAACAAAGTTGATCTCTACAATGAAGCCGCCAGTTTTATTAACTGCTATGGACTAGGAACGTGCGGCACTTGTACTGTAGAAATAGAGGGAGAAGTTTCCGCACCAAGTTGGCAAGAAAAAGCCCGTTTATCTTTACCGCCTCATCACCCAAACACAACTCGCCGTTTAGCCTGTCAGGTGCAAGTTTTGGGAGATGTAACCGTGAAAAAATATGAGGGATTTTGGGGTCACGAGGAAAAAGTAAAATGGACATAAAAACTCTCTGAAATAGAACTAAAATAGATGTTTGCTTTACCAGCCAGCTTTTTGGAAAACCTCTCCAACAGTTATGTCTAAATCGGGAAACAAATCATCATTTAAGCTGTCATCTTTCCGTTTAGTTTCAGGGAGATAATTGAACGAAAAAATCGTGATTGTTTGCGCCTTCGGATCAACCAGCCAAACTCGATCGACCCCTGCTTTTAGATAAGAAGTTGCTTTTTCTGTCAACTCGCCAAAAGTTTGACCTGAAGAAATAATTTCTATCACTAACTCTGGGGGAAATGGACAGGCTTCATCTTCAAAGCGATTTAAAGGTAAACGCTGATTAGAAATATACAATAAATCGGGAACAGGCGCCCAACTTTTCCCATCTTTTTCTAAAATCACACTCCATTCAATTCCCACTTCTCCTTGATTTTTTCTCCACTGTTCTAGAATCAAACATAGCGCAACTGTTAACCGCGAGTGAAAGCGTTTCGGAAACATTTTCGGCGTTACTTTTCCATTAAAAAACTCATAAGTAACATCATCTTGAGGAAGATTAAGAAATTGTTCTAATGTTAATTCTTGATCCGTAATCATTTTAATTCTGAAACTGTTGTAACAACCAATTTCCAACTTGTGTATGAGTAGTTTCTCGACTTTGAAGCAATGCTTCTGTGACTAAACTAATTTCTAAATTGGGTAAAACTTGAGACGTATTGAGGCGATAACTTCCTTGTTTTTCTATCTTAAACGCTGTTACTTGTGCTTTTTTAACATCAACCACCCAATACTCTTCCACTGCTAAATCTTCGTAGAGTAACCGTTTTTTCCCGAAATCATCTGCTAAAGAAGAACTTGCTATTTCAATCACTAAATTAGGCGCAGGATATTGATCTAAATTAATGATACTTGTTCCCCAGGGAATAACATTAGCATTTTTCCCAACATAAAAAGCGAGATCAGCTTGCGCTTCTCGGAAATTAGGTTTTCTTAATGTCGGATTATCTTTTCCATTCAGTTCAATTCCTTTAAGTGTTCCATAAAGATGAACAATATAATTAATGAGAGAATGATCGCTGGCGTGACTATTTCCAAGAGGACTCATTTCAATTCGATATTGTTGATGATGATAATAAGATTTTCCTTTCTCATCAGGAAGCGTTTCTAAAACTTGTAAATAATTGTCCCAACTGCTATCAATCCAAGTTTCTGTTTTTACGTTTTTCTTGATTTGTGTAACCATTCTCTTTTTCCCTTTCCTCTGTTTAATATCATGGGTGAATAATTAGCGCTACATACCGATCCATTATTCCCCCCTTTCAAAGGGGGGTTAGGGGGGATTGATCTAGTGACTAATGACTGATTGCTGTTGGGTTTCGTAAACTCCACCCAACCTACGTTTTTTGCTGTTGGGTTTCGCGTGGAGACATTCCATGGAACGTCTCTACCCAACCTACTTTGTTTGATTTTAGAAATTACCCGCTAACGCATGATGACATCGATCGCAAATTGTCGGATCATTTTCAAATTGTCCCACTGTTGGCGAATAATTCCAGCATCGATCGCATTTTTCCCCATCAGCGTGGATAATTCCCACACTCACCAATTCCGTTTCGCTGTAATAGGGGGCGGTTTTTACCACCTCTGAAGTCTCCACTAACGCCACTTGAGACGCAAGGAAGAGATACCGTAACTCATCCACATTCAATCCTTCCCCAATGCTTTCGGTAGGATTCATCTGCGACAATTGTTCTCTTAATCCTGTGTCTGGAACATATAACAAGACTTTCGCTTCTAAAGACGCACCGATCAGTTTTTCATTACGCGCTTGTTCCATCACTTTATTGACTTCACCGCGAATTTCCCGTAATTTTGACCAACTTTCCCCTAATTCTGGATTTTTCCAACCTGTTTCTTTGGGAATCCATCCTGATGCAAAAACAGATTTGTGAGGTGTGGGATAAGGGATGTTTTGCCAGATATCTTCTGCTGTATGACACAATACAGGCGCGATCGCGCGGGCAAGATTTTCGACAATAATTGCTAACACTGTCTGACAACTGCGTCGTCGCAGAGAATTGGTATCTGAAATATACAAGCGATCTTTGGCAATATCTAAATAGAAGTTTGATAAATCCACCACACAGAAATTCTGTACTGTTTGGAAAAAGCGGAAAAACTCATATTCCTCAAACGCTGCGGTGATCTCCTCAAAGACTTCTGAGGTGCGATGTAACATATAGCGATCTAAACTGGGTAAATTCTCATCAAGTACCCCATGATACTTCGGATCAAAGTCGTGGAGATTTCCCAACAAAAACCGCACCGTATTGCGAATTTTCCGATAAGCATCCGCCAACTGTTTCAGAATCCCTTGACCAATGGGAACATCCGCCGAATAATCCACTGAAGAAGCCCACAAGCGCAAAATATCCGCCCCATAAGCAGGTTCTTGCTTTTGATTTTTCCCCCCTTCAATAATCACGGCGGGATCAACCACATTTCCCAAAGATTTACTCATTTTATAGCCTTTCTCATCCAAAACAAAGCCATGAGTGAGAACGGTTTTATAGGGTGCGACGCCTTGGGTAGCAACACTGGTTAATAAACTCGACTGAAACCAACCGCGATGTTGATCTGATCCTTCGAGATACATATCCACGGGATAATTTAATTCCTCTCGCTGTTTCGCAACCGCAGCCCAAGATGAACCCGAATCAAACCACACATCCATCGTATCTGTTCCTTTGCGATAAGTCCGACCATTATCACGATATTCTGGGGGTAATAACTCCTCTGTGGATAACTCCCACCACGCATCTGAGCCTTTTTCTGCAATAATATTTTGCACATGGGCGATCGTTTCTGGGGTTAATAGCGGTTCGTTGGTTTCTTCGTCGTAAAAGACAGGAATGGGAACGCCCCAACTGCGCTGACGAGAAATGCACCAATCACTGCGTTGAGAAACCATTGATCGGATGCGGTTTTCTCCCTGTTGCGGTAACCAGTTTACCTGCTCGATCGCACTTAACGCCGCGTCTCTAAAGCCTTCCACCGAAGCAAACCACTGTTCTGTTGCGCGAAAAATCGTCGGTTTTTTCGTCCGCCAATCGTAGGGATATTTGTGTTGATAGGGTTCTTGTTTCAGGAGAGAGTTCGCCGTTTGTAACGCCTCAATAATCGCATCATTCCCGCCATCGAGAACCGCTAACCCTGCAAATTTTCCCGCTTCTTGAGTAAACGTTCCCTGTTCATCCACAGGAGACAGAATCGGTAAACCGTAGCGCATTCCGACCACATAGTCTTCTTGACCATGACCAGGCGCCGTGTGAACTAATCCCGTTCCCGATTCTGTTGTAATATAGTCGCCACCGATTAAAATTTCACTTTCACGGTCAAACAACGGATGACGATATTTGCAATGTTCTAAGGCTTTTCCTGGGAGAGTGGTTTTCACCGTTAGCGACGCTTCCAACGTTGCGGAAAGTTTCTCCACCAAATCTGCAGCCACAATCAGATAGCGACAATCATTATTATCTCCCGATCGTTCCACTACTGCATAATTTAAATCTGGATTCACCGCCACCGCCAAATTTCCTGGAATTGTCCAAGGCGTTGTCGTCCAAATCGCCACCCCTAAACTAAAAAGATAATCTCCTAATGATGCTTTTGCGTCTTCTCCCAAAGCAGTCACAGGGAAAACCGCATAGATACTAGGGGAAGTATGTCCTTCTGGATATTCTAATTCTGCCTCAGCGAGAGCCGTTTTTGAGCTTGGACTCCAATGAACGGGTTTTAATCCCCGATAGATATAGCCTTTCAGCGCCATTTCCCCAAAAACCCCAATTTGCGCCGCTTCATAAGCAGGGTTTAGGGTTAAATAAGGGTTTTCCCAGTCTCCCCACACGCCATAGCGTTTAAAGCCTTTTCGTTGCGTGTCGATCGTTTTATTCGCAAACTTCGCCGCTTTTTTTCGTAACTTGATCGGGGTTAAATTGGCGCGATCTTTTTCTTCGATATTTTGTAAAACTTTTAGCTCGATCGGTAAGCCGTGACAATCCCAACCAGGGACATAGCGCACCTTATAACCTTGTAATAGCTTATATTTATTAATGATATCCTTAAGAATTTTATTCAAGGCGTGTCCCATGTGCAATGATCCATTGGCGTAGGGGGGTCCATCATGTAACACAAACACCTCTTTCGGATTTTGCTGGGAGAGCGTTTCGTAAACTTGTTCCTGCTGCCAAAATTCCTGAATTTCTGGTTCACGTTGTTTGGCATTTGCTCGCATGGCAAAATCGGTTTTCGGGAGGTTAATGGTATCTTTATAACTCTTGTTGGTTGTCACGGGTCTTCTGTTGTTCTCTGCTAATCGAACGTTTATATTAGGATCGTACCGATATTTTAACTCTATTAGTGTTGGGTTTCGTTACCTCCACCCAACCTACGACTGATCTGTTTCTTGAGATGAAGATTTTTCTGAGGCGATCGAGTCCGTTTCCTGAGTAGAAGAAGATGTTACACTAGGCGTGGTTTGGGTGTCTTGTTTACTGTTTTTTTGCCATAATTTCAGAGGAGAAAGACTTTGTAAACGACTGGCGACGCTTTGAGAAATGTTGGTTTTTTCTGATGGTGAAGCCAGAACGCGGCGCAAGATTAAAGTTTGTGTTCCAAACCACAATAATAAAGCGACACTCGCGGTTTGTCCCAGTAAAACCCCACCTGTGATCCGTCCAGCACACACCCACAACACTAAACCGTAAAATAGTCCTAAGCCACTCCAATAAAAATCACTTTTGCGATGCACTTCGGGAAAGAAAAACGCTGCAAAATACAGCAGAAAACTTGCCAAGGCGACAGCAAGAGCGAGTAACAAAGCCAACATGATCTTTAATCCTCCCAAAACGGTAATCTTATCTTATCGGTTTTTGGAGATCAGGTAAAAGCTCAAAGTAAGTAACTCTTGTTACGGAATTTTAAGTTAGTTTTTGTTAGCCTTTGATTTACGCCGTAATGGTCGCTATTAAGTACCGTGAAGTCAATTTCTATTCACATTATTGAGGGGAATCCTCATTTACGATCGCTTC
The DNA here is from genome assembly GCF_000317615.1 of Dactylococcopsis salina PCC 8305. Lineage (GTDB taxonomy): Bacteria > Cyanobacteriota > Cyanobacteriia > Cyanobacteriales > Rubidibacteraceae > Halothece > Halothece salina. The sequence goes on along the minus strand of NC_019780.1, from coordinate 1,519,645 downwards.
TGGGTTGGCATTTACAACAAGCAAAGTTTTCTGTGCGTCGGTCGGGAAGCATTCAACAAGCGAAACCGTTTCTAGAAGCTGGACAACTGATTTTAGTGATTTTAGATGCTGATTTGTCCGATGGAGAGAGCTTAGAGTTCTGTTATTGGTTACATTGTTACTCTCAGTCGCTGATTCTCATGTTATCAGCACGAGGGGCGGAAAGTGATATTGTTGCGGGTTTAAAGGCGGGTGCAGATGATTATTTAGTGAAGCCTTTTGGGATGCGAGAGTTTATGGCGCGAGTGGAGGCTTTGTCACGGCGCTTCCGAGAGGTGAATGTTCCTCTCTTGTTAGATTATGGTCAGTTAAAAATCAATTTGGCGCAACGTAAGGTTTATTTACAAGGGAAAAAGGTGGAGTTTACACCACAAGAGTTTAGTTTACTCTATGTTTTGGCTCAGGCTCAAGGAATTGCTTTGTCTCGCTTGGAATTGCTCCGCCGTGCTTGGCCAGAGGCGATCGATAATCTCCGCACCATCGACACTCATATTCTATCCTTACGGAAAAAACTCGAAATCAATCCGAAACAACCGCAGTTAATTCAAACTGTGCGTAATGTTGGCTATCGGTTGAATCTAGAGTTGTTGCAACAAGAAAGTGCTCGATCGATCCCAAAACCCCTTTCCCTCCATGAATCTAAGTTAAGTTAAGGTTTAACCGCGCTGCGATCGAGTCCTAATCCTGCAATACTAATCGTAACAATGGCAACCCCAATCATCTGTCTGGGTTCGATCGATTCTTGTAAGATGATCCACGCCAAAACCGCAGTTAAGGCGGGTTCAATTGATCCCACTAATGTTGCTGTGGAAGCACCAACCAAACGAATGCCAACATTAGTAAAAACTAATCCTCCCACCGTAATTAATCCTGATCCCAGACTCCAAATCAGGAGAGGAAGCCAGACATTTGGGGAAATCGTAATGTTGAGGAAAAGTAGCGTAAAACTAGAAAAGATGAAAATTAGCGTAAAGGTAACGAGAGAAAAAGAGAGGGCATGAAAGTTAAGCAAAGCCGTTTGTGCTGTCACCGCATAGAGGGCAAAACCTACGCCAGCGCCTAAAGCACAGATCACTCCTAGAGTAAACTCTGAGGAAACATCTGCTTGTAATTGAGGTGTCACCAGAATTAAACCAATCACCACTCCCATGAGAATTACACCCCGAAAAATAGTGGGACGCAAATGATTAAACCACCAGCCCCATAACATGGCAATAATCGGGTGAACAAAAAACAGCGTCACCGCAATTCCTGCTGGAATTTGCCCGATCGCCAAATAGAGTAAAATTACAGTAAAAAAGTAAATGCTACCACTGATTAACGGTGATTTTAACTCCTGTTTCCCCTTTACAATTTCCAAAAACGTTTGGGGATAGATGCGCCAAGCAAGCAAACTCAGAAAGATCACCATAAAAAAGGTTCGAGTTTGCAAAAACAGGATCGTATGCTCAAAATCAGAAGGAAGCAGCCCACCGAGTTCAGCATTTCCCTGAAAAAACACACGGACAACCACATTTTGCATTGATAAAAACGTGGCTGCCAGAAGCATCGCAATAAAACCAAACATATAGTTAGGGTTTGCTGAAAAAGTCCATTGGTTGGTTTAGTAAGGCAAGAGGCAAAAGGCAAGAGGCAAGAGGTAAGAGGCAAGAGGTAAGAGGTAAGAGGCAAGAGGTAAGAGGTAATATTTCAAAGTTTTGATGCAGGGTTTTCACTATTGAGCGTTCAATTTCCTTGCACTTTTTTGAGGGGTTAAGAGCCTTAAAGCCTCATTGGGTAAAGGTTTCAGTTTTATTCAGGAAACCCTAGTTAGTCAAAACAAAGCAGTAGAAGCCGAAACTCCTACTGCTGATGATTGATGATGAACAGGCGACGTTAGAAGTTAATCATCATAGACGCGGCATTCCGCCGCTTCGGGATTCTCGTCACAATACTGCTCTAAAGAAGTTTTCTTGGGTTTCTCAGAGCGTTGATGGGCATATTCCGCTTGTAACTCTTCTACAGTATCCCAAGCAACCGCACAGTCTTGAGACTCAGTGCCTTCGCTGCCACAAACTTCCCGTGCCTCTTCACGTTGCTGTTCAATTTCTTTTTCGATATTACTCATAAACTATCACTCCTATAATTGCGATTCTTTTAGCTGAAAAGAAATTTAGTAGTACCTTTACCATCTCCTACTACCTTAACGTACATTATCCGATCGACATCTCTGTCAGAAGAATTTAATTTCATTTTTAGAATTTTGTAGGAAAAGCCATCTAACCTATTGCTGAGTAGAGAGGCGAAGGGTATATTGATGATTTTGTCCTTGCTCGTCTCCCACATAAACTTCATAAGTGCCAGGCATCCACACTCCCGACATAGAAGCACCATCTCCAGAGTCCGCCAAAATACAAAAACGTCCGTTCGGTCCTTTCACCAGAAGAGTCGGGTTTTCCCCTTCACTCTCCACACTCATGCGTAAATAATTCATTCTTTCCGACACCTGAATCACCTCTTGTGGCGCACTGGGAACAAAGCCACAATCATTGCTATCTACTGCTCCTCCCGATTGACCTGACCTAGTAACCGGTGCCGAAAAGTCGCTGGTGATAGAAATTGGGTCGGCAAGCAAGCGAGTTGCCGTTAAACCGAATAAAATGGTGGCAAGGGTTGTGGTAAGAAAGGGGTGGAGGGTTTGACGTTTCATTTTGAATAAACCTGTAGTGGGGTTGTTCTATTTATATTATCCCTTAATTAAGTAACCAATTTCTCCCTCACCTGTTCATGTTTGTTAGCTGTCCATTTAATTACAAAAGGAAAGGAAAATGAATCAACCAAATTCTCAAACTGACTGGGAAAAACGACTCCAAGAATTAGAAGCGGAGGTCAATGCTAGTGATGAAAAACAAACCACGAATCAAGATTATGTTTCGCAACCGTCTCCGATGAGTGCGAGTTCTAATCAATTTTCTAGTCAAGTACAAGGGATAACGAATCAAGTGCGTCGCTGGTTTGATGAGCTTCCTTTGCTGGGAAAAGTCGTTGTTGGTGCGGTGGGAGTCGGAATTAGTCTCTCTCTTTTGAAAACCGTTTTTCAGTTGTTAACCTCGGTGTTAACGTTGGCGATTATTGGGGCTTTGGGATATGTGGGATATCAAGTGTTTATTAAATCTCAAACCAATAAATAGGGGTTGCTGAAAAAGTCCATTGGTTGGTTGAGTAAGGCAAGGGAGATGGGGAAGATGGGGGAGATGGGGGAGATGGGGGAGATGGGGAAGAAAAATCGCTTCCTGAACTTAATCGCCTCAAATCCTTATTTGGTAAAACTTTCAGTTTCCCAACAGGAGGCACTAAATAATAAGTAAGCCCGTTGGATAGTCTCCTGATTCCCTACTTTTGGGGGAAAATTAAGGAGATTAAAAAATGCTATCAATCAAGTTTTGTGAGATGATATTTCTGATTAAATAGGAGCAACGATGGAATTACGATCGCTCGGTAAGTCCAATGTGAAAATTGCCCCGATTTTGATGGGGACATGGCAGGCTGGAAAGTCAATGTGGACGGGAATTAATGATTCAGAAACGATCGAGGCGATTCGATCGGGATTTGAAACGGGTATCACCACCATTGACACCGCCGAAATTTATGGCGACGGGTACTCGGAACAAATTGTCGCAAAAGCGGTGTCTGATGTCAGAGATCAGGTGCAATTAGCCAGTAAGGTGTTTCCGACTCACTTACAGTTTGACCAGGTAATTGAAGCCTGCGATCGCTCTTTGCAGAATCTCAAAACCGATTACTTAGATTTATATCAAATTCATTGGCCCAGTGGCTCGTTTAATAGCGAAATTGTCCCCATTGAAGAAACCATGAAAGCCCTAAATACGCTCAAAGAACAGGGAAAAATTCGTGCGATTGGGGTTTCTAATTTTTCTCGCGCTCAACTGGCGGAAGCGCAACAATATGGACAAATTGATAGTGTTCAACCGCCTTATTCTCTGTTTTGGCGACAAGCGGAAAAAGAACTGATCCCCTATTGTGTGGAAAATAATATTTCGGTGTTAGCTTATTCTTCCCTCGCGCAAGGGTTATTAACTGGTAAATTTGGAGCAAATCATCAGTTTGAGGAAGGAGATCATCGCGCCAAAAATAAACTGTTTCAAGGAGAACATTATCAACGCGCACTGGATGCGATCGAGCAACTGCGCCCGATCGCGCAAAAGAAAAACTGTACCTTAGCGCAATTAGCCCTCTGTTGGTTAATTGCTCAACCCAACACCTGCGCGATCGCGGGCGCAAGAAACCCGCAACAAGCCCTCGGAAACGCTAAAGTCGCCACGATCAACTTATCAGAAGCCGAATTAGCAGAAATTGATCAAATTGGGCGACAAGTCACCAATCATTTAGATGATAATCCCGTGATGTGGACGTTTAATGTGTAATCTGAAATCTCTATTTATTGGAAAATCCAGTTAATTCCCCCCAGTATTGGGGGTTAGGGGGCGAAAAACATCCGTTTTTGTATAAGCAATTGTGGCACAATAGAAGTGATCTCTACCACAATATTCGGCAAACAGAATGGGTGTTACGGCACTAGCTTTTGATAACAGCTTAAATCATACTATTGATGTGATGTCAGGAATTTGGGGTGGGATTGGTGATGTCTGATGGCGTGACAGTAGAACCGATCGAAACCGAAAAAGGAAAGCAATGGCAAATTACCCCTTTCAACAATTCAGTTTCTTCGCCAAATGATAGTAAAATTACAGTTCCTCCCGATACCCTGTTTACGATAGAGTTAACCGAGGAATGGCAGTATCCAAAACCATGAAATCAACCACTGAGCTTACCTTACATATTTACATAGAAGGGAGTCCCGAGCAGACTCTAGATGTAGCTCAGGATCAGGTGATCCTCGGTCGTTTACCTGAATGCGATGTTTATCTTCCCTCTTCCGAAGTTTCTCGTCGTCACTGTCAAATTCGACGTTTGGCGCAAGGAAAATGGCGTGTTGAAGATTTGGGGAGTACCAATGGGACACTTCTCAATCAAGGTCGTCTTAACCAACCGACATTAATTAACGATGGTGATGTGATTCAACTGGGAAATGTCGGTATAAGAATGGAATTAGCAAAAAGCGCCTCTTCACCTGCTCAACCTGCCAAAAATCCTCGTCAAAGTCAAACGGAAGTACAAACGATTCTGCGTAGCGCCGAAGAGTTACAACAGCGTTGGATTGAAGGGGATCATGGTCAAGACCCCCTCAGTACAGACCATTTAGCTCATGCTCGTTTACAATACATTGTGGAAATTGCCAAAGGTTTGAATCGCGCGGAATCGATCGAGGCGATTTTTTCGCAGGTGGAAAGTGTGATTTTTCAGGAATTGCGTAATGTGGAACGTTTAGCGCTTTTGATTGATGTGGATGGGTCGGGAAAACTGGAGATTTATAAAGCCGCAGCGCGTCAACTTCACGGAGCGCAGGGAAGACAGTATTATCGTCAAGAGTTAAGCGATTTGTATAAGGGAGACTGGATTAGTCGATCGATCTGTCGGAAGGTATTTCAGGAAAAAGTGGCGATTAAAACCAAGAATGTTCAGGTGGATCAACGATTTGCTGAGGAAAAAAGCATCTTGATGAAGGGAATCGGCAACGCTTTGGCGGTTCCGCTTTGGAATGACCAAGAAGTAGTGGGAGTATTATATGCTGATGCGATGATGGGGTTCGATCAATTGTATTCCACTCAGGATCAAGATTTAAGTTTCTTCTCGACAATTGCGAATTTAGTGGCAGCGAGTGTCCAGCGTTGGCTTCTCACTCGCAGGTTACAAGAACAAAAGCGCATCCGTCAACGGTTAGAGCGTTATCATTCTCCCGCAGTGGTACAACAATTGATTACTTTCGGCGCGATCGAGGATTCTTTACTGACCCCCATTGAAGCGGATGTGAGCGTTTTATTTGCGGATATTGTGGGATTTACCGCTTTATCGGAACAATTACCCCCAGAGGAATTAGCAGACCTCCTGAATCGGTTTTTTGAGGAGATGTTGAAGCCATTGTTTGCGATGGGAGGAACATTAGATAAATTTATTGGTGACTGTATCATGGCATTTTTTGGCGCACCAGAACCGCAAGCCGATCACGCCGATCGAGCCGTCAAAGTCGCAAAAGCCATGTTAGAACGATTAAAAAGCCTGAATCAGTCTCGCGCTTTGTCTCATCCCCTAGAGTTAAGAATTGCGATCAATAGCGGGAAAGCCGTCGTGGGAGACGTCGGAAGCTCCCAACGGGTGGACTATACAGTATTAGGGGGAACGGTTAACCTAGCGTCTCGCTTGGAATCGGTTTGTGATCCAGGTGCGTGCGTGATTAGTGAAGAAACTTATCAGCGCTTAAAACATCAAAGTGCTTTTTCTCCCATTGGGAAATCTAAATTTAAAGGCATCGATCGCGCGATCACCGTTTATCGTGCCAAATGGCAGTAGGTTGGGTGAAGAGAAACGAAACCCAACAAGTAGGTGGGGTGAAGAGAAACGCAACCCAACAAGTAGGTGGGGTGAAGAGAAACGCAACCCAACAAGTAGGTGGGGTGAAGAGAAACGCAACCCAACAAGTAGGTGGGGTGAAGAGAAACGCAACCCAACAAGTAGGTGGGGTGAAGAGAAACGCAACCCAAACCGAGTTCTGATCACTGTAAAACAAACAAACTCATCAGGAATTTTCGCTGTTTCATCTCATTAATCTCGCAACTGTACAGGCATGACTAAATAAGTCATTTTCAAACCTCCCAAAGGAGTAAAAATAATCGGTTGACTTGCCTCATTTAATTGCATCTGAATTTCGTTCCCCTTAAACGCCTTCAAACCATCCATCAGATATTTCACATTAAAAGCAATATCAATACTTTCCCCTGTAATTTGTGCCGCGATCGATTCCGTCGCACTTCCCACTTCCTTCGCATCTACCGACAAAGATAACTGTTGATTGTCATCATCAATACTAAACTTAACCACATTATTTTGTTGATCCGCCAAAACCGCCACCAACTCTAAACTATTTAACAACTGCTTTCTTTCCAACGTCACCTGTTTAGAAAACTGATTCGGAATCAACTGATCATAAGCGGGATAAGCACCCTCTAACTTACGACTGGTCAAGCGTTGTGAATCTAATTCAAATGCCACTTGTACCTCATCACAAAGTAAATTAACCACAGCCCCTTCTTTTTGTGTCTTGATCATCCGCTCTAACTCTCGCAACGCACGAGCGGGAATTGTCACCGCAAAGCCTTCGGTTGCGCCCTCAATTCCTTCTGTAGTGGTATCTAACACCGCTAAACGGTGTCCATCAGTGGCAGCAAATTCTAAACTGTCTTCCTTGCGAGTTAAGTGAATCCCCGTTAGCACCTGTTTCGCCTCTTCCGCACTCGCCGCAAAAAGAGTCGAACTTAAACCATCAATCAACGCCTCCACAGGAACTTTCAACGCCTCGGTGGTACTAATTTCTGGCAGACTAGGAAACTCCTCCGCACTCATTCCTCGCAGACGAAAACGCCCAGACGCAGAAACAAGAGTCGCCGTAAAATTTTCTTCTTCTTCTTCCTCATCTTCCATTCCCAATAAGGTAATTTCTCCTTCAGGAAGACGAGTCACAATATCATTGAGAAGTTTTGCAGGAAGGGTAAAAGTTTTAGTTTCGCTCACAGATGCGGGAAAACTGGTTTGTAGTCCTAAACTCAGATCAAACGCTGTTAAAGTAATGCGTTGGGTTTCCACATCGGTTTGGAATAAAACATTTCCTAAAACAGGATGAGTGGGGCGTGAGGGAACAGCGCGACTAACAAGAGACAGGTTGGTTTTTAGGTCACTTTGGCTACAGACAATTTTCATAAAACGCTTAAATAAAGAATTCCTTCATTAATTTTTCTCATCCTCCATGATGCCTTATTTTGATCAGCCTTTAGAGACGCGCTATGGCACTTCTTCGAGGCTGTTATATTTGATGTTGGGTTTCGTGTGGAGGCTTTCCATGGAACGTCTCTACCCAACCCACGTTTTTGTCCTTTGTCTTATGTCTATGGCTTGACCACATCGCTGTTTTCAGAGGCGCGATCGCCCGTTATTTCAGCGCATAATCCTCGTAGGGTTTGCCTTGCCCACCTTATTTTTTAGGTAATTGCCTATAATTTGTGTTGGGTTTCGTCTTCTCCACCCATTGCAGTGACCAGTGATCAGTGATCAGTAAGCAGTGAATAGTAAGCAATTAATTCGTAACAGATTGTAAGCTACTAAGTAATTGATTAGATTAAGCACAACTGGTAACTGGTAACTGGTCACTGGTAACTGGTCACTGATTGGTGTTGGGTTTCGTAAACTCCACCCAACCTACATGATTGGTGTTGGGTTTCCCGTGGAGACGTTCCATGGAACGTCTCTACCCAACCCACTTTTGATCATTGATTGAGTGAACCTGGTATTAGACGGGAGAAAGGAGTTCCTCATCTTCGGGTGTAGCAGGAAGGTGAGTGCCAACGGTTGAAGGATTTTCTAAACCGACATCATGGCAATGTGGATCAATTCCCCAGCCGTTGCGAGGATAATCAGCACAGATGGCTTGATATTCTTCAATGGCTTGGTTGAGTTGTTCACGGGTGAGTTGGTTTAAATAGCCACATTGACCAATTGTTCCTTTTGGCATTGGTGCGGCTAAATTACCACCACGCTTTTGTACCATTTTCTCTTGCGCTGCCCAAAGGGTATCTTTATTCAGTAACACATCATGCCACAGACTTAACCCAAAGGAACTAATCAGCTTGAGAATGCGGTGGAAGTCGCTTTCTTTAATCCAGTTGTTACGATAGCTGAGATAAGCACCGAAACCCATTCCCGTTGCTACGGCGTGTCCGTGTAGTAATCCTGCTTCGATTTCAAACCCTGGCGACCAAGTATGTCCATAAGCATGAGGACGACATTGATGGGTTTCATAGAGGTTATCGTATTCTGCTTCTACATAACTCCGCATCGCTGCGCCGAGAATTTTTTGAGACAGAACACTGATGTGATCATGGCTATCACAGTCTAATGTTCCAAAACGAGTGGTGATTAAGTCTTCTCCTGCTTGTTCAAGGAAGCGGAAAAGTTCCTCATCTTTCACCACTGCCATTTTAATGATCTCAGCGATACCGTGTCTCAGCCAACCTTCTTCTAACGTGCGGAAGAAAGACCGATCGGTGATCGATAATACAGGAGCATGATAAGCGCCGAAAAGATTTTTATAGCCAAAGCCATCGCAACAGGTACGTGGGGAAGGGCCGGCATCAATTCCCGCAACAATGGAAGTGGAAAGCATCACATAAGGGGTGTTGCGGTGATATAAGGCGCAAGCCAAGCCACCCGTATCGGTGAGAACCCCACCGCCAACAATTAAAACGGGTTCGTTACGAGAGACTCCCAACCGTTTGAAATCTCCAAGCATCCGTTCAACGGTATAGATGCCTTTATCTACTTCCATCGCCCGATAAACTAATTTATCGAGTTTAATTTCGTGATACTCGAAATAGTTGTTAATTTGTTCGCCATAGTAGCGTTCTACGTTCTGATCCACTAAGCAGACACAGCGACCGAGGGAGACATACAAATCTCTTAACACGGTTTCCTGTGGGTCTAAACAGTTTTCTAGCACTTTAATTGAGGTAAAGGTGCTGGCGTTCATTACCGCTTCTACGGTTTGATCATCGTCTGTACTGACTACATAACCACGACTTTTACGATAGCTTGAGGTGGTATAAACTGCATGGGGATCGCGTTCTACGAGACGAGAGGAAAGTTCTTCATAAAATTTACCATCTGCACTTCGCAGAAGGCGATCGAGCAGTTTAATTTTTGCAATCTCAGAGTGATGAATGCGGTTAGAAAAGGTGTACCACTCAGAACCCGCGAGTTGATCAAACCCTAAAACCAGTTGTGCGAGTAAACCGAAGAAGTGACTCAAGGAGTGGTTAAGACCGGTTCGCAGTTGGCGACAAGCGGATAACCCCTCGATCGCGCCAGCTTCGGCAAATTCTTCTCCTAATTCTTGGGAAAACGCATCACTGTCAATGAGAGACAGTAATAAGTGCCTAAAAGGGGTACTGCATAAGATTTCCTCGATCGCGTGATCTAAATTTTCTTGCTGGAGAGGGTCACTGTCATAAGTGGCGATAAACGCCTGAACTGCTGAAGTTGTCTTAGTCATGGTTGATTTCTGATGATAAGGATGATTGCGTTAATGAATGAGCAATATTGCTTTATACAAGTTAACATAGCCTCTCATAATTCCCGAAAAAATTCTCAGATTTCTATCTTATGACAGAGAACAAAGGTTTAAATGATGCTGATTTCATCAAAAGGAGTTCCGATCAATCCCTTATCTTATGTTATTCACACGACATCAATCAAATTAAGAAAACTTAAACTTCTCGTTAATAATCTCGTTTGTCTTCAATCTTTTTAAGAAGCTGATAAAAACCTGATCCATTTTTTTAAAATTGCGTTATCACTAACAGAAGATGTGATTAAAATAACTGTGCTGTGACCAATTGTTCTTCCGTTGTAACTCCCAGTTCCCAGTCTCTTCACCCTTTACAGGAGTTTGCTTTGGCGTTAACTGCATGGGGAAAAGGACGTGATGTTATTTTTGCTGTTGATGTGACTCGCAGCGTGCGCTTGAATGATCAAGGACGGTTACGCATTGAACAAATTATTCGGGATAGTTTACAGCGTGGAGATACAGCTTATATTGTTCCGTTTGCGAGGAATATTCAAGTTGCGGACTCGATCGAAATTACTAGCAAAGATGACATTCAAACCGTTTTAAATCAGTTACCGTTACAGACAGATTTAGAAGCAAGAAATACCGACATCCAAAATGCAGAATTGTTTGTTTATCGGTTTTTAGCGCAACAAAATTACTGTCGCTTAATTGAAAATCAATCGATTCGAGAACAAGCTGTTGTCTGGTTAACGGATGCACCGTTAGCAACTGAAACAGGAAAAGATTGGATTGAAACGCCAGCAGATAGTCCTTTTTTACAGTCTAATTCTAATGAGAGTCAATTGCGAAGACAGTGGTTAGAAGTGTTACCACTTGACGCTCGATCGCGGGATATTCCCACGGAAAATAACGAACAATATCAATTAACGATTGTTGATATAAAGCCCACAGTTCAGGAATTTTGTACTCCCGCTCCCAGTGGGAAAGAAACCTGTTTAGTTAACCGTTATTTACTCCAACAATTGTGGCTACCAACGACAGGAATTATTCTCTTAATTATTAGCGCGATCGTTGCTTTAGGAATTTGGTATAATTGGCAGAAACCTTGGCAGATAACAATTGAAATTGAGGGGGAAGATGAAGAAGAAAACCAAGTTAAAACCTTGAAAGGAAATCAACGTTTAGCGATTGGGGATGAAGATGCTTCCGCGATCGATTATATTCCTTGTTCTGGGGAAGAAGTGCGAGGCTATCTGGAACGAAAACGGAATCAACTTTATCTTGTTCCTACCTTAGAAGCACCAATTTTTTATAAAGAAAAAGAAGTAGAAAAACGGATGAAACTGACAGGAAATAGGATTCGCCTGAATTGTCCTGAAAATCACCGTAAAGATTTTGAGTTTGTGATTAGAATTAATCAAAAGTAGGTTGGGTGGAGTTTACGAAACCCAACACCAATCATAAACAATTACCTAAACCTGATATAACCGCCAAATCTGGGGGAATCGCCCCCTAACCCCAAAATCTGGGGGAATCGCCCCCTAACCCCCAAATCTGGGGGAATCGCCCCCTAACCCCCAAATCTGGGGGAATCGCCCCCTAACCCCCAAATCTGGGGGATCGCCCCCTAACCCCCAATTCTGGGGGAATCGCCCCCTAACCCCCAATTCTGGGGGAACATTACTGAATCAATCAGAGGAGATATGAATGATGTACACACAAGATAGAAACTTAAGAGGAGTAAAACGCACAATTTGCATTGGTTTAGGAGGAACAGGAAAAAATGTTTTAATGCAGTTACGGCGGTTGATTATCGATCGATATGGCGATTTAAATGAACTTCCTCTTGTTAGTTTTGTTCACATTGACACCGATAAAAGTGCCTCTCAAAGTTCAGGATTACGCACAGGAAATACTTATCATGGTGTGTCTTTAAGTTTTAAGGATTCTGAGAAAGTTTCCGCTACGATGAGTAGTAAAGAAGTGACCAATTTTGTGCAAGGATTAGAACAGAGAAATAAGTCTGATCGAAGTAGTCCTTATGATCATATTGGTCGTTGGTTTCCACCGCAATTATTGAAGAATGTTAAAGCAGTAGAAGATGGCGCAAAAGGGATTCGTCCAGTAGGAAGATTAGCCTTTTTTCATAACTATTCTACTATTAAACAAGCCATAGACACAGCAGAAAGAAAAACAAGAGGACATGAAGCTAAATTATTACAAAAAGGACTTTATTTAGAACAAGGACTCAACATTTTTATTGTCGGTTCTTTGTGTGGGGGAACGGGTAGTGGGATGATATTAGATACTGCTTATAGCCTACGCAAAGACTATGGCGATCAAGGCGCACAAATTTTTGGTTATTTAGTAATTAGTCCCGACTTATATGGTACTAATAGTAAGCATAGCGCGAACACTTATGCAGCGTTAAAAGAGTTAAATCATTACAACACTCCTGGCAGTCAATTTCAAGCGGTTTATGACCCACAAAACTTAGTTTGGGTAGAGGAAAAACGATCGCCCTTTGATTATACTTATCTGATTTCTAGTCAAACCAGTGGCGAATATGTCATCTTAGAACAGCGTAAATTATGTAATGTAATTGCACATAAAATTGGTTTAGAATTTTCTAGTGAGTTAGCCCCAGTCATGGCGGGAATGCGAGATAATTTCCTTCCGCATCTCATTGATTGTGATGATCATCCTCGTCCTAATGTACAACGTTATTTAACCTTTGGCTTGGCTGCAATTTATTTCCCGCGCGATCGAATTGTTCAAATTGCCTTAAACCGAATTAGTTTAAATCTGCTGGAATTTTGGTTAAATGGAGAAGGACAAAACCCTGATGTGAATCAGCTTTTAGAACAGTTTATTATGGGGGCAAATTGGCACGAAGATTTAGGAAAGAAAGACAATTTTACTTCCCGTTTAGCCGAAGCGAGTCGTGATGGGAAATATAGCTTTTTTGATCGCTTGAAAAATTGGCGCAATAAGTTAGAAAAAGCCATTAACGAGAATACCAAAAAAGCAGACGATCGCGCTTCTCTCTATCAACAAATTGCTAAAGAATTTAAGCAAGAATTTCGGAAAGTGCAACCTGGAGAAACGGAAAGCGTTAGAGGAGAATGGATCACTCGCATCAAACAAGCACAACCGAAATTAACCGAAACTTTGAAAGCAGATATTGATCAGTTTTTAGTGGGTTTGCTAACTCCCAGTAATCCTCATTTTTCTTTGCGAGTGAGTCGAGAATGGTTGTCGGCGCTGTTGACAGAATTAAATAGTTATCAACAGAATTTAGAAGAACAGATCAGAAATCAGAGTCAGTTTAATAGTAGCGAAAAAGTTGATAAAGTCTGGGAAAATACGAAAGAAGATATCGAAGAAATTGAACAAAAATTTAAGCTGTTTGGGAATAAAGGAAGTAAAATTCAAGAAGAAGCGAAAAGTGCTGTCCAAAAAGTTAGTAAGTTAATTCGAGAAAACTTTGAACTCGCTTTAAATCAAGAAGCATTGAAGATTGTTAAAGCCTTACAAGAATATGTGCAAGCGCGATCGCGCGATGTGTCTAATTTAGCGCGAACTGTTGAAAGTTTAAAAGGAGATTATCAACAAGAAGAATCAGAATTAAAACAGCTAAACTTTGACGAAATGAGTGGGGAAGCAATTTTTAATGATGAAGACATCCAACAGTGTTGTGAGACTTTATTACCTTCAAATGAAGCGCGATCGCGTCTCGTTTTAGTCACTGATAAAATCACAGAAAACTTAGGGGGAGAAAAATGTTTAATCAATCTAATTGAACAAGATTATCTCAACGAACAAAGTTTACAACAATCTATTTATCAAGCAGTTGACGCACTTTTTGGTCGTCGCAGTTTAACCGTTGTTAACTCAGTAATCAAACGTTTCTTACAAAACTATCGCGGATCAGAACGTTCCATTCGCTTAACTCAAATTTTACAACAAGCCGAACCCTTATTAAAGCTAAATAAAGCCGATCCGCACTATGTTGATGACTCAGCTAAAAGTGCAAAAATTATCGGTTTTCAAGACACTGATGATATCGAAGTTCAGCAATTTAAGGATATTCTTTATAACGATTTAGCGATTCCAGACTCGCAAATTAAACCCACACAAGCAGAAGATGAAATCATTCTTGTCAGCGAATATGCAGGCTTTTCTCTACGATTAATTGAAGGGTTAGAACAGATGAGAAAACACTACCTAAAAGCGAGTTCATCTGCAAATGAATTTCTCCATAACGATGCAAAAACCACCTTTACTGATATCATTCCTCCTGATGCGAATACCCTCGAAGATTTACAAGATATTTTTTACCCTGCTTTAGCCTTACAACTGCTTTCTGAAAACAAAAAAACAGGAGAATTAGAGTTTACCTATTATGATCAAATGCGAGGTTATGAAAAAGAAGTTTCTCTTAGTCCAATTTGGGAACAAGCCTTAGAAACCCTGTATCGTCAAACTGACATGGCGAATACTTTGGGAAACCTTTTAGAGAAAACCATTGCTAACATGAAAACACAACCATCACAATGGGAACAAAATTATCGTCCTAAATTGCAACAATTTGTCCAGTTTGTAGATAACCTTCCTGATACCAACCCCAATTATCCCTATCGTGAGACATTATTAGGAGTTGAAGGAACACTAGAAACCCCATCCCAAGAAGGGGTTTTAGAACGATTTCGTAAGCGGATAGAAAGAGAAATACAAGCCTTTCTAATGTCTGAAAATACCTCACGAGTCATCGAAGGGGAAAAAGAATCAGTCTCGAAAGATCAAACAGAAACAGTAGAAGACGCAGAAATTGTTGAGGAAAATCAAGGATTAGATGAATTAGAAAAGTTAATTCAAATGAAAGAAAAAGGTCATTTGAATGATGAACAATTTGAAGTTGCTAAACGGAAGTTATTAGGACTTTAATAACTGGATTGGAAGGAAGAGGTGACAAATGAATCAAATAACAAACTTAATGATCAACCAACAATTAGACCGTATTACCAGCGATTCTACTCGGATGAATGGTCAACCTTGTATTCGCAATCTTCGCTTAACTGTTCGCCGAGTTATTGAGTTATTAGCGATCTATCCAGATCGTGAAGAATTACGCCAAGAATTTCCAGAATTAGAAGATGAGGATATTCAGCAAGCACTAATTTACGCTTCCACTTGTATGGACGATCGAATTATTCCGCTTTCAAAAAATCATGAAACTATTACTTGATCAGGGATTACCACGTTCTGCGTCAACTTTGTTAAGCGCAAAAGGAATTGATACGATTCATGTGGGCGAAATTGGTTTATCCTCAGCACAGGATAGAGAAATTCTGGAGAAAGCAGGGGAAAATGGGTATGTGGTCGTAACACTTGATGCTGATTTTCATACTTTACTGGCTTTTACAGAAGCAGTTTATCCATCAGTGATTCGCATTCGCATTGAAGGATTACGGGCCGAGGCTTTAACTAATTTGTTAGTCAATACAATTACAGAATGTGAACAGGATTTAATTGAAGGATCTGCTGTAATTATTGAACCACATCGAATTCGTCTCCGCCGTCTTCCCTTATTGAATTCTATCTAATTATTATTCCTCAGATAGTTTATTATGTTAACTTCCCTGTTTTCGCTTATTCCCACTTACTTATTTTTTCTCATCCTAATTTTCATCATCTTTCCCACTATATTTGGGGTGATTCTACGATTTGCCTTGTATGGAAAACTAAAAGACCTCGAAAAACAAGTTAATAAATTAGTGCGCGATCGAAACATTTTTTCAGCAGGAATTATTGATAAAATTCGCCAACGATTTCGATACGCAAGCGAAAGAGTGGAAACGGTTAATACCACTGCGATTATTGATGGCATTTTCCGTCAAGAAAAGGTAAAGATCATTGGGGTTTCTATTTCTTGGGAAATCGTCGATCGCGCTTCTCGAATGCTTCCCAATCTTCTCCTAACTTTTGGGTTATTAGGAACATTTATTGGGATTACCTTAAACCTCAATAATATTAGTACCACACTCAATCAAGCAGATGGAACAGATATTAACAGTTTAATCAATGAATTACAGCAACCTTTACAAGGAATGGGAATTGCATTTATTAGTAGTTTAGTGGCGATCGCTTGTAGTGCGATTCTCACCTTAACTAACATTTATCGGAATACAACCGCATTAAAATTAGAGATTTTTAGCACCCTAGAAGATTATCTCGATAATGTTTATTTACCAGAGATTCCTAGTCATTCCCGCTTAGATCGCGCCGTCGATCGAATGGTATCCCAACAGCAGGATTTTTTAACCCGTTTCCATCAAAATGTTACCGAAGCGGTAGAAGCATCTTTAGGAAAAGTTGCAGATAAAATCGCAGCAGGAAACAAAGAAGCCACTGATTTAGCGAGACAAGTTTACGAACGTTTTACGGAAACGGCGGGAACATTATCTCATGGCGCAACTCAATTTCAATATGCTGTAGAATCTTTAGAAAAGGAAGTGGAGAAAGTGCAAAAAGCAGGTGATAAAATTACAGAGGGAGCGACAATTTTTGAGACAGCCGCCAGTCAAATTGAAAACAGTCAATTTGCAGAAAATTTAGACCGTTTAACTAGCAGTTTAGCCGCCACTCAAACCGCTTTTGCTGAGTCAACCGCAAGATTAAAAACCAACGTTAAAGAGTTAACAAATAGCAATCTCCATGCTGCGGATTTAGCGGAACAATTGTCTAGTAATTTAAATACGTTTACCGATCGTTTAACGAAGAGTGCGAGTCAATTTGAAACCGTCGCCAATACGATCGAAGAAAGTAAGTTTGATTTTACCATTCTCGAAGCGAGTGAGAACTTACAGAAAATTCAAACCCAATTTACAGAAACGATTCGTCAATTAGAACAAGGAATTGAAGGCTTAAAAAGCTCGATCGCGCAGACAGAAAGTAGCAGTCAAAACCTAAACACAGTTAGCGAACAACTAGGGAAATTAAATGAACAATCCCAAGAAATTAGTCAACTCAATCAAGAGAAACTCAATCAAATTCAACAATCCTTATATCTGTTACTAAAAGCAATTAGTGATCATAATTTCATCAAGAAAACTGTTTCTAGTTTAGATACCCTACAGCAACAAACGAAACAACTCAACGAACAATCTCAACAGATCGTAAAAAGCAATCAGAAAAGCGAAGAAAACGCCCAATCAAATCAGGAAATTTTGGCAAATCTACAATATAATCTAATGAAACTCTTAACGATTGTCGGTGATAGTAAAAATCAAGATAAAATCGCCTCAGAAGTCGTGGAGATTAGAAACGTAGCGACACAACTCAACATCAAATTAGCGGAGGTGAATAAAAGTTCTAAAAATAGTGAATCCTTAAAACAGGAAACTCTCAGCCAGATACAAAAAGAACTTTCTCAGCTAGTTGAAAATATGAATGAACATCAGGCTTTACAGAAAACAGGATCACGGTTACAAACATCACAGGAACAAGATAAATAGTTATATAATACTTAGAGATGTCATATTAATTAAATAATGATGAAGAATTAAAAAGAAAGAGGAATCAACGATGAAAAAGCTAACTCTTGATAATCTGCCACCTGAAATAGAAGCATGGCTGAATCGTCGTGCTAGGGAAAGAGGAAATTCCCTTGAAGAAGAGATTCAGGATATATTAAAATATGTGAAAGCTAACGAAGAAAAAAATATAGGTAATCTTGCTAGTAATATTCAAGATTTATTTGTACCATTAGGAGGTGTTGATTTACCAGAAATTCCACGAGAAGCAATACGAGATTTACCAAGTTTTGAAGAAGAATGATTATTTTAGATACGAATGTAGTTTCAGAGTTAATGAAAATTAATCCTTCTATAAAAGTAATTAAATGGGTCGCTTCTTATTCTCCTCAAAATCTATTTACTACTACAATTACTCAAGCAGAAATTCTTTATGGATTAGCTATTTTACCATTAGGAAAACGAAGAAATGATTTAGAAGAATCAGCGCAAAAAATGTTTGAAGTTGAATTTAAGAATCGAGTGTTAGCCTTTGATACAAAAGCAGCAATTATTTTTTCCGAAATTGCCGCTAAACGAAGACAGTTAGGAAAACCAATCTCACAGGCAGATGCTCAAATTGCAGCGATCGCAAAATCCTATGGTGCTAGTATAGCTACTCGTAATGTTTCTGATTTTGAGGATTGCAATATATTAATTATTAATCCCTGGTCAGAATAGTATTATAATATTTAAATATTCATGCTGAAACGAAAACGCTATTGGGAAGAAGAAACCGAAGAAACAAATATCTGGACATCTTTCACCGATTTAATGTCCAACGCTTTTATGATTCTCAGTTTACTCTTGTTCATTACTCTCATCCGACTGTTTTTAATTACTCAAGAAAATCAGCAACTTAAAAAAGAATTAGAACAAGGCAAAGAAACACCACCGATTTTAATTATTCAAGACTCTGGAGAGTTTAAGTTTCAGTCGGGAAGCGCCGTTTTACCCTCTCCTCTCAAAACTTATATTAGAAATACTTTAGTTGATAAAATTGAAGAGATTACCGCAGGAAATCAAACCTACAGCGTCGAAATTATTGGTCATACTGACGGACAAATTTTAGGCGGAGGAAACAGTAACCTCGATCGAAACTTAGAAAAAGTCGCCAACGGAAACTTACCCATAACCGAACTGCAACCAGGATCAAATGCGGATTTAGGCTTAATGCGATCGTTAGCTGTCGTCAAAGAATTACAAGGGATTAAAGCACAAGGAAGATTACAAAATCTTCAATTTCATGCTTATTCCGCCGCGCAATTATTTCTTCCGAATTCTCAAGGATTTGCAGCGGTCGATCGCGCCCAAAATTCTAGTCGCAGACGAATTGAAATTCGTTTTTCTCCTCTCGGTGAAGCGGAAGTAATTCGCTAATGATTCACAGAATAGTTACTTAGTCGCATCAACCAGATTAATAGCAATTGCTGGAAAATTTTCCAAAATTTTTTTATCTTCCGTTATTAAAACTGTCTGAAGTTGCATTGCTAAGGCGACAAATTCACAGTCATAAGCAGAACAATTGCTTTTCTGAACTAAACGCAGCACATCAAAGGAAGTAACTTCAAACTCGTTTTCTGACAATAACATTTCAGCCTCTGATTGAATAGCATACGCTTGATCAAAAGTTAATAACTGTTTACGCAAATAAAGAGCAAGAACATTCCGAAATTCACTGCGCCAGATCGATGGAGCCGCCCATTCAGGTTGTTGAATAAAAAGACGTTCCACATCAACAGTTTTCTCAGTAGGAAGATAAAAATAACTGATGATATTAGTATCAACAACAATCATAAACGCCCTGAGTGAATCTCACGATCAATCTCCTCAAGATTAAAATTCTCTTGTTTGAGAGAACTTCTAAGATCACGGGTGCGACGCAAACGTTCTTCTGGAGAAACTTGCGCTGATACAAGAGATTTTTCCAAACAAGCAATAACTTCACTGTTTATACTACGATGATTTGCTTTAGCTGCCATTTTTAGACGATTATAAAGTTCATCGGGTAGATTGTTTAGGGTGATTGTAGTTGTCATTGGGCAATCATTACTTTTTTTGTTAGATTCCAATTGCATACTATTATCGTATTTTTAAGCAAATTTTGTCAACTAGAAGGAATTAAACTCTGAAAGTTTTGCGCTATCCTAACCGCGCTCAAAATTGTAGTCGCAGACGAATTGAAATTCGTTTTTCTCCTCTCGGTGAAGCGGAAGTAATTCGCTAGATAACTGGACTTTAATAATGATACAATAAAATTATAATAACTACCTACTATATGTTTAGTAATGCCTCAACAATCTATCCCCAGAATAGAATACCTAAAAGTTCAAAACTATCGCGCATTACATAACCTTAACTCAAGAAATTGCATATAAGATTCACTCTTTTCGAGGAAAGTCGGATTTATACCAATTTAAAAAGTAGATGTTACATATTGTAGGGTGGGCAATGCCCACCCTACGGTTAATGAGCGAGAGGGCTAGAAAAAAACAACGCTGCTAGAGAAATTTCTCAATATATGAACCCCCAAAAAAATGATTCTAAAAGTTTCCAAGTGTTTTATCAAGGTTTATTGGAAATAATCGAACTTGATCAGTAAGAGATGCTACATTAGTCCTCACAACTGATAAAATCAATAATTAATTCTCAAAGACAAAATATTTAAAATGTCCCGTAACTTAGAACAAGAAATCAAAGACTTTTACGACGCATCTAGTTCCCTCTGGGAAAATATCTGGGGAGAACATATGCACCATGGCTATTATGGTCGCAATGGCAGGAATAAAGTTCCCCGCCGACAAGCGCAAATTGATATTATTGAAGAGTTATTGTATTGGGGAAACCTGCATAACCCAGAAACCCCTCCCCAAAACATTTTAGATGTTGGGTGTGGAATTGGTGGGAGTACCCTCTATTTGGCGCAAAAATTCAACGCCACAGCGCAAGGAGTGACCCTTTCCCCCGAACAAGCCAAAAGGGCGCAAGAACGAGCGACAGAAGTCAATTTAGGGGAGAGGGTACAATTTCAAGTGGCTAATGCTTTAAATTTACCTTTTAGTGATGAAAGTTTTGATTTAATTTGGTCTTTAGAAAGTGGGGAACATTTCCCCGATAAAGCGAAATTTCTTCAAGAGGCTTATCGAGTTTTAAAGCCAGGGGGAATGCTATTAATGGCGACTTGGTGTCATCGTCCGACTGATTCTTTGGCTGGAGAATTAACAGCAGATGAAAAACGACATTTAGCGGAGATTTATCGGGTTTATTGTCTTCCTTATGTGATTTCTTTACCAGAATATCGATCGATCGCTCAAGAAGTTGGCTTTAACAATATCATAGTTGATGACTGGTCACAAGCAGTTGATCCGTTTTGGAATATTGTGATTGATTCTGCTTTCAATCCTCAAGCCATTATGGGATTAATTGAAAGTGGTTGGAAAACGATCGAAGCGGCTTTATCTTTAGGATTAATGAGTCGTGGTTATCGTCGGGGTTTAATTCGTTTTGGGGTTTTACAAGGAATCCGTAAAGCGTGATCAGAATACTCTCCCCCTAACCTTAGCCAAGGGGGAAATAATGAATAACTAATAACGAATAACGCATGAATCAAGTTACTTCTAACATTGAAAAAAATATCTTTCGTGAACCAAGACAATGGTTAAAAAGTCTTGGGAAATTTTCTCGCCCTCATACCATTATTGGCACCAGTTTAAGCGTTTTAGCTTTGTTTTTGATCGCGATCGCGCTATCAAATATTTCCCTGAATTGGACAATTTTTAATCCCCTAATATTCCCTTGGACAGCTTGTTTATGCGGGAACGTTTACATCGTTGGTTTAAACCAATTACAAGACGTTTCCATTGACAAAATTAATAAGCCAAACTTACCGATCGCATCAGGAGAATTTTCGGAAAAACAAGCGCAATGGATTGTCAACATCACAGGAATTTTAGCGATTATTATCGCTGTGATTTCCAGTCAATGGTTACTGTTAACAATTACGGTTAGTTTAGCAATTGGAACCGCTTACTCTTTACCTCCCATTCGCTTAAAACGTTTTCCATTTTGGGCGGCTTTGTGTATCTTCACTGTCAGAGGAGTTATTGTCAACTTAGGGCTATTTTTACACTTCAATCAAACGATAAACCAACAGCAATTAATTCCTCCCGCAATTTGGGCGTTAACTTTATTTATTCTCATTTTTACCATCGCCATTGCTATCTTTAAAGATGTTCCCGACTTAGAAGGAGATAAACAGTATAATATCACCACATTCACCCTTTTGTTAGGAAAAAACACGATCTTAAATATCACTCGCATTATTATTAGTGTCTGTTATTTAGGAGTGATCATTGCTTCCTTTCTCCTCCTACCAGATGTGAATCCTCTCTTTGTGGGGATGACACACGGTAGCTTGTTTCTTTTATTATGGTGGCGTAGCCAGACTGTAGATTTAGAAAACAAAAGCTCGATCGCGCAGTTTTATCAATTCATCTGGAAGTTATTTTATCTCGAATACTTATTGTTCCCCATCGCTTGTTTTTTAGCTTAATTATGTTAGAACTAAATCAGAATCCCACTGAAATTATTGCTTTAGTCACCGTCGCTATTATTCTACTGAGTGTCGGAATTATTCTCGGAAGAAGTTTTCTTCTCTCCCAACGTTTTCAGAAAGCACAAAAACTCTATGAAGAGGAAAAATATGGTGACGCGATTCCAGTTTTTCAAAAAATTATTGAGCGACAAAAAAGTAATGATTTAGCAAGACTTTTACTCGGAAAATCCCTCGTCCAAAAAGGAAACCTTACCGAAGCGATCTCGACTTTTGAAACCTTAACCCAAAGTTCGCCTAAGAATGTTGATGGGTATATTGAGTTAGGGAAAGTTTATATGAAACAAGGAAAAATTGACAGCGCGATCGCGCAGTTTCAACAAGCCACAAAAATTAAACCCAATAAATTCGCTGAACCGCATCGGGTGTTAGGATTAGCTTTAAAAGAAAAAGGAGAAACCAAAGCAGCAATTGCTTCTTTAGAGAAAGCGAAAAAACTTTATTCTAGTCAAAAATCCTATCCCATGATTGAAGCAATTGACGAAGAAATTGACACGATTACAGAACAAAGTAAAAAATAAAAATTGCACTGGTAATTGGTTACTGGTTACTGATTGGTGTTGGGTTTCGCGTGGAGACGTTCCATGGTTCGCGTGGAGACGTTCCATGGTTCGCGTGGAGACGTTCCATGGAACGTCTCTACCCAACCTACTAATGACTAATGACAAATTTTGTTGGGTTTCGTAAACTTCACCCAACCTACTTGCTACCAATCAATCAACCCTAAGGCAACTTGCCTCTTGCCTCTTGCTGATTAGTGTTGGGTTTCGTAAACTTCACCCAACCTACTTGCTACCAATCAATCAACCCTAAGGCAACTTGCCTCTTGCCTCTTGCCTCTTGCCTCTTGCTGATTAGTGTTGGGTTTCGTAAACTCCACCCAACCTACTTTTTAGAAAACCCGTGTCGGAAGATGATTAGAGTCTATTTCAATCACGACATCAACTCCTCGTTTGCTTTCAATTAATGGGGTGATAAATAACTCAGGATGTAACGATCGCCAAAAGTATTCGACAAACTGATTAACGTCAGCTTCACTCATTCCCCCTTTCCCTTCTGCGATCATTTTTTGTTCCGCTTCTTTGCGCCATTTTTGACTCAAACGATAATCGATCGGAGATAAAACAATTAACCCATCTAAACGATTCCATAACGGAAGATAGGCTTCAAGACGGCGGTTATTATCGATCGCAAACTGTCGATCATCTTCAGTAACAATGGGAAAAGGAGGAGACTGAAACACTTGTTCTTTGATCGGTTGTACTCCCACAAACCAACCTTCAAATAATAAAATATCTATCTTCTTATTAACGATTTCAGGATGCGATCGATCTCCCATTCCCTCACAAGCTGACTTATCAAACCGAGGAATAGAAACGGGACATTTTCCCTCGCGGATATTATCCAATAATTCGATTCCTAAATCAACATCATGGGTGTTGGGTGGCCCTCGCAAAATTAATCGAGAATCTTCTTTTTGTAACTGTTGGCGTTCTGAATAAGTTTTATAAATATCATCGATCGAAAGGGTCACTGTATTATAACCTAACTCCATTAAAATTAAGCGTAAAATGGTCGCTAAGGTGGTTTTTCCCGTTCCTTGAAGCCCTAAAATTCCCTGAATAATTGCTGATGATTTCTGTTGCTTTTTACGGTGAATCTGTAAGGCTAAAGGAAGCCAAACCCGCCATAATAAAACTAAATTCTCGGCTTCTGAAAAACCGATTTTTGCACAAGTATCATCAATACTCTGATAAGCAATTGGAAAATAATCTAGTTTCGTCTTAAGAGAAATATTAGGGAAACTAAATTGAGATTCAGCTAATCGATTTTGATTTTCGATCGATGGGGAATCTCCCTTGAGAACACCCCTTAAAATCGAAATCACTGGAGAGGAAAACATAAATTAAGACCCTAAAATAAACGCCTGAATGTATAAACTATAAGTAAAGCCAATTTTGAAAGTGTTTAGCACTTCTAGAAAGCCTAAATTTCTTTCATCTGTTGAGGAATAGCGTCGATAAACAAACCAACTAATCCCCTCAGTAAAAATTAAGAGAACCGCAGCGACAATAATATCTAAACGTCCATTTTGACCAGCACTGGTGACGATCGCAACAGCAATAAATATCCCTGAAAGTAAACTTAATAATAACAGGGTAATCTTGCGCCAAGGATTTAAAAAAAACTGTTGAGTTTGACTAGATAAATTGTTTAATAATAAGTTTAAGCGAGTATTTTGCATAATTCGTTATCGGTGGGGAATACCTGAGCTAAGATCATCATAGACCTAATTTTAAACATTAGAAGCAATGCAATTAATCGAAACTGTACGCATGGCGACTACTACTCTGACCGCAAATAAACTGCGGAGTAGTTTAACCATGTTAGGAATTATAATTGGTAATGCGTCCGTGATCGCAATGGTGGGAATTGGACAGGGAGCGCAAGAATTGGCTAAAAATGAGTTTCAATCTCTCGGTCCCAATACTTTATTTATAACTCCTGGTTCAAGGGAAGAACGTCAAACCACTTTTGATGCCCCCAAAACTTTGGTTTATGAAGATGCGAAAGCGATCGAGGAACAAGTCCCTAGTATTCAAGGAGTTGCGCCACAAATTACCAGTAATCAAGTCATTTCTTATCAGGGAAAAAACAGCAATGATTCTGTGTTTGGTGTAACTCCAGAATTTTTGAGTGTTCGTAGTTTTGAAATTGCTGAAGGTCGGTTTATTCGTGATCTTGATTTAAGAAAAAATAGTCGTGTTGCTGTTCTCGGATCGGAAATTGCTAACCGCTTTTTTGGCGGAGAAAACCCGATCGGGAAGCAAATTCGGGTTAAAAATTCTAGCTTTAAAGTCGTTGGCGTGATGGCTTCAAAAGGTGCTTTTTTAGGCAATAATCAAGATGATACGGTGTATATTCCTTTAACCACAATGGCGAATCAAATTGTGGGAAGACAATCGATTTATGGGATTAATTTAACCTTTATTTCTGTATCCGCTAAAGATGAAGACAGTATTCGTGCTGCTAAATTTCAAATTGAAAACTTACTCCGATTGAGACACAATATTACAGGAGAGGATGATTTTAGCGTCCAAACTCAACAAGATGTTTTAAGCATTGTCGGAACAGTAACTGGTGGTTTAACTGCTATGTTAGCCGCGATCGCAAGCATTTCTTTATTAGTCGGAGGGATTGGGGTGATGAATATAATGCTAGTTTCTGTTTCCGAACGCACTCAAGAAATTGGACTTCGCAAAGCATTAGGCGCAAGAGAAAAAGATATCTTAACACAATTCTTAATTGAAGCCACAATTCTTGCTGTTTTAGGAGGTTTTTTTGGCACAATTATCGGTGGTGGAGTCGTCATTCTTGCGGGTACTGTTTCCCCTCTTTCCTCCCAAATTTCTGTTCCTGCTGTCGTCGTTTCTGTCAGTGTTTCTGCTGGAATTGGTTTAGCTTTTGGCGTGATTCCCGCTCGTCAAGCGGCTAAACTTGATCCAATTGTTGCTCTTAGAAGTGCTTAATTAGGGTTTGCTGAAAAAGTTAATTAGTCGGTGTAGTAAGGCAAGAGGCAAGAGGCAAAAGGCAAAAGGCAAGAGGCTTGCATGCAAGGTGCGTGACGATTGAACAATCAATGAACTTGCATTTTTACTCATATCTTAATCGCCTCATAAATACACACCAGTCTAGGAAAGGTTTAATCATTAATAATTTAAAGCTGAAATAATTGCTCCTTCCTGAACTTCATTTTCCCAAACCTGACCATCCATTGCCATCTTTTCTACTAAACTCGCTAAACGTAAAGCCTTTAATGCTTGTTCTCCCCCAACAGAAGGTTTATTTCCGCCACGAACACAACTAACAAAATGTTCTAATTCTGCGTGAAGTGGTTCAATTTTACTGGTATAAACCTTTTCAATTAAACCATCTTGACGATATAAAACTTGTCCATAATTTGTGGTATAATCGGCTGTGGTTTGCCGATGAATTAAAATTTCATTGTTTAAGAAATCAGCTTCGATTAAAGCCTTTTTACAATGAGCGCCAATTGTCCGAACTTTACGATGTGTTACTTTACTTGCGGTTAAAGTTGCGATCGCGCCATTGGCAAAACCTAACGTTGCTGTGACATAATCTAAATATCCTGAATCCTCAGCTTTTGTTCCGCTTGCGGTTAATTTAACCACAGAACTTGCTGTTAATTCTAATAATAAATCAATATCATGGATCATCAAATCTAGCACCACAGAAACATCATTAGCACGTTGAGAATATGGACTCATACGATGTGCTTCCAAAGCAAGTAAATCTTCAGTTTTGAGGACATTACTTAACTCTTGAAAAGCAGGATTAAATCGTTCAATGTGTCCCACTTGTAAAATACAATTATTATCAGCGGCTGCGTTGACTAATGATTCAGCTTCTTCGATATTCGCCGCGATCGGTTTTTCAATGAGAACATGAACCCCTGCTTTCAAACAAGCTAATCCGACTGAATAATGTAAGCGTGTGGGAACAGCAATGCAAACCGCATCGACACAAGCTAATAAGTCTTGATACGCTTCAAAAAAACGCACCCGATATTTACTCGCAATATCCAACCCTCGCGTTACATTAATATCAGCAACGCCATATAATTCCACATCTTTTAGCAAACCTAAAACACGAGTATGATGTTGTCCCATGTTACCAACACCAATGACACCCACTCGCAACGGCGGGTTTCCGTTACGGGAAAAGCTATTAATCTCCCCATCTCCTCTTGATAAATTATTTTGGTCACTCACGAGAACAAACTCCTCCACCACAAAAATTGCAAAAAACGTCGCTATCTCTAGCAGGATAAATCTTTTACACCAGATCAGACAAAATTTCCGCGAAAAATGTAAAAAATCCGCCAGAGGCATTATCCACAAAGATAGTTAACAAATGTAAACAAAGTGTGTCAGTTTTTTGGCTGTCCATCAAGTAACAATGGAATCAGGTGGTTAAAACTTGAAGATCAATCAAATCTGGAGAATAAAATGTCACCAGAAGCGTCCAATTTAGATGCACTCCTCAATCAACTTAAATCTGAGTATAAAAATCAGCGTTCTTCTGCTATGTCTGATCATAAATCCCATGATAATTCCGATCGAGCGGATCATTCCCTTGATGAAATTCGTTCACAGTTTCAAGAAAAAAAATCCGCTTCTGATTCTAATCAAGAAGAAGACGCACTCTTAGAAATAAAATCACAGTTTAAGCAAAAAAAATCTGCTTCTGATGAAAGTGAACCTAGCGATCCAGTGGCGGAAATTAAATCACAATTCCAGTCTCAATCTCAAGCAAAGTCTCAATCGCAGTCTTCCGACGAATCCGACTCATCTTTAAACGAAATCAAATCGCAATTTCAAAATAAATCTTATCAGAAAGAAGAAGAAGAACATCTTTTTGAAGAGGTAAAAACTCGTTATCAACAGCAAAAGCAAGTTACCACATCTCCTCAAAAGGATTCCCAAACCGATGAGTTATTAGGTTCGATTAAACATCAGTATCAAACCCAAAAACAACAAGCAGAAACCTACGATCCGAAACAGAATCAAGAAGAGATTTTAAAAGCCGAACAACAAAAGCAGAAAAAGCGAAAATACTTGACTAAAAAAGCGCAAGAATGGCTGGAGAAACTCGATCCTTATTCTGATGAGGGATTCTGGTTTGAAGAGTTTGCGGAAAGTTATTCGTCTCGTTTAGAAGCAGCAATTGATTATTTAGCCGTTTTTGAAGAAACATCTTAAGCAAATCTACAATTCTCTAGTTTGGGGGTTGACTTTTGTTGTGTAAATTGTGCAAAGTTGTAATTATACCATTTTCAAAAAGTGATGTTATATTAAATCCCCCCTAACCCCCCTTTGAAAGGGGGGAACTAGGAGTCGGTATGTAGCACTAATTAATCACGCATGGTATTAGTAAAGAACATTTAAACTAATTGGAGTAATAAAACAATGAGCATTTCTTTAACCAAAGGTGAACGGATTTCTTTAGAAAAAGCATCTCCTGGCTTAGAAGCAGTATTTGTGGGGTTAGGTTGGGATGTTAACAAAACTGATACGGGTAAAGACTTTGATTTAGATACCTCAGTTTTTCTTTTAGGAACAGATGAAAAACTGATTTCCGATCGCCATCTCATCTATTTTAATAACTTAAAAAGTCCTGATCCTGAGAACTCTGTTGAACACATGGGAGATAATTTAACTGGCGCGGGAGAAGGGGATGATGAAGTCGTGATTGTTAACTTGAAAAAAGTTCCTGAAGAAGTGCAGAAAATTGCGTTTGTGGTGACAATTTATGACGCAGAAAAACGAGGACAAAATTTCGGACAAGTGAATAATAGTTTTGTCCGTCTAGTGGATGTAAAAACAAAAGAAGAGGTGCTTCGTTACGATTTAACGGAGGATTATTCGATCGAAACAGCCATGATTATGGGAGAACTTTATAAGAAAGATGGACAATGGAGAATGAGCGCAGTTGGAGAAGGATATGAGGGAGGATTACCCGCAATGTTGAACCGTTATCAATAATAATTAATTGGAAGTTAGTAAAAAGGAGAGAAGTAGATTATGGGAATTTCTTTACAGAAAGGTGAACGGGTTTCTTTAGAAAAAGTTTCCCCAGGTTTAGAAGCAGTCTTTGTCGGTTTAGGTTGGGATGTTAATAAAACTGACACGGGAAATGATTTTGATTTAGATGCTTCCGTGTTCCTTTTAGGGGAAAATGAGAAGTTAGTTTCAGACAGTCATTTAGTATTTTATAATAATACAAAAAGTCCCGATCCTGACCATTCTGTTGAACACATGGGAGATAATTTGACTGGCGCGGGAGAAGGGGATGATGAGGTAGTAATTATTAACCTGAAAAAAGTCCCTGATGAAGTTCAGAAAATTACCTTTGTAGTGACAATTTATGACGCAGAAAAACGAGGACAAAATTTTGGACAGGTTAGCAATGCGTTTGTTCGTTTAGTTGATGTGAAAACAAAAGAGGAGGTGCTTCGTTACGATTTAACGGAGGATTATTCGATCGAAACAGCCATGATTATGGGAGAACTTTATAAGAAAGATGGACAATGGAGAATGAGCGCGATCGGTGATGGTTATGAGGGAGGTTTACCCGCGATTTTAAATCGTTTTAGTTAGCTCGATCGCCCTAGAAAATTTCGCTCCCTTTCCCCCACAATTGGTGAAAATACAAGAGTGTAGCCCCCTAACCCCCAAAATTGGGGGAACTAGAGGAGTGTAGCCCCCTAACCCCCAAAATTGGGGGAACTAGAGGAGTGTAGCCCCCTAACCCCCAAAATTGGGGGAACTAGAGGAGTGTAGCCCCTAACCCCCAAGATTGGGGGAACTAGAGGAGTGTAGCCCCCTAACCCCCAAGATTGGGGGAACTACAATCAGATTGTTATTAAATTGAAAACAACGATCGCCTAAAAAGTTCAATGATAAAAACAGCTTCTGAAGGGAAAAGTATTCAAGAAATTGCAGAAAATGGTTTATTAGTTGCGGTGATTGTCGGAACAATTATTGCGGTGAGTACACAGCAACTGGCTTGGGGTTTAATTCCTAGCACGATCGCGCTAATTTTTAATCGTTTCAATCGTCAACAAGAAGAAAACTTTTATTCTTATCAATTCTCTTCTCTCAAAAATTTAATTCAGAATCATCAAATTGAGCAAGATAATCAACAAATAAATGTTTGGGAATTACAGCAAAAGTTGGGCGAAGTTGAACAGTTAATTACTGAGTTAAGAGAAAACCAAACCCAAGAGACAGCAGCAAGAGAATCACAGATTTTAGAGTTGAATCAGTTACAATCGATCGAGAGAAAGCAAGAAGCAATAGAAAGAGAAGTTGAAAGATTAAGTTTATTAGAAAACACAATTAATAATCACTTTGATTTTATCAATCAACAACAAGAAAATTTATCTCAATCTATTAGTGATATACAAACAGAAGTGGTGAGAGTTAATCAAAATAGTCAGGAAGCGATACAAGAATTGAAACAGGAATTAGACAGCGTTCGATCGAGTCTTAATAGTAATGAGTCATCAGCGATCAAACTGGAAAGACTAAATCAATTAGTGAGACAAAATCAGCAAAGACAAACTGAAATCCAAACTCAACTCTCCCAGATTGAAACCAATTATCAAACACTGGTAAAACAAATTAATCAGCAACCAGAATCAGATTCTAACGTAACTCAAGAAACAATTGAAACCTTAGAGTCTCAAATCAGAGAAGCTAATTCCCGTCAAACAGAAGAGAATCAGTATTATCAGCAAGCTATACAGGAATTAAAACAGGAATTAGACAGCATTCGATCGAATCAAGAAACAATTGAAACCTTAGAGTCTCAAATCAGAGAAGCTAATTCCCGTCAAACAGAAGAGAATCAGTATTATCAGCAAGCTATACAGGAATTGAAACAGGAATTAGACAACGTTCGATCGAGTCTTAATAGTAATGAGTCATCAGCAATCGAACTGGAAAGACTACATCAATTAGTAAGACAAAATCAGCAAAGACAAACTGAAATTCAAACTCAACTCTCCCAGATTGAAACCAATTATCAAACACTGGTAGAACAAATTAATCAGCAACCAGAATCAGATTCTAACGTAAATCAGGAAGCAATTGAAACCTTAGAGTCTCAAATCAGAGAAGCTAATTCCCGTCAAACAGAAGAGAATCACTATTATCAGCAAGCTATACAGGAATTGAAACAGGAATTAGACAACGCTCGATCGAATCAAGAAACAATTGAAACCTTAGAGTCTCAAATCAGAGAAGCTAATTCCCGTCAAACAGAAGAGAATCAGTATTATCAGCAAGCTATACAGGAATTGAAACAGGAATTAGACAACGTTCGATCGAGTCTTAATAGTAATGAGTCATCAGCGATCGAACTAGAAAGACTACATCAATTAGTAAGACAAAATCAGCAAAGACAAACTGAAATCCAAACTCAACTCTCCCAGATTGAAACCAATTATCAAACACTGGTAGAACAAATTAATCAGCAACCAGAATCAGATTCTAACGTAAATCAGGAAGCAATTGAAACCTTAGAGTCTCAAATCAGAGAAGCCAATTCTCGTCAAACAGAAGAGAATCAGTATTATCAGCAAGCTATACAGGAATTGAAACAGGAATTAGACAACGTTCGATCGAGTCTTAATAGTAATGAGTCATCAGCAATCGAACTGGAAAGACTACATCAATTAGTAAGACAAAATCAGCAAAGACAAACTGAAATCCAAACTCAACTCTCCCAGATTGAAACCAATTATCAAACACTGGTAGAACAAATTAATCAGCAACCAGAATCAGATTCTAACGTAAATCAGGAAGCAATTGAAACCTTAGAGTCTCAAATCAGAGAAGCTAATTCTCGTCAAACAGAAGAGAATCAGTATTATCAGCAAGCTATACAGGAATTGAAACAGGAATTAGACAACGTTCGATCGAGTCTGAATAGTAATGAGTCATCAGCAATCGAACTAGAAAGACTAAATCAATTAGTGAGACAAAACCAGCAAAGACAAACTGAAATTCAAACTCAACTCTCCCAGATTGAAACCAATTATCAAACACTGGTAGAACAAATTAATCAGCAACCAGAAGCAGATTCTAACGTAACTCAAGAAGCAATTGAAACCTTAGAGTCTCAAATCAGAGAAGCTAATTCTCGTCAAACAGAAGAGAATCAGTATTATCAGCAAGCTATACAGGAATTGAAACAGGAATTAGACAGCGTTCGATCGAGTCTTAATAGTAATGAGTCATCAGCAATCGAACTGGAAAGACTAAATCAATTAGTGAGACAAAACCAGCAAAGACAAACTGAAATCCAAACTCAACTCTCCCAAATTGAAACCAATTATCAAACACTGCTAGAACAAATTAATCAGCAACCAGAGGAGGATTCTAACGTCAATCTATATCCAGATGAAATAATTACTGAAAGCGAACTTGAAGCAATATCTACATCTACTTCTTCTGTTCCTACTGTGGAAAGTAACTTAGTAAGAATTAATTGTGAATTAAAAAAACAAATAACTCCAAACGCAGGAAAAATTAACGCAGTTGCATTTAGTCCAAATGGAAAACAATTCATTAGTGGACATCAAAATAAGACGATCAAACTATGGTCACTAGAAACAGGAGGAGAAATTTATTCTTTTCAGGATCATTCCCAAGAAGTGTTAACTGTCGCTTATCATCCCGATGGGGAAATGATTGCGAGTGGAAGTCGGGATAAAACAATTAAATTATGGTCAGTTTCCACAGGAAATTTATTAACAACTTTAGAAGGTCATGTGAATGAAGTATTAGGAGTAACCTTCAGTGTTGATGGTAAAATTTTGGGAAGTTGTTCTAAAGATCGAACCGTAAAACTGTGGTCAGTAGAAGAAGAAAAAGTAATTGATACATTTAATAATTATGAAGATGAAGTAAAATCGATCGCCCTCAGTGCTGATGGAAAATGGTTAGCAACAGGGGAAGGAAATATTGGTCAAACGGTGAGACTTTTACAACTAGAAACGAGAGAAACATTTACTCTAGAAACTGATCAAATTGCTTGGTTTCCAGGGATTCATTCTCTCGCATTTAGTCCAGATAGTAACCTTTTAGTGGGAGGAAGAAATGATCACCAAATCATCTTGTGGGATGTGAAACAGCAACAAGAAATCAGACGTTTACAAGGACATGAAAATAAAATTTATACTGTTGTATTTCATCCTCAAAGAAATATCATTGCGACGGGAAGTGAAGACAAAACAATTAAACTCTGGAATGTTAACGCTGGAGAAGAAATGTTAACCTTAACTGGACATCGAAAAGCGGTGTTAGGAATCGCATTTAGTCCAGATGGTCACTATTTAATTAGTGGAAGTCAAGACGAAACACTTTTAATTTGGGAGAACCATTATCTCGAATAAATAGTGCCTCCTAAAAAAGTGCAAGGGAGAAATGGGAGACAAGGGAGACAAGGGAGCAATGGGAGCGATTTTTCTTCCCCATCTCCCCCATCTCCCCCATCTTCCCCATCTCCCCCATCTTCCCCATCTCCCCCATCTCCCCCATCTCCCCCATCTTCCCCATCTCCCCCATCTCCCCCATCTTCCCCATCTCCCCCATCTCCCCCATCTCCCCCGATTCCCGATTCCCGACTCCCGACTCCCGAACCACACCGACCAATGGACTTTTTCAGCAAACCCTACCTAACCTACTTTGTTAGATCGAGATGCCTCGCAATGATAGGACATAAGGGAACAGAGTTTGATAGAATCTTATAGAAAGTTTAAGATACTCTCATATTTATAAATGGATATATTGATCGCCGGGGCAACAGGTACGCTCGGAAGACAGGTGGTTAGACGGGCGCTTGATGAAGGTCATCAGGTGCGGTGTCTGGTAAGAAATCCCAGAAAGGCAACATTCCTTAAGGAATGGGGAGCAAACCTCGTCAAGGGTGACTTGTGTAAACCCGAAACTTTGCCTCGTACTCTCGAAGGGATTGATGCTGTGATTGATGCAGCAACAGCACGTCCGACTGATTCTCTCACGGTAAAAGAGGTGGACTGGGAAGGGAAAGTCAATCTCATTCAAGCGACTAAAGCAGCCGATGTTAACCGTTACGTCTTTTTCTCGATTCTCAATGCTGAGAATTATCCAGATGTCCCGATGATGAATATTAAATACTGCACTGAGCAGTTTTTAGCAGAAGCAGACTTAGATTATACAATTCTTAAACCCTGTGGCTTTATGCAGGGGTTAATTCCTCAATATGCGGTTCCCATTCTCGATAATCAAGCAGTGTGGGTGACAGGGGAAAGTACCCCGATTGCTTATATGGATACCCTCGATCTTGCCAAGTTTGCCGTGCGTGCGCTAGAAGTGCCAGAAACGGCGAAACGGAGTTTTCCTTTAGCGGGGTCTCGTGCTTGGACAGCAGAGGAAATTATTAATCTTTGTGAAAATCTCTCTGGAAAAAACGCGAAAATTTCACGTCTTCCCATGGGTTTGCTACAATTCCTCTCACGAGCAATGCGCTTTTTTGAATGGACTCGCAATGCCTCTGATCGTCTGATCTTTGCTAACGTTTTGGTGAGTGGAAAGCCCTTCGATGCGGAGATGAGTGAGGTCTATGATCTCTTTGGGTTGAATCCCAATGAGATGACAACGGTTGAAACTTATTTACAGGAATACTTCTCGCGGATTATGAAGAAATTAAAAGAGATTAACTACGAGAAAGAGAAAAGCAAGAAGAAAAAGAAAACTCCCTTTAAGTCTAAGTCTAAGTCTTAACTTGTGTCCTTGGTTTTAAGTTCGATTAGCCAATGGTTTCTTAGGAAAGATAAGATCAGAAAATATTCTCACTTTGAACATTAACACTCTACACACGGATTAGTTGTCGTGCCGAAATTAGGCATTATTTATAACGATAGTAAGTCGGTTGCTTGTGACCTCACTACGCAAGTCCAAGAGCAGTTTCAAAAAAAAGGATGGGACGTTGCTCTGGCGACGGGTGTTGGCGGACTGTTGGGCTATTCCAGTCCAGACAGTCCCGTTTGTCATACGCCAATGGATAAGTTGATTCCTCCAGGATTTGATGAGACGATCGAGTTTTGTTTGGTCTTGGGGGGAGATGGAACGGTGTTGTCTGCTTTCCGTCAATTAGCTCCCTATGGGATTCCGTTGTTAACAGTGAATACTGGACACATGGGTTTCTTGACGGAAACTTATGTGAATCAACTGGATGCGGCTTTAGAAGAGGTGTTGGCGGGAAATTACACCCTCGAAGATCGATCGATGCTCACGGTACAGGTGAGACGCGGTGAACGCCTACAATGGGAAGCACTTTGCTTAAATGAGATGGTCTTACATCGAGAACCGATGACCAGTATGTGTCATTTTGAGGTGATGGTGGGTCATCATGCGCCAGTAGATATCGCCGCCGATGGGATTATTGTTTCTACTCCCACTGGTTCTACTGCTTATTCTCTTAGTTCTGGGGGCCCTGTGGTTACTCCCGATGTGCCAGTGTTACAGTTAGTTCCCATTTGTCCCCATTCTTTGGCTTCCCGCGCTTTGGTGTTTTCCGATCGAGAACCGATCGTCATTCATTCCGCCAGTGAACAACATCAATTAGTGATGGTGGTCGATGGCAATGGAGGCTGTTATGTGCAACCGAAAGATGTAGTCCATATCGCTCGATCGCGCTATTTGGCTCGTTTTATCCGTCTCCAACGCCCTGAATTTTTCCGCGTTTTACGGGAAAAACTCGGCTGGGGATTACCTCATATCGCTAAACCCACCTCTGTGGAACTACCCTGAAGATTAACCATTCCTGAAAGCAACTATGTCTCAGCCATCAGTGCTACTCATTGAAAGTGATCAGCACCTAGCACAACAGGTTAGTCTCGATTTAACCCAGAGCGGTTATCACGTTACCGTTGTCTCTCATGGGGAACAAGCTCCCTCAAAGTTTGAAGAACTCCAACCATCGCTAGTAGTGATTGATCAAGCTCAGTTCGGGGACAAGGGATTAACCTTATCCCGTCAGTTACGGGGGAATAATCATCCCGTGCTGATTTTACTATTAATGAGTCGGGATACAGTGGGCGATCGCGCCGCTTGTTTAGAAGCAGGAGCCGATGATTACACCCTTCTCCCCTATCAAACTGACTCCTTTTTACAACTGGTACACCTGTACCTACAACCCGCAACTTCTACTCCCGAACAACTTCA
This sequence comes from Dactylococcopsis salina PCC 8305, assembly GCF_000317615.1. Classification (GTDB taxonomy): domain Bacteria; phylum Cyanobacteriota; class Cyanobacteriia; order Cyanobacteriales; family Rubidibacteraceae; genus Halothece; species Halothece salina. Next base: position 1,483,390 of record NC_019780.1, on the reverse strand, counting down.
ATTTAGTGATTTAGCCTTAGACCTTTCCCATCGGTGTGCGTATCGCAACGGACGCAAAATCGAGTTAACCGTAAAAGAATTTGAACTCCTAAAATATCTCATGTCTCATCCCAGACAAGTTCTCACCCGTGAAGAAATTCTAGATAATGTTTGGGAAGACAATCATGGGGGCGAATCCAACGTGATTGAAGTGTATGTTCGCTATCTACGCATCAAAATTGAACAAGGAGGACAAAAACGTTTAATCCAAACCGTGCGCGGTGTCGGTTATGTATTGAGAGAATCTTAATCCCAACCTTCCCACCCTGAAATTGTGATAAGATGTCGGTAGTAATCAATAATTACCAACACTTCGTCACAAAAGGAAAATATATTGATTTGAGATGTCCAAAACCAAACAGGTGCTAGAGATCGCTCAAAAAGTCGGTGTAGTTAGAGCCAAAGAACTAGAAGCACAGGGGTTTCACCGTCAATACCTAAAACGTCTAGAAGAACAAGGATTGCTGATTCGTTCGGGACGGGGGATTTACACTTATGTTGGAGCAGAAATTACAGAAGCTCATAGTTTAGTAGAAGTCGCCAAAAGAGTTCCTCATGGAGTTATTTGTCTCCTCTCGGCACTCAACTTTTATGAATTAACCACTCAAAACCCATTTGAAGTTTGGTTAGCCATCCATTCTAAAAAGCGTTCTCCCAAAGATAATCTCCTTAGCTTGCGACTGGTATATCTGTCAGGTTCAGCATGGGAAGAAGGAATTGAAACTTATGAACTAGAAGGAGAAAAAGTTCGCATCTACAGCCTTCCTAAAACCATTGTCGATTGTTTTAAGTATCGTCATAAAATTGGGCTAGATGTCGCTCTTGAAGCTCTTAAAGAATCAAGACAACAAAAACGTTGTACCATTGATGAAATTTGGCATTATGCCAAAATTTGTCGAGTACAGAATGTTATGCGTCCCTACTTGGAGTTTCTCGGTTGAGCAAAAAGAATCCTCGTCATTTAGACCAATCGATCCGTGCTAAGTTACTTAACCTTTCCAAACAGAAAAAAGTCGATTTTAACAATCTAGTTACTCGTTATACCATTTTGATTAATTAGCGCTACATACCGACTCCTAGTTCCCCCCTTTCAAAGGGGGGTTAGGGGGGATTGATTGTAACTTGACCTTTCCAAAATGGTATAAGAATCTATCCGCGAGAAACAGTCGTTGCCGAGAAATTTCAGGCAATGGTGTATTTAGGAATCTCAAATAGCCGAATGAAAGATTTCTATGATCTGTTATTTCTTGCCAAAAATTTTGAGTTTAAGGGGCAAATCTTAAAAGAGGCAATTGAAGCCACATTTAAAAGGCGTAAAACCTCTATCTCTGAAGAAATTCCGTTAGCTTTAACTGAAGAATTTACACAGAATTTAGCTAAAGAAAAAGCCTGGAAGGGATTTCTGAATAAAAACCAACTCGAACCTGAAAACCCAACGTTAAGGGATATTATTGAGGAGTTAAAACTATTTTTAATTCCTCCTTATATTGCCATATCTAAGAATCAGGTTTTTGAGAAAACTTGGCGACCTGATCAGAAATGGCTATAAAAAAAGTAGAGACATTCTATAGAACATCTCTACCGTAGATTTCTGGTTAAGGAAAGGATTTAAATTTCCCTTCCCTAAAATCTATCTCGCATCAAACCGAATGCTTAGTCAGTTCCTTCAGTCCAGGAACTCATATACTTGAGTTGCTCTTGACTGAGGTCATCAATTTTAATTCCCATTGCATTCAATTTCAGACGAGCAATTTCTTTATCCACTTCACGAGGAATAGAATGGATACCTGGCTCAAGTTTTCCTTTATTAAGAGCGAGATATTCTGAACCTTTCGCTTGGTTCGCAAAACTCATGTCCATTACCGCGCTAGGATGACCTTCCGCAGAAGCGAGGTTAATCAGACGACCTTCACCTAAAACAATCACAGACTTACCATTAGGAAGAATATATTGTTCAGTGAACGGACGAACTTCTTTGACTTCGCTGGCTTTCTCGCGGAGAGATTTCAGATCAAGCTCAATATCAAAGTGACCTGCGTTGCAGACAATTGCGCCATCTTTCATAACATCAAAGTGATGAGACGCAACCACGTGCTTGTTACCAGTCAAGGTGACAATAATATCACCAATTTTTGCCGCTTCACTCATGGGCATAACGCGGAAACCATCCATCGCCGCTTCCAGAGCGCGAACGTGATCCACTTCGGTAATCACCACGTTTGCTCCCATACCAGCCGCACGGAGGGCGACTCCTTTAGAACACCAGCCGTAGCCGCCGACAACAAAAGTTTTACCAGCAATCAGAACATTAGTGGCACGAACAATGCCGTCAATGGTGGATTGTCCCGTACCATAACGGTTATCAAAGAAGTGCTTGGTATCCGCATCATTAACATTCATTGCGGGGAACGTTAAAACACCATCATCAAACATCGCACGGAGACGATTAATCCCAGTGGTGGTTTCTTCCGTTGTACCAATAATCTCTTTGATTTGGTCTTTGCGGTGTTGAATTAACGCTGCGGTGACATCACTACCGTCGTCGATGATGATATTTGGGCGATGATCGAGGGCGATATTGATGTGACGGTTATAAGTTTCGTTGTCCTCACCTTTGATGGCAAAAACAGGGATATCGTAATCAGCAACTAAACTCGCTGCGGTGTCGTCTTGAGTGGAGAGAGGATTACTGGCGATTAAAACTGCATCCGCACCACCAGCTTTTAGAGCAATGGCGAGGTTAGCCGTTTCTGTGGTCACGTGACAGCAAGCGACCATTTTGATGCCTTCTAAAGGCTTATCTTTAGCAAACTGTTCGCGAATCTGTCTGAGAACAGGCATTTCACGACCTGCCCATTCGATACGTTGCTTCCCTAGAGGAGCATAACTGAGGTCTTTTACTTCGTGCTTTACTTGTGTTGCAGTCATGTAGCTTTTCTTTTTGTGTTATTTCGCATTGCGATCTCTACTAGGTTACTGCATATTGATCAAATGTCAAAATTTTTGGGACAGTTTAACTCAAGATCATCCCCTCATTCCTTACGATTTATGAAGCGAAAACACTTTTGGTTAGGCGGTTTCATCGCGATTTTAGTCGTCCTCATGCCCTTAAATCGTTCTGTACAAGCACAATTTCCGCTTTTGCCTAATTTTTCGGGAAATTCCTCCACTTTTCTTAATCAGTCATCAGAGCAAGTGGTTTCTGGCTGTATTCGTGTTGATGGACGTTGTCTGATCGAAATCGGAGCGAATCAATCTGATTTATCCGCTCGTATTACAGAAATTGAGCAAAGACTCAATGATATTGCTCGTTACTATTTCCAAAATCAATCGGCACAACTGAGCATTCGTAAAGAAGCAGTGGGACAATTGATTGATATTTATATCGCCGTTGATCAACGAGAAATTCGTTTGCTTAGTGTCACCAACCAAGATGCAACGGTGAAAGCCATGAGCATTGAACAACGGGCTGAACAAATGGTGCGGGATTTGGAAAATGGTCTGAGACGAGCCAAACGTGAACGAGAACCCTCGTTTTTAGTTGCTCAGGGGCAAAAGGGCGCGATCGCACTTGTGTTTCTAATTATCGCCACGATCGCCCTCTACAAGCTGGAAAAAAAAGCGCGCCAGCAACAAGCCTCCATCCATGCTTCCTTAGAAAACACATCTGAGCAAGCAATTTCCACTCAAATCACTCAAAATCAACGTCAACCTCACTCGTTTTTCCTTTATTTTAATTGATAAATTTACCAGCGCCTTAGCAAACAATTACTTGCTTACTCCTGAAGCCAATCTTCGGTTACAGCTTCGCATTTCTACCATTTCTAGTGTTACGAAAAGCATTATTATTGTCGCTTGGTTAGTTGTGGGCATTTTAGTTGGACTTTCTGTTATTGGAGTTAATATTGCGCCGTTACTTGCTGGTGCTGGATTAATTGGTGTCGCGATTTCTTTAGCCTCTCAAAATTTAATTCGAGATGCGATTAATGGCTTTTTTATCATTCTTGAAGATCAATATGCTGTGGGAGATGTTGTTGGCATTGGTGACGCAACAGGATTTGTCGAAGCGATTAATTTACGCATTACTCAACTGCGAGACACAGAAGGACGTTTAATTACAGTTCCTAATAGTGAAATTCGTACCGTAACTAATTACACCAGTAATTGGTCACAAGTAGATTTAAAAATCCCGATCGCCTATCATTCTGATGTGGAAAAAGCGATTAGTTTGATTGAAAAAATTAGTGATAGCATGATGCGAGATCAAAGCTATCGAAAGGAAATTTTAGAAAAGCCTATTTTCCTCGGAGTTGATGAGTTTAGTAATCAAGGAATTATTTTGAGAGTTTGGATTAAAACTAAACCTTTACAACAGTGGCCGATCGGGCGAGAATATCGTCGTCGGGTTAAAATTGCTTTTGATCAAGCAGGAATTGAACTATCTCTTCCCCAGCAAAAAATCTGGATTTCTCAAGAAAACAGTAATCAGCCGTAGGTTGGGTGATAACCCAACGGCACCCAACAATTGTCGGTTCGGTAATCACCCAACGCAAATCAACAATTGTAGGTTGGGTGACAACCCAACGTAATATCAGGTTCTGGCGATCACTTATAATTGGTGTTAGGTTTCGCGTAGAGACGTTCCATGGAACGTCTCTACCCAACCTACATGGTTGTCTAATGACTAATTTGTGTTGGGTTTCGCGCTAGCTTCACCCAACCTACATGGTTGTCTAATGACTAATTTGTGTTGGGTTTCGCTTTGCTCCACCCAACCTACTTTTTATCGAGATCAGTTTCTAATTGCTTCATTGATTTTAGCTTGGGTATCACACCCAACAATCCCATCCACACCTAAATCATAATCCCGTTGAAATTCTGAAACAGCGTCTTGAGTTCCAGGACCATACTGCCCATCGATTTCCCCTTCATAGTAGCCGAGTTCCTTTAGTTGACGTTGTAATAACTTCACCACAGGTTTAGATGTTCCTGATTGTAGGGGAGTAATACAAGCACTTAATAGCTGCATATCCACCTGACTATTTTGTTGGGTAGATTTATTATCTTGATTTCGTGAGAGGCGGCTACTTGGAACCGGTGGTTTCGGTGATGGGTTTTCTGTGGTGTCTGGTTGAGGACTGGGTTCAGTTTGTTGGATCATTTTTCCGACGGCAAAAAAGCCCAATAAGAAAAAGCCCACAATCACTGTTGTCACTCCTGCCAATTTTACCCCACACCCCAATCCAGAGGATGGAGAAGAAGCCGTTTTTTGGGAAACATTTTTCGGCGGAAAAAACTGTCCCGTCTTAGTTTTCCCCAAAGTTTTCGGGTCATTCACCATGATATGACCTTTCCGCTTCAGTTTAGAAAACCAATACCATTCTCGCAAAGCAAGGGTTTTGTCATCTGTATCAGGGAGAAGTTCGAGAACAATAATTTTCGCTTGATCTGTATCAAAGATAATCCGAGATCGACAGGAAGAACTATCCAAATGCTGTTTCACTCGCAGTTGAATATTATCTGATAAACCAACATAGCTGACACTACCTGTGGTAATTTGATAAATCCCCCGTTCTCTCGGTAGTGTTTTCCAATTGATCATCTTTCCAATTTGGTGATTGGTTATAAGTTACCTCTTGCCTAATTAATTATCTTACAGTGCTTGCGATCGAAGCCAAGCCACTGGTAAATATAAAAACTTCTCCACTTTTGGCACATAAGCACGGCGATTAAACACATCATATTGATTGCGTTCAATTACATCTAAAATTCCCTGATACAACATTAATGCTGTCCAAACGGGCCAGCGTGACTCACGACTTAAGTCACGGATTCCCCGTTCAGCTTGAGCATAAAAACCTCTGGCGCGTTGGATTTCAAACTGCATTAACTGTCGCCAGTTTTCATTAATCACACCATTAAATAAATCTTCCTCTCGATAATTAAACCGTTCTAAATCCTCTAACGGGAGATAAATCCGTCCTCGATCGGCATCTTCACCGACATCCCTTAAAATATTGGTAAGTTGGTTGGCAATCCCTAACGCCACCGCTTCTTCGGTAGGAATGTGATTTTTCTGATTTTTTTGCCAGGGAGAAACTCCCCACTCTGGCTCTAAACCTAAAACAGCATTAGACATTAACCCCACCGTTCCGGCAACGCGGTAACAGTAGAGATAAAGCTCATCAAAAGTTTGATAACGATCGCGTTTTAAGTCCATCCGTTGCCCGGCGATCAGATCTCGAAACGGCTGAATTTCCAGAGGAAAGCGTTTCAAAGTATCCACCAGGGCAAGATCAGGACTTTCTACAGGATTCCCTGCAAAAATCGACTCTAAAGTTTTTTCCCACTGATCTAGGGTGTCTAGAGTCGTAAACTCAGCTTCGGGGCCATCGACGAGTTGATCAGTGCGCCGACACCAAACGTAAATTGCCCAAATTGCTTTGCGTTTCTCCTTGGGCATGAGGAGAGTGCCGAGATAAAACGTCTTCGAGTATTCTGCGGTCACTTGACGGCAGAATTCGTAAGCGGATTCGACGGAGGGGTAGGAACAAGTCTGTTCGGGGTTTGGCAGTTGCAGCATTCACCGCAGGCTAATAGGGTTCACTCTTAATGACGAAAATTGTCCCATCAATCAGTACATTGGAACACAGAAGATCATTTTGCCACAGAAACGGTCTTTTTCTCTGTTTTTTTCCCAGAAGAGGGTTGAGATTGGCTTTGAGAAATTTCCTGTGCGGTTAATTTTCCTGATAATACCGCCCCTTCCATGCTGGCTAAGTATTGTTGCATGGTGTAATCGCCAGTGAGATAGAAATTGTTAATGGGGGTTTTTTGGGAAGGACGATGCGCCTGTCTTCCGGCGGTGGCTTTATAAACCGATCGCGGCGTTTTCACCACATGAGATTTTAACAGGTTTGCTGGCCGGTCCCCTGTAAAGTGTTTGGGGAAAAGTTGTTTTAACTCTGCCATGGTCGCTTCGATAATCGCCTCATCCGATCGACCGATCCAATCTTTCGCGGGTGCGAGAACTAACTCTAACATGGATTGGTCCGCGTCTTCATAACCGCGACAGGTGTTGCTCATATCAGCATAAACACTGAGTAAATCGGAACGAGAAAACAGCAGATGGTCAATGTCGGTGAGTTTTTGATCGAACCACAAATGAACGTTAATCACAGGAACGCCCTCTAACCCCTCTAATTGCTTAAAGAAGTCCATCTCTTTCCAAGACGGGGGTAACATCAATTTCAAAGGATCAACAGGCATCGCAGACACATAAGCATCTGCTGTGAGCATTTCTTCCTCAGCCCCATTGCAACCCCGAATCAAATAACCGCGTACCGTGCCATCTTCATTCAGTAAAATTTCTTTTAAGGGAGCATTCAACCGCACCTCTCCCCCACGCTCAGTAAGATAATCTACCAGCGGTTGACATAAACGTTCTGTGGGAGAACCATCTAAAAACGCCATTTTCGAGCCAGTTTTCTCTTGTAAAAAGCGATTTAAAGCGGTGAGGAGAATCGTCGCTGAGATTTCGTTGGGGTTAATGAAGTTTAAAGCGTTAGACATGGCAATAAACACCTCTTTTTCCACCCGTTTCGGCAGATTTTGCCGTTCCATCCACTCTGACCAAGTGTAGCGATCCATAGCCTCCACATAACCTTGTCCACGCAACATCGCTGGAATTAAACCAATACCAAAGCGGATTTTTTCTGGCCATGAGAGCATATCATTATTGCGTAAAATGGCAATTACCCCATTAATCGGCGCTGGAAGGTTCGGGAAATCGAAGCGAGAATAAGTTCCTGGTTTTTCAGGACGATTGAAGATCATGGTATGTTCTTTCCATTGCAGGCGATCTTCAATGTCTAATTCCTTAAACAATTGCAGCATATTGGGATACGCTCCAAAGAAGATATGTAACCCAGTTTCGTACCAATCCCCATCTTCATCTTGCCAAGCGGCGACTTTTCCGCCTAAGACATCACGACGTTCAAGGACAATGGGAGTATGTCCTGCATCTACTAAATACTTGGCGCAGGAAAGTCCTGCTAACCCTGCTCCTGCAATTATGACTCGCATGGTTGTTTAATGACTAAGTTTCCGTTCTCATTATACTTTGCATTTCGTTACATTTTAGCCGAATCAGTATGTAGGTTGCGTGGAGGTAACGAAAATGTAGGTTGGGTAGAGACGTTCCATGGAACGTCTCTACGCGAAACCCAACACCAGCAGATGTTTTATTGGGTTGCATTCCATTTCACCCAACCTACAAATTCTGTTTTGATGAAAGCTACGGTATAATATCATGCAAAAGCTAGGCAGAGAAAGACTGATGAGTATTGAATTGACACCTGAGTTAGAGGAAATAATTCAGCATCAAGTAAACAAGGGAAACTATAAATCAGCAAATGAAGTTATTCTTGCGGGAGTAAAGTTACTAGAGAAAGTTGAAAGGGCATATCAGGGAAGATATGAGGAACTACGCCAAGAAATTTTACAAGGAATTGAAGCGTCTGAACAAGGGAAAGTTCTTGATAGTAAGGTAGTTTTTCAAAATCTTCAGAACAAGTTGAATAACAAAAAAGTATGAGTCGGCGTTGCAGATTTACAAGAATTGCTAGTTCTGATCTGGAGAATATCCTTGATTATATAGCTGAACAAAACGGGATTGATGTAGCTGAGAAGTTTCTGAAAAGAATTAATCAGAAGTGTCAAATTCTGAACTCTGAAAACGCATCGATCGCGCTCTGATTATTTTTCTCTCATCAAAGTCTGCGTATCCCAGAGACAGATTTTTTCTAAGAGAGGAGTAGTATGTAGGTTGGGTGGAGGTAACGAAACCCAACAATAATTAGTCATTGGTCATTAAGTAGAGACGTTCCATACTTCGACAAGCTCAGTAATATCAGGTTCGCTCGATCGATGATAAAGAGTAGGCCCTAGTGAAGCGAAGCGAAACCCAACACACATTATAAGCAATTACCCGAACTTGATATAACAGGAACGTCTGTACATTAGTCATTGGAAAACAAAGAACAAAGGACGAAGGACGAAGGACAAAAACATCGAGAATTTATCTTCCTAATCACCCATGACAGACCATTTCCTTGTTTGCGGCTTAGGATCGTTGGGACAACATTGTGTTTATGCTCTCAAACAGTTTGCAGTCAGTATCACTGCGATCGAGCAAATTGAACCGAGACAGTGGGAAATCCCTCATTTACCCAGTTGTTTAACTGATTTGATACTGGGAGACTGTCGTGATGCAGAAACCCTACAAGCGGCGAAAATCGACCAGTGTCGTGCGATTTTAATTGTCACCAGCAATGAGCGAATTAATGCCGAAACCGCAGTGGCGGCGCGATCGCTTTCTCCTCACGTTCGTTTAGTGATTCGATCGGGACAAGACAATCTCAACCAACTTTTAGGGGAACATCTCGGCAACTTTATTGCTTTTGAACCAACAGAACTTTCGGCGGATGCGTTTGCTTTAGCCGCTTTAGGAACAGAAACCCAAGGATTGTTTTATCTGAAAACAGGAGACGAAACCGAACAACAACTTTTCCGAGTGATTAAACGCCGCATTGAAGCAACAGATCAGTGGTGTGACCAACGGACACTTCAAGACTTAAACACTCAAAAGCGAAAAGTGTTAGCGTATCAATCTTTTTCCTCCTCTCAACTCACGAATTTATTTTACAATTGGCATCCTGAACAAGTTTTAAAAGCAGGGGATATTGTGGTCTATGTCCAACGAGAAGACTTCTTGACCTCGGACTCTTTCTTAGTCGATCATTCTCCCCAAGAAAGAAAACCGCTTCCTAAAAAACTAACGGTTTCTTTCATTCAAGATGAATGTCAAAAGTTGTATCGAAACGTTTTAAAATTGCCAGTGCGACGAGTGGCTTTAATTTGTGGTGGAATCGTCATTAGTTTGATCGTTATCGGAACAATTATCCTTTGGTTATCCACTCCCAACACGACACTTTTATCATCCTTTTATGCCACAGTGATTTTACTACTGGGAGGATATGCTGATTTATTTGGAGACTTAGAAGCAAGCGATCAAATTCAGTGGTGGTTACAACTATTTAGTCTTACTTTAACCATAGCAGGAACCGCTTTAGTGGGAGTCTTATATGCGCTAGTTACAGAAGCATTATTATCTTCTAAATTTGAATTGTCTCAGCGTCGTCCTCCTCTTCCTGAAGAAGATCATATTATCATCATTGGCATTCGTCGAGTGGGAAAAAGAGTGGCTAAACTCTTACTTGATCTGAAACAATCCCTTTTAGGAATTCCTTTAAATCCAGAGTTTGATCATAATTTTTTACCAGAAATGCCCATTTTATTTGGGAACTTAAAAGAGTCTCTACAACAAGCGAATTTACAAGGTGCTAAAAGTGTTATCGTCGGAACAGAAGATGAGATGTTGAATTTAGAAATTAGTTTAACAATTCATCGCATTAATCCTGATTGTCAGTTAGTGATTCGGACGTTTGAACAACGATTGAGTGAAAATTTATCACAACTGCTTCCGAAGGCTGTGGTTTTATGTGCGTATAGTGTGGTTGCGGAAGCCTTTGCTGGGGCGGCATTTGGGGAGAATATTATTAAGTTATTTCGGTTGAATCAGCAGACGGTTTTAGTCACAGAATATAAAGTGGAAGAAATGGATACTTTAAATGGGTTACTATTAGCTGATGTGGCGTATGGTTACAATGTTGTTCCGATTTTGCATCAAAAAGAAGGACATTCTGTTAAGTTTATGCCAGCGGATGATATTTGTTTATCAGTGCGCGATCGATTAGTGGTTTTGGCGACGAAAGAAGGATTAAAAAAAGTGGAATTGGGGGAATTAGATATTAGTGGCAAAATTTGGCAAGTAAAGTTAGAAAGTGCGCGAACTGATGAGGCTTTATTTGAAGCTGGAAATACCTTAGTTAGAGTGACGGGTTGTTCTCTTAATGAAGCGCGAGAAATTATGAATCATCTGCCGACAACAGCACCGTTTTTGATGTATCATCATCAAGCTAAACGTTTGATTCGAGAGTTGAAAAAAATACAGGTTCAAGGGATAATTATTAATCAGTAACTAAATAACGAATGACTAGAAATGTGAAACCAAGAAAACAATTTGCTCAACATTGGCTAAAAAGCGAAAAAGCCTTAGATCAGATTATCGAAACCGCAGCCTTAAACAGTGAAGACGCGGTTTTAGAAATCGGTGCTGGAACTGGAATTTTAACCCGAAGATTATTATTGAGTGCGTCAACAGTAGTCGCAGTGGAGATTGATCGCGATTTGATTAAAAAGCTGAAACAAAAGTTTCAAACCGAAGAACATTTACTTCTCCTTGAAGGCGACTTTTTAAAGTTAGATTTGGCTTCTCTCGTTTCTCCAACACCGAGGAAAGTTGTGGCAAATATTCCCTACAATATCACAGCACCAATTTTAGAAAAATTGTTAGGGTCGATCGCGCATCCTGAACAAAAATATGAGAAAATCGTCTTATTGGTGCAAAAAGAAATTGCCGACAGAATTTGTGCTAATTCTGGATCAAAAACCTTTGGCGGGTTATCAGTTCGCAGTCAGTACCTAGCCGCTTGTGAATTCATCTCGATCGTCCCTGCAAAAGCCTTTTCTCCCGCACCAAAAGTTGATTCTGCAATTATCTCCCTGACTCCTCGTCCTTTCCCTCTCCCTGCCAATTCTCCACAATTTCTAGAACAACTGATTAAACTCGGCTTTGCCAACCGCCGTAAAATGTTACGCAATAATTTAAAAAGCATGATTTCACCGCAACAATTGCAACCGATTCTGGAACAATTAGAAATAAGTCCCCTAGTCCGTGCTGAAGACATCAGTGTGTCAAACTGGGTGAGGCTTTGCAATCAATTAGATTTACAGATCAATGCAACATTACTCACTGACTGCACCCGCGAAAATTAATCTCCACCTCGAAATCATTGGCGATCGGGCTGACGGATATCACGAACTGGTGATGATTTTACAAGGAATTGGCTTAGAAGATCGCATTGATCTCTATGCGGGAAGTACCCAAGCCATCCATCTCCACTGTGAACATCCCGATGTTCCTCTCGGACCCGATAACATCGCCTATAAAGCCGCGCAGTTGATGTGTCGCGAGTATTCCCAAGCCTACGCGCAATATGGAGGATTAGAAATCACCATTGATAAGAAGATTCCTGTGGCGGCAGGGTTAGCGGGGGGTTCAACAGATGCGGCGGCGGTGTTAGTGGGAATTAATTTACTGTGGAAGCTAGGACTGACTCAACCCGAATTACAAACCTTAGCCAGTCAACTGGGATCGGATATTCCGTTTTGTTTGGAAGGAGGAACAGCTTTAGCATTGGGACGGGGAGAGGAATTGAGTCCTTTACAGGGTTTGGATCAAGCAACGGTTATCCTTGCGAAACATCGTAATTTATTTGTTTCTACTGCTTGGGCTTATCAGTCCTATCGCCAACGGTTTGGAGAGAGTTATTACCAAAAACCAGAAACGATCGAAGTGGGGAAAAAACAAGCTCATTCTGCTGATTTAGTTAGTGCGATTTCCCAACAGGATTATCTTAAAATTGGACAACTTTTATACAATGATTTAGAGAAGGTTGTTTTCCCAGAATATCCGAAAGTAGAGGCGTTGAAGTCTGCATTTCAGGAAGAAAAAGAGGTCTTGGGTGCGATGATGTCGGGAAGTGGTCCGACGGTTTTTGCTCTTTGTTCTGCCACTGCTAAAGCCCAAGATATCATCGAAAATGTTCGATCGAAAATTAATGATTCTACTGTAGAATTCTGGACGACAGAATTAACCAATCGCGGAATACAAGTTAAGTCTTAAAGCATTGTTTTGCCCAATCAATACTCAATTGATTGGGAAGAAGATGCAGATATCTAGAACTTTGTCAAGAGACTGAGAAGAAGGGAAAATTCAAATTAGTTTCATCAGTGAGGAGAAGAAATCGGAAGTTGCAGACAATTGGAACGAAAGTCTGTGGTTTCAGGAGACAATTCGGTTTTTAAGCAGGAGATGACCACCATCCTCCATCATCTTAATTTTTGGCGTGGTACTGAGTCAAGATAATTCCTCTCTAATCCCAGTAATTCGTTCTCAGCTTCGATCGCGTTTCATAACTAACTCTGATACAAGTTTGATTTCGGTTTAGTTTTCCTCATCACCAAGACAGGAAGGTTTTGACGTTCAATGCTAGTTGGGGTGGGAGTTTCAGATATCTGGAACTTTGTCAAGAGACTGAGAAGAAGGGAAAATTCAAATTAGTTTCATCAGTGAGGAGAAGAAATCGGAAGTTGCAGACAATTGGAACGAAAGTCTGTGGTTTCAGAAGACAATTCGGTTTTTAAGCAGGAGATGACCACCATCCTTCATCATCTTAATTTTTGGCGTGGTACTGAGTCAAGACAATTCCTCTCTAATCCCAGTAATTCGTTCTCAGCTTCGATCGCTTCTTATAACTAACTCTGATACAAGTCTGATTTCCGTTTAGTTTTCCTCATCACCGATAACAGAAGAGTTTTCCCTTCAATGCTTTGTCTGATGGGAGTTTCAGATATCTGGAACTTTGTCAAGAGACTAAAAATAAGGGGAAATTCAAATTAGTTTCATCAGTGAGGGAGAAAAATCCGAACCGAGAGACAACTGGAACGAAAGTCTGTGGTTTCAGGAGACAATTCGGTTTTTAAGCAGGAGATGACCACCATCCTTCATCATCTTAATTTTTGGCAGGGTACTGAGTCAAGAGAATTCCTCTCTAATCCCAGTAATTCGTTCCTAGCTTCGATCGCGTTTCATAACTAACTCTGATACAAGTTTGATTTCGGTTTAGTTTTCCTCATCACTGACAACAAAAGGGTTTGACCTTCAATGCTCGTTTGGGTGGGAGTTTCAGATATCTGGAACTTTGTCAAGAGACTGAGAAGAAGGGAAAATTCAAATTAGTTTGATCGATGCTCAAGAAAAATCCGAACCGAGAGACAATTGGAACGAAAGTCTGTCGTTTCAGGAGACAATTCGGTTTTTAAGCAGGAGATGACCACCATCCTTCATCATCTTAATTTTTGGCGTGGTACTGAGTCAAGACAATTCCTCTCTAATCCCAGTAATTCGTTCTCAGCTTCGATCGCTTCTTATAACTAACTCTGATACAAGTCTGATTTCCGTTTAGTTTTCCTCATCACCGATAACAGAAGAGTTTTCCCTTCAATGCTTTGTCTGATGGGAGTTTCAGATATCTGGAACTTTGTCAAGAGACTGAAAATAAGGGGAAATTCAAATTAGTTTCATCAGTGAGGGAGAAAAATCCGAACCGAGAGACAACTGGAACGAAAGTCTGTGGTTTCAGGAGACAATTCGGTTTTTAAGCAGGAGATGACCACCATCCTTCATCATCTTAATTTTTGGCAGGGTACTGAGTCAAGAGAATTCCTCTCTAATCCCAGTAATTCGTTCCTAGCTTCGATCGCGTTTCATAACTAACTCTGATACAAGTCTGATTTCGGTTTAGTTTTCCTCATCACCGATAACAGAAGGGTTTGACCTTCAATGCTTTGTCTGATGGGAGTTTCAGATATCTGGAACTTTGTCAAGAGACTGAGAAGAAGGGAAAATTCAAATTAGTTTCATCAGTGAGGAAGAAAAATCGGAAGTTGCAGACAATTGGAACGAAAGTCTGTGGTTTCAGGAGACAATTCGCTTTTTAAGCAGGAGATGACCACCATCCTTCATCATCTTAATTTTTGGCGTGGTACTGAGTCAAGACAATTCCTCTCTAATCCCAGTAATTCGTTCTCAGCTTCGATCGCTTCTTATAACTAACTCTGATACAAGTCTGATTTCCGTTTAGTTTTCCTCATCACCGATAACAGAAGAGTTTTCCCTTCAATGCTTTGTCTGATGGGAGTTTCAGATATCTGGAACTTTGTCAAGAGACTGAGAAGAAGGGAAAATTCAAATTAGTTTCATCAGTGAGGAAGAAAAATCGGAAGTTGCAGACAATTGGAACGAAAGTCTGTGGTTTCAGGAGACAATTCGGTTTTTAAGCAGGAGATGACCACCATTTTTCATCATCTTAATTTTTGGCAGGGTACTGAGTCAAGATAATTCCTCTCTAATCCCAGTAATTCGTTCCTAGCTTCGATCGCGTTTGATAACTAACTCTGATACAAGTCTGATTTTGGTTTAGTTTTCCTCATCACCAAGACAGGAAGGTTTTGACGTTCAATGCTTTGTCTGATGGGAGTTTCAGATATCTGGAACTTTGTCAAGAGACTGAGAAGAAGGGGAAATTCAAATTAGTTTCATCAGTGAGGGAGAGAAATCGGAAGTTGCAGACAATTGGAACGAAAGTCTGTGGTTTCAGGAGACAATTTGGTTTTTAAGAAGGAGATGACCACCATCCTCCATCATCTTAATTTTTGGCGTGGTACTGAGTCAAGATAATTCCTCTCTAATCCCAGTAATTCGTTCCTAGCTTCGATCGCGTTTGATAACTAACTCTGATACAAGTCTGATTTTGGTTTAGTTTTCCTCATCACCAAGACAGGAAGGTTTTGACGTTCAATGCTTTGTCTGATGGGAGTTTCAGATATCTGGAACTTTGTCAAGAGACTGAGAAGAAGGGGAAATTCAAATTAGTTTCATCAGTGAGGGAGAGAAATCGGAAGTTGCAGACAATTGGAACGAAAGTCTGTGGTTTCAGAAGACAATTTGGTTTTTAAGCAGGAGATAACCACCATCCTTCATCATCTTAATTTTTGGCAGGGTACTGAGTCAAGATAATTCCTCTCTAATCCCAGTAATTCGTTCCTAGCTTTGATCGCTTCTTATAACTAACTCTGATACAAGTCTGATTTTGGTTTAGTTTTCCTCATCACCGATAACAGAAGGGTTTGACGTTCAATGCTTTGTCTGATGGGAGTTTCAGATATCTGGAACTTTGTCAAGAGACTGAGAAGAAGGGAAAATTCAAATTAGTTTCATCAGTGAGGAAGAAAAATCGGAAGTTGCAGACAATTGGAACGAAAGTCTGTGGTTTCAGAAGACAATTTGGTTTTTAAGCAGGAGATGACCACCATCCTTCATCATCTTAATTTTTGGCAGGGTACTGAGTCAAGATAATTCCTCTCTAATCCCAGTAATTCGTTCCTAGCTTCGATCGCGTTTCATAACTAACTCTGATACAAGTCTGATTTTGGTTTAGTTTTCCTCATCAAAGAGAGGCTTAATGCAGGGAGTAAGTCGAAAGCAAATTGAAACGAAAGACCACTTTTTTTACCTTATACCATTTTGGAGAATTGGCGCTACAGTATCGACAACTTAAGCCCCCCAAACTTGGGGGGTTGGGGGGCTTTAAGGTAACTTGACTTTTCCAAAATGGTATTACTTTTTTACAATTTAAGGAACAATCTCTGTCGTGACTCTTTCTTGTTTACTCCCCTTCACAACGATATTTTTGTTTTGTAAAATCCCAGTTGCTTCCTCTCCCTTACTCGTCAGAGATGGATTAGTTTGTTGATAAATCACATCTCCTTTTGCTGTCATTTCTTGAGTGGGAAGATTCCACTGTAAACGGTTCGCAAAAAGTACCGCTTGGTTAGACTCACTAACCCCTTTAACTCCTCCCTGAAACCGAGCAATTTCTGTTTCTAAATCAATTTGTCCTTGGTTTCCAGTGAGAGTAATCTTATCCTCATTTTGAACCACTTTGATTGGTTTCTCACTGCGAAGGAGTTTCTTTTCCATATCCCAAGTAATGGCATTACTCGCCGCTTGTAACGGAGGATCACTGGACTTAAATTCCACATTATCTTTAAGGAAAACCATTTTTTGGTCTAAGTTTACTTTTCCAGAATTTGCCGTTACTTGATCTGTAATTGTTTCCGTTTCCGAATCATATCGATCGACCTGTAGGGATTGATTAGTCTGAACAACATCTTCAGGAATCAACCAATTTAACTGTTTTCCTTTTAAGCGCAAAGGCGACTCATTAGAAACACCTTCCACATTTCCAATTAGCTCTAACTCTTCTTGATCTGTATGATATTTGCCCTGATCAGCAGAAACATTAAACCGAGGGTTACTTCCCGTTAAAGGTTGAGGAATAACTAATAACTGATCTTCAGGAGACCATTCCAACTTTTCTGATTTCAGTACCGCACCATTACGGGGATCAGTGGCGACTACTTCCCCTTGTAAATTGATTTGTTTCCCGTTATCAATAATTTCCCCTTGATTCGCTTCTATCTGCAAAAAAATGTTTCCATCTTGATACAACTCCCCCTTAACTGCTTCTAACTCAGCCTTTTCCTTATTTTGACGATAAACAACTTTTTTCACCTCAAGTTTCCACAGAGTTTCCCCATCGGAATTCACTTGGTTAAGGGTTGCATTTTCTAAAATTAATCTTTCTTCGATCACCTCTTCTTCAGGATTACTTTCCGACTGAGAATTGGGAGACGACTGATTATTATTACAAGCAGACAGAGATAAAAAAAGTACCCCAATTAACGCCCAAGTTGCTGTCTTCTGTGACATAAACAAAGGGCAAATCGGGGTAACTAAACCTTTCTTATTGTGAAGATTCTTCATCAAAAATTAAAGTGGGTAGGGGTCGATAGGGATGATGAGTCGAAGCATTGCTATTCGCTTTGGAAGGCTTTTGAATTTCACCTTGAATTTGATCTAAGTCGATATAACGATCGGCAACATTAATCAAGCTATCGCTGGTCATTGAACGTAAGCTGACAACTTCCACTCTCGCACCGCGATAACTCACCGCATCAACAGCATAAGCTAAATCGCCATCACCACTGACTAAAATTGCTGTGTCATAAGCACCAACCAAAGCCATCATATCAACAGCAATTTCTACGTCTAAATTGGCTTTTTTAGAACCATCAGGAAGTTGAACTAAATCTTTAGAAATGACTCGGTAGCCATTGCGACGCATCCAAAGTAAAAATCCTTGTTGTTTCTCATTGGTGCTATCAACGCCAGTATAGAAAAAAGAACGTAGCAAGCGAGAACCAGAGGTCAGGCAAGACAATAATTTGGTGTAATCTATTTCTATGCCCAATTGTAGGGCTGCGTAAAACAAATTAGAACCATCAATAAAAATTGCAACCCGACCACGATTCTCTAAAATCTGTTTCGGTGTAAATACGGGATCGTGATCAAAGTTTTCCAACATTTTTTTATCCTCATTTTGATTGTATTAAGCAAGTTTATGAAAAAGGTGAGTATATAAAAAAGTAATCTACTCCTACCTTACCCAAAACTCAGGGAAAATGTAAGTCTATAATGGGCTTTCTTCAGGAAGTTCTAACCGTAAAAACACGGGTTTCGCTTCTCCTAAAGGTTGTAGAGGGGGTAAACTTCCCCAAGATTTATGGACATCAAAATTAATATTTGGTTCAAAAGACGACGGCTGGTTAAAGTCGATTTTAAAGCCCAGTTGCTGATAAATTTGGCTACTGAGGTCGGGGGTAATTGGAGAGAGAAGATAAGCGCTTAAACGGATAGATTCTAAAATACTGTAGAGAACTTCCTCTACTTCCGCTTGTTTCCCTTGTTTATACAAACTCCAAGGCGCTTGCTGGTCAATGTATTTATTACTATTCGTCACCAGATGGATGATTTCTTTACAGGCTTCACTGAAGTTGAGTTTGTTATAAGCAACGGTGACTCGATCGCTCAGTTCCATTCCAATTTCTTTCAAGGGATTCTCTGCTGGAATTTGTTCTCCCTTTAGGTTGGGACTCTGATTATTGCAGTATTTATTTGCCATTTTCAAAGTCCGATTTAAGAGGTTTCCCAAATCATTGGCGAGATCAGAATTAAGAACATCAACAAATCGATTTTCGTTGAAATCTCCATCTTGTCCTAACTCAATTTCTCGCAGGAAATAATATCGCACTGCGTCCGCGCCATATCGATCGAGCAACGCCACTGGGTCTAAGGTATTTCCCATACTTTTTCCCATTTTCTGCCCATCTTTGGTCAAAAATCCATGTCCAAATACTTTCTTCGGCGTAGAAATTCCTGCTGACAACAACATCGCGGGCCAATACACCGCATGGAAACGCAAGATATCTTTCCCAATCAAATGGAGATCGATCGGCCACCAACGAGCGAGAGCCTTTTCTAGGGTGGGTTCGTCTTCTGGGTCAAGAAGGGCGGTAACATAGCCTAAAAGCGCATCAAACCAAACGTAAATTGTATGTTTGGGATCAGTTGGCACAGGGATTCCCCAATCGAGATTGACCCGAGAAATAGAAAAATCTTGTAACCCTTGCTGAACAAAGTTTAAGACTTCATTGCGACGACTACGGGGTTGAATAAAGTCTTCTTGAGTTTCATACAGAATTTCTAACTGAGTTTGGTATTTAGAAAGACAGAAAAAATAATTTTCTTCGTCTCGCCACTCTGCTTTTTTATTAGTGTGAATGGGACAATATCCGTCGTTTACCAAGTCTCTTTTTTCTTTAAATTCTTCGCAGGAAACACAATACCATCCCTGTTTTTGAGCCAGATAAATATCGCCATTATCCCAAACGCGCTGAAAAAATTCCTTGACAATTGCTTCATGTCGCGCGGCTGTAGTCCGACTAAATCGATCGTATTGGATGTTTAATTTCTGCCACAAACTGTCAAAACTCGCCGCAACTTTATCGCATTGACTTTGAGGAGAAATCCCTTTTTCTTCAGCAGTGCGTTGGATTTTTTGTCCATGTTCATCTGTTCCTGTAATCAATAAAACTGCATTTCCTTCTAAGCGCTTAAAACGGGCGATCGCATCTGCAGCCATTGTTGTATAAGCACTTCCGATGTGAGGAACATCATTCACGTAATAAAGTGGTGTTGTAATTGCAAAGGTTTTCTTCTGATTTTCCATAAATATTTAAGGTTGTTTTTTTTTATCTATTTTTCAATTAATTCTAAACACTTCAAAAGTTATTTTTGAAGCTACTAAGAACACGCCTCAAACCCGCGTTTGGATTCACTTCTCATTCAATCATTCTTCAATTCTTATTCCTTGAGTTTTATAATTGATCCCACTTATAGTGTTCATAACTGTTTCTTATCGTATTTTATTGAAGTTAAAAATCAAAATCAAATCACGTTAAATTATAACGAAAAATCAACCAATTTGATCCGTTCTTAAGAGATACTTAAGACGATATTAATGTCAAAACTTGTGAAAATGATGAAACCATCGGTTAAAATTGAGAAGAAATGTTAAGATTTATTAATTTAGGGTCGCTGGTTTAAGGAAGGTCATGGTTTCTAATCGACCGCTCAATCTCTCTCAGGGTTTCCTACAAGCTCTGGGAACGAAAGTTTTTATTTATTTTGAAAACCGTATTCCCCAAGACGCAGCAGTAGTCGTTGTGAGCAATCATCGGAGCTTTATGGACCCGATGATGTTGATGGTGGGATTAAAACACCCCTTACGCACTGCTTGTCACCACTACATGGGAGAAGTCCCTTTATTGCGGGAAGTGGTGACATTTCTTGGCTGTTTTCCCCTAGCCAATGAATCCAAACGCGGAACAAGTTTTGTCCGACAAGGAAAGAAATTTCTAAACGCGAATGATTGGTTAGCCGTATTCCCAGAAGGAGCGCAGCCAATGGTGAATTTAACAACACCTAGGGAAATTAAACCCTTTCAACCTGGATTCGCTCATTTGCTTTTACGTTCCCAGATTCCTAATTTAGCCGTTTTACCAGTCGCAATTCTCTCTGAACAAGAACAAGTAACCTCGACAATTCCCCTTAAATTTTTACACTGGTTCGATCCTTCAGAAAACTTATTTGATCAATGGACTTTACATCCAATGGTAATCTATGAAAGAGCAAATCTTTTAATCGGTCGTCCTTACTGGGTTACGCCGAAAATTCAAAAACAATATCGAGGGAAACAAACCAAAAAAGGAATTTTAGAATTGACTGATTATTGTCAGGAGGAAATTCAAACCTTATTAAAAACTGGATATTAATCAGAAAAACTTATGGATAAACAACAGACACAACCTCATTTTTTAAAGCCGAAATCGGTTCATCCCAACTATCCCCTATTTGTATTTTTACCAGGAATGGATGGCACAGGAGAACTGATTCACACCCAAACCGACACTTTAGATCAATGTTTTGATATTCGTTCCCTTGCCATTCCTCAAAATGACTTTCGGGGATGGGATGAACTCGCTACTGCAGTCATTGAGTTAGTCAAAGAAGAACAAGAAAACAAGTCTGAAAAAACTACTTATTTGTGTGGAGAATCCTTCGGCGGTTGTTTAGGATTAAAAGTTTTAGAAAAAGCGCCTGAGTTGTTTAATCGGGTGATTCTAGTAAACCCTGCTTCCTCCTTTCGAGAACGTCCTTATTTGGCTTGGGGGGCTGTGGGAACGGGTTGGATGCCAGAACCGATTTATCGCTCCTCTACGGTGCTAATTTTGCCCTTTCTGGCAGCGATGGGACGCATAGATACTAAAGACCGTCGCGCCTTGTTAAATGCCATGAAATCAGTTCCGCCGCAAACCGTTCGTTGGCGTTTATCTCTGTTGGAACAGTTCTCAGTTGATCCTGATCGATTACAAGCTATTTCTGTTCCTGTGTTGCTATTGGCTGCGGAGTCCGATCGCATTTTACCTTCGGTGAAAGAAGCGGAGTATTTAGCCAGTTATTTCCCCAATGCTCAGATTATTACCTTACCCGACAGTGGTCATACTTGTTTGTTAGAAAGCGAAAATCGTTTATGTGAGATTCTCCAGGCTGCCAACTTTCTAGAAAATCGCGCTCGTGAACATCTTTTTAGTGCCACCAGTTGAGGCTTTAAATCGGATCAATTATGAGAAAATAGAAGCATTAGATTACTAAAAAAATAATATTTAATTTAGCAACGTTTAGAAGGAGAAAAAGAAAATATGGTGCAAACCCAACAATCCTTAAGAGTGCCGAAGGATTACATTGATCCCGATGGCGGTTGGAATGTGAATGTCTGGATGTTCCTTGTGGCATGGGGAATGTTTATTTTATCTCATTGTGGTTACTGGCTGTGGCATTGGGAGGGTTGGCTATGCTTCGTCATCAATGTTCTTTGTTTACACTTCGCTGGAACAGTAATCCATGATGCGTCACACCGCGCTGGACATCGTAATCGTGTGATTAATACGATTTTAGGACATGGGACGGCTTTGATGTTAGGATTTGTGTTTCCCGTGTTTACGCGCGTTCATTTACAACATCATGCTCATGTTAATGATCCGAAAAATGACCCCGATCATTTTGTTTCGACGGGGGGGCCACTATTTTTTATTCCAGCACGCTTTTTTTACCATGAAGTGTTCTTTTTTAAGCGCAAATTATGGAAAAACTATGAGCTTTTAGAATGGTTTTTTAGTCGGTTAATTGTGGGGTTAATTGTTTATTATTCTTTTCAGTATGGCTTTTTTGATTATTTGGTAAATTACTGGTTTTCTCCAGCTTTAGTGGTCGGTTGGACATTAGGATTGTTTTTTGATTATCTCCCTCACCGTCCGTTTCAAGAGCGCGATCGATGGAAAAATGCGAGGGTTTATCCCAGTAAAATTCTGAACTGGTTAATCTGTGGGCAAAATTATCATTTAGTCCATCATCTTTGGCCCTCGATTCCTTGGTATAAATATCAGCCAGCTTACTACCAAATGAAACCTTTATTAGACAAAAAAGACTGTTATCAATCGTTAGGATTATTGGCAGGAAAAAAAGATTTCTTTGGCTTTATTTACGATATCTTTTTAGGGATTCGTTTTCACTAATACCTAGTATAGCAGTCCTATTTCATTTGTAAAAAGTTTACTCATGGAAGCCCCCCAAACTTGGGCCGGAGCGAAGGTGAGGATTGGGGGGCAAAAACAATTTACGATTCATTTAGGATTGCTATACCATGACAGAAACCCACGCATAGGGGAGTCGGGAGATGGGGAGGAAAAAACACCTTGTCACGCCTGTTACGCCTGTCACATCCTCACTTCTCTTGTCTAATTCTTTTCGGTGATTCCCGATAACAAATAACCAATAACCAATAACAAATAACCAATAACCAATAACAAATAACAAATAACAAATAACAAATAACCAATAACCAATAACCAATAACCAATGACAGACTATCGTTCTCTCCTCTCTGACTTAATTCAAAAATACCGCGATCGAGCGGATTTTATTCTGATTCGAGTCGAAGAATCAGAAAGCACCTCTATCCTATTAAGGGGGGAAAACATCGAAACCCTCAGCGAAGAAATTGCCATCGGTGGACAAGTGCGAGTCTGTTATCGAGGGGGATGGGGGTTTGCCAGTTTTAATCGTCTCAGCACCCTCACTGAACGCCTAGAAGACGCGATCGCCGCCGCGAGACGGGTGGGGATCGGAAAAACTTGTTTAGCCCCTGTATTGCCCTTAGAAGGGGTTTATAGGCTTCCTTTACCCGCAGGTGATCCGCGATCGATTCCCTTAGCCAATAAAAAGGCACTGTGTGACCACTACAACAACATTTTACGAGAATATGACCCTCGGATCACCACAACGGCGGTCAGTTATGGCGACCTGACACAACGGGTGACGATCGCCACGTCAGAAGGCACGCTTATCGAACAAGCATGGACTGATCTAGAAGCAAGATTCAGCGCGATCGCCCGTGACGGAGAAATCATTCAAACGGGAAGGGAAACCACCGGTTCCCGTCAAGGTTGGAACGACCTTCTCCACCTCGAAAATCAAGTCCTCAGCGCCGCCGCAAGAGCCATTAACGCCCTCAGTTTCCCGACAATTACAGGAGATACTTATCCTGTCGTCATTGATCCGATTCTCAGTGGTTTATTTGTCCATGAAGCCTTCGGTCATCTTTCCGAAGCCGATATGATTTATGAAAACCCAGACTTAATGGAAGTGATGACAATGGGACGAAAATTCGGTCCTGATCACCTACAAATTTTCGATGGCGCCGCGCCACCTGGACATCGGGGAAGCTATCAAGTGGATGATGAAGGAACACCAGCCACCACCACTCAATTGATTGAAAATGGTTTTTTAGTGGGACGACTTCATTCCCGTGAAACGGCAGGAAAATTAGGAGAACGTCCCACCGCAAACGCTCGTTGTCTAGACTATCAATATCCGCCACTGGTTCGCATGACCAACACTTGGATTGAACGAGGAGAAACCCCTGTCCAAGATTTGTTTCAGAATATCCCTGTGGGAGTGTATGCGAAAAACTGGTTAGGAGGGATGACCAATGGGGAAATGTTCACCTTTTCTGCGGGAGAAGCCTGGATGATTCGCAATGGTGAACTCGCTGAACCAGTACGAGACGTGACTCTTTCTGGGAATGTATTTAAGACTCTCGCCAATATCGAAGCCATTGGAGATGATTTTTACTGGGATGAGTCTGGTGGCTGTGGCAAAGGCGGACAAAGCGGCTTACCTGTCGGTTGTGGCGGTCCCAGTCTTCGCATTAAAGATGTGGTGATTGGTGGCGAATCCGTAGAAGGGTGATAAATTTAAAAGGGAAGTATTACTTTAAACCAAAGGAAATTGAAATTACTCTGTCTCAGCAATGGTCATGGTGAAGATGTGATCGCTGTGCGTGTCATTGAAGCATTGCGTCAAAAAACTCAACAATTGGAGGTGGTAGCCCTTCCCATTGTCGGTGATGGAACAGCGTATCATCGATCGAGCATTCCCATCATTGCACCAGCGAAGAAAATGCCATCTGGGGGCTTCATTTACATGGATGCGCGAGAATTGTGGCGAGATGTGCGCGGTGGACTAATTGCTTTGACTTTAGCACAACTGAAAGCAGTACGGCGCTGGGGAAAGGAAAGGGGAATGATTCTCGCTGTTGGTGATATTGTGCCACTTTTGTTTGCCTGGTTAAGTCAGACCAATTACACTTTTGTGGGAACTGCGAAATCAGAGTATTATTTACGGAATGAGGTGGGTTGGCTACCCAAAACCTCGGTTTGGGAAAGGAAATTGGGATCGGTTTATTTACCTTGGGAACGTTGTTTATTGAAACATCGCCGTTGTCAAGGGGTGTTCCCCAGAGATGAATTGACCACCAACATATTACAGAAATTTCACATTCAAGCCTATAATTTTGGGAATCCGATGATGGATGGTTTGATTCCAGAAGCGCTGATCGTGGAAGAATTGGAAACACAACGATCGCTGCGAGTGTTATTACTGCCAGGTTCACGTTCTCCCGAAGCGGAAAGGAATTGGGAATTGATTTTGGAAGCGGTGGAGAACATCATCATCCGTGAAACCAAACGGAAGTTATGTTTTTTTGCCCCGATCGCGCCTAGTCTTGATTTAAATCCTTTTTGTGAACCATTAGAAGCCAGAGGATGGCAACTCAACACCACCACTTCCCCTTCGACACCCGTCAGGGATGAAAAGGGTTTAGAGTTCTATCAAGGAATGACTCGATTACTACTGACGCAAAGCGCCTATCATAGTTGTTTACTTGCTTCCGATTTGGCGATCGCCATGGCGGGAACAGCTACAGAACAATTTGTGGGGTTAGGAAAGCCCGTGATTACCTTCCCAGGAAAAGGTCCGCAATATACTTATAGGTTTGCGGAAGCCCAAACTCGCTTACTCGGTGCGTCTGTGATTCTGGTGAAAAAGCCTTCGCAAGTGGTAGAAATAATTCGCGAGTTATTTAGCGACCCCGATCGCTTACAATTAATCGCAGACAATGGCAAACGTAGAATGGGAGTCAATAACGCATCCTCTCGCATTGCAGAACATTTATTAACTTTTTGAATAACACACTCAAGTCTTACCAAATAACGAATAACAAATAACAAATAACGGTCTTTACCAATCCATGAACTTTTTCAGGAGACACTAACATTACAAGAGATTAACGGCTGGGTTTGGTCAATAATCCCCAGATAAAAATGATCGCGATCGCGCCCAAAACCGCAGTGATAATTCCTGATAAACTGAAACTCCCCACTTCTGGACTGGGGATGGTTAAAAATTCTTGCAGTTGTTCCCCGATCCAACCACCAGCGAGAGAACCGAGAATCCCTAACGCCATTGTTCCTAAAATGCCTGTATTTTGTTCCCCTGGATAAATTGCTTTCGCGATCGCACCAGCAATGAGTCCTAAAATTGCCCAAGTAATAATTCCCATAGTTCGTTATTGGTTATTGGTTATTGGTTATTGGTCACTGGTTATTGGTCACTGGTCACTGGTCACTGGTCACTGGTTATTGGTCACTGGGAATCAAGAAGTGAGAAGAGAGAATTTAGAAGTGAGTTTAAATGCCTATTTTTCTCTTTTCTCTCTACTCGTTTCTTAATGACTGGTCACTGGTTATTGGTCACTGGTCACTGGTCACTGGTCACTGGTCACTGGGAATCAAGAAGTGAGAAGAGAGAATTTAGAAGTGAGTTTAAATGCCTATTTTTCTCTTTTCTCTCTACTCGTTTCTTAATGACTGGTCACTGGTCACTGGTCACTGGTCACTGGGAATCAAGAAGTGAGAAGAGAGAATTTAGAAGTGAGTTTAAATGCCTATTTTTCTCTTTTCTCTCTACTCGTTTCTTAATGACTGGTCACTGGTCACTGGTCACTGGTCACTGGTCACCGATCCGACTAATCCAGTGGTGGGAGAACTCGCACTAGCATATTGTTTAATTGGAATCCGTCCCGCAAGATAAGCCAATCGTCCCGCGATCGTTGCCATTCCCATCGCTTTTCCCATCACCACTGGATTTTTTGCCAACGCGATCGCGCTATTAATCAACAACGCATCCGCCCCTAACTCCATACCATACGCCGCCTCACTGGGGCTACCAATTCCCGCATCAATTACCACTGGAACCGTTGCTTCCTCAATAATAATCCGTAAATTTGCCTCAGTTTTAATCCCCTGTCCAGAACCAATGGGCGATCCCAATGGCATTACCGTTGCACAACCCACTTCTTCCAAACGTTTCGCCAACACCGGATCAGCATTAATATAAGGCAACACCGCAAACCCTTCTTTCACCAATGCTTCTGCGGCTTCTAACGTGCCAATGGGATCAGGAAGTAAATGTTTCGGTTGGGGAATCACTTCTAACTTGACAAAATTATTCTCCTCCTGTCCCAACAATTTCGCCATTTCCCGTCCTAACTTCGCCACCCGTATCGCATCTTCTGCCGTTTGACACCCTGCTGTATTGGGCAACATCCAAATTTTACCCCAATCTAACGCTGACCCCAACCCTTCATGTCCAGGGGCGTTATTTTGGACGCGACGCACCGCTACGGTAACAATTTCACTGCCACTCGCCGCCACTGTCTGACGCATAATTTCTGGACTGGGATATTTACCCGTTCCCGTAAGTAAACGGGATTGAAATGTTCGTCCTGCGATGACCAATGGTTCATCCTCTGGTTGGGATGGGGTGAGTGAAGTGGGTTCGGAAATTTGACTAATTTGAGAATGTCCGTTTTTGCCGTTCATTGTTGTTGAAAACCACTGACGAGTATTTTTGCTATGGAAACGTTGGGGATGGAAATGATCCAGTAAGGGATCAGCTTTTCCCTCGGTGATGAAAGTGGCGATGAGTTCTGCGGTAATCGGTGCTAGTAAAATGCCATGACGATGATGTCCAGTGGCGAGAAATAGATTATCACAGTCCGATCGTCCTAAAATCGGTAATTCATCTGGTGTCGTCGGACGATATCCCCACCAAGTGTCCTGAATTGACCAGTTAGCCACATCAGGATAAAGTCTCATTGCGCGATCGATCAGGGTTTTAATCCCAGTGGGAGTATTATTTGCTTTCCATCCCACATCCTCAACTGTTGCACCAACAATTAATCTACCATCCTGACGCGGGACTAAATAGGTATTCGGACCAAATAACACTTGTTGAATCGGGTAAGGGGATTGTGGCATTTCTAGAGACATCATTTGTCCTTTCAGGGGACGTACCGCCAGGGGAAATAATTCTTTCACCCAAGAACCAGTAGCGAGGACATAATGGTCTGCTTTTAATTCGCCTTCGCTGGTTCTAATTTTTGTTACTCGATCGTTTTGTCGTTGAATGCTTTTGACTGTCACCCCTTCTCGAAACTCAACTCCAGCGTCTTTGGCGGCGACGAAGAGAGTTTTCATTAAAGCGCGGTTATCCACCTGACCATCTTCAGGATACCACCATGCCCCCACGACATCGAAACCGAGTCCTCCTTGATAGAATTCCAGATCAGATTTTTCCAACCAAGTCGCAGGTTGAACATGAGGAGAAACGGGTTCTGTTTTTTCGTAAACTGGGGCAAGAATCCCACAAGGATTGTAACCTGTATCGAGTCCCGTTTGTGTTTCTAACTGCTGAATCCAATCAGGGTATAGGTTGCGCGATCGAAGCGCTAAATCTAATAATGGACTAGGCGCGATCGCTTCTGCTTGCGGTGCGATCATCCCCCCGGCGGCGAAACCAGCAGCTTCGACTGGGTTACGACTAATCACTGTCACTTGTTCGCCTTTTTGTTGTAGAGATAGCGCGATCGCCCTTCCAATAAGGCCACCACCGATAATAATTGTACTGCTCATTTTTGCCTTCTCATCAATCCCTAACTTCTAATTTAAATACTTTTGCACCACATCCCATCCCGTCCAAGACACAAAAGCCAAAGCCAAGAATAAAATAGCATTTGTAATCACGTGAACCTGTCTCCACCAGGGACGTTTCGCACTAATTCTTGTCGCACTTACCGCCGAAATTAAAACTAATCCCACCACTGTTAAACCTGCGATTAGATGGGGAGAATGTCCTAAGCTACCATATTCTCCAATTGTCCCCACAAGACCAATGGAGAGTAACAAAATCACAAGACTCACCAAGATGATTCCGATTGTATAGTGGAGGGGACGTAACCATTGCGGACGCGGAGATTTTTTCGCACGGAGATAAGACATTCCGATTCCTGTGGTTGCTAGTATCCCATAAGCAGTCACTGACAACCCCATTGACCAAGCTGCGATTTTCCAAAGCCAGAGAAACGACGGTAAATCCAAGAGTCTTTCCTTGATGTTCTACTGTTTCTATTATCGATCAATTGGTTCGGATTTGATCAAGCTCGATCGATGCGCTATAATCGATTTCCCGTAAAATCAGATGTAGATGTAGGTTGGGTGGAGGTCACGAAACCCAACATCAATCAGTAGATGTCGGTTGGGTGGAGGTCACGAAACCCAACATCAATCAGTAGATGTCGGTTGGGTGGAGGTCACAAAACCCAACAAAATTTGTCATTGGTCACTGGTCATTGGTCATTAGTTATCTCTTAGAAATCACGAAGGACAAATGACAAAGGACAAAGGACAAAAATGTAGGTTGGGTGGAGGTCACAAAACCCAACATCAATCAGTAGATGTAGGTTGGGTGGAGGTCACAAAACCCAACGTCAATCAGTTACCAGTTACCAGTCGTTCTCAAACTTAATTTAGTAAGTAAAAGTGAAAGATTGATCGATTATTAATTCACTGATTACTGGTCACTGGTCACTGATTACTGTAATGGGTAGCGGTCACGACACCCCAAATTAATCAGTGACCAATAATTAATAATTAACCTCAAAAATCATGTTAAAAAACGATGAATGGATTAAAGAAAAAGCCAATCAAGGGATGATTTCTCCCTTTGAACCGCAACAAGTTCGCAAACTAGAGAATGACCTTCCTGTTATTTCCTATGGCTTGAGTAGTTTTGGCTATGATATTCGATTATCGCCCAACGAGTTTCGGATATTTCGTCACATTCCAGGAACCATTGTTGACCCGAAAAACTTTAATCCTAATAATTTAGAAGGAACAGAACTTTGTACCGATGAAACGGGAAGTTATTTCATTTTACCAGCCCATTCTTATGGGTTAGGAGTTGCTTTAGAACGATTAGAAATTCCTGATAATATCACCGTGATTTGTATTGGAAAATCAACTTATGCAAGGATAGGAGTTATCGCCAATATTACTCCTGCTGAGGCTTGTATGTCTGACGATACAGAAGTCCTTGCTAAAACAGGATGGAAATTATTAAAAGATGTTTTAATCGGGGAAGAGATATTAACTCTCAATCCTGAAACAAACCAAGCAGAATATAAACCAGTACAAGAAAAGCAAAGCTATTATTATAATGGAGATTTGCTACATTTTGCTAGTCGAAGTATTGATCAATTAGTAACACCACAACATCGAATGTGGACGGCAAAAAGAACCCGTCGGGTTGAGGCTAATGGTCAAGGAAGAAGTACAAAAGAGCGAGGAATCAAACGGGAAAGAAAAGATTATTTTGAGTTTCAATTTCAAGAGGCAAAAGATATTTTTGGTCAGTGGAATTATTATTTAAACCGAAAAGTAAATTGGGAAGGAATCAATACTTTAGGAAATTTTGTTCACTGTGGAAAATATTGTTTTCGCGTAGAAGATTATTTAACCTTTATCGGTTGTTGGATGGGAGACGGTAGCGCCTACATTCAAAAGGGGAATAACTATGTGATAAAATTGGCGGTGGTTAGTAAAAAAGTCAAACGAGATTACTTTCGTAGCTTGTTAGAACGGATGGGAATTAACTATTATGAAAGTGCTTATGGTTTTGCTTTTAATAATAAAGAACTCTGTCAATATTTATCACCCTTAGCTGGAGCAAAAAATAAATATATTCCGACGAAACTGAAACAACTTCCGCCGTCACTTTTAGAATATCTGATTGAAGGAATGCTTCATTCTGATGGTAATTTAGACAGCCAAACCTACGGTTCATCATCCTATAGATTAGTTTCTGACTTTCAGGAAATTTGTCTTAAAGCTGGATATCATTGTACTCAATGGGAAAAAACCGAATGGAGTGCGCTGACGGAAACTATATCAACTCAATATAAAGCTCGTGTTTGCAAATCTCGTGTTACTCCAAATAAACTCTTACCTAAGAATATGAAAAAAGTTCCTTACGCTGGAATGGTTTATGATGTTACCGTTCCCAATCATATCTTTTTAAGCAGAAGAAATGGACGCGCAAGTTGGACGGGGAACTCCTGGCGAGGTTATTTGACTCTGGAATTTTCTAATTCTTCTAGTGCTGATTGTAAGTTATATGCTAATGAAGGCATTGTACAATTAATGTTTTTAGAAGGCGATCCTTGTTCAGTTAGTTATGAACAAAGAAAAGGCAAATATCAAGAACAGCCCGATCGCGTCACTTTAGCTAAGATTTAAAGGAATGAAATTATGGATAAATTTAGAATCGAAGTCATCAAAGCAACACCCAATCCCCAGCAAGTGATTTGGTTAGCAATGCACCAAGATTATGCAGAGGATTTTGTTTGGGATAAGCGCGATCGCGCTCCCGATGAAACCCAAGCAGGGGAAAATGTCATCAAGTTTTTATTAGCAGGAGAAAGGGGGCATTACGGGCCCTTAGAACATCCACAAATCACGTTTAATGTGGGCTTTTTTCCTCATTCAATGATGCAGCAAATTCGGACTCACAGAGTGGGAATTTCATTTGATGTACAGTGTCTTGCAGGGGATACTGAAGTCACTTTCGTTAAAGCCTCTGGTAGTCTCAAAAAAGTCAAAATCTCTGAATTATATGATTTATGGACAAACGGAGAGAAAGCAGTTCGAGAACGTAAGATTCGTGGCAGAAATAATGAATCACCAGGAACTTACCGTCGTGACTGTAAGAAACGCCTTGAAAAAATGTCCTTGCGTGTATTAAATGAAGAGACTGGACAATTTGAAATGAGTCATCTTCAAGATGTAGTTTGTAGCGGAATTCAACCTGTTTATCGCCTAACGCTAGAAGATGGAAAAACATTAGATTGCACCACTAACCATAAACTTTTAACAAGTGAAGGTTGGCAACGAATGGGGGAAGCAGTCGATTTAGTTTTAGATTCAAGCAGACAAGTAGTTGATACCCGAAAAGATTGTTGGCTTTTATGTAACGGAAATACTGTGGCTGGTAATGGTCTTTATCGAGATAAAATTTGGCTAAAAGAACAGATTGAACAGGGAAAATCTCCACAAGAGATGGCTGAAATCTCTCAGTGTTCTTTAACAACGATTAGAGAGTGGTCAAAAAGACACGGTCTTAAATTAAATAGCAAAGATACTAAATTTAAACAAGGTGAAAAACCTTGGAATTATTCTGAAAGTGCTATCTATCGTGATCAATTTTGGTTGCAAGAAAAACTTGATCAAGGACTCCATGTTAATGAAATGGCAGACTTAGCAGGATGCTCTATAGAAGCCATTAAAAAATGGGTTTATTATTATGGATTATCCTTAAATAAGCGACTCACAGGATGTAGAATTCCTTGGAATAAAGGTAAGACAGGATACTGCCTGAATTTATCAGAAGAAAGTCGTCAAATTAGAAGACAAAACTCTCGTCGCTTTACGAAACGGGGTTCAGAATCAAATTTCTGGAAGGGAGGTACTTCTGATGAACGTGAATTAATCGGTGCTTGGACAAGACAAGTCGCCCCTCAAGTTCATGAAAAATTTGATTACATTTGTCAACGATGTGGTAGTCGAGGAGGAGTGCTTCACGCTCATCACCTTGTTCCTGTCTTTGCAGATGAATCATTGGCTTATGATTTTGACAATTTAGTTTCACTATGTAAAGACTGTCATGAGTACATTCATCATCATCACCTAGAAGCTGATCTTGCTAATGAATTTCAACCCATTTTAGAGCCATCGAACTGGAACTCTAAACCTAAGAGTCCAGGACGAAAACTAAAAGCCCATCCTGTTAAAGTTGCTAAGGTAGAATATTTAGGTTTACAAACAACTTATGATTTAGAAGTTGCCGAACCTTGGCATAATTTTGTTGCTAATGGCATCGTTGTTCACAATTCTTTCCGTTATACAGGAAAGAGAATTCTTGATGTCGCAGAAGGGAAAAGAGATGCAGAAGAAGTCTTCTATTTACGCCCCGTAGGTGAATACACAAACCGACAAGGCAAACGTTATTTTTACTCAGAAGAACAACGTCAGGCAGATTTAGAATGGTGTATTGAGGCATCAAAACGTTATCAAAAACGGATTGATGAAGGACTCGCAGAAGAACACGCCAGAGGGATTATTCCGTTTGATACCCGTCAGCATTTTGTGATGAGTTGTAATGCGCGATCGCTGATGCACCTTCTTGATTTACGCTGGAAAAAAGATGCTCAACTAGAAGCGCAAAAATTCAGCGAACTGTTATTTGGACATTTCCAAGCATGGACACCACAACTAGCAGAATGGTATTTGGAAACTCGCGCCAAAAAAGCAAAACTGTCTCCGTAGCACATATAGCAATCTGGTTTCATTTGTGAGAAACCGATTAACTAAGTTCCCCCAGAATTGGGGGTTAGGGGGCAAAATTTTCTCGTAACTCATCTAGGATTGCTATATTATGTCAAATCAAATTACAGTTACGGTTAAACTGTTTGCCGCTTATCAAGAGGCTTATGGGGTGGAAGAAATCCAGCAACAATTTCCTCCCCAAACGCCAGTTAAAGCCGTGTTAGACCAAATTATTAGTGAACATCCTCAACTGGAACAGTGGCGAGAAATTACTCGTTTTGGGGTGAATTTAAGTTTTGTTCCCCCAGAAACGACTTTAAAGGATGGGGATGAGGTGGTTTTAATTCCGCCAGTGAGTGGGGGTTAAAATCAGTCACTCCTTGATTAAAATGAGGTGATAAAATTCTGTTTCAATGTGAGTGAGGAGTGAATTGTGGTATTAAGTGGGAATCGTCTAACGGCAAAAGTTGAGATCGCCTCTTCGTCAGCTTTTTTAAACACCGATCGAGCTTGGGTAGAAATTAATCAAGCTGCCCTCTACCAGAATGTCAAAACCATCAAACAATTATTATCCCCCAAAACCAGCCTAATGGCAGTGGTAAAAGCGGATGCTTATGGTCACGGTGCGGTAACAGTTGCCAAAACCGTTTTAGACGCGGGAGGGGAGGCGTTAGCCGTAGCCACCTTACAAGAAGGGATTGATTTACGTTTAGCTGATATTGATGCGCCGATTCTCGTGTTAGGGGCGATTAATACAATTGAAGAAATCGAAGCCTTCTCGCGGTGGGATTTAGAAGCGACGTTATGTTCCCCCCAACAAGCGCAGGTGTTCGCGGAAACTTTACGAAAAACGGGAAAAACTTTGCCCGTTCATCTCAAGTTAGATACTGGAATGTCACGGTTGGGCGTGCTTTGGGAGGAAGCCGTTGCTTTTGTTTCCCTGATTCAGCAGTTTCAGGAGTTGGAAATCAAAAGTATCTATTCTCATTTAGCCACCGCAGATGAGAACGAAGAAAGTTTTATGTGGTTGCAAAAATCCCGATTCGATCGCGCGATCGAGCGATTAAAAACCAGCCTCAACTATACGCCCCCCTGTCTCCATCTTGCCAACTCCGCAGGAACATTGCGCGATCGAAGTTTACACTACGACTTAGTACGAGTGGGGTTAGCGCTTTATGGATTATCTCCCTCCCCCAAATTTACCTCGATGCCCGAAGGGCGGTCGCTTCGCGACATCGCGCCCCTAGAACCCGTCTTACAAGTAAAAGCTCGCATCACCCAAATTAAAGACCTTCCTGCGGGTGCTGGCGTTAGCTACGGACATAAATATATCACCGATCGACCTTGCCGCATTGCAGTTGTTGGCATCGGTTATGCTGATGGCGTTCCCCGAAATCTTTCCAATCGGTTACAAGTGTTATGGAAAGGACAAAAACTGCAACAAATCGGGGCGATTACCATGGATCAACTGATGTTAGACGTAACCTCCTGTGACAACATCCAAGTGGGAGAAATCGTCACCCTCATCGGAAAAGAAGGAGAACAAAGCCTTACCGCCGATGATTGGGCGCAACAATTGGGAACAATCTCCTGGGAAATTTTATGTGGATTTAAGCATCGTCTCCCTCGTCTCGCTAAAGGGTGACAAAACGAGAGTATAAATCATTCAGTTGGGAAGCCACTCCTTCCCAGCTAAATTCCTCCTCCATGCGTTTCCTTGCATTTTTTCCGAGTTGATTGCGCCATTGTGGATCACTTAAAACTCGATCGATGGCGTTTGCAAAGGCTTCCTCATCTTTGGGAGGAACTAATAACCCCGTTTCTTCAGAAACCACCGTAAAATTCAAACCACCGACAGCACTTCCCACCACTGGTGTACCACTCGCCATCGCTTCAATTGGAACTAAACCGAACGGTTCATAATGACTAGGAACAACACAAACATCAGCGGCGGCGAAATAAATCGGAAGATTCTCATCAGAAATCCGTCCTGGAAATTCTGTCATCTCTTCTAATCCCAATTCCTTGACAATCTGACTAATGCGTTCCTTCTCTTTCCCGTCACTTTGACCTGGACGATAAGCACCAGCGATAATTAGACGAATCGGAGATTGCGATCGAATCTGAGATTGATGTATCGCCCTCACTAAGGTTTCAATTCCCTTACGGGGATCGAAACGTCCCACATAGTAAATCACCTTTTCCTCTGGAGAAAAGCCCAGTTTTTCTCGCGCTTGTTCGTAGGTAATCGAACCAAAGTGATTAATATCCGTACCGCAGGGAATAATCTCGATATTACCACGACTGGAAACCAGCGATCGCAGATAGTCTTTTTCTTGGGGACTGGTGGCGACAATACATTCTGCGGTTTCTAAAGCCGCCTTTTCGATTTCTAAGCGTCGAGTTGCGGTTTCTGGGGGTTCTTGTACCGATTGATATTTAACCGCACCTAAAGAATGATAAGTGTGTATCATCGGCAAAGATAATCTTCGACGCAATTCTAACCCTACCCACGCCGAAAGCCAGTAATTGGTATGAATCAAAGCATAGTTTCTCCCCTCTTGGCGACTAAACTTGATGAACTCTTCCAGAAATCGATCGCAATGTTCAAAAATCTCTTGTCGGGGAATAAAAGTTTTCGGACCAGCGCTAAGGCGAATCGTGCGACAATGGGCTTGATGCTGTACCAAAGGAGATTGATCCGCATCAGCAAGACGAGTAAACATATCTACTTCCCATCCTAACTGAGCCAGCGCTTCTCCCACTTGACGCACATAAACATTTTGTCCTCCCGCTTCTTCGCCACCAATATCCACCGCGGGATCACCATGAACAGAAATTAAAGCAATTTGTTTGCGGTTATTCTCTGTGTTCATCTTCTTTACCCTCCTACTTGCTTTTTCCCAAAAGTCTTTTCTGTCTTCTCAGACGTGATCAAACTCGACTTAATAATATCGCGATTTAATTTAGCAATTGTGTCTCAGGCGTTAATCAGCTTTCAGGAAGATTTTTGTGGCAATCTTTTAAGCAGTTTGGACAAATTTTGTGAGACGTTCTAAAGCCTTTTCTAGGGTAGTCATGTCAGTGGCGTAAGATAGACGAATACAGGAATCATTACCAAACGCGATGCCAGGAACAGTCGCCACTTGCATTTCTTCTAAAAACTCATTGGCAAAGTTAAAGGAAGTTTTTCCCGTTTTACTAATGTCCAAAAATAGATAAAATGCCCCATAAGGTTCAGAACAACTCACTTCGGGAATAGTGGAGAGAATCTCTAAAACCATTTTTCGCCGTTCCGTGAAAGCCGTTAACATTTCTTTGATCGCATCTTGGGAAAGGGGATTTTCTAACGCCTCGATCGCGCCGTATTGGGCAAACGTACAGACATTAGAGGTACTATGACTTTGGATGCTAATCATCGCGTTAATAATCTCTTGATTCCCCGCTAAATAACCCACTCGCCAACCCGTCATCGCGTAAGTTTTAGCAAAGCCACTACTCACCAGAGTACGGGCAAAAATTTCTGGGTTTAAACTGCCAATACTAATATGTTCGGCTTGGTCATAGAGAATTTTCTCATAGATTTCATCGGAAACCACCCAGAGATCATTTTTGACAATTACATCTGCTAAAGCAGTTAACTCTTCCCGTGAATAAACCGCGCCAGTGGGATTACTGGGAGAATTCAGAATAAACAGTTTACTGCGAGGGGTAATACTGTCTTGTAGTTGTTGCGCGGTAATTTTATACTGTTGTTGAGCCGTCGTGGGAACAATGACAGGTGTTCCTGCAGCAAGTTTCACCATTTCGGGATAGCTTAACCAGTAAGGAGAGGGAATAATCACCTCGTCTTCTGGATTGATGAGAGCTTGCATTAAATTAAAAAGGGAATACTTTCCCCCATTGGTGACAATCACTTGGTTTGGGGAATAGGGTAAATTGTTCTCTGTCTGGAGTTTTTGCGCGATCGCGCTGCGGAGTTTTCCCTCTCCGGCGGCTGATCCATAACGAGTTTTTCCCTCGTCTAAAGCGCATTTTGCCGCTGCGATGACA
Source organism: Dactylococcopsis salina PCC 8305 (assembly GCF_000317615.1). Taxonomy (GTDB): domain Bacteria; phylum Cyanobacteriota; class Cyanobacteriia; order Cyanobacteriales; family Rubidibacteraceae; genus Halothece; species Halothece salina. Next base: position 1,445,911 of record NC_019780.1, on the reverse strand, counting down.
TGATCGGGGGTATTAAAATCGGGTTCTCCCGCGCTTAAACTACATACATCTAAGCCATCCGCTTTCATGGCTTTGGCTTTCGCTGAAATCTCTAGGCTTAAGGAAGGGGTAACTTCCTGGACACGATTGGCTAAAGGGATATTACGCGATCGGCGCACACAATCCTCCCGTCTATTTTTTATTACTGCTTTTCTAGTCTCTCAAACTATGGGCGTTCATGGCAGGGGATTTGTATTTTTTGTTACAGTTAGCTGACATTAGGCGATAATCTCTTTTCATCACTTCTGTGATTACCACCAAACAACATTAATCATACTGACAAAACTTCTTTAAAAAATCTTCTCGAATCCATCCTTGAGCGCCACTTCTCGGAAAACCGACTCGATACCAAAAGTATCCTTGACGATCTCTGGCATAATCAGCTTCTGGTGGATTTGTTGCCAAGATATAAATATAATCTCCCACTAGACCATAACCTAAACTTTTAAAGTTTGTACCTGGTCCAGAGCGAAGGGTAATGCGAGCGTTAAGATTATTAGCAACCAAGCTGGCTGTACACAGAGATTGTTGTTCTCTAAAATCAGATTGTGCAGAAACAATTGTTTCTCCCTGAAAGATTCCCAAACTCGCTAATAACAGGACTGAAATGATGTTTTTCATTTGACGACTCAAGCTGAAACTAAAATTATCTTAGCTTGATTATTTCCTCTTGTCATCAACATACTGATCAATTTGAACACTGAATGGACTTTTAACATTATGTATTTTACCGAGTTAGATATTTATCATTTTCGAGATATAGAATCATTAGAGATTCGCGAAATTAAGCAAGTCAATTTAATTACAGGAAGAAACAACTGTGGAAAAACATCTATTTTAGAAGCCATTTTTCTGTTATCTGGAATGTCCAATCCACAATTATCTTTAAGAATTCATAATTTTCGCAATTTTAATTTAACTGAAGCTGATGATTTTAGCTATTTATTTAAAGACTTAAATTTTTCTCACACTCCCCAAATTCGGGGAAAATTAACTTCTCAAAATAGACAGCTTCAAATCGAGCCAATTCATCAGACAACGCAAACTAACCAACAGCAGTTTTCTGAAAAATCAAACTTAAATGAAAATGATTTATTTAGCTACACTTCCCCCAGTAATGAATACAATTCTGAAATAGAAGGAATACAGTTTAATTATAGTATTGATAACCAAAATAGCTATCAGAGTTTAATTCGATTGAAGCAAGGTCAAGGTGAAATCTCAATCCCTCATAATTATCGAGAAAATCTGACTGCAACTTTCCTCAGTCCCAATACTATCATGTCTAGTTTAGGTCAACAACTTGAAAAAGCAATCATTAGAAAGAAGTTAAAATCAATCATTACCGCTTTGCAAGAAATCGAACCAAGATTACTTGATATTAGAATGGGAAATCGAGGAATTGTTTATGCTGATCTTGGTTTAGATAATTTAGTTCCTATTAATGTCATGGGTGATGGATTTATTAGAATATTGGCGATACTGGCTTCAATCTCTGAAAATAAAAATGGCATTTTGATTATTGATGAAATTGAAAATGGCTTTCATTATAAAACCCTTGCTGTCTTGTGGAAAGCAATGTTAAAAATGGCTTTTCAAAGCAATGTTCAATTATTTCTTGTCACTCACTCCTATGAATGTATAGAATCATTGGTTAACGTTTATCAGACGATGAAACCAGAGTTAAGAGAAGACTTTGTAAGTTTATTTAGAATTGAAAGAAACGCTAAGGGTGAACATAAGGCGTTTCAATATGAAGGAGATACTTTGATGGTAGGAATTCAGGAAGAAATTGAGGTTAGATAATGAATGAAAAACTTAGAATTAAATCAAATCAACTCTTATTAGTTGAGGGTAAGGATGAAGTTTCTTTTTTTGAAGCGTTACTAAATGAGCAAACAATTGAGAATTTTTTCCTAAAACAATTAATGAAGTAATTAAGGAAAAAGGAATGCGAGTTGGTATCTTTATTATGCCCAATAATAGCGATGAAGGAATGCTAGAAGATTTATGCCTTAAATCAATTAAGAAAAATTCTATTGATCACTGTATAGAAGAATATATTCAATGCTGTTTAGATAATCTTCCTGATGAAGAAAAAAATATAAAAATCTCAAAAGCTAAAGTTTTAGCTTTTCTTGCGACTAAGAATCCACTTGTGAATTCATTAGGAGTTGCGGCTAAAAATGGATACTGGAATTTAAAAGATGATTGCTTTGATGAGATTAAAGAGTTTATCAATAAACTGGTAGCAATATAGAATAAAATTAGAACTAGGTTCAGAGGTTATTAACCCGTACAAGAATTATTTATTATTGTCGTTATCATTAACTTAATTCTGTCACCACTTGTTCTTTTAATAAGGTTTTTTGGGTCAATAAATCCTCGACTGTAATCCGTAACGATCGATGCTGATCCACCCAAAATTGTAGTTTAACTCGATCGCGTCCTGGACTCCCCACAGGATTTAATTGTGCGATCGTTTTCGCGTCTTCATTGAGAGGAATCACCTTACTTTCCCCATCATCTAACGTCCGTGTTACCAACCGATTCCCATCAAAATAAACTTCAGTTTTGCCGCTATTTTCTGACCCTAATTCCCCAATAATTAATTCAATACTGGGCTGATTTTCCACAGAAGCGCCGAGGGTTAATTCCACAGGAGTTGTCATCGGATAGGGTTGTCCAGCTTTAATAATCGGATGCCAACTGTGTTTATTTTCTCGATAATTCCAATAACGAATCCCGTAGCTATGATACAGAAAATCTTGCAGTTTAAATCCTGATTGTAATTGTAACGCACCCGATGCGATCGCGCTAAAGGGTCGATCGCATTGAATTTTTGTTCCTTCAAAATACTGTTCTAGCCACTGTTTAACGGCGGGAATTTGAACCGTTCCACCGACTAATAAAACCGACTGGATATCTTCAGTTTCAATCCCATTCCGTCGTCCCTGTTGTAACACATTGGTCATCAGATCATCAAGTTGAGCAAAAAACTGATGTTCTCGTAAAATTTCCTCAAAGCGATCGCGCTCTAATTTTAACTCTAAAGTGTCCAAAGTTGTCTCATCAAAATAAACCTCTTCTGCTGTTTCTTGAGAAGACAATTGTACCTTTAATCGTTCTGCCAAACGAGTCGTTAACCCTGACTTTTCTACTCCTTGTGTTCTCACAAAATAATCAACCAGCCAATTATCAAGATCACTTCCCCCTAAATTTGCCCCTGCTTTCCCATAAACTCGCGCTGTTTTCACCTTCTGAGAAGACTTTTCTCCTAACAGTTTGTCTCCCCATTTCAAAATAAAACCAAGGGGTTGTTTTTCCGTTTCTCCTAAATTCAGTTGTACCAGAGAAAAATCAACCGTTCCCCCACCAAAATCAATCACTAGCAAAATATCTTGCTTTGTTGTACCATAGCCTAAAGCGGCGGCAGTTGGTTCATCAATCAAACGCACTTGTTTTGCTTTGAGATGACCGCAAACTGTGGTTAACCAGTGACGATAGGCTTCAAAACTATCAACTGGAACCGTTAAAACTAATGACTCAATTTCGGTTTTTTCTTGCTGCTGAAGTTGTTGGGTTAGACTTTCTAAAAACCATTCTCCAGCTTGTTCAAACGTAACCGTTTTTCCGTCTAATTCTGGGAGGAATCCTTGTACTGATGCGGCAATTCCTCGTTTAAAACCCCGAAAGAAACGCGGGTCTGATTTCACATCCAAAGCGCGATCGCGCACCGCTTGACCAATTACAACTTGTTCTTGGTTCGCATCTTCTACATATAGCAAACTGGGAACTAACGGTGGGTTATTCGGTAACTGTTGGGAAACACTGGAGAGAGAAACCACGTCTGCCGTTGCTGTGGTTGTATTCCAACGAGTAATAACCGTGTTACTTGTCCCAAAATCGATCGCGTAGTTGGCGCTTTCTGTCATAGCAAACAACATCAATGTTACTAAACTCTCAGATTAACACACGCCAAGCATCGGTTGGGTGAAGAGTATAACCGTAGGCCCTAGTGAAGAGAAGCGAAACCCAACACAGCATAACCGTAGCATAACTGTAGGTTGGGTGAAGAGAAGCGTAACCCAACACAAATTAGTCATTAGTCATTAGTCATTGGAAAACAAAGGACAAAAATGTAGGTTGGGTGTAGAAAAGCGAAACCCAACACAACATAACCGTCGGTTGGGTGTAGAAAATCGAAGCCAATCGAATTTTGTAACTTCTCCTTTTTCTAACCTAGTGTTTGCTGTTGAGAAGCTGAAAGTTTACCAAATAAGGATTTGAGGCGATTCAGTTCAGGTAAAAATGCAAGTTCATTGATTGTTCAATCGTCACGCACCTTGCCTAAGGCAACTTGCATGCAAGCCTCTTGCCTTTTGCCTCTTGCCTTTTGCCTTTTGCCTCTTGCCTTTTGCCTTTTGCCTCTTGCCTTTTGCCTTTTGCCTCTTGCCTCTTGCCTCTTGCCTTTTGCCTTACTAAACCAACCAATGGACTTTTTCAGGAGGCACTAACCTAAATAGCGCTTTAAGTAAGGAGAAAACACCTCATAAATTAAAGTCAGAGGCTGACCATTATGCCAAAATAAATAATGTCGTCCCCAGAAGGGGCCCGCTTCTGCGAAGGCTTTTTCGAGTTCCGCAGACTCTCCGTAGTAAATGCCTTGAATATCTCGATATAATTCTGTATGGAGGCGAGAAAGGTTATCCCAAATCGGTAAAGCACGGTTTTGGAGGTACTCATCCACCTCTTGCGCTTCCCACCAAGAAACCGCATAGGCTAATCTTTGTCCTGATGCGGTGCGTAACCAAACTTGACGGCGCAATCGAGGAGAAGGGACGGCTTCAATGCCTCCTGGGGCGCGATCGCGATCATTCCCAATTGGTGACATATCAATCACATCAACCTCGATCGGTTCTCTAGTCAACAATCTCAGGTGACGAGTGGGAGACCCATCTCCCAGTAGTAAAATTTGCCAGGCTGGGGGAAGTTGTTCGTGGGGGAGTCCCGTTTTTACAATGTCTTCTCCCCCTTGCCAAAGGGGTTTTAAAGCGTGCCAGTTGGTTTCTAGAGTCGAGGTGGGTTGCCAGTTCAAAATGCCAATCTCGGTAATTTACAAAACTTAATCTTACCTCTATGATAACCACTGACTTTAACTTTCAGCTTTTCCGATCGAGGATCATCCCTCGGCAACTGAAATCATGCGGATGGCGAGACTCGAACTCGCAAGGCGTGAGCCACACGCCCCTCAAGCGTGCGTGTCTACCAATTCCACCACATCCGCGTTCAGGATACAGCGTCTTTTTTACAGACCTTTATGAGTCTAACACAACAATCTAAGTTTTGGGAAGTCTCTCACCGATAATTTTCCTCATTGCTGTGCTTAAAATCTGTTCCCGTCTTCCGATATGCTAGTAAACGATAAGCAGAAAAGCATTTTTAGGAGTCATCATTAATGGTTGGTATCATCAAAAACTTATTTAGTGGTAAAGATAATTATTACGCGGAATTAAGCGAAGATCAGACCACAGAAACCGAAACCCAGCAATCCGCTACGGAAAGTCAACCAGAAGCCACAAAAACCGCATCTATCCCCATGACGAATGAGAGTCAACCGCAAAATGATCCCCTTCGCGGCGAAACTTTTGCCCCTAACTATCTTATGCCAAAAGCGACTCCCTTCCGCCGTCGTCCAGGTGCAAATTTGGAGAACTTTAAAGCCTTAGCTCGTGAGGTAAACATCCCTCGCAATTAGTCTTTTCCACAACTGATAGTAACCGCAGGGCGAACAGTGTTTCGCCCTTTTAAAAAAAACGAATAACGAATAACAAATAACGAATAACGGTCTTCACCGACTAATTAACTTTTCAGCAAACCTTAATTAGTAACAGAAACCGATTCAGGAGCAACTTTGAGCTTTTCAATGATGGCTTGTGCTTGTTGATAAGTGTTTAAATCTCCCTGTTTTTTAGCGAGATTTGCGCCTTTTTGAAAATCTTCGATCGCGCCTTGAATTTCTCCTAATTCTATCCTGACATAACCCCGATTAAAATATAACAACGCATAATCAGGATTGATGTTCATTGCTTGATTATAATCAGCTAAAGCCCTTTCATAATCTCCCACTCGGAAATACATTGTTCCCCGAAAATTATAAGCATCGACATTATCAGCATCTAATTCAAGAACACGATTAAAATCATTTAAAGCCTTCTGATATTCTTCCAAATGATTATAAGCTAAACCACGCTGTAAATAGGGCTGTGGATCATTCGGATTCTGCTCGATCGCCTCATTAATCATTCTCATCACTTCAGGATTAACATGAGCCATCAAAACCGTTTCTTTTCTGTTGAAACTTTCCCCTTCTGTCACCGCAAAACTTGGCGACATTGAAAACAGAAGTAAGCCGACACCCAATAATAAACTCTTCAAAACCATCATTAATTCCCTTAATTTTTTACAAACCTTACCTTTAAGCCATCACGAGGACGAGGCACGGGAACAGTTAACAATTCCGTGTCTTGATCAGGCGATAATTCCCAATGATAATGACGGACTAAATTCACAGCAAAAAGTTTCATTTCCAACCGTGCAAACTCTTTCCCTAAACACTCTCGCATTCCCCCACCAAAAGGAACATAATTGTAAGTTTTACTCGGATTATCTATTCTTTCGGGATTAAATCGTTCAGGTTGATAATGATCCGATTCTGGATAAACAGTTTCCTCACGATGAGTTTGATTAATTTGATAAAGAACATTCCATCCTTTCGGAATGAAATATCCTTCGATTTCACAATCTTCAATCACTTCTCTAAACCCACCTCCCACTGGCGGAACTAAACGCAAAACTTCCTGTAACACTTGCTCTAAATAAGTCATTTTTGAAAGCGTTTCTAACGTCATCGGTTCAGAATCAGAAAACTGTTTTTGTTCCTCTCTTACTTTCTCTAAAATCTCTGGATGTTGTGCCATTAGTAAACAAAAAGAAGTCAAACTAGAAGTCAAAGTTTCATGTCCCGCAAACAGTAACAATAATACCTGATCCTTGAGTTCATCCAGACTTAATTTATTCCCTTCCTCATCTTCAGCTTGAATCAAAATTCCTAACGCATCCTCTCCAATTTCTTGGCTTTCTAGTCGTTCACAGATAATTCTTTCCAGTTCCTGTAACATCTTTTTTCGACTATTTAAAGCCCGACCAAATCTTGTCCAAGGAAGATCGATCGGAAGACTAAACAATCCTTGAGACCAAATCTCAAATAAGTGACCGAGTTGCGTCTGTGATCCATTTTCTAAACCAACAAATAACTGACAAGCAAGATCAAAGGTATAATTCCGCAGTTGAGGATACCAAGTAAAACTTTGTTGTTTTTCATAGTACAGTCCCCATCGGTGCATTTCATCAATAATCGGCTGTAAACTTTTACTAAGAGGAGAACACAATGGCTAAACCCATGATTGCCGATCGAAAACTGTAAATATACAAAAAATCCTCCTTTCTGCGATGGAACACATAGTAGTATTTAAGTAATTTATTACTTATCAGGTGGGCAAAGCCCACCCTACGTCTACGTCATCTACGTTATCTAAAAAGCTCTCAATAATAGGAGAAAAAAATGATAACAATTCGTCACGGAAACGATCGAGTTAATGTCCATAAAAACCCCGACCAACTAACTTTAATTGCAGCAAAAAATGGCGAAGGGGATTGCATTTCTGTGCAACAAGATGTAAAATGCTACTTAAGCATGGTTGGGGTGGGAACTGTGATTAATTATAAAATGTCTTCTCAACGCTATGCTTGGTTACAAGTGCTGAAAGGTGCTATAAAACTGAATGATCAGCCCTTAAGCGCTGGTGTAGGTTGGGTGAAGGTAACGTAACCCAACACAAATTAGCTGGTGTAGGTTGGGTGAAGGTAACGTAACCCAACACAAATTAGCTGGTGTAGGTTGGGTGAAGGTAACGTAACCCAACACAAATTAGCTGGTGTAGGTTGGGTGAAGGTAACGTAACCCAACACAAATTAGTCATCATTGTAGAGACGTTCCTGTTACTGAGCTTGTCGAAGTATGGAACGTCTGTTTTGCTACATCATTCTTAACATTTAACGAATTTTCGCTATTTCAGTACGCGGCTCTTGCCAAATGGTGTATCCCGTTATAAAATAACCGTACCATGATGGGAAGTAGTGCAAACCAGTGACCAGTGACCAGTGACCAGTGACCAGTAATAAATAACGAATAACAAATAACGAATAACGAATAACGGTCTTTACCGAATGTTGAATAAAGCATCATTCCCATTGCACAATACCTTTTTCGCCAATACCAAATAACAAATAACAAATAACAAATCAAGAGAAACCAGAAAAGGGCGAATTTTTTTTCAAGGGTTGCACTCGATCGAGTTTCCTGATAGAGTTTTCTTAAATAATGGGAAGTGTTGCCAATTTTAGAAAACGCCCCTGAAAACAAGGAAAATCGTTCTTCATATCCCCCCCACCCGTATTGACAAGCCTCGATCGAGCATAGGAATTAAAAAGACAATTAAACAGCAACCATAAGGAAAACCAGTGGGCAAAAGTGGAAAAATATGGTATGTAAATAGGATTTTTAGGTTGAATAAAGCATCATATAAACTCGGAAAAGCAAAATTTTTTTTCAAGGCTTGCGCTCGATCGAGTTTCCTGATAGAGTATTTCTAGATAATGGGAAGTGTTGCCAATTTTAGAAAACGCCCCTGAAAGCTAGAAAATTCGTTTTCTATATCCCCCCTCCCCGTATTGACAAGCCTCGATCGAGCATAAGGATTTAAAGAGTTATCGAAGAGTAACCATAAGGAAAGGTAGTGGTTGAAACTGGTACGATATGGTATGCAAACTAATTTTAAGTTGAATCAAAGATCATCCCTAACCTTCACACCAAGATCGTTGCATTCTTTTGAAATCTCCCCCATCTCCCCCATCTCCCTTGTCTCCCCCATCTCCCTACCTCCCTTAATTTTAAAAGAATGAAACAGCCCTGGGGTTTTGGGGGGCTTAGATCAGATTTGGGGCATTGCTTAGAATTGGTGTTGGGTTTCGCTTCCCTCCACCCAACCTACGTTTGATCTAATTGGTGTTGGGTTTCGCTTCCCTCCACCCAACCTACGTTTGATCTAAGCCCCCCAATCATCGGGGGGTTGGGGGGGATTAACCCTAAATTTGGAAATTACTTAACTGTTACCTTAGCACCAGCTTCTTCTAACTTACCTTTAATCTCCTCAGCATCTTCTTTTGTCGTTGCTTCTTTCAGCGCTTTCGGGGTTTCTTCCACTAAACTTTTCGCTTCTTTTAAGCCTAAGCCAGTAATACCGCGAACAACTTTGAGGATAGCAATTTTCTTGTCAGAAGGAACTTCCTCTAGAACAACATCAAACTCAGTTTGTTCTTCTTGTTCTTCTTCAGCAGCCGCACCGCCACCAGGGGCAGCACCAGGCATCATCATCATCCCACCGCCTGCAGGTGCAGACGCATCAACCCCAAAAGCCTCCTCAATTTGTTTCACTAATTCTGAGGCTTCTAATAAGGACAAAGATTTCAACTGTTCGAGAATTTCATCGGTTTTTGCAGACATGATTGTTTTTACTCCTAAATAATGATTGATTAATGGATAATAAACCGTTTAAGCGGCTTCTTGGTCGTCTTTTTCCGATACGGCTTTGATGGCTCGTACCAAGGAAGAAGAAACTTCTTTGACACCTGTTGCCAATTGCGTCGGAACCGCATTGACACCAACGGCGATTTTGGTGGTGTTGGCGTTGAGTGCGCCAGCAATACGCGCCATGAGTTCTTCTTTGGTGGGAAGTTCTGTTAGCGCATCCACTTGGTCTTTGCTTAATACCTGACCTTCCATGACACCACCGCGTAGTTCGGTTTTATTGGTGGCTTTGGAAAATTCTTTATAGGCTTTAATGGCATTGCCAAAGTCGTCTTTGACAAAGAGAAATGCTGACGATTCCTTTAAGAATTCTTGTAAAGGTTGCCAGTTTTCATCCCCATCAACCGCACGGTTCATTAGGGTGTTTTTGGTGACTTTACAAGTGGTTCCTGTTTCTCTCAGTCGAGTGCGTAAGTCGCCGATTTCTGCAACGGATAAACCTTTATAGTTAATCACGATGGCGAGTTGTGATTCGTCTAAAAGTTCCTTTAAGTCCGCTACAACTTGTTTTTTATCTTCTAGTGTTCTGCCCACACGCGGTTACACCTCCTAGTTTTTATTGGTTATTCCCCCTTCATCAAAAAAACCTCGGATTGGTTTCCGAGGCTTGATGACCCACCCTCCCAACCGCCCAATTGATATTGGACAACAGGGGGAATTTTGGGGCATCCACCTCGGCAGGAAATTAAGCGTTAAACGCACCTGCTGTCTTTGGTTTCTGCGCTTGTTTTTTTGGTTTGAAAGTTTTTCTTAGGCAGCTTCTGGCAGTTTGTAGTCTCTTAAACCTGCAATGTCAACTTCGATCGCGGGCCCCATACTCGCGGAAACATAAATGCTACGCCAGTATTTTCCTTTTGCCCCAGAGGGACGATTTCGATCGAGCGTTTCCTGTAAAGCCTTCAGATTCACTAATAAATCCTCGGCGGAGAAAGACACTCGACCAAACCTCACATGAACAATGCCAGTGCGATCGGCGCGGAATTCCTGTTTCCCTGCTTTAAACTCCTGAATCGCCGCGTCTAACTCAGTGGTGACAGTTCCTCCTTTCGGAGACGGCATCAATCCTTTGGGTCCCAACACCCGACCGAGTTTCGCCACTTGTGGCATCATATCGGGGGTTGCCATCACCACATCAAAATCCATGCGACCATTTTGCATTTCTTGGATCAATTCTTCTGATCCCACCACATCAGCACCCGCATTACTCGCTTCATTCACTTTTTCGCCGCGAGTAATCACAGCAATTCTCACTGATTGACCCGTCCCTTTTGGAAAAGCGACTGTAGTTCGGATTTGCTGGTCACTATATTTCGGGTCAATGCCGAGGCGAATGTGAGCTTCTGCTGTTTCCTCAAACTTTGCTGTTGCTGTTGCTTTCAATAATTCTAAAGCGGCTTGAGGTTCGTAGGGACGATCCTCCACTTTTTCTAATAATTCTCGCATCCGACGAGAGAGTTTTTTTGCCATTTTTCCTCCTTGGGTCAATAACGAAGCCGAAGCCTCTCCCCGATTGGTTTATCAATTAATCTTTAACGGTAATCCCCATATTACGGGCAGTTCCTTCAACAATTTTCATCGCCGCCTCAATATCATTGGCGTTGAGGTCGGGCATTTTTGTCTCTGCGATTTCCCGTAATTGTTCACGGCTGACTGCCCCTGCTGTTTGGCGATTCGGTTCACTTGAACCTTTTTCAATGCCAGCCGCTTTTTTCAACAGAACCGCTGCGGGAGGGGTTTTCAGGGTGAAGGTAAAACTGCGGTCTTCAAAAACCGAAATTTCTACTGGAATCACCATTCCCGCTTGATCTGCGGTTTTGGCGTTGTATTCTTTACAAAACGCCATGATATTAACCCCGTGTTGACCCAATGCTGGACCGACTGGCGGGGCTGGGTTGGCTTTTCCCGCAGGAAGCGCTAATTTAATGAGTGCGACAACTTTTTTTGCCATTGCTAATTTTGTTTTTCCACCTGATTAAATTCCAATTCCACTGGTGTTTCTCGTCCAAAGATGGAAAGTAGTGCTTTTAGTTTGCTCCTTTCGGTGCTAACTTCGATCACTTCCCCGTCAAAGTCTTTGAACGGACCACTGAGAACCCCGATTTTATCACCTACGGCAACTTTTGCTTGCACGACGGGTTCTTGTTCTTCCGCTTGTCGGAAAATTCGTTCCACTTCGGAAGGGCTCAGAGGCATTGGTTCAACGTGACCTCTTCCCCGTCCGTAGGGGCGTTTTTTTTCAGCGCCGACAAAGTTGATGACGTTTGGGGTATTTTTCACCACTCGCCACACCTGACTATCCATGATCATTTGGATCAAGACATAGCCTGGAAAGACTTTTTCCTGAATCTGTTGGCGAGTGCCATCCTTACGCATCTTAAAGATTGGAGTTTGGGGTATCTCAATCTGTAAAATTCGATCGGCGACATCAAGGGTTTGACTGCGCTGTTCGAGGTTCGCTTTTACCCGCTTCTCGCAACCTGAAGCCACTTGTACGGCGTACCATCTCGGTTTACCGTCAGTGGGGGTTTCTAAATTAGGGTCTTCGTTTTGATTGTCTGTGGCGAAACTCATCCAAATACCTTTCCTGCAATCCAAATGAAGAGATTATCAAATAAGTACACGATCGTGGCAACTAAGGTGACCATTAAGATCACTCCTGCTGATTCACTCAACAGTTGTTTCCGACTGGGCCAAACGATTTTACCCAGTTCCTCTTTTGTTCCTTTGAGAAACTCGGCAAGATCGAAGCTACTTTGTTCTTCTTTGACTTTCACTTCGGGGCGGTTGCTTTTTTTTTGTTCCTTTTTTGCCACAATTCAATCCCCTAACAGTTTGCGTTTAGACGAAAAAGTTTCCCCCCGATCGATCAGGTAATCTGATTACAGGGGGTCTTTTTCTTGAGGAGCGCGCCCTGGAGGACTCGAACCCCCGGCATTCGGTTTTGGAGACCGACGTTCTACCAACTGAACTAAGGACGCACAATAATTAATTCAGCAGTTTCATATTATAGCACGTTTTTACTGCTTTTGTGTGGATTTTCAGAAAAAGTTTAACGATCGAAGCGTTGTTTGACGCGAGTTGCCTTACCGACGCGATCGCGCAGATAATATAACTTCGCTCGCCGTACTTTTCCGCGACGGATAATTTTAATGTCCTTAATGCGAGGAGAATGGAGTAAAAACACCCGTTCCACGCCAATTCCCTGAAATACTCGTCTGACTGTAATCGTTTCGTTGAGCCCACCGTGACGTTTAGCAATCACAGTACCTTCAAAAGGTTGGGTTCGGGTTTTCCCCCCTTCTTGAATGTTAACACCGACGCGGACGGTATCTCCCACATGAATCACGGGGAGATCAGCTTTCATTTGCTCTTGCTCGATCGAGCGGATTATTTCTTGAGCATTCATGGCTCTTTACTTCTTTCCCAAAAAAATGTCACAGCTTACAATTGTAGAACTTAATAATTAATCTCGTCAACTTAACCTTATTTTTACCTGAATGGGGTATTGTAATCTGTAAATTTATCTTCGTGTATTCATAAGTATTTTTAGGGAAGAGGATTTTCTTAACCTAGATTTTACGATGAGACGGTATGGTGCTACGGGACAAGTAAATTAACCCCATAAAAAATCGATCACAAACTGGAGAAAACATTATTATGTTCAATCAATATTCACGTCGGCTAATTTCTTTAGCATCGATCGGCACCCTTACCCTCACCCTCGCGGCTTGCGGTGGCAGCGGTACGGGCGGCGGCGAAGCTGGTGGCGGTGGTGGTTCTGAACTCAGTGGTTCAGTCACCATTGATGGCTCTAGTACCGTTTTCCCAATTACTGAGGCAATGGCAGAAGAATTCCAAGGTAAATTCTCAGGGGTACGAGTCACCGTTGGGGTATCTGGAAGCGGTGGCGGTTTCAAAAAATTCTGTAATGGTGAAACCGATATTTCCAACGCCTCTCGCCCGATTAAAGAATCAGAACAGGAGATGTGTGCCGAAGCTGGCATTGAATTCATTGAAATTCCCGTCGCCTTTGATGCGATTTCGGTGATTAAAAATCCCGAAAATGACTGGGCAGAATGCTTAACCACAGAAGAACTAGAAACCATTTGGAGACCAGAAGCACAAGGAGAAATTAACAACTGGCAACAAGTGCGATCGAGTTTCCCCGATCAAAGACTAAGCCTTTATGGTCCTGGCACCGACTCGGGTACATTCGACTACTTCACCGAAGCGATCGGTGGTGAAGGCGGAGCAAGTCGTGGTGATTATACCGCCAGTGAAGATGATAATGTGGTCGTGCAAGGTGTTGTCAGTGATGAAGGCAGTTTAGGCTATTTAGGTTTAGCTTACTACGAAGAAAACCAAGACAAGTTAGAAGCAATTGCAGTGGATGATGGTAATCCTGATAACGGAGAAGGCTGTGTCCCTCCATCAGCGGCTACGGTAGAAGATGGCACTTATCAACCCTTAGCACGCCCCATTTTTATCTACGTTAAACGATCGGCAGCGGAAGAAAAAGCCCAAGTTGAAGAATTTATCAACTTCTATCTCAGTTCAGAAAATCGTAATCTGGTGACAGAAGTGGGTTACGTGGGCTTAAGCGACACCATTTATGAAAAAGCGATCGCCCGCTTTGAAAATCGCAAAACAGGAACAATCTTTGAAGATGGTTCTACAGTTGGCGTAAAACTCAACGAAGTGCTGTAACTGCGATCAGATTTTGATTTCGCTCATGCGGTTAGTTGTTCAATAACTAGCCGCTATCATTCAAAGTTTTAGCAATTAATGACTAACCAAATCACGCTTTCAATAGTTAACATTCGTGTTGGTTATTGTCAGGTTAGTCCAGTCTAAGTCTCTTAGGAGGCTACGTTATTTAGGTCAGGACACCTTTAGGTGCAAGCCAGCCTTCTGCTAGTAGCGCTAATAGTTAAACAGGTTCAAGTGATTCTAGAAGACCAGTGCTATTAGTGTAAAAAGCCTAGATAACATTGACGAGGCACACTTTACTCCGTGCAGGGAAGTATCCCATTATGTGGGAATTAAAGAGAGACTGCACCTCTCTCTCTTCTCCATAAAAGTTCAACAATGCCCAGTAATTAGCCTATTAGAATGCAGCAGCAATGACAGCTAATCAACCACAAAATCTTTTTCAGCCCGATCGTCGCGTGAGTAAATTCATTGAGCGAGTTGTTATTTTGATCTTTGGCTTATTTGCCCTAGTCTCCATTGCAACTACCGCAGGAATCGTACTCACCTTAGCCGCAGAAACCTTTTCTTTCTTCCAAGATATTCCATTTTTGCGCTTTCTTACCGATACCCAATGGACTCCCCTATTTGTTAACCCCCAATACGGGATTTTCGTTCTACTCAGTGGCACATTTCTAACTTCTGTGATTGCGATTACAGTAGCACTGCCAGTGGGATTACTATCGGCGATTTATCTCAGCGAATATGCCCCTGGACAACTACGGAAATGGATTAAACCCGCTCTAGAAATCCTCGCTGGAGTTCCCAGTGTCGTGTTTGGGTACTTCGCCCTGTTATTTGTCACGCCCCTGTTACAAAACTTTATTCCAGGACTACAAGGCTTTAACGCGCTTAGTGCGGGGTTGGTAATGGGAATTTCGATCATTCCCTTAGTTGCTTCTCTGAGTGAAGATGCCCTGTATTCAGTGCCACAAGGCTTGCGCCAGGGAGCTTATGCTATGGGTTGCACGAAAAAGGAAGTGGTAACGGGTGTGGTGATTCCAGCAGGATTATCAGGAATTGTTGCCTCCTTTATTTTGTCAGTGTCTCGCGCGGTAGGAGAAACAATGATTGTCACGGTGGCAGCGGGACAAAACCCCACCTTAACCTTAAACCCGTTGGTGTCAGTACAAACCATGACCTCCTTTATTGTACAGGTGAGTTTAGGAGATGCGCCAACAGGAACACTTGCCTATAAAACGCTGTTTGCGGTGGGAACAACCTTGTTTTTGATTACCCTAACCTTAAATGCGTTTAGCTTCTGGTTTGTTCGTAAATTTAGGGAGAAATACGACTAATGACAACTGCTGATCCAACTCCAAAAAATGTAAGCTCAAATTTCAACACCGATCTGAGTAAGCGTTACCAGCAAGGTAGCATTTTCCGTATTGTCAGCATGATTGCCACTTATATTGGCTTAGTGGTGTTGGCAGTTTTGCTCATTGATGTTTTTATTGATGGCATTCGTAATCTTGACTGGGGATTTTTCTCTAGCTACCCTTCCCGTAAGCCAGAACAAGCAGGATTTTTGTCTGCTTGGATTGGGAGTATTTGGTTAATGGTGATTACTGCCATTGTTTCCTTTACCGTCGGCGTGGGATCAGGCATTTTCCTCGAAGAATTTGCTGGCGAAAGTTGGTACGCTAAAGTAATTGAAATTAATATCGGGAACTTAGCGGCTGTACCTTCGATTATCTATGGTTTACTCGGATTACAGGCGTTTGTGCGAGTCATGGAACCGATTACAGGGGGGCGAACGGTTCTGGCGGGTTCTTTAACCATGTCGCTGCTGATTTTGCCGATTATTATTGTGGCGACTCGTGAGGCACTGAAAGCGGTTCCCGATAGCCTCAGACAAGCAGGAATGGCGCTGGGGGCGACACGATGGCAGGTAGTCCGAGAACAGGTATTCCCTCTGGCGTTTCCAGGGATGTTAACAGGAACGATTCTTGCGCTTTCCCGTGCCATTGGCGAAACCGCCCCTTTAATTGCAGTGGGGGCTTTAACTTATATTGCGTTTCTTCCTCCGATTTGGCCACTGTCACAAGGGTTACAAACGCCGTTTACGGTGATGCCGATTCAGATTTTTAACTGGGTATCACGACCGCAAGCCGAATTTCACAATGTGGCAGCAACGGGGATTCTGGTGTTGATGGTGGTGTTACTTTTGATGAACTCCATTGCCATCTTTCTCCGTAACAAATTCCAGAAAAAACTCAATTAAAATCATAACTATATAGGAATTGAGGACAAAAAAATGACTAGCGATCCACAGATGGAACAAACATCAACCGCTTCTGATCAAGGTAAAGACGTGGTTCTCAAAGCGGAAAATGTCAACGTTTATTATGGTCCGACTTTAGCGGTACAAAACGTTAACATGGACATTCACGCCAATGAAGTGACGGCTTTAATTGGTCCCTCTGGTTGTGGGAAAAGTACGATTCTCCGTTGCTTTAATCGCCTTAATGATCTAGTCGCTGGGGCGAGAGTAGAAGGAAAAATTACTCATCATGGCAAGGATTTATATGGCAAAGGGGTTGATCCCGTAGAGGTGCGCCGTCGCATCGGGATGATTTTCCAAAAGCCAAACCCGTTTCCGAAGTCGATTTACGAAAATATTGCTTTTGGGGCGCGGATTAATGGCTATCAGGGTAATATGGATGAACTGGTAGAACAAAGCCTGAAACAAGCGGCGCTTTGGGATGAGGTGAAGGATAAACTCAAAGAAAGTGGTTTGTCTTTGTCGGGTGGACAACAACAGCGTTTGTGTATTGCGCGAGGAGTTGCCATTCAACCAGAAATCGTTTTAATGGACGAGCCTTGTTCGGCACTTGATCCGATTTCGACGTTACGCATTGAAGAGTTAATTAACGAACTCAAGGAAAATTATACGATCGTGATTGTCACTCACAATATGCAACAAGCATCACGGGTGTCCGATCGAACGGCTTTCTTTAACGCGCAAGCAACAGAAAAAGGAAAACAAGGGTATTTGGTGGAATACGACCAAACGGAAACGATTTTCCAAAATCCCTCCCAAGAAGCAACGCAACAATATGTTAGTGGTGCGTTTGGTTAAGTTAGAAAATTGGTTTTAAGGTGAAGATACCGCTACCGAATCGATCGGTGGCGGTTTTTTGTGTTGTTAGAATGTGGGAATATAATTAAGGTTTAAACTCAGTTAATTTTAAAATGACAGCGACAACAACTTCTTGCCCTAAAATCGTTCGCATTGGGACTCGAAAAAGTAATTTAGCAATGGTACAAACCCACTGGGTAAGGGATGAATTGCAAAAACATTTCCCCGATTATCAGTTTGAAATTGAAGCGATGAGTACCCAAGGGGATAAAATTCTCGATGTGGCGTTGTCGAAAATTGGGGATAAGGGCTTATTTACGAAAGAATTAGAGTTAGGATTGCTGAATCAAGATGTCGATTTAGCGGTTCATTCCCTGAAAGATTTACCGACACAATTGCCAGAAGGATTGATGTTAGGCTGTGTGAGTACAAGGGAAAATCCAGCAGATGCGCTGGTTTTAAATCAAGCCTATCAGGGATACACCATTCAAACCCTTCCCGAAGGCGCGGTGGTAGGAACGTCTTCCCTGCGTCGTCTTGCCCAACTGCGCTATCATTATCCGAGTTTAGTGTTTAAGGATGTCCGAGGGAATCTCAACACTCGCTTGAAAAAGTTGGATGCAGGAGAGTATGATGCGTTAGTGTTAGCGGTTGCTGGTTTACAACGGTTGGGAATGGGCGATCGGGTCTCACAAGCGATTCCCAGTGAGATTTCTCTTCATGCGGTGGGACAAGGGGCGTTAGGAATTGAATGTCGAGAAGGAGATACGGCGATTTTAGACCTGTTGAAGGCGATCGAAGATACAGAAACTCGCGATCGAACGTTAGCAGAAAGAGCGTTTTTACGGGAATTAGAAGGCGGCTGTCAAGTTCCCATTGGGGTGAACAGTGAAATTAATGGCGATCAGTTGACCTTAACGGGAATGGTGGCGAGTCTCGATGGTCAACAGTTACTCAAAGATACCGTCAGCGCCGATCGAAGCGAAGTGGATCAAATTGGTCAGGAGTTGGCACAAATTCTGAGAGGAAAAGGCGCACAAGCCATTCTCGACGAAATTTTTGCCCAGATCGATCGCTAAACTCAGACGCGGTGTCAACAATTCGATACAATATTTCAAGCCAAATCAACACGGATCAAGGAGTCTCATGGGGAGAGTTGTTGGAATTGACTTAGGAACGACCAACTCAGTTGTGTCTATAACCGAGGGTGGAAAACCATTGGTCATCGCCAACGCGGAAGGAACGCGGACAACCCCCTCTGTGGTAAGTTTCAACAAAGATGGGGAACTCTTAGTCGGTCAATTAGCGCGACGACAAGCGGTATTAAATCCACAAAACACCTTTTTTGGGGTGAAACGCTTTATTGGGCGTAAATATGCCGAATTAAGCCCACCGAGTAAACGAGTTCCCTACACCATTCGGCGGGATGATGAAGGAAATGTGAAACTGCGCTGTCCTCGCTTGAAAAAAGAATTTGCCCCCGAAGAAATCGCCGCGAGGATTTTACAGAAGTTGGTACAAGATGCCAGTCGGTATTTAGGAGAACCGGTAACGGAAGCGGTGATTACAGTTCCCGCCTATTTTAATGATTCTCAACGCCAAGCAACTCGTGACGCGGGACGAATTGCAGGATTAGATGTGTTACGGATTTTGAATGAACCAACGGCGGCGGCGTTAGCGTATGGGTTGGATCAGGAAGAAGACAGTTTGGTATTGGTGTTTGATTTGGGAGGGGGGACGTTTGATGTTTCGATTCTAGAAGTGGGTGATGGGGTGTTTGAAGTGAAAGCCACCAGTGGCGACACCCAGTTAGGGGGAAATGATTTTGATGAGAAGATTGTTAACTATCTCGCCGAACAATTTTTAGAAACCGAGGGAATTGACCTCAGACGCGATCGACAGGCGTTACAGCGTCTCTCAGAAGCCGCAGAGAAAGCAAAAATCGAATTGTCTGGTGTGGGAACAACTGAGATTAATCTTCCCTTTATTACCGCCAGCGAAAATGGTCCGAAACATATTGAAACTCAACTGACGCGATCGCAGTTTGAAGGACTTTGTGGGGATTTAATGCAACGGTTACGCCGTCCCCTGAAACGAGCGTTTAAGGATTCTGGTTTCCGTCCGGGTGATATTGATGAAGTGGTGTTAGTGGGTGGATCAACCCGCATTCCCATGGTGCAGGAAATGGTGAGAGAATTAATTGGACGAGAACCGAATCAGAATGTAAATCCTGATGAAGTGGTCGCAGTAGGGGCGGCGGTTCAAGCGGGAATTTTAGCAGGAGAGGTGAAGGATGTTCTCTTGTTGGATGTGAGTCCTCTGTCTTTTGGTATTGAAACCATTGGTGGGGTGATGAAGAAGTTAATCCCTCGCAATACAACCATTCCTGTGCGTCGTTCGGACATTTTCTCCACCAGTGAAAACAATCAGACGATGGTTGAGGTTCATGTGCTACAAGGAGAACGGGAAATGGCGGCGGAAAATAAGTCTTTGGGACGATTTAAGTTGACAGGGATTCCTCCAGCGCCGCGCGGTGTGCCACAAGTTTTGGTGTCGCTTGATTTGGATGCCAATGGCATTTTGAATGTTACCGCCATGGATAAAACCACTGGACGAGAACAAAGTGTTACCATTCAGGGAGCTTCGACGCTTTCGGAAAGTGAAATCAATCGGATGCTGAAAGAGGCGGCGGAAAATAGTCGCGCGGATCAAGAACGGAAAGAACGAGTGGAAAAACGGAATCGTGCCGAAGCGCTTGCGGATAGTTCTCAACGGCGTTTGAAGGAAGTGGCGTTGGATTTTGGGACACAGTTTGCCAGTTATTATCGTCGTCGCATTGAGGCTTTGATTGAGGAGTTACGAGAAGGGTTGGCACGAGATGATGAACGCAGCATCGATCGCGCACAAGCAGATTTACAAGATGCTCTTTATGAGTTAAACCGAGAAGTTCGTTTACAATATGAAGACGAAGATGATGATTTGTTCGGGTCGATTAAACGCACCTTCTTGGGAGATGAGGAGGACGATCGCGTTCCTCCCTATCGACGGGAGACGATGAATCCTCGATCGAGAAGTCGTCCTCGTTATGAGGAAGATTATTATGAAGATGAGTTCGATCGTCGTCCCCCTCGTCGTTCCTCTCGTCGCCGTCCTTATGAATATGAAAATGATTGGGACGAAGAGGATGATGATTGGTTCTAAACGCCGCCACCAGCTTAGTCGGTCGCTTTTGTCTAACGTATGAAAAATTTTCCCAATTACTATGAAATTTTAGACGTTTCTCCAGATGCGACGGTAGAGGAGATTAAACGCGCTTACCGCCGTTTGGCTCGACGTTATCATCCCGATCTCAATCCTGGGGATAAACAAGCCGAGGAAACTTTTAAGGATTTGGTGGAGGCTTATGATGTTCTTTGTGATCCTGAACAACGAGCTAGACATGATGAGTTGATTAATCCTAAAAGTGCCAAGGGTCGTCGCACTAAAGTGGCTGCTGGAAAAACTCGCCGCAGTGCCGCGAAAACGGGTCAAAATGGCAGGGGATTCGATCGATCGACAGAAGAATCCTTTTGGAAAAAAACCCAACGTCCCGAAAGTCGAACCTCTCCTCAAACTTCTCGTCGCATTCCCCGTGAGGAGGGAAACGCCTATCGTCCAGGGACACGCAAAACCGCTTATAAAGTAGAAGCTGAAAAAACCACCTCAGAAAAAGAGCGTCCCCGTGATGTGGAAGCGAGATTAAAACTTCCCCTAGAAAAAGCCTATCGCGGTGGAAAAGAGCGCATTCGTCTAGAGGATGGACGTTCTCTAGAGATTGATATGCCTTCAGGAATGATTGATGGTCAACAGATGCGCTTGCGTGGACAAGGGATTGCTGGTGGAGACTTATATTTAACCATTACCATTGCCCCTCATTGCTTTTTTAAGCTCAAGGAAAAAGATGTTTTCTGTCGAGTTCCCGTTACCCCCAGTGAAGCCACTTTAGGAAGTGCGATTCAAGTTCCGACGTTAGACGGTTGGGTAGAGATGGCAATTCCTGCAGGAGTTAAGTCAGGTCAACGGTTACGTCTGGCAAGTAAGGGCTATCCAGTGGAGGGAGAACGCGGCGACCAACTGGTAGAGATTCAGATTGTTGTTCCCCCTCAACCGAGTGAGGAAGAAAAGGAGTTATATCAACAATTAAAAGCAGTTCAGAGCTTTAATCCTCGTGATTCCTTACTGAAATCCCAATGATAGTCGGTAGGTGGGGTGGATTAGCCCCCTAACCCCCAAGTTTGGGGGAACTGTAGAACTGTAGGTGGGGTGGATTAGCCCCCTAACCCCCAAGTTTGGGGGAACTGTAGAACTGTAGGTGGGGTGGATTAGCCCCCTAACCCCCAAGTTTGGGGGAACTGTAGAACTGTAGGTGGGGTGGATTAGCCCCCTAACCCCCAAGTTTGGGGGAACTGTAGAACTGTAGGTGGGGTGGATTAGCCCCCTAACCCCCAAGTTTGGGGGAACTGTAGAACTGTAGGTGGGGTGGATTAGCCCCCTAACCCCCAAGTTTGGGGGAACTGTAGAACTGTAGGTAGGGTGGATTAGCCCCCTAACCCCCAAGTTTGGGGGAACTGTAGAACTGTAGGTAGGGTGGATTAGCCCCCTAACCCCCAAGTTTGGGGGAACTGTAGAACTGTAGGTTGGGTGGAGGGAAGCGAAACCCAACATTAATCATTTAAAGACGCTCATTGCAACGTCACTAAACAGATGATGTCATTTTTGTCAATTTATTATAAACACGACTCATTGAAAGAAACTTAACTGATGAGTTTTTTATATCAAACCGTACCCTTTACATTTCTTAACCATTTTTGGAGGAGCAAAAATATTGAGCAACGGTCATCCGCAGGCTCCCGAACTTGGTTCGGGAGTACGGATGACGAGATTGCGCCTCTTCAGGTATGATAATCGAAACAATAATCCCACGGGATGGTCTGTGTTTTCTTCAATTTGTAAGGCTCAATCCCTCATGTTTTCGTTACCTCGGCGGGAATTTTGTCAAGTTTTTTGAGATCAGTTTAAACCAATTTTTGAGGTGGAATTATAAAATTTGTAACGAGAGGTTGACAGGAGATTTGATTTATGCAGGGGAAGAATTAGCCACTGAATATCCGAATCTGCACCCCTATTATAGCAGGTTCTATCCTCCCCAAATCAAGCGTCCTCCCAGAAATAAAACTACTCCTCCCACCGCTAACCAGTCTCTTCCTCTTAGCTTCAAACGATGCCATTGCACATCATGCTCATTGGGAGCGGTGAACCCTCGCACTTCCATAGCGATCGCGATTTGTTCTGCTCTCAAGAGTAAATTTTCTAATAACTTTTCGGCAACTAAAAACCATAAATTAAGGCTTTTACGGATGCCTAATTTTTTCCAGTTAATGGCGCGGGTACTCACCGATCGAATCAGATTTTGAATTTCTTCTAACACTAAAGGAATGAATCGTAGAGAAAGCGTTAAGGTCAGTAAAATTTCAGTGATGGGAAGATTGAAGCGTTGTAGCGGTTTTAAGAAGGTTTCTAAAGCTGCGGTAATTTCTTCAGGTGCTGTGGTTAAAAGATAGAGATTGGTACTATAAATTAAGGTGAAAATAATCGTACTGACTCGAATGGCAAGATCGAGCGATCGTCGCGTTACGGTTAGCCATGCTTGGTCAATTAACACATAATGGTAATCTGTCGGTTGGGGTAAAATTAATTCGCTACTGGGGAGACGTGGCTGATGTTGAACCGTTAATCCATCATCAAAAATACAGGTCAAAATAAACACTAATGTACAGAGAATGAGCAACCATCCCATTTGTTGTCGCCAAACTCGTAGGGGAATTTTAGCGAGAAATGTCACCAAAATTAAGAATAAAACTAAACCAATTCGCCAGACAGGATTAGCCAAAATAGGCGTGAGAAGAAAGCCCATTAACCAAATTAATTTTATTCTCGAATCAAGGTGATGTAACCAAGTATCTGGTTTTTCTAGATACAAGCCAATGGGTAACGATCGCAATAAGTCCATAATTATTTAAACTCTAGTCGCACGATTCAGTTTGCTTTCTTCTACTTCTCGTGGTCGTTTTCCTCGCCAAATTAATCGTAAAGGTGTTCCTTGAAACCCTAATTGTTCCCGAAATTGTCGATCGATGTAACGGCGATAAGTATCATTAAATCGTTTCGGATCATTCACAAAAAGCGCGATCGTTGGCGGTTGACTACTCACCTGTGTTCCGTAATAAATTCTGCCTTGTTTTCCCTGACGACTGGTTGGGGGAGAATACCAGGCAACTGCTTCTTGAATCACCTCATTAATTACCGCCGTACTAACGCGACGACGATGTTCTTTAACCGCAGTTTGAATGGAATCAAAAATTGTTTTCACCCGTTGTCCGTTGAGGGCGCTAACAAATAAAATTTCTGACCAGTACATAAAATAAACTCGATCGCGCAGCATTTTCTCATACTTATAAATCGTCGTCGAATCCTTCTCCAACGCATCCCATTTGTTAACGATAATAATCGCCGCTTTTCCTTCCTCCTCAATCCGTCCCGCGAGTTTCATATCTTGGTCAGTAATGCTATCTAACGCATCAATCACCAACAGAGAAACATCACAGCGCCGAATCGCTTTAAACGCTCGATTGATACTAAAAAATTCTGCACCATAACTGATATTTTTCTTCTTACGAATTCCTGCGGTATCAATGAGACGATAAGATTGTCCTTGATGTTCAATTTGTAAATCAATTGCGTCTCTAGTTGTTCCTGAAATGGGACTAACAATAGAGCGACTGACACCCGTTAAAGCATTTAATAAACTTGATTTTCCCACATTGGGACGACCAATAATCGCGACATTAATCTCGGTTTCATCTGCATCAGGTAAATCGTCTAAAGGGGGAAAACAAGATAAGACAGCATCCAATAAATCTCCTGTTCCACTCCCATGAATTCCTGAAACGGGTAATGGTTCTCCTAATCCTAATTCCCAAAATTGGGCGGCTTGAATCAAGCCTTGTTCCGAAGATTCGCATTTATTCACGGCTAAAAAATAAGGGACATTTTGCTGCCGTAACCAGTTGCCGATTTCTTCATCGGCTGCGGTAATTCCCTCTTGTCCATCGACAACAAAAATCGCAGCGACGGCTTCTGCTAAAGCCATCATTGCTTGTTGTCGAATTTCTGGTAAGAACTCGCTGTCATCATCAAAAACTATGCCTCCAGTATCGACGACTAAAAAATCTCGATCGCGCCAGAAACTCGGCTGATATAATCGATCGCGAGTAATGCCTGGTTCATCGTGAACAATTGCGGTGCGACTGCCTGTAAAGCGATTCACTAACGTTGACTTACCGACATTGGGACGACCAATGATGGCGACAATTGGTAATTTCTTCATAATTCAAATAATAATTGATAACCGACTGAATTGAGCTTTGAGGGATCAACCAGAGTTGACCCCAACCCGATTTTAAAATGGGATGTCGTCTAGATTTTTTTCCTCTTCTTGAGTGCTTTCAGTGGTTTCTGGTTGAGATGCGGGGAATTGGACAACGTTTCCAGAGTTAGAGTTAGTTTGAGAGGGAACTTGAGATTGTGCTGGAGAGGTGGGAGATGTTCCATTTTGGATGCGGTAAATGCGAGAAAGGGTAAACTCGGCTCGTTTTTCTTTAAACCCTTCCTGACGCTCTAAAATGTTCATTCTGAGACGACCTTCTAGAATGACATTATCTCCTTCCTGATAATTTTGCGACACTTCATTGGCTAAATCTCGCCAAGCAACTACTTTCAGGCTAGAAGGGGGATCAGTTTCGCGCATCCCTAGAAATTCTACCATCATATCTGCGAGAGGAGTTTGATTCTCTTGGGTATAACGCAGTTGGGGTTGGCTAGTAATTTGTGCCATTAAAATACAACTATTCATTTTTTGTCCTCCTTTAACAGTTTGAGTTTTTTCGTTTTTTTTCGGTCACTGCTCCCTCTTTAATTTTATCATTTAGAGCGATCAATCATCGTCTTTTACAGTGACCAGTGATCAGTGACCAGTGATCAGTAAACTAATAATTGATCAATCTTTCTTTCGCTTTTACTAATCAAGTTTGAGAACGACTGGTAACTGCTTAACATTTTTGTTATTGGTTATTGGTTACTTGTTATTTGTTAGTTTTGGGTTTCGCGTAGAGACGTTCCATGGAACGTCTCTACCCAACCTACGACTAATTGATGTTGGGTTTCGTTTCTCTTCACCCAACCTACATTTTTGTCCTTTGTTCTTGGTTTTCCAATGACTAATGACTAATTGATGTTGGGTTTCGTTTCTCTTCACTACTTTTTACACTGATCAGTGAATTAATAATCGATCAATCTTTCGCTTTTACTAATCAAGTCTGAGAACTACTGGTCACTGGTCACTGGTCACTGGTCACTGATTATTGTTGGGTTTCGTTTCTCTCCACCCAACCTACATTTTTGTCCTTTGTTCTTGGTTTTCCAATGACTAATGACCAATAACTAATTGATGTTGGTTTCGTTTCTCTTCACTACTTTTTACACTGATCAGTGAATTAATAATCGATCAATCTTTCGCTTTTACTAATCAAGTCTGAGAACTACTGGTCACTGGTCACTGGTCACTGGTCACTGATTATTGTTTGGTTTCGTTTCTCTCCACCCAACCTACTTTCTTTTGCGGTTAATTATTAATGGGATCAAGCCAGCGCAAAACTTCTTTTTTTAATTGGGTAATATCGCTATAAAATTGTTGTTTAACCCATTGTCCAAAGGCATCTAAGACAGAAAAATTATTGCCAGGTTGCCAATTCCATTCTTTAGGGTTAACTGGGGTTAAATGATTTCCAGAGAGTTGTAAGTAAGAAACTAAGTGGGGATGACGTTCTTCTAAAATGGGTTTTAATTCTTGGGTTTGATCGATCGTGTCGTTTTGGAAGCGAATTAAAAGTGTCCTCGTTTTTTTATAATCGTTTCTAACTAAATCATAAGTTCGTTCTGGTGAGGGAGTAAATTCTAGATCAAACTCAACTAAACTGTTGAGTTGTTCCACAAAAGGAACGGCTTGTCTGGCGGGATAATTATTGTAAGAAATTAAAAGGTTTCCCGATCGATTTACGTCATATAAACTATTAATCAATAGGTGCAATTTACAACCCATACTGTGTCCTAAACCATAAATGGGAAGGTAGCGCCGAAATAATCCTAAGCGTTGATAGGCTGTCTCGAAGCGGTTTAAAGCCCGTTGGGCGATCGCGCTATGATTCAAGTCGTTAATAAAGGGCGTGGCAATAATGCCATAGCCTTCCGCTGCCAAAGCCTCTAATAGCCAACTGTAAGTCACTTGTGGAGCAGTGGCAACAAACGCACCGCCCAAAAAATGAATCAACGCTTTTGGCTGTGATGGTAATAAAACTGAATTTCCCGCAACCTCTTCCCAATTCATCATCTTTAGAAAAATCGCTCACATAATTGCCTTATTAATGTTAACTTTTATGAAAGCAACCTTGCACCGAATGACTTATGTTAGAACTTTATCAATTTGAACTCTCTCAATATAGCGAAAAAGTCCGTTTTCTCCTTGATTATAAGGGATTAGAATATCGTAAAATTGAAGTTACTCCAGGCATGGGACAAGTGGAAGTTTATCAGATGTCGGGACAGCGACAAGTGCCAGTTCTCAAGGATGGTGAAACGGTAATTCCTGATTCCACTGACATTGCGATGTATTTAGAAAGAAATTACCCAGAACGTCCTTTGCTTCCTACCGCTTCCCGTGAAAAAGGGTTAACCTTACTGATGGAAGAATGGGCAGATGAATCGATCGGGTTAAAGAGTCGGAAAGCCTTTATTGGGGCATTAAATCGCAATGAGGCGCTTCGCACTGCGGTTTTACCCTCAGATACTCCTGATTTTGTGAAAAGCATTGTTAGTGGAATTCCATCAGATTTATTAGATGCGTTAGGAACTGGTGTTGGAATTGGTGGTGAGGCTCTAAAAGCGATCGAGGGTAGCCTAAAACAAGATTTAGAAGCGTTGTGTTTAATTTTGCAGGAACAACCCTATCTCACTGGCGCAACGCCCACATTAGCCGATTTTAGCGTGGCGAGTCTCAGTTTATTACTGAAGTTTCCAGAAAAATCCTACATGGATATTCCTGATCAACTCGCGGGAAAAGCCTTACCTGGAATTGGCGATAATCCCGCGTTTGAACCCTTCTTTAGTTGGCGCGATCGATTATACAGTGAGTATCGTCAAGCAACTGTTTCCACCACTACCAGTAGTAGTAGTGGTAATGCCCCAAGCTCGATCGAAATTGAATAAACCCCAGTAAAAGGTAGGTTGGGTAGAGACGTTCCATGGAACGTCTGTACACGAAACCCAACACTAATCAGTGACCAGTTAAGCAGTGACCAGTGACCAGTAGTTCTCAAACTTGATTAGTAAAAGCGAAAGATTGATCGATTATTAATTCACTGCTTACTGATCACTGATCACTGATCACTGATCACTGTAATAGACTGTGAATTAAAGCATTGCAATGGATAAATTACAAACCCCTCATAGTGCCTATCATTGGGCAGGAGAAACCGATCGATTTTTTGAAGGTTGGTATTACCGCGTCACACTTCCCGAAATTAACCAAACCTTCGCGTTTATGTACTCCATTGATGATCCAGCAGGGGGAACCGCTTACAGTGGCGGGGCGGCGCAAATTTTAGGGCCTGACGATCGCTATTTTTGGCGCACCTTTCCCAAGGTTAAGGGATTTTGGGCAGATTATCAGCGTTTAGGATTAGGACATTGGCAAAAACGACCTTTAGGCAGTTTTCCGCGACAATTAACCCCGAATCAATTTAACCAACAAATTGAGGAAGGATATCAAGCAACGGCAACCCTTAATCAAGGGAAATTACATGATCCAACAACAGGGGAAACCGTTTCTTGGGAATATGAAATTCAACCAATTTATGGCTGGGGTGATCCCAACCGTCCCCAAAAAGCAACGGCGGGATGGTTATCGTTTCTGCCTTTGTTTGAACCGGGTTGGCAAATTTTAATCGCCCATGGACGGGCGACAGGATATATTCAATGGCAAGGAAAAACTTATCAGTTTACCAACGCACCAGCCTACAGTGAGAAAAATTGGGGACGTGCTTTCCCAGCGAAGTGGTTTTGGTTAAATTGTAATGCCTTCATTGATGAACCTGATCTCGCGTTAACCGCAGGTGGAGGAAGACGAGAGGTTTTAGGGTTAGGGGAAGAGGTGGCGTTGATTTGTTTCCATTATCAAGGAAAGTTTTATGAATTTGTGCCTTGGCATGCCGAAGTTTCTTGGGAAATTCAACCTTGGGGAGAATGGAAAATGACTGCCATTGGTGCAGAATTAAAGGCGGAAATTGTGGGTCAAACTGACCGTGAAGGGACACTTTTACGAGCGCCAACAGAAACAGGATTAGAGTTTTGTTGTCGGGATACAATGCAGGGTCAGGTTGATCTAAAATTATCTAACCGTAGTGGTGAAATGATTTTTGAAGCCTCCAGTCAGAACTGCGGTTTAGAAGTGGGAGGTATTCCCTGGTCTGGAAGTTGGCGTAATTCTAGTTAATGTTTCTTCCTAGCGCGATCGCAATTATAAGCATAAACATGAAATCAAAACCTCTGTCCAAGTTTTCTTTAGCCCTCCTAATGACAACAACCGCTTTCATCGGTAGTTGTTCGCAGTTAAATTTAAATCAATCTCAACCCCCTTCCGAGTCCTCTCCAGATACCCCTGAGTCTGCGCCGAGTCCGAATCTTGATTCTAATTTAGAGTCATCTTCTCGCCCTTTAGAACGAACACCAGAAGATACCAATTTTGTCACCAAAGTTGTGGATGAAGTGAGTCCCGCGGTGGTGCGCGTCAATGTGAAACGGGTGGTGGATACCAATGTTCCTGAGTTCTTTAATAGTCCTTTTTTTGAACGCTTTTTTGGTGATTCCATTCCCACGCCACCTCAGCAACGGGTTCAGCAAGGGTTAGGATCAGGATTTATTGTTAGTAGTGATGGACAGATTTTAACCAATGCTCATGTTGTTGATAAAGCGGATCAAGTGGCGGTGGTGTTACGAGATGGGCGTACCTTTGACGGTACAGTAGTGGGAGAAGACCCTTTAACCGATGTTGCGGTGATCCAAATTGATGCGGAAAATTTACCGACTGTGGCGTTAGGAAATTCAGATCAGGTACAGCCTGGACAGTGGGCGATCGCGATCGGGAATCCGTTAGGATTAAATGAAACGGTTACGGTCGGTGTGATTAGTGCCACAGGAAGACCAAGTTCTGCGATCGGAGTATCAGACAAACGAGTGGAATTTATCCAGACTGATGCGGCGATCAATCCTGGCAATTCTGGGGGACCGCTTTTAAATGCGAGGGGAGAAGTGATTGCCATTAATACAGCAATTATCGGTAAAGCAGAAGGATTAGGGTTTGCTGTTCCCATCAATACAGGGAAAAGAGTGGCGCAAGAAATCATGGAAACAGGAGAAGTTCAATATCCCTATATTGGCATTCGCATGGTGACATTGACTCCAGAAGTAAAACAGCGATTAGAACAACTCCCGCAACAGAATTTTACAATCACTGCCGATTCTGGGGTGTTAATTGTGGAAACGGTTGATGGTTCTCCTGCTAGCAAGTCGAGATTAAGACCAGGGGATGTAATTCTAGCGATTAATGGGGAAACAGTGGAACAATCAGAGGAAGTACAACGCCTTGTGGAACAGCAAAGTGTGGGAGATCAAATTACCGTTACCATTGAACGTAATGGAGAAACCGAAGAGATTACGGTGGAGTTAGAGCGTCTTCCTGTGGAAAATTAGGTTGGGTGGCAACCGATTATTGTTGGGTTTCGTGTAGAGACGTTCCATGGAACGTCTCTACACAATGACTGATTGTTGTTGGGTTTCGTCTTCTCCACCGAACCTACAGGTTAACTGATTGTTGTTGGGTTTCGTCTTCTCCACCGAACCTACAGGTTAACTCTCTGCTTCTGTTCCGATTAAACAGGTGTCTTTGAAATTTGCTCCTTCGAGGTTGGCTCGTTCTAATTCGGCACATAAAAGATTAGCACCTTCTAAATCAACCCCAGCAAGGTTCGCTCCCCGTAAGTCTGCTTCTTCCAAGTTGGCATTACTGAAGTCTGCTCCTTGTAGCTGTGCTTCTGACAAGTTTGCTCCTTTTAAATTTGCTCCTTGAAAGTTCACCCCTCTTAAATCACTACTGCGTAAGTCTCCCCCTTGCAGGTTAGCTTCGCTGAGATTAGCCCCACTGAGAAACGCTCCTCCTAAACTCACCCGTGATAAGTTTGCTCCCATTAAGTTTGCTCCTCGCAGGTTGCTTCCCCGTAAGTCTGTTCCTTCTAGGTTTCCCTGCGTCAGGTTAACTCCCACTAAACTCCCTCGAACATCGGCGGCGTTTAAGTTTCCTCCCAAGAGGTTAGCGCCGTCGAGGTGAGCCGACTGAAGGTTGGCGTGGGATAAATCCACCCCCACCAGATTTGCACCACTAAGATTAACTTTTTCGAGGTGGGCTTTGGTAAGGATTTCGTCTTCGAGATCAGCCCCAGCGAGTGCTTGAATTTTTCCGCTTCGTATTGCTTCTATATCCATTCTTGTTGATGAGTTTTGATTATTGATTGGTGATTAATTGTTCATTATCTTGATTATCTAATAGCCACATTCCAGCGGCGATTTTGGGTTGAGCGGTTTCGAGGGTCATTCCTTGTTGTAATCCCATGACTAATAATCCCAATGCTTCCACTAATTTGGGATCAAAACGGGTGTTTGCTTGTTCTTGACATTCCGAATAGGCTTGGTTGAGAGTGGTTTCTTGATCGAGGCTTTTTTCATTCATGCGAAGTTCATTAACCCGATGTTGAAAATAACTCACAATGCTCAATATCCGAGACTCTAGAGGAATCTGATCATGAGCAAGTTGTCCTGGTTTACCGCTACCATCCCAGTTTTCAGTTTGATGGGTAATCAACCGCGCGATCGCGCTCATTTGTGGCATTGCCCGTAATGCTTCCACACTGGGAATTAAATCACAAGCAGGAGCGGTTTTGTGATCTTCCTCTTTTTCGGCGGTACTCCCCAAAGTAGCAACCAGACGATGTAATAAACTCGCTAATCGTAACCGTTTCTGTTGCCAAGCAGGAATATCTAAAACTTGTCCCATGGTTTCAGCAAGGGCGGTAACTTCGGCGGCTGCCATGGGGTTATTGATATCCGCTTGATCAATCAGTTGCGCCATACGGAGAAACGCTTGCATCTCGTTGGAGAGTAAATTATCATCCAAGTCTTGAGATTGTGGTAAATAGGAGTTTTGCTGATCGATGCTGGCTTGCTCTTGGTTAAGAAGTTCCGCTTGGGAATCTTGGAGATAATCCACCACTTGCGACACCACTACCCCTGTATTTTCTGTTTCCACTTTGCCAAATTGTTCTGTGATCTCGGTAAAGTGTTGTTGAAGCTCTTTTTCTAGAGGGGAATTATAGTTTCCAATATGGTTAATGGCGAGTTGTATGGTTTCTTGTACTAACTTCGGTTCAAACGTCCAAAACCCGTAAAACTTCCGTTCTAAATCATGTTTAGGCTGTCCATTCCTGCCATAATCTTTTTCTGATAACTCCTGACAAAGCACCATCGCCGTATAACTAGGGGAACAAATCATCAAATGCCATTCTTGCGCTACGGAATCAGTTGCTGCGTCTAAACTCACCAAATCAACGTTATCCCGTTTACCGGTGGGATGTTCATGGAAACTACTATCTGGCGCTGCCATAATTGCAATTTTTCGCGCTTGATTGGCAATTTCTCCATAGCGATCGGCTTCTTCTAGATACCATTTTCCCTGTTGAAAGGCGCTGATTACTAGAGGAGAACTTTTGGTATTGAGGATAAAATCTTCTAAAGCATGACATAAAGCCACGAGAGTATTTTTATAATAAACACCTAAATTTAAGGGTCGATCGGTTCCTTGATGCGCGGTATAAAGTTTCTGTAAAATTGAGCCTTCTAACATATCTTTTATTAATCTTTTATTTGTTAGTTATTAGGGGAATTTATCTAGCAATTCTAAATCTTATGTACTCCTCTGATTCCCCCCTTGCGAAGGGGGGTTAGGGGGGATTAACCGTTCCCTAAAATAAGTGGTTACTGATTGCTGGTTACGGGTAATTTCTCATGGCTAACTGAACCTGACATCGGCGCATTGAGAGCGTCTTCAAGATCAGCGCGACCAAAACGTTGTTCTAAAATTGCCATGACTTCTCGCCCGAAATCATTGGGATTATTTTCCCAAGCCTGAAGACAAACTTCTCCAAATAAACTCCCTAATGGCTCAGGATTCCATAACAGTTTTTTCGCTGTCCAAGGCATTAAACTCATGGGATTATAATCAGGTTTTAAAATGTCGTTTTCTAGGGCATATTCTTCTAAATGGGTATGCGGTTGTAACCCAATAAAGAAGATCGCTGGCTCGACTTTATCTACACCAAAAACTTCTTCTAATGCTCGATGATAAGCGATCGTTTGACGGATGGTTTCAATGCGTTCATCTAACACATTAAAAGAATAATTCACCGACACTAATTCGTTATAACCCGCTGCTCTTAAATCCCGACAGTTTTGGAGAACCACGCGCAAATTGTAGCCCATTCGCATTTTACGAACTAATTCTTGAGAACCGCTACTAATGCCGATTTCAAAATAGTTCATTCCCGTTTTAACCATTAAATCGCACAATTCAGGGGTTAAATTATCGGCGCGAATATAAGCAGCCCAATGGATGTCATTCATTCCTGAATCATAGATTTTTTGTAAAAGCTCGATCGCATCTGGAATGTATTTTTTCGCGGGAATAAATTGAGCATCAGTAAACCAAAAATTACGAATCCCTCGATTGTAAAGTTGACGCATTTCTGCTACAACTTCATCAGCAGGATTCACGCGCACTTGTTTTCCTTCTACTACTGTATAAATGCAGTAGTAACAATTATGAGGACAACCGCGCTTAGTTTGAATGCCGAGATAAAAGTCGTTTTCTTGAAGATAATACTTAAATTCAGGCCACATCCGCTCAATATAATCGTAATCACAAGCGGTTTTTTCCAGAGGCGTTGGTGCTTCGTGAATCATGTTATCGCGGGGTTGAGTTTCTCCCACCACATAACAGCGTTCATTTTGGAAGTTTTCCCCTCGTAAGAGTTTTTCTAACAGCAGTTCTCCTTCTCCTACGGAAACAATTGTTCCTTCAGGAAGTTTATCTTCTAGTTGTTCATAAAAAACGCTCACTGCGCCGCCACCAATGATCGATCGCGCTTGGGGATTATATTTTTTTGCCCGTTTTAAGCCTCGTTTAATTAACCCTAAATTGCGCCAAAGTTCTCCGTAGTAAGCGGCGGTGACTCGCATTCCACCTAAAGCCCCATGTAGTTTTTTCAGAGGGTTTTTTGCATAGTAAAATTCAAAGGCATATTGTAAGGGGTTTCCTCCTCTCCCCCCAACAGGTGCATAAATTTGGATGTCACGCCATGAGAAGACTAAAAGGGTGGGTTGATATTCATCAACACACTTTTCTAGGGAAGCGCCAAAATCAAGAGGAGCAACCGTTCCCATGTCAAAGATGCGCTGCTCAATTTCAGGGAAAAGTTTGTGAATATGATCCGCTAGATAGACGACACCAATGGGAAAAATCGGGTTACACGGTAGCCGAACATACAGAATTTTTTGTGTCATAGTCTTTTTCGGAGATGGTTCAGTTTGAACGCTAGGGGTTGGCAGTTCTTGGGAAAATCATCAAAACTTTAACGAACTGTCAAGGAAAACGCTCTCATTATTTTCATATATCTTAACGTAGCCTTAGCGGAATTGCTGATGAGTAAGGGAGATGGGGGAGATAGGGGAGACAAGGGAGATGGGGGAGATGGGGAGATGGGGGAGATGGGGGAGATGGGGGAGATGGGGGAGATGTTAAAATTGTTGAAGTTAAATTGAGTCGTTTGTATTAGGCTTAACAACAAGTGGGGATCAGTAAGTGTTAGTTTAGATGTGTGAAGTTAAGTAAATAATACTAACCGTTTGTCATGGCTCAAATCCTTGATCCCGTCCCTAATACTCCCTCCGATCCGATCGTTTGCTGTTACTTAAATGCCACCAGTTCCATCCAAGTGATACGGATTACTAATCTGGAAAACTGGTATTTTGAGCGTGTTGTTTTTCCAGGACAACATTTAATGTTTGAGGCGTTACCAGAAGGAATCCTAGAAGTCCACACAGGAATGATGGCGAGTGCAATTCTATCTGATCAGATTCCCTGTTTTCGTTTAGCGGTAAAAGAAAAGGAAGCCGAAATTGATGTAGAACAAATTAAAAGTGAAAGCGCGATCGCAGTAGTTGCTTAATATGAAAAAATGGTCTAGCCCCCTAACCCCCAAGTTTGGGGGAATATTCCCTTAATGATTCCGAGAAAATTGTGCCATAAATTGTCGATCGATGCGGTCTTTCCAGTGCCAAAGTAGGGGAGAATGAAAACCAAAATTTCCCCAAGATGCGATCGCGCTTTTGTCTCCTGTTCCAATTAAACTCAGATAATGTTTCTGGGGATGATAGGGTTTTAAGGGTTTCCCTAAAATCGTGCGCTGTAGATTTTGAAATAAGGGTTTTCCCTGTCGCACCGCGAAGACTCCCGCTTTTGGACGAGGATGATTTTTAATCGTCGCTATATCTCCCGCCGCAAAAACAAAAGGATGAGAAACCGATTGTAAATACTCATTCACTAAGATAAATCCTCTCTCATCGATGGTTAAACCACTTTCTGCGATCCATTGCGGTGCGCTTGCTTGCGTCACCCAAAAGACAATATCCGTGTCTAAATTATATCCAGACTCACAGACGATTCGATCGGGAAATACTGCGTTTACAGCTTCTCCTAAGTGGAGTTTAATTCCTCGTTTTTGTAAGAGATTAGAAAGGTGTTTCCGTACCCATTTCCCCTGTTGCGGTAATAACTCCTTTCCCCGTTGAAATAAATGAATCGTAATTGAGTTACTATTTTTTTGTAATCTTTGCTGCATATTTAAGGCGAGTTCAACACCCCCCGCACCGCCGCCAACAATGGCGAGATTTCGAGATTGATTCGGGTTTGCTTCTACAGTGGCTAAAAATTGATACCAGTTTTCTAGGAAAATCGGAACAGGTTTCGCTGGAATCGCGTAATCTTTCGCACTTGGAATGCTAGTAATAGTCGGGGTTGAACCAATATCAAGAGAAACTTTATCGAAGGGAATTGGCGAACGATTGCGACACAAAATCTGTTTTTGCTTTAAGTCTAAACCAATCGCTTGATCCTGATAAAATTCCGCCGCTGCGAGTTTCGTTAAGCGACGCAAATCAATATGAGTTTCTTCATAAGAGTAAAGCCCTGCGACATGACCAGGTAACATTCCAGAATAGGGAGCTTGTTCGGTGTCACTAATCAATTTTAGATGAATTTGATTTATGTTGTGATCTTGCCACTTTTGTAGTAAAATAGCATGACTATGACCACCACCAATGAGAAGAATATCTTGGGACATATTAGTTTAATGAAGAATCAGGAATCAAGTAAGATGTCATTTCTATAGTTACATTTCGTAGGGTGGGCAAGGCAAACCCTACAGTCAATTTAGATTTTCTTACTGTAACTTGGCTTTTCAAAAATGGTATAAGATGTCATTTCTATAGCAATTTCAAATGAATCGTAAATTGTTTTTGCCCCCCAATCCTCACCTTCGCTCCGGCCCAAGTTTGGGGGGCTTCCATGAGTAAACTTTTTACATAAGATTTAGAACTGCTATAGCAATCCTAAATGAATCGTAAATTGTTTTTGCCCCCCAACCCCCCAAGTTTGGGGGGCTTCCATGAGTAAACTTTTTACATAAAATTTAGAACTGCTATATACCTGAATCGATCCTGAGAAAAGATGATTTATGAATGAGAAACAAAAAGTTAACTGTGCGGTTGCTTTAGGAAGTAATTTAGGAGATTGTCAAGAAACACTCAAACAAGCAATTTTGCAGTTAGAAAAAGTCCCAGAAATTACGATCGATGCGGTTTCTAGTTGGTATGAAACACGCCCGATCGGTCCGAGCCAACCCAATTATATCAACGGATGTATTTTATTAACAACGAACTTGTCTCCTTTTGAACTATTGGACATTTTATTAACAACTGAAACCAATTTTGGGCGAGTTCGTCAAGAACGTTGGGGCGCACGAACGCTTGATTTAGATTTAATTTTGTATGGAGATTTAGTCTTAGATACTCCCCGATTAAAACTTCCTCATCCTCGGATGAGAGAACGAGAGTTTGTGTTAGTTCCTTTAGCAGAAATTGCGTCGCATTGGATTGATCCGATAACAAAAAACTCGATCGCGCAACTCAAAAATAAGATAGACTGTTCTGGTATTTTGCAAAAACTCTAATTAAAAATCAATCAATTCTTATGTTCAATAATGATCCGTCTCCTCAATTGCTCAAAGAACGTCTTCATTACGCAGGACGTAAATTTAGTTTTGAAGTCAGTTATTTACGTCTCCCCAATGGTGTAGAAGGGGAATGGGAATGTATTCGTCATCCTGGGGGATCATTAGCCGTTCCCGTTACCCCTGAAGGAAAATTAATTTTAGTGGATCAATATCGGATTCCCCTTAAACAAAGATTATTAGAATTTCCCGCGGGAACAGTAGAAGCATACGAAGAACCCGCAGAAACCATTAAACGGGAATTGGAAGAAGAAACGGGATATCATGGGAACAAATGGCAAGATTTAGGTAAGTTTCCCTTAGCGCCAGGTTATTCGGATGAATACATTTATGTTTTTTTAGCAACGGAACTCGAAAAACTAGAAAATCCACCCGAACAAGATGAAGATGAAGACATTACAATTGTTCTTTATACTCCTGAAGAATTAGAACAATTAATTCACAGTGGAGAGAATAAACTGGATGCAAAAACCATTACTAGCTATTATCTCGCTCGTCCGTTTTTATGATTCTTCTTCCTCATTCTCTTCGTCTTCCATTGCTTGCATTGCTAACAATATTTCTTCTTCTTGTTCGTCGTATTCTTCCTCAGAAATCTCTCCTAAATCTAGAGATAGCTGTAGGCTTAAGAGTCGTTTATTGAGGTTTTCCTTACTATCTAATTCTTGGTCGGCTCGTTCTAAAATTTGTTCTCCTAACCAAGTAATTCCCTCGATCGGTCCGGTGATGGGTAGTAATAAAAGTTTGAAGACCATTGTTAATTATTCTCGTAATTCGACAAAATTATAAGGCGGTGTAAAATTGTTATAGCGGATTTTTAGGCGCGGTGAAAACTCAGCATCGATCGCTTCTAATTGTTCCCCAAAATCGGATTCAGCATCCCAATTAATCAGAAAAGCCGTGTTATAAATCATGGTTTCAGTTAACACATCATTCTCTTTAATTTCAAAAGCAAAGGGAATCAAAACCTCTTCAAAACGAGAAATAATATCTTGTTTTCGTCCCTCCATTTCTTGTTCTAAAGCCTGTCCAATTTGGATAACTTCATCCATGCTTAATTGTTTCCCTTCTAGATTATCTCGTCTTGCTTTTAAGGCGGGATTTTCTTCTAAAAGAGCGTTCAATTCAGCATTGGTTTCCCAATAAATTTTGAGGCTAACTTCTCGTTTTCCTTCTAATTTTTCCAGAAAAAAATGTAGGCTTTCTGCTTGATGTTGTAACAAATCTTGAACCACTGTTTCCCAGTCTGGAACAATTAAACCAAATTGTAACGGAAGCAACGTCCGCGATCCGTTTTCCATCGCTTCTTCTAATACTTTGGTATGAGTAATTAGGTTACGACGACTGGCTAAATAACGGGATTGTTGCGCTTCTGAATAAAGAAAAGTAAACCCTTCTACCGTATGGGAAAAAATCGGTTGTTTGTCTAAGCCTTGGGTTTCAATTGTTTTCGGTCCAGGTGGGGGAAAAATACCATATAAATAAAAACCTTCCGTCATTTTGTTATCCGTTATTTGTGATTGTCTCAGGGGAATGGGAGGATTAATTGTTAATCGGTTGTGAGGTTAAAACCAGATGGAGTTTCGCTTGAATTAAATTCAGTTGAGCGATCCCTAGATCGAGATTACCATCAATTACGACTCCTGTATGAAGAACTCGATCGAGTAATTCTAAAATCGAAGGTTGATCCGAGGTTTCTCCTGGATAATATCCCCCCTCTTTCGGTAACAACGTTCCCAACTCTCCCAAGTGAACATTGAGATCGGCGGGATCAACGTCGAAAATTTCACATAAACGGAGGATTTCCTCTTCTAAACGTTGTAAACTTTCTCCCGCTCGATCGAGTTCTGCTTCCGTTAATAACTCGGCATCCATGCGCCGAATCACTTGTGCTTCCATCAACTGACGGATTAATTCGGTGACCGTTAACAACAAAGGAGCTAATCCCGCATCAGAATTAGAACTGGCGGGATTGAGATCAACTCGACTGAGGTTGCTTTCTTCTTCAGACATTTAATTGTTTCTTCTTCACGACTTTCTCGACACTTCACGGAGGTATTTCTTGCGATAGTTAATATAGTTAGTCTGCCATTCCTGAAAGCGACGTTCACCATCACGAACGAGCATTTGGCGGTATTTTTCCGAGGGAATAAATGTTTTTTCTTGACTCATGGTTTCCTTTTATACTCCAAAATTAGCGTAATCCTATTGTAAGCTACGTTGATCGGATTCTCCTAAAGAAGACTGATCGAGGTTGGTTTCTCCCTTCAAACGACGTAACTCTGCTTCCATATTTTCTAACCGTGATTGTAACGCTTGATTTTCTTCCTTCATCAGATGCGCTTGACTGGAAAGATAAGGATCACTTTCCCACCAGTTAATTCCGATTTCTCTCGCCCTATCTACCGACGAAATTAAAAGACGAATCCGAATCGTTAAGAGTTCGGTTGAACCCACAGAAACGCTAATGTCTCCCGCGATGACAATTCCTTTATCTAAGACTCGCTCTAAAATATCAGCAAGACTAGAAGATTGAGTGCTATTGGTGATTCCTTTGGACTGATAAGATTTGGGTTGATTGGTGTTAGAGTTAACCACGCTATTTTTACCTAATATGTGCAAAGAATGTCGCCACTACAACTGTAATTTAATTGGGGAATCAAACAAATTAAGAAATAGCAAAGTCCGCGATTTTACGGCGTTCTGGAGTCTTAAAGGCGAGAACAATTTGCTGGGGAGAGATTCCCTGTTTAACCAGTTCGTTGGCGATTCCTTCTTCTGTTCCGTCTTGTTGTATCCAAATTTTGTTATTAATGATCTCAATGTGAATGAGGTTGCCATAGATTCGGCGATCGTTTTGCCATCCCATTTCTACTAAGAGATAATGGGTTTTGTCTTTGTCTATAATCAGTTCAATGTTGCTATCGGGGTCGTTTCCGAGAAATTCAATATAGTCTCTTAAAACGTTCGTTACTGCTTTTTCAAGATCTTCGTGGCTTAAGTTATCCATCTAAACACCTCCTCTTTTGTTGTATCAAAAGTTAACAATCGCAGAATTTGATCTTCTAGTAAAACTTGCCCAGCTTCCTCTTCAAAAACTGATTTTATAACATTTTTAGGAACGGCTAAATATAACTTTCTTTCGGGTTCATATCGGGCTAATAGACGCTCGTATAAAACAAATTGACCAATCGCTTCCTCTAAATCTTTCATCTCTGATGCGCTACGAAAACTTTTAATTTCAACTGCAATTTTATCCGCACCTTTCTCCGCTGCAATTAGTTTCTGAGGAGGGGGATGAGGTGTCGTTTTGTCCTTCTACAATCACTGATGGCGCATTTCTGTCTTCTTCTTCCACAAATAACTCTAGATCATTTTCCTAGAAGAGTTGTTCTAAAAGTGCGGCTGATTCTTCTGGAGACAGACTACAACGAGAGGAAAGGATATCATAGCAAATGTCACGAAAGCCTTCATCGCTGGTTTGGACGGGGATTTCATGTTGATGACAGACTTGTGCAATCATTAAACAAGAACGCAAACCAGAGGAATTTTTCACCGCTGCTCGATCGCGGAATTGACGAACAAAATTAACAATCTTTTCTCCGTCATTGGCGTTAATCCCTACTTTTTGGGTGATAATCTCCTGTTGCGTCTCTAAGTCGGGTTCAGGTACATTAATCGTCACGACTCGATCGAGCAATGCGTCTTGTGTACCATGAACCCCCCAGTATTCTTCAGGATTCGAGGTAAAAATGGCGCGAAAATTGGGACTCACCCGTACATATTCCGATCGATTACTATCTGGGGGAAGCACCAATAGCTTTTCTTCCAAAGCGGATAAAAGTACATTATTCACTTCTGGAGGAGAGCGATTAAACTCATCATAAACGAGCGTAAACCCTTCTCGACACGCCATTGTTAAACGAGAATCCACCCATTGTTGGCGTAACTCGTCTTCTTCTTTCACGACGCTATGAATGTAGTTATCAACGACTTTTTTTCGCGTGTAACCCGTATTACTGCCAATTAAATCGGTGCTTTTAAATTCATCATCCCCATATAACAGCATAATCGGACGATTCAGTAAATCCGCTAAGTGCATGGCGAGAGTCGTTTTACCTGTTCCCGCCGGACCCCGTAGATGAATCGAAAAACCAGATTGGAGATAACGCCAAGCGCGACCACTGATGCGATCGATGGTTGGCGTAGAAACAAAACCTTTCGGACGAGCGTGTAAAACTGTTGTCATCGGTAATCCGTGCTTTTAATGTTAAGTGACAAAGGGAGTATTCTCTTCAACCTCCAAGAAGTCGCTCTCGGTTTCTCCCCACACATCAGAGGGAGTATTCTCTTCAACCTTCAAGGAGTCGCTCTCGGTTTCTCCCCACACATCAACGGTGAGTTGACGACGGAAGTTGAAGAGAGCTTCTCGCTGTTGTTGAGCATTCGCCGTGCGGGTTTCTTCTAAGTTAATCAGAAGTTTCTCCACTTGTGCCATGAGGTTAGCAGAAAAAGCATTTAAGTCTTCTCGCAGTTGCGCGGCGGTTTGCTGTTGTTGTTCCTGAGTTTCTTGTCGCCAGTTCCCAACGCTGGTTTCTAATTGTTCGTGGAATTGTGCCAGTTGATTTTTTAACTCGATCGCCAGTGCTTTTTGTTGTTGAGAAACCCTGACGCGCTCTTGATTGGCTTCTTGTAACAGCGCGGCGGTATTATTTTCTAAATCAGTAATCAACTGGGTTAATTCCTGTTCTAGCTTTTGCGCCATTTGTTCACGAGTGGTTCTCGTTCTCTCTAAAAATCCTGCTGTGTCATTGGCGAGATTGTTGTAAAATTGCCGTAGTTCTGATTGTAACTGTTGAGTGGCGGCTAAACGAGCTTCATATTGAGCTTGTAATTCTTTTTGAATGCTCGATCGAGCCTCCTCAATCTCTGTTTTTCGCGCACTGATTTCCCTTTGACGTTCTCTTGCTTGTTCGTTCCACTGTTCCCGTAAAGATAC
Source organism: Dactylococcopsis salina PCC 8305 (assembly GCF_000317615.1). Taxonomy (GTDB): domain Bacteria; phylum Cyanobacteriota; class Cyanobacteriia; order Cyanobacteriales; family Rubidibacteraceae; genus Halothece; species Halothece salina. The sequence continues at coordinate 1,403,729 of NC_019780.1, read as the reverse complement.
CATTACCTAACTCCTTAAACTTCTTTAACCTCACAATCGGGAAACCCAAGATTAGTTAGTCTTGAGTCTCCCAAAAACGAACGATCACTCAGACAGACAGAGCGTTTATTCTGCAGGAACTGCCGCCGAAGACGTTAAACCTACTGCTTCTGCATATTTCAGATAGGTTTCAACGGAAGCAATAACCACACGCGCTTCTACTGCGAGTAATTCAATTCCCACGAGGGAAACTCTCACCCACAGGTCAACCACGACCCCTTTATCTAAAATCCGATCGACCACTTCTCCTAAGCTGGAGGAAGAGTTAGTTTTTTCAACAGCCATAATTTTTCTCCTTGAATAATAACGACAACTTAATCATAGAAAAGCAAGATGTCACTCGTTATGAATTTCGTATAAAATTCACTCCTCACTTACTAACTTTCCCATTAACCTGCCATATATTAGCTTTTCTCTTTATTCCTGTCAATACCTTTGATTTTTTTTTCTTCACGACTTTCCCGACACTTCGCGGAGGTATTTCTTGCGATAGTTAATATAGTTAGTCTGCCATTCCTGAAAACGAAGTTCACCATCACGAACGAGCATTTGGCGATATTTTTCCGAGGGAATAAATGTTTTTTCTTGACTCATGGTTTCCTTTTATACTCCAAAATACCGAGTTTTCTAATTTGCGCCACTTGTAAGCGCACTGATTTCGGGACTACCTTTAGTTTAAAGACATGACGGTAACTCGGAGCAATTAAACTATTGTGACAGTTAATTGAGGTGCGTTGAATTTCTCGCGTGCTATACGGTGCTTTTTGCAAAGAAACCTTAGCGTTTCCCAGACGATTTAAAGATTTAAGATAACGACTCTGAGGGATCGCTCTTGGTGTAATGATATCTCGAACGGTGCGCGGTGGGGTCATAAATTTTGATGTTAATTTGATTTTCCTAGATATTTTTTTACCTAATATGTGCAAAGAATGTCGCCACTACAACTGTTCACTTGCTTTGAGTAATTAATCTATACTTTTTATTGTAAATTAAAACGTTCTGAAAGTTCTTTTACTGCAACTTCTAAACTTGGTAAAGACTGTGCGATCGCGTCCCAAACTTGTTCTAAATCAATTCCGCTTAAATAATCATGAACTAATATGTTTCTCAAGCCTGATCAACCTCGCCAGTCCACATTTGGAGCTTCTGCTTTTAACTCATCAGAAAGACGTTGTGTTGACTCAGCCATTGTTTGTAATCGTCGCAAAACAGCGTCTTGTATTAAAGAGCTACTCATAAACGTTTCTCTGTCATTATTGGTGTAATTCTGAATGTATTTAATACATTCTAAGATATGAGCTAAATAAGCGCGATCGCGTTCCAGACTCATAAACGTTTCGCCTCAGCTAATACCTGTTCTCGAATGAAAGGACTTAACCCTTGTTCAGTAACAATATCAACTTTGCAACCTAATAACTCCTCCCAATCCATAAGTAAACCTCCTGGAAACCAAGAACTGGTTTTAGCGCGATCATAATCAATCAACAAGTCAATATCACTATTTTTTGTGTCCTCTTGTCGTACCACAGAACCAAATACTCGAACATTAAATGCTCCATGTTTGGAAGCAATTTTAATGATTTCGTCTCGCTTCTCCTGTAATAATTCTATTAGTGGCATTATTATTTCTCACCTATCTAATCAATCAGACTTAATTTCCTCAACCAATACTGTGATATTAATCATGGGCTGGCATGATGATTACACTTCTTCTTGATTACGATACAACCACGACGGAAGATTCTTCGTTTCTGAGGAGGGGGATGAGGTGTCGTTTTGTCCTTCTACAATCACTGATGGCGCATTTCTGTCTTCTTCTTCCACAAATAACTCTAGATCATTTTCCTAAGCGACAAAGGGAGTATTCTCTTCAACCTTCAAAGAGTCGCTCTCGGTTTCTCCCCACACATCAGCGGTGAGTTGACGACGGAAGTTGAAGAGAGCTTCTCGCTGTTGTTGAGCATTCGCCGTGCGGGTTTCTTCTAAGTTAATCAGTTGTTCCTGAGTTTCTTGTCGCCAGTTCCCAACGCTGGTTTCTAATTGTTCGTGGAATTGTGCCAGTTGATTTTTTAACTCGATCGCCAGTGCTTTTTGTTGTTGAGCAACCCTGACGCGCTCTTGATTTGCTTCTTGTAACAGCGCGACGGTTTCTGTTTTTCGCGCACTGATTTCCCTTTGACGTTCTCTTGCTTGTTCGTTCCACTGTTCCCGTAAAGATACCATCACCTAACTCCTTAAACTTCTTTAACCTCACAATCGGGAAACCCAAGATTAGTTAGTCTTGAGTCTCCCAAAAACGAACGATCACTCAGACAGACAGAGCGTTTATTCTGCAGGAACTGCCGCCGAAGACGTTAAACCTACTGCTTCTGCATATTTCAGATAGGTTTCAACGGAAGCAATAACCACACGCGCTTCTACTGCGAGTAATTCAATTCCCACGAGGGAAACTCGCACCCACAGGTCAACCACGACCCCTTTATCTAAAATCCGATCGACCACTTCTCCTAAGCTGGAGGAAGAGTTAGTTTTTTCAACAGCCATGATCTTTCTCCTTAAATAATAATGACGATCTGATCATAAAAAGGCAATGGGCTACTCGTATAAAATTCACTCCTCACCCACCAACCTTCCTACTCATCCGCCATATCTTAGCTTTTTTTATTATTCCTGTCAATACATTTTTTATTAATCTTACCCGTTTTATCTTGAGTTGATCTTAATTTTAAAGAGAAACTATGTTAGGGCTTGAGTCAAGAAAACTGAAAGTTTTACCAAATAAGGATTTGAGGCGATTCAGTTCAGATAAAAATGCAAGTTCATTGATTGTTCAATCGTCACACACCTTGCATGCAAGCCTCTTGCCTTTTGCCTTTTGCCTCTTGCCTTTTGCCTCTTGCCTTTTGCCTTTTGCCTCTTGCCTTTTGCCTCTTGCCTTTTGCCTCTTGCCTTTTGCCTCTTGCCTTTTGCCTTACTTAGCCAACCAATGGACTTTTCAGCAACCCCTATGTTAAACTCTTGAGCTATCAGTCACGTTTGTTACAATTATTAGTTACCAAAGCGTTATCAACTCCGAAAAAACACTGATCCTGATTGTCTCTTCTTGAGTATGTTATACACCTATTGTTTAATTGCTTCGTCTCCATCAGCGTTATCTTTACCGTCAGGCTTTCGAGGCGAATTACAATTAATTAAACAAGGCGCGATCGCGGCGATTGTCGAGGCGGAACTTCCCTTAGAAGAATTAGAGGAAAACGATCAAAAATTAATCCAAGCTGTGATTCACCATGATGCCGTGATTTGTGAAATTTTCCAACAAATACCCCTCCTTCCTTTAAGATTTGGGACTTATTTTCCCACGGAAAAAGATTTATTAGAACACCTTGATTTTAAGGCGGAAAAGTATCAGAAAAAATTACAAGAAATTCAAGATAAAGTCGAATTAACTCTCAAATTAACACCGCTTCCTTTTTCGACAGAAAACGCCTCACCGATGGAGAAACAAGGCAAGAATTACTTAAAAGCAAAAAAACAACGGTATCAAGAACAAACCAACTATCAAAGCCAGCAACAAGCAGAATTAAATCAGTTACAAACCCAAATCAATCAAGACTATCCTCAATTCATTCATGGCGAACCAAAAGAAAATATAGAACGCTTTTACTTACTAATTAAGGAAAGAGATCGATCGGTTTTTTCTGAACAACTGGAACAATGGAAAAAAGACTTTCCCACGTGGACAATTGAAGTGAGTGATCCTCTCCCTCCCTATCATTTTATTGAGTAATATCGTTCCATCAGTGCTAATATCAATTGTAGGGTGGGCAATGCCCACCCTACTCCACGTCCATGGAACGTCTCCACGCAAAACCCAACAACAATCAGTTACCAGTTAAACCGAAAGTCGGTAAAATTAATGATGAGTCGTTAATCTTTCCTGATGCCAAGACGTTTTACAAGAAAACTGTTTTTCCCACTTATTATCCATTTCGTATAAGTCTTTTAAGGCCCCTTCTAAATCCTCAGTGAGGCGTTGAGCGCTGGTTTTCACCGTATCTACGGGATAATCCGCAACATCCAACGGACAACCCACTTTCACTTTCACTTTTGTTCCCCAGTTCGGATAGGCTTGGGAGTAATGGATGCTGATGGGAACAATTTTGACACTTTCCTTGACTTCACGTTGTGACTGTGCTTTTAAGGCAATGCGACCAATGCCACCTTTCAGAGGTTGTACAGGTTGCTGTCGATAAATATCTCCCTCTGGGAAAATCACTAACATTTCCCCTTGCGATAAAACCTTGATACTCTCGCGAATGGTACTCAGTGCTGGATGCTGTGGATCAACGGGGAAACCGCCCATACGAGAAATAAACCAACCTTGTAACCCTCGCATCTCGTTTTCTGACACCAGATAACGCAAGTCTCGTCCAGTTTGCCAACGTCCTGCGGTGTAGGGGATAATCAGTGCATCCCAACGAGAACGATGGGTGGGCGCAAGAATCACAGGTCCGATGCGCGGAATGTTCTCCCGTCCCGCAATTTCTAGTTTGCCAAAATAACTGGGGAGTAGCAGGTAACAACCTAAAGGATAAACCAGACAACTCAGCCAAGGAGAAACTTTTGCATTGGTCATGGGTCAAAGATGGGAAGGGGGTCTCTATGATTTACAATAAATTAACTTTTGCTTCATTTCTGGCTCTAACAGGACAGTTATTCTGTTGTCACGGTAGCCAGAAAGGGGAGAGTCCTGATATTGGCAACTCTTCTAGTTGTGGTTTTTGGTTGGGGTCTTTGGTGAGAGTGGGGGTGGGAACTAATAGCCATAACCGACTACCAATAATTGCTTCCCCAGAGTCACTGCGTAAAGTTTTAACTGTTGTTTCTGAGGTTTCCCTTACTGTCATAATTTGATCGAAAAGTAATGCTAACCCGTCGGGAGAAAGACTCATTTTTACGTCTCTATATTCGGGAAGGGTGAGTAATGGGGTTACGGCGGCGGTTTCTAGGTTAATACTGACAAGATAGGGTTTTTCTTGATATTGTTCCCCTTCTATCAGTTCCGTTAGTAAACAGTATATGTGAGTAACTGTTGGATTAAATTCACAGCTTAAAATTGAACCATTGGTATTAAGAAGATTTTTTTCAACGTTTCGGTTGGTGACGAGGTAAAGGGAACGGATATATTGTTTCTCTGTGTCTTGGGTATTAAAGTTGACCATGGCGGCGGCCGTTCCGTCTGGGGAAAAGGTTAAAACTTGACCATATTGCGGCAGAAAGTTAGAAGGATTACTGTCTTTTTCTAGGGAAATTAAGGCGACTCCTTGACCTTGGGCGATGGCGACGGTTTTACTATCAGGAGGGATGATAAAGTCGCCTCCAGTCGCGGTTTCTAGTTTTTGTGGTGAGGCTTGATTTTCGATTACCCATAAGCTAATTTCTCCCAGTCCAGATGCTTCTTTTTTGCCACGTCGCACGACAATTTTTTCGCCGTCTGGTGACAGTTCAAATTCTAAAATTTGATAGGTTTTATTGTCTAAAATTAGTTCGATTTTTCCGCTTGGGTTTTCTGTTTTGTTGATTCCTGTGGTGACGGTGTAGAGTTTTTGATCGAGCTTTCCTTGTTCCCAATTTTCTCTTGATGTGCCGCCAAATAAGATTTTAGATCGATCGGGATAACTGAAAAATCGGTTAACAACTAGACGAGGAGGAGTGAGAATTGTTTTCTCTTGTTGCGTTAAGTTATACAGGATTAATCTTCCTTTTTCCTCGCCATTTACTCCAATATAAACAAAGGCTCGATCGCGCGTTCTAAAGGTTTCTTGAAAGGGCTTAATTTCGCTTCCTAATGTTTCTTTTGCGCCCAAAATACTGATTTTATATTCTGTCCCATAGGGAGCAGGATTGTCTAAAGTGTAAGCCATTCGTTTCCCAGACCAACTAATTTTTCCTGGTAATTGTGGCTCAATTTTTAAGTTATTTTCTACGCTTTCTCGATTCATGGGACGGCTAAAGTTTAAAATAAATCCTCGGTCTTCGGCGCTAATTTTTTGACCTTCCCAACTAAATTCTCTCACGTTTGCTTTTGCTTTAAACCAGCAGTCTGTTCCGCAGACTTTTTCGCTTAAAAGTAATCCCATTAAGACGAAACTTAGCAGAATAATTACAGTAATGGCGGCGCGATCGATGGGTTTTAATTTGTGACTAATAGCCATAAGGATTCTTCGGAGTCGGAATTTCTGTTAGTTTTTTGGCGTTGATGACTAATTGCCGTTCTGAGGGAACTTCTTGATAAAATTCTTCTGCTAAATCTAGGGTTTCTGTGATCATTTCTCCTTCGATTTCTAACCATGTATCAGGCGGATAATTTTGAGTTTGATCAGCTTCTATTTTAACAGGAATGGCAACGGGATAAGCATCGATCGCGCAACAAGTGATAATAAATTGTGCAATTAAAAAGTAATTTTCGGGGAGATTCTCTTTTTTAATCACAAACCCTTTCACTTTCACTGCTTCTCCTTGATATTCATCGGGTTCGGGATAAGCATTAATGGTTTTAACCCAATCAATTAACGATCGATCTTCGGGATTCACATTTACTCGAAACCTCTCAGGTTGGCTTTGAGTTAAAGGAAGAGACTCTCTAATTCCTCGTTGTAAAGCGATTTCGCTTCCGAACACAGTGGGAGGAATTAATAACCCTAAAATGGCTGTACTGAGAAGAAAAAATGTACTCCATCCAACGGGAAAAAGTGTAACGTGCTGTACAATTTGTTCGCCACCCTTTCTAAAGGTTTGTTTTCGTTTTTTATAAACTTGAAACAGCTTGACTAATCCAATGCTGAATAAAATGATACCAGTGACAACCACTAACCCAATATAGTTGGGATGAATTAATAATCTGATTTGACCAGTTAACCAATACTTAAACAACAATATTCCCCAAGCCAGAAATGTCAATGTATCTAAACTGGGGAGAATTAAGGAATGAAAGGTGTAAGACGATATTCGATTAAAAATACGCATTTTCCCTATTGGTTATTGGTTATGGGGATGGCAATCTCTAGATAATTGATGTTGGGTTAAGTGCCTGTAAAAAATTATTTACGCATATAGCATATAGTAATCCGAAATGATATCGGAAAAATTTGATTCATGGAAGCCCCCAGTATTGGCCGGAGCGCAGTGAGGATTTGGGGGCAACAAAGATTTACAAATCTTATGGGATTGCTATAGAACTACTGTACAATGCTTTCTAGACGATAATCAATATGATTTAAATCAAAAAAAGTGGGTAGATGTTACATCTTGTAGGGTGGGCAAGGCAAACCCTACTACTACTACTGATTAATGTTGGGTTTCGTAAACTCCACCCAACCTACTTACTGATTAATGTTGGGTTTCGTAAACTCCACCCAACCTACTTACTGATTAATGTTGGGTTTCGTAAACTCCACCCAACCTACTTACTGATTAATGTTGGGTTTCGTAAACTCCACCCAACCTACTTACTCTGGGATACGCAGACTTTGATGAGAGAAAAATAATCAGGGCGCGATCGATGCGTTTTCACTGGCATCTTTGTAGGGTGGGCATTGCCCACCCTACTACGGTCAATGAGCTTTTCCCAAATGGTATAATTTGAGGGGTAAGGAGCAACAAAAATTCAATGATGTTTCAAACCAGAGAAAACATTAAACAGGAAATTCAACGGTTAGATGATGACCAACTAGAAGAAATCGGCAGATTTATTGAATTCCTCAAATGGAAAAGTCAACGCGCCACAAAAAGCAATCAACTTAAATCTTTTGCTAACCTCTATCAAAAATTTGCTCAAGAAGATCGCGAACTTGCTGAAGTTGGAATGACAGACTATAGCCAGCAATTAGAAGAAGAAGATCAAGCGTAGTAATGGAACGACTTTACTATTTACCCTTGGCTATGCCACGTCTTAGTTGATTTTTGGGTGATCTCGTGAGGCGATCGTATTTATCCCCTCTTAGAAAAAGTGTGTTTCTGGGATACGCAGACTTTGATGAGAGAAAAATAATCAGGGCGCGATCGATGCGTTTTCACTGGCATCTTTGTAGGGTGGGCAAGGCAAACCCTACTACGATCGATATCAATTTTTAAATCAAGCCTCTGCTTAGTTTGTCATTGATGTTTATCACTTTACCTGTTTCGGATAGCAAAATGCGAGTATTGACACTGAGACGATAATAATGATTAAAACGGTTAGAATGGGTCCAAGCAGGAAGTGTGTTTTGGCGCTGTGTGGTGAAAGTGCGCTGAAATTTTGAATAGGTTTCCCCAGTATTAGGATCACGGGTGGGAACAACGCAACGCTGACAGGGATTGATGCCTTGAATTTTTACTGAACCGATCGTAAAGTTAATGGGGTCTCCCGTTTCGGAAAAAAGTTGATCTTCCCAGAATGGGGGAACGTTATTGATTTCGATGTTTGCCCGAAAGCGCGATCGAGCGTTTTCTAGCGTTAACCCTGGCAACCAACTCGCTACAGTTTCTAGAGTAGCAGTGCTGATAATTGTCGGACCATAAGCGTCGGTATCATCAGGGAATCCCCCTTCTGCTTTTTCTTGGAGGAACACAGGTTTTTGGAAATAGTCACTTAACCAGCGATTGATTGCGTCGATTTCGGTTGTTAAATGAAAGGAGAGGGAAGTCGTCTCTCCTTGATCAGAGAAGGTGACAGTTTCCGTTGCTAGATCAAATTGACAGCGCAGTTGATGAACTTTCGGGTTACGTTTCCCGTTCACATACTTTCCTTTTTCGTCAAGAATCGCCCATCTGCGATCGAAAGCCAATGTTCCTGGGGAAATTATAGCGGCTCGATCGCACGCTATCCCATCCAGTGACTTAATGGGATAGATGATGATTTTAGCGACTTTCGCAACCAATTCCTGAACCATGATCTGGGTTTCCCAAATTACTCGGCACTTTCAATGACTTCCACTTCATCTTCGCGCAAATGAGCCGTAAACTTCTTTTCAAATTTTACTTTAACTGGAAGGTTAGCACTAACTGGTCTTCCTTGCCACTCGGTGACAATTTCTTGAATTGTTCCTTCCATTCCTTTGATATCAAAGGGTTTCTTTTTATGTTGGGGATGATGGTAAACCACAACAGATTCTTTAACCCGAACACGATCGCCTGATTTCATATATCTCTACTTATCTATAACTTTTAAACTTAAAACGAGCAGTGGGAAACCCCACCTTAGCTCATGCAGCTTTACTATTTTTGCATAATTAGCGTTCACTGCTAACAGTCTGTGAGAAAATCTCGATCGCAAATGAGAATTATTTGCTTTAATGAGCCAGTTGAGGAAGATCAAATAACACCGTACTCAAATAACGTTCCGCCCATTCTTCCCCAAAGGCTTTTTCTAACACGCGACGGGTTTTATCATTCTTTTGCTGTTGCTGACAGTAGCGTTGTTGTCCAGCTAAATTAACACTTTCCTGTTCAGGAGAAACGCTTTCTGCTTGATTTCCTTGCTGACAATGAACGGTTAAAAAGTCACGCACTCGCTGTAAAAAATCCTCTTCTTCTTGGGAATTTTCGGGACGAATAAATAAACAAAATTCGGAAAAAATATCGCCCCAGGGCGGTAATTCGCGCGGTTGAGAAAAGCTAACCGAGGGAAGTTGAGATAATGCGGTTTGATAGGCTTTAGGGAGATCACCATCGGGGCTAACGGGAGATAAATCGGCGATCGCGGCGCTAATTTGTCCTCTTCCTCCCACTAAATCACAACCAAAAATCGGTAGGTTATACTCACAGCGAGGAAAAACAACACAGTGCAGAATATCCAGATTATTTCCCACCTTTGCTAATTCTAAATGAAGTTTCCGAAACGATCGAGTTTGATAACAGCGATTTTCAATGGTGAGTTTATCCCCTTCTAAGCGCCCTTCAATGTAACCTAAATCCTCTGGTAAATGATAAGGCAGTAATTCTAATTGTTCCTGCCAGACTTGTTCAATGGTATCAGCTAAACTGCGGATTAGGGGATGTTGTTGGGACCGTAAAGAAGATGAAGACTCAAACATAAATTTATAACACTTAAACAGTTTAATCTCACGATATACTGAAGATGACTCCTGTACAACAAGCAATTTATAAATCGAAAAACTCTTATGTTGGGATTAGGCTGGTTAGAAGTAACGGTAATTTTAGGAGTAGCAATCTTAATTTTCGGACCGAAAAAACTCCCCGAAATGGGAAACGCACTGGGAAAAACCTTAAAAGGCTTCCGAGAGGAAATGACCTCTTCTTCCGATGAAGATGATTCAGAACTTGACAGAAAATAGTTTTTGTGGTATGCACTCGCCTTTGAATGAAAGAAACAACAGCGATCATGTCAAAAGAACCCCTACCCCGTCGTTATCCTCGCGCCCCCATTCAACGTCGCATCTATGCGTTTCTCCTCGATTTTGCCGCCGTCTGGTTTGTGAGTGCTTTAGTGGGAGTGGCGCTTTTACAATTAATTGTGTTTATCGCCGCTTGGTGGGGCTTGCGCGTGTTTGCGGTAACGCGATATAAAGGGCAAAGTTTGGGACGTTGGGCGTTTGATTTGCAAATTATTGATGGGAGGAGGGGACGGCTTCCTGATGTCACTGTTTTAACCAAACGGGAGGGGGCAATTAGTGTGATTGCTTTCTTGGGTCTAGTGGGATTACAATACGGTTTCCCGAATGTACTCTCAGTGTTAATTTTAATCTCACCGTTGCTTGTGGAGTTAGTGGTAGCAATTGGAGATGAGGATAATCAGCAAGCGATCCACGATCGATTTTTTGATACAGTGATTGTCCCCAGTCGTCGTGGCTATTCCCTTGATATTCGGATTCGGCGTTGGGTTGATCTTTTGATGGATCGTATGAGACAATAGTGGGCTGTGTCTTCATTATTGAAAGCAACTTAACTAAATCTTACCGTTACCCAAAACTATGGCAAGCAAAAAGGGTGTCCGCATTATCATCACTTTAGAATGTACCGAGTGTAGAACGAACACGGATAAACGCAAAAAAGGCGTTTCTCGTTACACAACGGAGAAAAATCGTCGGAATCATTCAGGACGGGTAGAGTTTAAAAAGTATTGCCCCTACTGTAACCGACACACTGTTCACAAGGAAACCAAATAAGAGGAAAACTATGGCTTATCATCGCAAACGTTTATCACCAATTAAACCAGGAGACCCCATTGATTATAAAGATTTGGAATTACTCCGTAAATTTATCACAGAACGGGGGAAAATTCTCCCGCGTCGTATCACGGGGTTAACTTCTAGACAACAACGACAGATGACAAAAGCGATCAGTTATGCTCGAATGTTAGCATTGCTTCCCTATGTGGATGCAGAAAGCTAAGATGAAACGGGGTTTAGAGGCGTTCTCCATACTTAGTAACAGGAACGTCTCCAGATTGAAAGATTGATTTTTGTCGCGTGAAAGTTAGTGGAACGCTAGACTAGAATACAAGTTGTTAAAGTAGCGCGAAGCTGGTGGAAAAGGGAACGCTGATCGAATTTAAAGCTCAAGGAGAGCGTCGTCTGGCAGTAGCAGAACGACCAGAAGGGAAGAAACATTGGATTGTTTTAGATCAATGGGGTCAATCTCACACGCTACATCCGCGACAGGTGGAGTATGAGGTGGGAGGTGATCCCAAGCGCCCACAGGAAATTCCTAGTTTTTTGGGGGAAGTGGAGTCTTATTTAGACCCATCAAGTTTAGAAGTGGCTTGGGAATTGTTAGTAGAAGACGGGGAAGCAGTGACTCCCGAAGAAATGGCGGCGGTGCTATTTTCGGATCAAAGTGCGATCCCCTGTTATGCGGCGTATTGTTTGCTAACAGAAGATAAAATTTATTTTAAGCAGAAAGGAAATGTTTTTGAACCGCGATCGTCCTCTCAGGTAGCGGAAATTAAACATCAGTTAGAAGTTGAACAACAACGGAATCTGGAAAAAACTGAGTTTATTCAGCGAGTGAAACAGGCTTTAGCAGGGGAGTCGGTAGATTGGAAAAGCTCCGATCGCGCTCGTTTTGAGGCTTTGGAAAAATCCATTTTACAACCCGATTTAGAAGTCCGTTTAGCAAAAGAGACGTTAGCGGAGTTAGGACGGGAACAAAGTTCTGATTCTGCCTTCAATCTTCTTATCGATATCGGCTTATGGAGTCGCCATGAAAACCTTTTCTTGCGTCGTAGCTCCTACCCTATACAATTCCCCCAAAAGGTGTTAGATGTGGCGCAACAATATGTCGATTCCCCTCCCGATGATTTAGAGCGCGATCGGTTAGATTTAACTCACCAGAAAGTTTACACCATTGACGATGAAAGCACAAAAGAAATTGATGATGGGGTGAGTGTTGAAATCCTACCTGATGGACGACAACAGATTTGGATTCATATCGCTGATCCGACACGCTTAGTAAGACCTGATGATGAGTTGGATCAAGAAGCTCGCCGACGCAGTACCAGTTTATATCTTCCCACTGGCATGATTTCCATGTTTCCCTCGGAATTAGCTACGGGTCCCATGAGTTTGATTCAGGGAAAAGTTTGTCCAGCGATGAGTTTTGCCGTGATTTTAGCAGAAGATGGGGCGGTTGCTGAATACACGATCGCGGCGACTTGGGTTAAACCCACTTATCGCCTCACCTATGATGATGTGGATGAGATGTTAGAGTTGGGCGTTACTGCTGAACCAGAAATTGCTCAGTTGGCACATTGGGCGCAACAACGGAAACAATGGCGACAGTCTCAGGGATCAATTAACATCAGCTTACCAGAAGCGGTGATTAAGGTGAATCAGGAAGAAGAGGTGGAAATTGAGTTATTAGAGGAGTCACAAGCGCGAGAGTTAGTGGCGGAAATGATGATTCTAGCGGGAGAAGTGGCGGGACGTTTTGCGGTGGATAAAGAGATTCCGATTCCGTTTCGATCGCAGCCACAGCCAGAATTACCGCCAGAGGAAACCTTATTACAATTGCCCGCTGGACCGGTTCGATCGTGTGCGCTACGGGGTTGTATGCCGCGCAGTGAAATGGGAACAACACCAGCCCGTCATGCGGGGTTAGGCTTAGAAGTTTATACACAGGTGACTTCTCCCATTCGCCGTTATGTGGATTTATTGTCTCATTTTCAAATTAAAGCCTATTTGCGCGGTGAGGCTTGTCCATTTACGACGGAACAGGTGCAGGAAGTGGCGTTTAGTGCCGCTAGTGCCACTTATGAAGCAACGTTAGTGGAACGGCAAACGAGACGATATTGGGCTTTGGAATACTTACGCCGTCATAGCGATGAACGCTGGAACGCGATCGTGTTGCGGTGGTTGCGAGAAGATGACAATTTGGGGATTATTTTGTTGGAAGATTTAGGGTTAGAATTACCGCACCGTTTCCAGACAAATGTTGAATTGGGCGATCGAGTGGAAGTGGAAGTCGTCGCCGCTGATCCCCATCAAGATTTAATTCGCTTTCGGGAGTTTGTTGAATCTACGGTGAATTAGAAACAGTGGCGATGATTCGATTCCGTCCAGAATGAGGAAACGCCCACTGATAATGACATTCTTTGGGATTTCCCCAACAGAGATTTAAAATCAACTCAGTGCGTGTGGTTTCCACTTCCAACCATTCTGCATTTGTAATGTATTCTTCCACCGTTACGGAATCAACTTCAATCGTCGGGTTTCCTTCTAACCAGAGAGTTAAATCGGCTGTTGCTTGTTGCCAAAATTCTATAATATCGGGTTTAAACGCTTTTAGGGTTTCCTTATCTTCTGGAATGGTGATTAACTGGTTGTGAGGTTCTGGACATTCAATTTCTAAGCCATTAAAACAACAAACTCGCCACACTAACCCAGAAACTTTATGCTGTCGTTGATATTCATGGATTTGAGCGCGAAAATCCCGATAAGCAAAGATTTTACTCAGTTTTTCTGCGCCAATTGCTTTCGCTAAAACAGGATTTTCCAAACGTTGAGGAGAAGAAAATAAGACTCGTTTCCCTTGCCAATTTGCTCGTAATTCTTGATCTAAAATTTCAATGAGTTGTTCGGTGGTGTAGATCATAAGCAAGGAATCTCTTAATGATTAGTTCATTGAGAAGAAGCATCCACATCAACTGCTTCCACATCGATCGTCCCTGGGGGAGTAATGCGCTGGAATTTCCCTTTTTCAATTTTCAAGGGTTCACTACAGTTAGGACAACGGGACATCGTACCGTTAAACCCTGTAAACTGATATTGACAAACGGGACATTCATCTTCAACGAGGTTGCGTTTCAACCACCATTGCACCCCGAACAGCGCGATCGCAGGGATGATTATAATTAAGCCTAGTACAATAAGGACACTGTTGACCACCCAACCGAGTCCGATGGAGGTAAGTAATAAACCTCCAACAATGAGCGTTAGCCAACAGCCGATTCCAGATAGATTTAATTGTGCGATTTTTGGGAAATTCTGATTCACGAAGCACCCTCCAAATAGCGAGCTTCTTCTATCGTAATATAAAATGACTGTTGGTTAACCGAACCTCTTTCAATTCTATCACTCTTAAAGGCGAAAAAATATGTTTAAACTACGCTCGATCGTTGCTTTTTCCTTACTGATAACGATTATTTTCATCACTCCTGCTTGTAGTAACAATGAACCCACTTCTCGGTTTGACAAGGCTCAACAAGAAAGCACCCAACCCGATGCGGTTGCGGTTGCTGAAGATGCGGTAAAAGGAGGAGAACTCAACCGCTATTTTCCGAAAAATGAGGGAAACTATCAAGTTATTTACACCCAAGAAAAACGAGGATTTGCTCAAGCAAAATTAAAACAAGATGGACAAGAATTAGCGTTAATGTCGATTTCTGATGTGGCGAATAATCCAACGGCTGCGAAGAAATTTAAAGACAGTAAAGAAACGATTAAAACTTATCCTGTCGTTAATCAAGGAAGTAAAGCGACTGCGGTTTTATTGCGCGATCGGTATCAAGTTAAAATTGTTTCCCGTGACGATTCATTTGATGAAAGTCTTCGTAAACAATGGCTCGAAAAATTTGATTTAGATACGCTATCTCAACTTTAATTAGATAAAAGTAGGCTCAAGTGGAGTTTACGAAACCCAACATAAATTAGTCATTGGTCACTGGTCATTGGGTAGAGACGTTTCATGGAACGTCTCCAAACGAAACCCAACACCAATTATAATAAGAAATGAAAACTGTATCGCCTCAAACCGAAACCTTGACAAAACATTAAATTATGACTTTTAGCGATGTAGTGGAAGAAATCAAAAATCTTTCGACAGAAGAAAAACGCGAAATCCAACTATTATTACAACAATACCTCCGTGAAGATCGCCGTGATGAAATATTGGATAACTTCCAGTCAGCCCAACTCCAACAGCAACAAGGTGAGTTGAAGTTTTCCTCGGATATCAAACAATTGAAACAATTAATGGAGGAGTGAGTGTGGAAGTTAGCTTCAGTTCTTCCTTCAAGCGGGTTTTCAAAAAGCGTATTAAACCCAATGTTAATTTGGAGACAAGATTTTGGCAGAAACTAGAGCAGTTTATTGTTGATCCATTTCATCCTAGCTTAAAGACACATAAACTATCTGGCAAGCTCAGGGGGTTATGGAGTTTTAGTGTAGATTATGAGGAAAGAGTCCTATTTTACTTTACAGAAGATCAAAAAGCTGTACTGGTAGATATTGGCAATCATGACGAAGTGTATTAATGGAAATTTAGTAGGAGAATTACAAAAAAAAGAATTACAAAATCCTTTTCGTCGCCGATAAATATTAAGCACTTATCAAGTTATTTATGAGAGGAATTAATCGTGATCTAGCTCTTGTCTGGGAAATAATACAAGCTGTTTAAAAAGTAATATAATTAATTTTGATATGCTAGAGAAGGAAATAAAACTTTAGTTGGATAGTGGGAAAATGACAAAAGCAATTTTTGAATTAGTGGATGAACTTCCCGAACAAAATATCACCGTCCGTGTTTTGAATGCGTTAGATTTTGTAGTTCCTGGAGAATGGGAAAATCTGGTTGGATTTGAAAATACAATTCGCCAAGTGACAGGGGAAGAAGATGAAGAAATGATTCAACAAATTGGCGATCGCGCGGTGTGGTTATTTAATGATCAATCTCAAGGGTATCAACGGGCTTTATGGCTATATCAAACCGTCGATCGCACCGATCGCGCTTTAGCGAGTGCGGCTTTAGCCAATAAAGCGGGAGAACGTATCCCGTTATTAGGATTTCTTAATAAGATTACCCCGCAAGCAGACAAAGCACAAAGTATTGATTTAGCACTAAAAACCGTTGTTGAACTAATTGCATTTTGCCAAATTAATGGCATCCCAGGAGATAGCATTGGCGACTTTGTTAACTCCTTAGCAGATTATGGCGGAGAAGATATAATGCGAATGTCTGCTTTAGTTTGTTTAGATGGTTTAATCCCTCTTGGTCCTGATTTTATTCAAAAAGCACAAAGCATAATTGAGAGTTTAAATTCCAATGATTTAGAAGAGAATGACACCTTCAAAAAAGTCAATGATTTTATTCCTGGAGAAGACACAGAAAACCAACTAGGATTTATTAACCAAGCCTTCGATTCCGTAACCAATTGGATGGGAGACTTTGTAGAAAGCAAAGACTTAACTCCCGAAAAAGTGATCAATAACATCGAGAGTTTTGTCGAGTTTTCCGATGATCAATTAGACTATTTAGCCGCATTTTTAGACCTAACCACAAACTATTATGAACACACGGGAACGCAAACCTTAGCCAGATGTTTGATCGATCGTGCTTACGCAGAAATTTAATACCATTTTCAAAAATTGATGTTACATTAAATCCCCCCTAACCCCCCTTTGAAAGGGGGGAATAATGAGTTGGTATTTAGTGCCAATAATTCACGCATGGTATAAGTTCATTTTCCCTCAGAATTGGGGGCTAGGGGGCAAATTTCCCTCAGAATTGGGGGCTAGGGGGCAAATTCCCCCAGAATTGGGGGCTAGGGGGCAAATTTCCCTCAGAATTGGGGGCTAGGGGGCAAATTCCCCCAGAATTGGGGGCTAGGGGGCAATTCCAAACACTCAAGGGAATCAGATGAGAATCTATGGAAATCGTCTTTTAAAGACCTTACCAGGACAAGAAACTCGTCCCACATCAGCACGAGTACGAGAAGCATTATTTAACATTTGGCAAAACCAAATTAAAGGAGCATCTTGGCTTGATTTATGTGCAGGAAATGGCACAATGGGAGCAGAAGCTCTCTGTCGAGATGTTTCCTTTCTCATAGGAATTGAACAGAATCGCCGCGCCTGTCAAATCATTCGACAAAATTGGCGCAAAATCGCCACCAATGAACAAGAATGGCATCTTATTCAAGGAGATATTAGAGAGAAATTAAAAGCATTAAAAGGACAACAATTTGATTTAGTTTACTTTGATCCTCCTTATGGAAGTGAATTGTATAATCCCATATTAAACGAAATTCTAAACTTAGATTTATTAAAGAAAAATGGAGAAATTGCGGTGGAATATGATCCGAAACAGTGGCAGCATCAGGAATTTGCTCCTCTGAGCATAGTTCGTAAAAAAAAATACGGCAACAGCCATTTAATTTTTTATACGATTGAAAAGAATCAAAATTGGAATTGATAAATACTGTTGAATGGAGATCAAATAAATGCTGATGGTTATACTGCTTATTTTGATTGCGATCGAAAATAAGGCGATTTTTAATGGCAATTTCTTCATCAGGAAGGAGAAACCCAGTCGTTGTAAAGATAACAGTTTCCTCTTCCAACTCCACCTCATTGCTTTGATCGCGCTGAATCCAAATTTCGCTTTCAAAGGTTTCAATCAATTCATCTGGCGCAATTTCAGAAGTAGAATTAGACTCAGTTTGTGCGTTAGTTACAGCAGAAAAATTAAAGATAATTGCTAGAATAAAAACTAAGACCAAAGTCAAAGCGCGATCGCGCTGTGTGTTTCCAGTAAAGATGAGGAGATACATTTAATAACGGTTTCATTTGAAATCAATAAAAAACTCGATCGAGGCGATCTTAACAAATCAATGAATAATAATTCAAAAGCAACCTTAATCATTTTTACCCGTTATCCAGAACCTGGCAAAACCAAAACCCGTTTAATTTCAGCATTAGGAGAAGAAGGGGCTGCCAAATTACAAAAACAATTAACCGAGTTTACCGTAACCGAAGCGCGAAAACTTGCGGTTAACCTTCGAGTTTACTTCTCAGGAGGAAGTGAAGCATTAATGAAAACTTGGTTAGGAGAAAATGATCAATACTACCCTCAAAGTAATGGAGATTTAGGAACACGATTAATCACCGCTTTACAGGAAACTTTTACAGAAGACATTGAAAAAGTTGTAATTATTGGGATTGATTGTCCCGACTTAACTGCTGATTTAATCTCTATTGCTTTTGAGAAATTATCAGAAACTGATTTAGTATTAGGGAAAGCCGAAGATGGCGGTTATTATTTAATTGGTTTATCTCATTGTCTTCCTGAATTATTTCAAGGGATTAATTGGGGAACCGATGTCGTTTTACAGCAAACCGTAAAAATTGCAGAAAGAATGGGATTAACCATTAGCTATCTTCCTGTCTTAAATGATATTGATACCCCTGAAGATTTAGAAAGAATTAGTCTTCCTTAATCAAAATTATCCTTAGTTATACGATTGGGAAAATTAGCGTTATACTGACTCTAGGAGAAGCCACAAGGTTTGGGTTTCCCCAACACAAACAAGTTAGTTAATGAATTGATTGATTTATGATTGCAGCCAAAGATGATTTCCCAAAGTTAACCCCCGAAGAATACTTTGCTTGGGAAGAAAAACAATTAGAAAAATATGAATATATAGAAGGTGAAGTCTATGCGATGGGGGGTGGTAGTAAAAATCATAGTTTAATCGCCGTCAGACTGACTACCTTATTTTCTAATCACTTAGAGGGAGGTAGCTGCGAAACTGGTAACTCAGACTTGAGAATTAACATCGTAGGAACGAATGATTATACTTACCCTGATGTGACTGTAACCTGTGATAAGCGAGATCAGACTACAACTCAATATATAAGTTATCCCTGTTTAATTGTGGAAGTATTATCACAAAGTACAGAGGCGTATGACCGAGGTGGTAAATTTAGAATGTACAGTCAAAATCCAGTTTTACAAGACTATTTATTAGTAAGTTCCACTGAAGTTGCAGCAGATTTATATCAGAAAAAAGAGACAGGGGAATGGATTATTGTTAATTATAAAGAAGGAGACATCATAAAATTAAAGAGTATTGATCTCAGTTTTAATATCGAAAAAATCTATCGTGGGATTTTTCTCTAGCAATGTAATCTCATTCGTAATACCTCCTTATCGTTTTCCCGAAATTGACAGTTAGGAGGTGTATGATCAGAAAATTTTCAGCGAATTCTCAGATCAGTCTGTCAAGGTAAGGGGGAAACTCAATGATAAAGAGAAGAGAGAATGGAAGCCATAAAACTCTCTGTGATTATTCCTGTTTTAAATGAAGAAAAAACGATCGCGCAGACTCTCGAACACCTACAGAAAACGGCGGTCGAAATTATCATTGTCGATGGTGGAAGTACAGATAACACTGTCGAAATTGTCCAAAATATGGGAATCAAAACGATTTTGTCTCCTGAACCTGGACGATCGAATCAAATGAATACAGGGGCAAAATATGCGATCGGAAAGGTTTTGTTATTTCTCCACGCTGACACCAAACTCCCCCATAATTATCTGCAATATATTGAGGAAAGCCTAGAGAAACCGAACACGATCGCCGGTGCATTTTTGTTAAAAATTGAGAGTCAAAATCCGTTATTAAGAATAGTAGAAAAGGGAGTCAACGCGCGATCGCGCTTGTTGCAAATGCCTTATGGCGATCAAGGAATTTTCCTAAAAAAAGAAACCTTTGAAACCATCGGAGGCTTTCCTGATATTCCATTAATGGAAGACTTCCAACTGATGTTAACCCTCAAAAAACAGGGAAAGATTCGTTTAGCAAAAGCACCAGTCATCACCTCAGCGAGACGTTGGGAAAAATTAGGAGTAATTAAAACCACTCTCATTAATCAAAAAGTCATATTAGGTTATTTTCTTGGGGTTTCTCCAGAAAAATTAAAACAGTGGTATCAGTAATATCAACATTAGTCATTGGAAAACAAAGGGAAATTCGGGTAATTGCTTATAATTGGTGTTGGGTTTCGTAAACTCCACCCAACCTACTTTTTATCATGGATTCAGCGAACCTGATATAACTATTCAACAGGAAACAACTTCTCTTGTAACTCTCCCTTAATCCGATTCAAAATAGATTCCTCATCCAACGAGTCAAGAATATTTTTAACCACCGCTTTCGGTCCATCTAACCCCCAAGACGCACCATTCGCCAGATAACTATTCGTCACATGACCAATGGCGTAGGAAGAAACGCCAGCCACTCCCGCTTGGGTAATCGCCACCGAAACATAAGGAACAAACGACGCACCTCCTGTCACTGATGTGGATAATCCTAACAGTCCTTTCAGCCCACTTAAACCCAACGTGGTTAAAACTTCACTGGCGCTGATTCCTCCCATACTGATGGCGATTTTCTGTAATAAGCCAATCGCAGCCGTTTGAGTCATGGGAATCCCATATAAACGGGATAACGCCAAAATCATCGCCACATCCACTACCGCACCTGTAAATAAGTCTAAAACCGTCACGGGATTTAACGCCACCGCAACCGCTTTTGTCATTACCGCTTTCCAGATTAAATCTTCCGCCGCTTCAGCACGAATTTCTAACTTTCTCGATAAAATCTGTTCGTTGACTTCATCCGCGTAAAGCATTGTATTCAACGCAACTAGAGACTTTCCCTCACGGTACAAAATCTCTAAAATTTTCCCTTTTAACTCTTGAACTTGTGGGTTTCCCACTTCTGTTTTAACTTTTATTGTCCCATCCCGATGACGCACCCCTCGTTTAACTAGGGGAGACGCAGCCACCATGACCACTTCTTCTGAGGTTAAAAGCTCTTTCACCCGATCGCTACAAATTGTCTCATAAATCGCCGCTCGATCGGTTTCTGGATATTGGTCAATTTTATTAAACACCAACAGCATCGGTTTTCCCACTTCTCGCAACCGAGACAAGGCGTTATATTCAACCTTTGTAATATCCCCAGCAATAATAAATAAAATCAAATCAGCCTGTTTTGCGATTTGGTGCGCCATTAACTCGCGGGTTTCCCCATCAACCTCATCAATGCCAGGCGTATCCACCAATTGAACACTCGCTTGTTGATGACTCGGTAACGACACCCGCAAAACATCCTGTTCACTATTTCCTAAACTTTCCTCAGTTAACTCCCAATTCGCGCTTCCGATGGTGCGAGTCACTCCATGTAACGGACCCGTTTGAAACACATTTTCTCCTAACAGTGCATTTAAAACCGAAGACTTCCCTCTTCCCACCATTCCAAACGCAGCGATTTGCACCACTGATTGTTCTAACTTATCCAACATTGCTGTCAGATAATTAATTTCTGATTCTAACCCTGATTGCTCTTCTTCCGTGAGGTCAATTTGCTGAACCAGACTTCTGAGGGAGTCTTGCGCTTGTTTGTAGTTAATTTCCGCAGTAATCTCTTCAAAACTGAAAATTACTTCATCTAACTCCCTTGTTTCCTGATGATTGCGATGAATAGACTCAGAATCAGATTTAGTCACAGACGACCACCTATAATGCACTGCTACATTGATCAATAACAAATAACACCGTCCTTTGTGGAAATTTGCTATGGTGATTTCCAGAAAGTGATGGATTCAGGAGTCAAGGTGTGAGCGTTCCCAAAACAACCGCTTATGTCCGTGTTATTCGCCAATCGTTGCGAGAAGGAAAAATGGAAGGAGAGGTGAGCGCTGGAAGTTATCAATGGTCTTTTCAGTGGAAATTTCGTCAAGGTCGTTTAGTCGTTCACCCGTCTCTAGGAAGAGCCTTAATTTTTGAACCATTGGGACGATTTTTAGAGCGATGTGATTATCAGCTTGAACCTGGGGGAGATTATGAATTTACCGTGAGAGCGAAGTTATAATCATTTCACCCTGAAAAGTAGGTTGGGTGGAGACGTTCCATGGAACGTCTCCACCCATGGAACGTCTCCACCCATGGAACGTCTCCACCCATGGAATGTCTCCACGCGAAACCCAACACCAATCAGGACAAAGGACAACCATGTAGGTTGGGTGGAGTTTACGAAACCCAACACCAATTAGTCATTGGTCACTGGTCATTAGTCATTAGTCATTAGGAAAACTACTCTCTTAACTAATCACGAATGACAAAGGACGAAGGACAAATAACGAAAGACAAAGGACAACCATAATTTTTGTATCAAGAAAAACAGTTTTAAAAAATAATAAAGTTTAACCTATCTTCAAAGTAAAGCAATGCAGTTCATGCTGATTAATAGGGCATGAATGGGGTAAGTAGTGCTTTTTTATCTCTACCGTTTTCAGGAAAAATTATGACAAAAAAACCCTTATACTTTAACTTAGGTCGAACCTCGCGCCGTAAATTCCTAAAATATAGCTCTCTTGCGGTGGGAACAGGAATTTTAGCCTCCTGTACTCGTGGCGGCGGCGGAGCAAATTCTCAAGGCGATTTGGGAGAAAATCCGATTAAAGTCGGTGTGATGTATTCCACAACTGGAAGCATTGCCATTGTGGAAAAATCCCTACAAGATTCCACATTTTTAGCCATTGATCAGATTAATAGTGGTACCGGTCCCTGGGAAGGAAACGGCGAAGGAATTGCGGGTCGCAAAATTCAGAGAGTTGTGGTTAACCCCGACTCCAACTGGGATTTATATAACCAAATGTCTAAGCGTCTGATTGATGAAGATCAAGTGAGTTGTGTTTTAGGTTGCTACACTTCTGCGAGTCGGAAATCTGTTTTACCTGTATTTGAAGAAAAAGACTCCCTGCTTTATTACCCGGTTTATTACGAAGGAAACGAGTGTAGTTCCAATGTTTTCTACACTGGGGCGGCTCCAAATCAACAAATTACTGATTCCATTCCCTATTGTTACGAGAACTTCGGTCCGAAAGGCTTTTTTATTGGGTCTGATTATATTTACCCTAAAGAAAGCAATCGTATCGCCAAAGCTGAATTAGAAAAGCTCGGCGGACAAGTTATGGGTGACGAATATGCCCCGCTAGGAACCACCGAGTTTATCACCATTATTAATAAAATTAAACAGGCAAAACCCGATTTTGTTCTCAGTAACTTGGTGGGAGACAGTATCCCTGCATTTTATCGTCAATACAGAGACTCTGGCATCACCTCCGATGATATTCCGATCATGGCGTATCCCACTACAGAAGAGGAAATTCAGGCAATGGGCGCAGAATATGCCGCCGGACACTACACGAGTTTTAATTATTTCCAAAGCGTGGATACACCTGAAAATCAGCAATTTGTTCGTGAATTCAAAGAAATGTTTGGAGAAAATCGCGTCACGAACGGCGTTATGGAAGCGGCTTATTTACAGACCTTCTTCATGGCGCAAGCAATGAAAGATGTTTTAGAGGCTGGAGAAGAAATTGATACGAAAACGCTTCGAGAAGCTACCAGAGGACAAGAATTTAACGCCCCGCAAGGCAAAGTAAAAATGGATGCGGATAATTATCACACCTATCTCTACGCGCGAATTGGTCGCTGGCAAGAAGACGGACAAGCCGATATTGTCTTCTCCAGTCCTTCTGCAATTAAACCCATTCCCTGGAGTCAAGCCTTATATCCAGGACGGATGTGTGTCCATCCTAGCCCTGATAACCGCAGTGATCCCACGAAAGAAACGGGTAAGGAAAATCTAGAAACGAAGTATTTATAGTTGCTCCCTAAATCCTCCCAGTTTGGGGAGTTGCCCCCTAAATCCCCCAAGTTTGGGGAGTTGCCCCCTAAATCCTCCCAGTTTGGGGAGTTGCCCCCTAAATCCCCCAAGTTTGGGCAGGGCTGTTTCATTCTATTTTTTTGCCTTTTCCAGATGTTAGGAATAGCAGGGGTTTTACGGCTTTTTTGTTAAGAAAAAGCCAAAAAGTAAGAAAAAGCGTTCGATCGAACGTACAATAAGGGGTTCAGGCGATCGCATTCAATTTTGACCCCGAGAATGAAACAGCCCTGCCAAGTTTGGGGGAGTTGCCCCCTAAATCCCCCAAGTTTGGGGGAGTTGCCCCCTAAATCCCCCAAGTTTGGGGGAGTTGGCACATGAATGATCGTTGCTCAAGTTCATTGCAGAAAAAGGAGAAAAAATTTTGTTTAATCAGGTTGCACTCACCTATTTATTCGCTCAGGAAGATGCAGGCTTCCAGTTTGTTCCCCTTCTGAATCAATTAGTGAGTGGCATTGGGATTGTTGGTATTTTGTTACTAACAGGCTTAGGGCTTGCCATTACCTTCGGGGTGATGCGGATTATTAACTTGGCGCATGGCGAGTTTATTATGTTGGGAGCGTATGTCACGTTTCTGATGCAAGAGTTGTTTCAGATGGACTTGTTACTCACTATTCCCTTTGCTTTTCTAATTACGGGGATTATTGGCGCCTTGCTAGAAGTAAGCGTCATTCGTCGTCTTCATGGTCGTCCTTTGGAAACCTTGTTAGCCACTTGGGGGTTGAGTATTGTCATTCGTGGGGTGATTAAACTCATGTTTACGGCGCAATTGAAATATGTTCGCGCTCCTTCTTATATTTCAGGAAACTTAACCCTACTCACTGATGCGGCAGGTGATCCGACGGTCTCCATTTCCTATTATCGCCTATTTATTATCGGGGTTGCGATCGCGCTATTACTCCTTACTGCTTATCTTCTCTACGGAACGAGCTTGGGGCGACAAATGCGAGCGGTCACTCAAAACCGTGACATGGCAAAATGTCTCGGCATCAATACTAATTTAGTGGATATGGCAACCTTTGCTTATGGCTGTGGATTAGCAGGAATTTCGGGAACGGTTATTTCTGCCATTAAAACGGTTTCCCCGCCCATGGGTCAAGATTATCTCGTGGATGCTTGGATGGTGGTGGTAACAGGTGGCGTGGATAAATTAGTTGGTGTTCTTGCTGGTGCATTTGTGATTGGTGAATCGAACGCCGCGATCGCGTTTTTCCTTAATGATCCAGTGGCTCGCGTCATTGTTCTCACTGCGGTAATTATCATCATTCGTTATCGCCCAGAAGGACTTTTCACCGTGCAAAAGCGGGGTTAAGCCCTACCGTTATTTAAAGAGGAAAAATTTTTATGACACAAGCCTTATCTGGCATACAACCCTCAACCTTTCCCAAAAAACGCGCGATCGGCGTTGGGATCGGGTTTCTCATTTTCGCCATTTTCCCCCTGATCATGGGAGAGTTTCAAACCTCACTCACCGCAAAACTCTTGTTATTTGGCGCTCTTGCCATCTCCCTTGATTTAGTCTGGGGATTTACTGGGATTCTCAGCTTCGCCCAAGGCGTATTTTTTACCCTCGGTGCTTATGCAATGGCATATTATCTGAAACTCAATGTTTCTGCCGAAGCCAATAACTATGGGGTTGCCCTACCTGACTTTATGGTTTGGAATGGCTTAGAACAACTGCCTTGGTTTATCGCCCCTCTCCAATACTTCCCCATTGCGATGATAGCGATGGTATTGTTTCCTGCTGGCTTTGCTTACATCATCGGTTGGTTTATCTTTCATTCTCGTGTCAGTGGCGTTTATATCACCATTATTAGTCTCGCCATTTCTTCAGCGCTCACCACCTTTTTTGTCAGTCAACAAGCCTACACGGGTGGAACAAACGGCATTACCGACGTTGCGCCTTTAAGTTTTTTTGGGGCAGAAATCCCCCTCATTGGACTGTATTGGCTAAGTTTAGTCTTTACCACCGCGGTTTTAGTGGGAACCTGGTGGCTGACTGAATCTAACTTTGGTTTAATTCTCCGTTCCATCAAAGAAAACGAACGACGCATTTCCTTTTTAGGTTACGATATCGCCAGCTACAAGATTTTTATCTGGACAGTTTCTGCTGGCATTGCTGGCATTGCTGGCGGATTATTTGTTGCCCTCAATCAATTTATTTCGCCAGTGTATCTCGCCGTTTCCTTTGGCACACAAGTTGTGATTTGGGTTGCCATTGGCGGACGCGGAACTTTAATTGGTCCCCTTGCCGCCGCCTTGATTTTAGGACAAGTGCAGAACTATGCTGAACAAGTGACACAAGACTGGCAATTAATTGTCGGTGTGTTACTCTTGGTGGTTGTTTTATTCATTCCCAACGGCTTAATGAGTTTAATTCCTAAAACCCTAAATTTTATTCAAGGGAACAGGAAAGCCGCAACTGCTAATTCTTCTAGTGGTTATTTACAAGCCCAACTCATTGATTGGATAACACCGTTACAGAAATTAATAAAATTACCCTTGAAAATGTTGAGCAAGCAATTTTTCCGTCGCTAAGGAGTTAATCCCCCATGAATCAAATTCTTTCCGTTAAAGACTTACAAGTTGAATTTTTTGGATTTAAAGCCCTCAAAGGCGTTAACCTTGAGGTTGCTGACCGTGAAATCGTCACCATTATCGGACCCAATGGTGCTGGTAAAAGTACCCTACTTGATGCCATTGTTGGTAAATCTCCAGTGGCTCACGGTCACGTAGAATTTCAAGAGAAAAATATCACAAATCATCCGCCTCACGAAATCGCTCGGATGGGAATTGGACGCAAATTCCAAAATCCTAACGTTTATAACGAGTTAACGGTCTTTGAGAACATTTTACTTGCCCTCAAAGGGTCTCACGGCATTTTTGCCTCCATTACTGCCAAACTCACCACAATGAAACGCCATAAAATCACGTCGGTTTTAGAGCGTATCGGGTTAATGGACGACGCGGGAACTAAAGTTTCTTCCCTGTCTCATGGACAAAAACAGTGGGTAGAAATTGGCATGGTTTTGGCGCAAGACCCCACTGTAATTTTATTAGATGAACCGACTGCAGGCATGACTCCCGAAGAAACTCACACTACAGGGGAAATTATTAAAGCCATGTCCGAGTTTCATGCGGTGGTTGTAATTGAACATGATATGGAATTTGTTAAACAAATTGCCCAGCGCATTGTTGTTCTTCACCAAGGACAAACTTTAGCGGAAGGAAGCGTGGAAGAAGTACAAAATAACCCGAAAGTTGTGGAGGTCTATCTTGGTCGTGAAAGAATCGATGTCGCTGCTTGAACTCTCAAATGTTACCGCAGGCTATGGACAAACGCCAGTTTTGTTTGATATCTCCATGAAAGTAGAAAAAGGGGATTTAGCTTGCTTATTAGGACGAAATGGGGTGGGGAAAACCACCCTTTTACGGAGTATTATCGGTTTAAATGCTCTCAGTAAAGGGAGTATGGTTTTTGATGCCGATGATATTAGTAAAACCCCAACTTATAAACGCGCAAAATATGGCATTGCTTATATTCCTCAAGGACGGGAGATTATTCCCTATTTATCGGTTTTAGATAATTTGAAATTGGGGTTGGCGGCTAGTGGGAGAAAAAGTAAAAAAGTTCCTGATGAAATCTTTGAGTTTTTCCCGATGTTAAAGGAACATTTGTCTCGTCAAGGGGGTTTATTAAGTGGCGGACAACAACAACAATTAGCCATTGCTAGAGGGTTAATGTGTAATCCCAAATTGATGTTATTGGATGAACCAACGGAGGGGATTCAGCCTTCAATTGTGCAGGAAATTGAGGAGACTTTGAAACGTATTAATAAGGAAAAAGGGATTACGGTTTTAGTGGTTGAACAGAAAATTGATTTCGCTCGTCAGCTTGCTGAAAAGTTTTTTATTATGGATAAGGGCGCGATCGTCGCGCGAGGAGAGACGAAAGCGTTAACCGATTCTATGGTCAATCAATACTTGGCAGTTTAAGGGGATTTTTATGAAAGGCGAGTTTACCGCTATGATTGAAGCAGCGAGGGGTTGCTGAATAAAGCTGAAATTCTTACCAAATCAGCCTTTAAGGCTATTGCCAAGGATTAGTGCAAGACGTTTCCCCTCAACATCTCGATCGACGGGAGACTCCCGAAGCACGCCGACCAATGAACTTTATTCAGCAGACCCTATCTAGTCTAGGAGAGCCATAAAAATTGTTTCCATAGTTGGAAAGAGAGCTAATAATGACATGATGAATAATAGATAAATAATCAATTTATTGAAAACCGTTTCTTTTACATATGTGAATAAAAATCGTCCCAAAAATATACCAGCTATAAAAACAGGTGAAAAATATAGAAACATTTGAATAACTTGCATTGATAATAAATCTGTAATTAAATATGAAATTAATGCAATAATTTGTGTGAAAGCAAAAAAACTAATAAAGGTAGCACGTTTTTCTGTCGCTGAATCACTTAGCAAAAATTGATATAAAACAATGGGAATTCCTCCCATGCTAGTGAGACTAGTTAAAAATCCACTAAAAGCACCAACGGCAAGATTTAAGGAAACACTAGGTTTTATATCTAAATTGTACCGATCACTATTAAATAATAAAAAAACAGTGACTAACAGTAAAATCCCAATTAACATTCGTATTAATTCTGCATCAAGTTTATTTAGAAATATCACTCCCACTGGAATCATTAATATCGCCGCAAAGCTCATCGGGAAAACTTCCTGCCACTTCGTTTTTGAAATTGCATTTGGCAGTAAAATTGCTGTTGCCACTATTTCTAATGAAATAACAGTAACAACCACCTCTTGAGGATTAAACAAAATGCTTAGTCCTGGCGTTAATATCATGGCAGAACCAAAACCCGACAAGCCTCTTAAAGTACTTGCTACTATAACTAAAATAATTCCAATTATCCAGTCTAAATTTTCCATTATTTTTAATGAATAGATTAAAACAAATTAAGCATAAAATGTTTTTACTAAAATCAAACTAAAAGTAGAGATAAATAGCCAAGCAAAAACACCTAAATATAAAGGCTTTAACCCAGCTTCCTTTAATTTGTATAAATTGGTCTCTAATCCCATTGCTGTCATCGGAATCGTTAGTAAAAATTGGTTGGCTTGAATCACGAGGGCTTTTGGACCTTCTGGAAAAATCTGAAAACTATTGATCAAAATAAGTCCGATAAAACAGACAACAAACCAAGGAATGGGGGGATTTTGCCAAGTCAACGATTGTCTTTGACTAGCAGAACGGGCTGAAAATAATCCTAGTGCTAATACCGTAGGCGCTAGAAGTACAACTCGCGACAGTTTAGAAATTGTCGCAATTTGACTGGTGAGTTCTCCCTGTTGGAAGGTTGTTGCAATCACTTGAGCGACTTCATGAATCGAAGTGCCACACCAAATGCCAAAAGCCTGAGATGTTAAATGCAACAGCTCCGATAGCATCGGGTAAAGTAACATGGAAGTCGTTCCAAAAACTGTTACTATGGCGACGGCATAGGTAACATCCTCATCCTTCCCATCGACTACAACATTGGTAGCAATGACAGCAGATGCGCCACAAATAGAGGTTCCGGCTGCAATGAGTTGCGATAGTTTTTGACTAACTCCCAGATGTTTTCCCAACCAGCAAGTAAAAACAAATGTACTGACTAAAGTGATGACGACAATAAAGAGTCCCACGGAACCGATTTCAAATAGCTGACTCCAACTCAGTTGTAATCCCAGCAAAATAATAGCTAATCTTAAAAGCCATTTCAGAGAAAAGCTAACTCCCAGTTGACAAATTGGGGGGGTTCCTACGGTATTGCGGACTAAAATTCCTAATAGAATGGCTAAAATTAATGGACTTAATATGCCGATTCCGGGTAAGGTGTGCAGAAAAAGAGCAACCAATGCCAGTCCTGAAGTGAGGCAAAGTCCGGCCCCAAGCTGATAAAGCCAAACTTGGCTTTGAGCCATCTTGCGATTCTGTTTCATAAGTCGTATTTAATTATTTAGTCAAAAAGTTTTAACCGAGATTGAACTGCAAGGAATGAGATTAAGGTCCTCATTCCTTGCTAAGATGCAATATACAAATCGAGATTAGCAGAAACCTACATCAGGTTTTACAAAACGATTGCCTCTTACTCAGATGACACTTTGGCTGATTGAGAAACGACAAAAGTATTGTTTAACCCCGTAGCAATTTGTCTAAAAGCCTGACTCAAATTGGCATCTGGCTGCGCGATCGGTAAAAGTTGACCAGTATCTCCACTTTGGCAAATTTGAGAATCGAGAGGAATTTGTCCCATTAGGGGAACTTGCAGTTCTGTAGCAATTTGTTCTCCACCACCTTCACCAAAAACAGCAATCCGTTCTCCACGGTGGAGGAGATAACTCATATTTTCAATCAAACCAATAATAGGAACTCCGACGTTACGGAACATGTGAATGCTACGACGTACATCGGAAATGGCAACTTGTTGAGGTGTGGTAACAAGAATTGCGCCACAAATAGGGCTTTCTTGCACAATCGTAATTTGAGCATCTCCTGTACCGGGAGGTAAATCAATGAGTAAATAATCTAGGTCTCCCCATTCCACCTCATTAATAAATTGCGTCACGATTTTATGTAAAACCGGCCCCCGCCAAGCTAGGGGATGCTCAGGTTCTGCCAATAGTGCTACTGACATTACTTTAATGCCGTAGGCTTCCAGAGGCAGAAATTTCTGACCCTGCTCAGTCTCGACTACTTGGACATCTGAGTCTGTTAACCCCAGCATTCTCGGGATATTCGGACCATAAACATCGGCATCGAGTAACCCGACTCTTGCCCCTGCCATTTTCAAACTTGCTGCCAAGTTGACTGCAGTCGTTGACTTCCCCACACCTCCTTTACCGCTAGAAACAGCCAAAGTCGTCCGTACTCCTGGAATGGTGCAGACTTGAATATAAGTCTTTTTACACCAGATCAGAGAAGAGAGTGCCCTTCGAGCAAGTTCTTGAAGATATTGTTGGTGAGTCCCAATGTAAAGTCGGAAGTAAACATAGTGATCGACAACATTCAAGTTCCGGACCATTCCAAGACTGACAATATTATTCTTGAGGACTGGTTCTACCACTTGCTTTAAACAGGCAATGGCTTCGTGTTTATGAGTTTCAACAATCGGGTCAGGAGCATTGGATGACGTTTCAGAATCACGACTGTAATTAGCGGGAATAAGGGGAGATTGATAATTAGGCATTGGGAATTTCCTGTGTTACTTCCTGAATTTTTTGGATCGCTTTCTGGGAATTAATCCGAACGTCCATATCTGGATCGTCGAGGGTTTGTTGAAGTGCATTGAGGACAGAGGGATTTCCCAAATTACCAAGAGCAATGCTGGCATCCCGACGAACATCTGAAGATTCATCAGATAGGGCGGTCACTAATGGGGGAATTACCTGCTCATCAGCGACTCGTTGTAAAGTCTGAGCAGCAAACTTACGAACTTGCCAATGTTCATCTCCTAAGGCTTTTCCTAAAACGGAAACGGCTTCCGAAGGAGCATGGAGTGCTAAGGATTGAGCGGCATTACGACGAACTTGCCAATCTAAATCCGAAGCTAAGGCTTTTTTCAGTAAAGCCACCACTTCCTCATCTGCTAAGTGACCAAGGGTCAGAGTTGTTGCACGGCGGACTGCTTCCACCGAATCAGACATGAGAGCAAGAACAGGCTGACAGCGTTCTACTTGATTGAGATAGCGCAGGGTGATCACCGCTGCTTCCCTTAATTCAGGATGATCTGACTCTAAAAAGGGAAGAATGTAGGGTAATGCTTGTGCATCGTGAATCTTGCGCAACAAGATTAAAACGCTAAGTTGTAGGTTGACGTTATTCTGTTGCAACAAATCTAATAAGGGGAGGAGATCGTCAGGCGCGATCAATTCCTTGAGTGCCCCTAATGCTTCACTGCGAACTTCCTCATCAGGAGATTTTAGGCATTCCATTAAGGGGGTTACGGCAATGGGATTTGCCAACTCCCACAAGGCAGTGATAACAATTTTCTGGACGGCTGGACTTTCATCTGCAAGAGCTTCAATGAGAGGATCGATAGCTTCCTCATCTCCGATATGCTGTAGGGTTTTGGCTGCAACCAGTCGGTCATCAACCTGACTCGATTGCAACATCTCTACCCACTGTTTCAGTTCTGGATCAAGATCAGTATGCATAATCTATTTCTCTTTAACGCAATAAAAATGGAATTTTTACGGTAATGGCATCAGTTGGGCATTCCTTCTCACAGGGCAAGCAAAACCAACACTCGTCATACTTCATATAGGCTTTACCGGTTTCTGGATCTTTAGCCAAAACATCCAAGGGACACACTTCAATACAGGCGACGCATTTCTCTAAACACTTGGATTCATCGACAATGACAGGAACATCAACTCGTTGATTAGTTAAAGGCATGGGAATCAAATTTCTCCTTTTTTACAGTACAGGTACATTAATTTGAGGCGGTTTAGCGCACTGCTACGTCGTAAACTTCTTTTTCGAGATCAACATCAACAACATAAGGTTCGACAGGGCGTTGGAAAAGTGTCATATTCCCCGATTCGTCTTTCTTGATGTTGACGTGGCAAAACCATTCATCATTATTCTGTTCAGGATACTCAACGCGATAATGATAGAGTCCCCACCGACTCTCTTTCCGAAACAGTGACGCTCGTGCAGCCATTTCTGCACAATCTCGAATGAAGTGAACTTCTAGGCAACGCATAAGTTCGTGAGGATCGCGCGCTCCCATTAAATTAAGGGTTTCTTCGTAGCGTGCAAAATGCTTTAACCCAATCTTCATTTTATGGCTAACCTTAGGCGGTTGTAGGTAGTCATTGACTAATCGTCGCAGCTTATATTCCACTTGGGTATGGGGAACCCCCTCGGGCTGGTTAAGAGGATGATAAATCCGAGCTTTTTCTGCTTCCAGAAACTCCGGATCGGGATCAATGTGCTCTAGATTTTGACTATATCCAATCGCATTCATTCCTGCTAAGCGACCGAATACAAAGGCTCCGATCATGTAATTATGGGGGACACTTGCCATATCTCCCGCTGCGTACAATCCGGGTACAGTTGTCTCTGCATTTTCGTTCACCCAAACCCCAGAAGCACTATGACCACTACATAGACCAATTTCAGAAATATTCATTTCCACACCATTGGTACGATAGTCTTCATCTCTGCTTTCGTGGAAGCGTCCTCGACTAGGTCGTTCGTTCGTCCAAAGAATCGACTCAATTTCAGAGATGGTATCTTCATCCAGGTGAGTCATCTTGAGGTTAATGGGTCCCTTGCCTGAATTTAATTCTTTCCAGACTTCTAGCATCATTTGACCACTCCAGTAGTCACAGCTAACAAAGCGGTTTCCTTCTGCATTTGCTGTATAGGCTCCAAAAGGAGTCGCAACGTAGGCACAGGCAGGTCCGTTGTAGTCTTTAATGAGCGGATTAATCTGGAAACATTCAATATTGGTTAATTCTGCGCCTGCATGATAAGCCATGGAATAACCATCACCCGCATTGGTGGGATTTTCATAGGTGCCGTAGAGATAACCGGATTGGGGTAATCCAAGACGACCACAGGCTCCCGTACAAAGGATGACTGCTTTAGCTTGGATAACGACAAAGTCTCCATTGCGAACATCCAGTCCGATAACACCAGTGGCTCGCCCGTCTTGAACAATGACGCGAGTCGCCATGACGCGATTCGTCACCTTTGCTTTATGGCGTTTGACTTGACGAGTCAGGATTTTTTTCAAGTCTTTCCCTTCTGGCATCGGTAAAACATACTTACCAACGCGATGCACTTGCTTAAGGTCATAATTTCCGTGATTGTCTTTTTGGAATTTAACGCCCCAACTTTCTAATTCCTGAATCACTTCGTAACCCAGTTTTCCCGTTTGATGAACCGCCTTCTGATTGAGGATGCCATCGTTGGCAATGGTAATTTCGCGAACATACTGTTCTGGAGTGGAGTTGCCAGGAATAACGGCGGTGTTGACCCCATCCATTCCCATCGCGATCGCGCCGCTACGACGAATATTCGCTTTCTCTAAAATTAAAACATCTGCATCAGGGTCAACTTGTTTTGCTTTAATCCCTGCCATCGTTCCTGCAGTACCCCCACCGACGACAAGAACATCAGTTTGTAAATATTGAGTGTTCACCATGTACGGTTCTCCTATTATTAGTGAAATAACATCAATAGAGAAGAGGTTGTTAGTCACTCATACACCTTTATGACAACAAATAAGGACAAGTATTTTTTAAAGGTTAATATCAATCACAACTTCATCTCTATGATTTTCATTTTGACTCATTTTTTCTTGATTGTTTATCACAGTTTTATATGAATCGATAAAAGATATTTATCTGATCGGTGAATATTCTTTCGTAAAATGTTGGTTTTAAATTGATTATTCAATTAAATCAAAATAGATCGCTACATCCTTTGAGTTATAGTAGTGTTGGTAGTCATTTAATTAGAGGGAGATAAAAATGGAAATTTATCAGCTAAAAGTTTTTTTAGAAGTAGCTCACTGTTTAAGTTTTACAGAAGCAGCCTATAATTTAAACTTAACTCAACCAGCAATTACTGCCAAGATTAAATCCTTAGAATCAGAATTAAATACACCTTTATTTAATCGTTTAAGACGAAAGATAGAGCTAACAGAAGTCGGTAAAATTTTAGCTAATGAAAGCGTAAAAATAATTGAGTTAGAAGCTGAAGTAATAAATAAAATACAAGAATTTAAGCAAGGAGGATTTGGAACCATAAAAATTGGTGCTTATTCTGCTATTGCAGACCATTGGCTCTCTTATTTCCTTTATAAATATCGTAAAGAATATCCAGGTATTCAAACACAATTACAAACTTTCTCTTCATCTGAAAGTCTGGCTAAGTCTCTAACCAATCAAGATATTGATGTCGGATTCTCTATAATTAGCTTTAAAGAGAATAGCAATTTAATAGATATTAAAATTGACACTGTAAATTACTATATCTTTGTTCATAAACAACATAAGTTAGCTGATAAAAAATGGCTGAGTTTAAGAGAATTACTTAATTACCAGTGGGTCATAGGATCGGAAAATTTCTCTAGTCGTTTAATGTGGGCATCTCGTCTTTCAGAATTAGGAATTAAATTTTCTGATTTCAAACAATTAGAAATTGTTGATACTTTAGGACTAATGAAAACCTATTTAACTCAAGGCAATTATATCGGCTTTGCCTCTGATTTAGAACTACCTTCTTATGAGGGCTCAAATTTAGTTGCAATTCCTATACAAGAATTTCCTCTAAAAGCTAATCTTTTTATGTTGATTCCAAAATATTATGAGCATTATTTAGCTGTCGAATATAAATCCAAAACTAAAACTTCTAAAGAATCAACTCCGATCGAAAAATTTATATCGTTATTATTAAATGTATTTCAAGAAAAAGAGTCTAAAAAAAGTGAAGTAAAAGATTCTTTCACCTTGAATCCAAAATTGAAACAACCTCGGCTTAATTTACTCCAAAAATCTACAAATAAACCTGAGAAAATAGCAATTAGAATTGGCACTCAAAATCAGACTATTTCCACAGTAACAGCAGGATTGATTCCTCAAAAATTAGGACTGATTGAACATTTCCTTCCACGTAGCAAACGCTATCATTCTGTTGAATATGATTTACAGTTAATCGATTTTTCTATGGGACAACCTATTGTAGAAGGTTTACATAATAATGAGTTAGATATTGGAATTTTAGGAGATTATCCACTTCTACAAAGTGCTAAAACTATCGGCTCTTCTGGTCAAACTATCTTAGTGAGTTTTGTTGCAATTAATCCTGAAGGAACAGGAAATGCAATCGTTGTTCCTCAAAAGTCCCAAATAAAAACTTTAGAAGATTTACAAGGAAAATTTATAGAACTGCCATTTGGTTCTTCTGCTCATGGCATGGTATTACGAGCTTTAAAGCATTTTGATTTGCTTGCCGACGTTAACCTTTATCCTATGAATCAATCTATGACAAAGACTGTTAATACTAAAAAGGATACGAGCTCAATATATGCACATTTTTCACCATTTCATGAATTAGCCCACTTTCAAGATAAGTACCAATATTTATTAAATGGCAATTTAAGTGGCTTACCAAGTTTTTCTGGAATCGTGGTTCGTAAAGAATTTGCTGAGACTTATCCAGAAATTGTCATTAGCTATTTGCAAGCTATCATTGGTGCTCAGTATTGGTATCTTAATACGCCAAGTGCTTTTTCCTTAATTAGTCAATGGACAAACATTAGTCCAGAAATATTAAGCCATATTCTTAGTTCAACATACCAAAAAGAATATTCCAATCTATTTATTCCTGAACTTAATGTACGCCAAGATTGGATACAGAGTCATATTGATCAATTGCAATCCATTCCTAACCATGAATATTTGGAAGATATTTCACTTCAGAATTGGATTCAAACAGATTTCATTCACGCTGCAGCTACTATGAATTAAGTACGAGGTAGATGAAAAGGTATATGTGTGTGAGGTCAAACAAGCTTTTATTAAAATTATCATAGCAAACCCAACCGTCACACACTTTAAAAAAATGCCGCCACTATTCATTAAAATCCATACTTTTAAGTGTTTCCTCACGAATAAGCTCAAAAATCTGACGGTTCAAGTTTATAAAGTCTTGAGAATACATCAGATCTAAATGACGTGGCCGTTCTAATGGAATAGTAATCTTTTCTTTAATGCGGCCAGGGTTAACGCCCATCACAAAAATTCTGTCACCGAGAAGGATTGCTTCTTCAATGTCATGAGTAACAAAAATTACCGTTGATTTATAATCATTCCAAATTCTCAACAGTAATTCTTGCATCATATGGCGGGTCTGAGCGTCCAGCGCTCCAAAGGGTTCATCCATCAGCAAGACAGAGGGAAAATTGACGAGTGCTCGCACAATACTAGCCCGTTGTTGCATCCCGCCAGAAAGTTGATGAGGGTAAGAAGAGCGATACTTATAAAGACCGACTCGACTCAGATACTCATTCACTAACTCTCGTCGCTGTACTGTCTGTACTCCTCGTATTCTCAGACCGAATTCAACATTTTGAAAAACTGTTTTCCAGGGTAATAAAGAGTTTTGCTGAAAAACAAAGCCACGGTCAGCGCCAGGAGAATCAACTTCTCGTCGGTTGACAAATACATATCCACGAGTTTGTTTAATAAATTGGGCAATTACATTGAGGACTGTTGACTTACCACATCCAGAAGGTCCTAAGATACAAACAAACTCATTAGGCTCAATGATAAAGTTAATATCATTAAATACATGGATTGTATTCCCTTTGCGTCTAAACGAAACAGACAAGTTTTCGACTTCTAAATGACCTTTATTAACAGGTGTTTCTGCGTTAATTTTCTCTAGCTCAACCATGGTATATAAGTGTAAAAAAAACTAATTTAATAGGGAAGGTTTAAAGTACTTCCACCAGTTCCTAAGCCCGACTTTTGCTCTTGACTCGCCATGGCATTAAAGTACTCAAAAGACGATCCATAACTAAAGTACTGAGTGATCCCATTAATCCAATTAGTAACATTCCCATGACAATTGGCGGATAGTTTGAAGTAACATAGGATTCCCAAGTAACATAGCCAATACCAACACGACCTGCTATGATCTCTGCTGTTACCACACAAAACCAAGAAGTTCCCATGCCAATTATTAATCCATTAATAATACTCGGTAAGGCTCCAGGCAGGACAATATCTTTTAAGAAATGCCACTGTTTAGCTCCTAAACATTGACCGACACGAATAAATACCTGATTCGTATTTTTTACGCCTCGGATGGTGCTAATTAAAATGGGGAAAAAAGCGCCGACAAAAGTAATGTAAATCATGCCAGCTTCGGCTGAAGGAAACATTAAAATTGCTAGAGGAATCCAAGCAACAGCCGGAATTGGTCTCAATAACTCTAGAGGTAAAAATACTAAATCTTCAAGTATCTGAGACCAGCCAATTAAAATCCCCATAGTGATCCCTAATATTGAAGCAATCAAATACCCCATTAGAACTCGAAAAACACTAGCTTTAATATGAACTAGCGGCTCATCAAAGATGAATTCAATCGTAGCACTTAAAACCTCTAAAGGGGATGGCACAAATGAAAAATTGATGAATAAGTTAAATTGGACTACGCAAAGAATTTGCCAAATTCCGAAGAATAGGATTAAGGAGAAAAGCTGTCGAAAGATTTGACTGGAGTGAATTTGCTCTTTGAAATCATTTTGCTGGAAAAGTAATAAAAAATCACTAAATTTTGCAACGGTTGTTTTAAGTTGCTTTGATAAAGAAACTGATAGAGAAAGTCTAGTCATAAGTATAACTCCAAAGAAAGAAGAAAAAGGGGAAATGAGAGCTTAGTAAGTTTTGTCGATATCACTTACTAAGACTTTTCGTACAGCCAGCATTCTGTGTGTTAATTAATGTTTAACTGCGTTGCTTTTATGCCTTCGGGAATGAACTAATTTTGAATTAGAACTAAGTTACTTAGAAGGCGCTAAGGCTGCTTGCTCAGAATTTTGAGCATAAATGGTTTGCTGAATTCCTTTGAAGTCTGCTACTTTTTTTCCAGATTCATCTGCAAATTCTTGAGCATCTTTTTCTAACAGGAAAGCAGAGACTTTTTCACCATTTTTGACATAATAGGAATTTTCTGCAAAAAGTTTCCAGCCTTTTTCTCGGTCATGAACAAACATGACACTAGCTACTTTGCCTTCTTCTCTTAATTTAGGTAACATTTTTACCATATTGGAAACAGAAGCAAAATTCATGACTTTTTCTTCTCCTTTAACCCAAAGTTGAGCTGCCATTTTGGGATTCTCAATGGATTCTTTGGTCAGTGCATCTTCACCACTAATCACGTAGCTATTGGCAGTTTCAAGAACCTGATCATGACTGAGATCCATTTCTTTCATGGCTTGCTTCAGATAACTGTTATCTATCCACTGGGTAACATCTTCTGGATCAACACTTCTATTAACTTTCCCTAGTTCTGTTAGAGTGGTGATACTATTTTTTAGTGCTTCTGTATGTACTTCACGAATTGTCGGATCAAGCGTTTGCAGTCCAGAGGGACCTAAAAACATATAAACAACCTCTTTTTCAATGCCAGCCCACTCTTCAATATCGCCTGAAATTGCCTCTGGATTTTCCCGGTACATTTGATTTGCTTCCAGCATTGCTTTCATATAGGCAGTGACAATTTCAGGATACTGGTCTGCAAAATCGGAACGAACGACAATACCGTGTAAAGTGGGAACACCGGTTTGAGCACCATCAAAAATCTTCTTGGCAAAGCCTCGAAAAGGAAAGAGTTCACCAAAGGGAACAAAGTCTGCGTGGGCATCAATTTGTCCTGTACGTAAACTCGTCCCTCCAACTGGTGGAGACTGGGAAATCAGTTCCACATCTTCTTGAGGATTGATTCCATTATCTTTGAGAGCTTTTAGTAACATTCCATGAGCGGCAGATCCAAAAGGAACTGAAACGCTTTTTCCTTTAAGATCAGCTAGGGATGTTACTTCACTACCTTTAGGAACAACTACTGCATTCCCTGCTCCATTTGGACTATGGGCAAGCGTTCCAATGTAAACTGACTCTACATCACCCCCTTCTTCTTGAAATTTTATCAAGTTAATAACAGTAGGGAAGTCTCCCATTAAACCAATATTAATTTGCCCTGCAATCATTTTATTAGTGATTGGGGGTCCTGATGTGTAGCTAGACCATTCAATTTCATACTCTACATTTTCATATTTTCCAGTTGTCGGTAAGTGCTTTTCTAAAAGCTTTTTCTCCCGAACTGTAGCACCTCCAACTGCTGTATTGATGACCTGATCTTGAGTACCAATAGAAATTCGTATTACTTTTTCGTTTCCCGAATTAGTTGCATCTTCACTAGAACCAGACTCAGTAGTGCTAGAACAAGAACTTATAAAAAATAGTGAAATCAGAAAGAAGTAAACTGTTATTTTTGGTTTGAGCCAGTGTGATTTTTTCAACATAGTAAAAATGAGGTTAATCTAAGTTTTGGAATTATTTCGATACTATCTATAATGTTGTTTATCATTTTGTATCTTGATTTACAAAAAAAGGTGTTTTTTTGCTTTTATTGATAACAGTTTTTGTTCAAGTCATTAATTTTTTTTATGCCAAATCAGAGCAATCAGTAGTTTAATATCGTTTATAAAAACTAATTAGAAAGTCAACTGATTATTTCACTCATTCACAAATCAATTGACACTCCCACGTCTAGAGACAGTGAAATTTCTGGTTCTGCGACTTCACTTGTTCAGGTCGCGCGAACTTGTCCAACCTGAGTAGAGGTGATATCTCCCAAAGCCTTCTTAAGTAAAAGGTATATAGCAATCCCAGATGATTTGTAATTTTTTCGCCCCGGCCCAATTCTGGGGGGATTCCATGAGTCAACTTTTTACATAAGATTATAGAACTGCTATATATCATGACGATACTAAACAAATTGATTACGAGCAAATCTATATTTAAAAATCTGTATTTAAATTGACATTAAATCTACAAAATGAATGTCAAGATTTGTATAATTTGAAACTTAATAAAGCCTTTCATTTCAGCGAGGAAAAACCATGCCAGAAACACTTTTTAAGGTAGATTTAACCAAACCAATGCGAGATCAAGAAATGCCTGGACATAACCGTTGGCATCCTGATATTCCGCCAGTGGCTTCGGTAAAACCAGGGTCAGTTTTTCGCATTGAATGTAAAGATTGGACAGATGGGCAAATTAAAAATGATGATAATCCCAATGATATTCGGGATATTGATTTAAGTGTGGTTCATGTCCTTAGTGGACCGATCGAAGTGGAAGGAGCAAAACCAGGGGATATCTTGGTGGTTGATATTCTCGATATTGGAGCGCTACAAGGTGACGAATGGGGCTTTACTGGCATTTTTGCCAAAGAAAATGGCGGCGGTTTCTTAACTGAACATTTCCCCACTGCTAACAAGGCAATTTGGGATTTTCAAGGGATTTATACTCAGTCGCGTCATATTCCAGGGGTACGGTTTGCAGGAATTACTCACCCTGGGTTAATTGGTTGTGCGCCCTCTCACGAATTGTTAGCGAAATGGAACAAGCGAGAACGAGAATTAGTGGCTACTGATCCCGATCGCGTTCCCCCTTTAGCAACGTTACCGAATCCTGAAAATGCAGTTTTAGGGACGTTGAAAGGGTCGGAGTTTGAAAAAGCGGCCGCAGAAGGGGCGAGAACCGTTCCGCCGCGTGAACATGGTGGCAACTGCGACATTAAAAACCTGTCTCGTGGGTCAAAAATTTATTTCCCCGTGTATGTGGATGGGGCGAAACTATCTATGGGAGATATCCATTTCTCGCAGGGGGATGGAGAAATTACCTTCTGCGGCGCGATCGAGATGTCGGGTTATATTGATCTCCATGTGGATATTATTAAAGGGGGAATGGACAAATATGGCATGGTCAACCCCATTTTTAAGCCTGGTCCAGTTGAACCTCGTTATTCCGAGTATTTAGTGTTTGAAGGGATTTCGGTGGATGAATTTGATGGGAAACAGTATTATATGGATGCTCACGTTGCTTACCGTCGCGCTTGCTTAAATGCCATTGAGTATCTGACAAAGTTTGGTTTTACCCGAGAACAGGCTTACTTATTGTTGAGTTGTGCGCCCGTAGAAGGTCGCGTCAGTGGGATTGTAGATATTCCTAACGTTTGCTGCACGGTGGCGATTCCCACTGAGATTTTTGATCAGGATATTGTACCCGTTTAGGAGGTTGCTAAATGCCTTTATATGAATTTGAATGTGGCAATTGTGGCGTTTTTGAAGCGTTACGCCCGATCGCGCTTCGGGATACAGCCCCCAATTGTCCGACTTGTGAGGAAGAAACCCAACGCATTTTTTCTGTTCCCCATTTTAATCTCAGTTCGGGGAGTGCGTTCTTAAAAGCCAGACAAACCGATGAACCGCGATTAGAAAAACGGGAGAAAGAACCCACACAACCGAGTTATCAAAGTCATAAGCGCCATCGTCCTTGGATGGTGGGTCATTAACATTGTAGGGTGGGCAAGGCAAACCATTAATAACAACTAATTACTAGCTTTGACTTTCGCCCTCCTAACACTAACTCGTAGAAGT
The DNA here is from genome assembly GCF_000317615.1 of Dactylococcopsis salina PCC 8305. GTDB lineage: Bacteria > Cyanobacteriota > Cyanobacteriia > Cyanobacteriales > Rubidibacteraceae > Halothece > Halothece salina. Next base: position 1,361,429 of record NC_019780.1, on the reverse strand, counting down.
GGGTAGAGCCGTTGCCAATGTGGTAAGACACTTTGGCATGATAGCTTGATCCTGCCAATAGATTAAGGACGTAACCCATGAGCAAAAAGATCAGCATTACTTTGGATGATGAAATCCTTGACTTCGTAGATCAACGAACGAACAATCGTAGCAGTTTCATCAACAAGATTCTCCAGCATGAGAAGCAAAAGTCTTTCATGGAAGCGTTAGCAGAAGCATATCGAGATCAGTCAAGTGATCCCGATTTCCTAGAAGAAGTATCAGATTTAGAGATAACAGTTAGTGACGGATTATATTAGGTTCGGGTAATTGCTTATAATTAGTGTTGGGTTTCGCGTAGAGACGTTCCATGGAACGTCTCTACCCAACCTACTTTTTATCTACTTGTAGGGTTTGCCTTGCCCACCCTACTTATTATCATCATTAAGCAAACGGAAATTCTGTGCTTCTTAAATTACTTCAACTTTATAACTCAGCATTACCAGTCGGGGGATACAACTACTCCGAAGGATTAGAAACAGCCATTGATCAAGCAATAATCACCACAGAATACGGATTATCACAATGGCTACAAAATGAACTCTCTCACGGCGCAATTCGTCTTGAAGCGGCGTTAATGTTGCGGGGATATCGTTGTTGGCAAAATCAAGAATTAGAGACTTTAACCGCTTGGAATCAGTGGGGAAGCGCCGTTAAAGAAACATCGGAATTGCGAGAACAAAGTTGGCAAATGGGAAATACGCTGATCCGTTTGTTACTCGCCTTAGATTCTGATTCTGAGTTAAAAACAGGAATGCAGATGATAGAAAAACCCTATAATAGCGCGATCGCGTTTGGAGTTGCCGCCGCCCACTGGCAAATCGAAGAAAAAGCCGCCATTTTGGGTTATCTTCATAGTTGGGCAACTAATCTCATCAATGCTGGGGTGAAATTAATTCCACTTGGTCAAACCAACGGACAGCAATTATTATTAAAATTACATCCTGAAATTGAAACCGCGACAAGGGAGATCATCACCCTTCCCGATGACGATCTCTATAGTTGTAGCTGGGGATTAGCCTTAGCCAGTATGCAACATGAAACCCAGTATAGTCGTCTGTTTCGTAGCTAAATCTTACTGAATCAATGGAAAAACAATCATCAATCAATACCTTACGCTTCGGAATCGCTGGCCCTGTGGGTTCAGGAAAAACCGCCCTATTAGATGCTTTATGTAAAACCCTGCGACATACTTATCAAGTGGCTGTGGTGACTAATGATATTTATACCCAAGAAGATGCCCAATTTTTAGTGAAATCAGAGGCTTTACCGCGCGATCGCGTTTTAGGGGTAGAAACTGGCGGTTGTCCGCACACAGCTATTCGAGAAGATGCCAGCCTCAATTTATCAGCCATTGAACAACTGGAACAACAATTTAATCCTCTTGACTTACTTTTTGTGGAAAGTGGGGGCGATAACTTAGCGGCTACGTTTAGCCCTGAATTAGTGGATTTGACAATTTATGTGATTGATGTCGCTGCTGGCGATAAAATTCCTCGTAAAGGAGGGCCAGGGATTACAAAATCGGACTTATTAGTGATTAACAAAATTGACTTAGCCCCCTATGTGGGTGCTGATTTAGCAGTGATGGAACGGGATGCAAAAAAAATGCGCGGCGATAAACCGTTTGTCTTTACCAACTTAAAAACCCAAGACGGATTAACCGCCGTTCAAGAGTTTATCGTGTCTCATCTTAAATTTTCTTAACCGACGATGACCCCTTCTCCCTGGCATGGTGTGGTTAAACTCACCTATAGCAAACAAAATCAGAAAACCCAGCCGATACAGTCTTATAGCCAAGCCCCCTATAAACTGCAACGTCCTTTTTACCCCCAAGGCAAAGCAATCTGTTACACGACTATTCTGCACACCGCAGGGGGAATTGTTGGCGACGATCGACTTTCCCAGTCTATTCAGTTACAACCGAGTACCCATGCTGTCATTACCACCGCAGCCGCTAGTAAAATTTATCGCAGTAATGGTTTAACCGCATCGCAACAGATCAATATGGAAGTGGGAGAAAACGCTTGTTTAGAGTATCTTCCCAGAGAAACAATTGTTTTTAATGCTTCCCAATATCAGCAACAATTACAAGTTAATCTCGCTTCTACTGCGACTTGGTTAAGCTGGGAGATTCTCCGCTTTGGTCGTTCCGCTAGAGGAGAACAGTTTTTGCAAGGGAATTGGCGATCGCGCACGGAAGTTTGGCAAAATGGACGGTTAATCTGGGTCGATTCTCCTTGGCTACCTGCAGGAGAAGCAATCTGGAAAAGTCCTCATGGTTTAGGAGGCTATCCCTTAGTGGGAACATTGGTTTGGGTGGGAAAACCGCTTTCTTCAGAAAAGATCACAGAAATTCGTAATTTATGGCAGGAGACAGAAACCAGTGGCGAAGCTGGAACGACTGCTTTAATGTCTGGAGTTTTATGTCGCTATCGGGGAAATTCTCGTGGGGAAGTGATAAACTGGTTTACTAATATTTGGCGATTATTACGTCAATGGGACGGCAAAGAAACCCCTGTTACTCCTCGGGTTTGGCAAGTTTGATTATGCAGTTTTTTCATTAATTTTTCTATGCAACTTTCACCTCAAGAAAAAGATAAGTTATCTATTTTTACCGCTGCGTTACTCGCTGAACGACGGAAGGAAAAAGGACTCAAACTCAACTATCCCGAAGCGGTTGCTTATATTTCCGCAGGGCTTTTAGAAGGGGCAAGAGAAGGACGATCGGTTGCTGATTTAATGAGTTACGGCAAAACGTTACTCTCTCGTGATGATGTTATGGAAGGCATTCCAGAAATGATTGAGGATGTCCAAGTTGAGGCAACTTTTCCCGATGGCACAAAATTAGTTACGGTTCATAATCCCATTATGTAATATGAAATCCAAAGAGTTTTGCTACATTCGATCCCCCCAACCCCCCTTACTAAGGGGGGCAAAGGGGGGATCGTTATGTAGCGCAAATTGTTCAAAATGGTATAAGGAGAATTTGAGGCATGATTCCAGGAGAAATGCAGATTCAAGCGGGGGAAATTGAACTCAATCAAGGTCGTCAATGTCTTAGAGTTACGGTGGGAAATAGCGGCGATCGCCCGATTCAAGTGGGATCACATTTCCATTTTTATGAAGTTAATGCCGCATTAAGGTTCGATCGAGAAGCAACCAAGGGAATGCGCTTAAATATTCCCGCCGGAACTGCCATTCGCTTTGAACCAGGAGACGAAAAAGAAGTGGAATTAGTGACGATCGCAGGACAACGAAAAATTTACGGCTTTCGCGGTTTAATTAATGGGAAGGTTGATTCTCTTTAGGAAGTCTTGGTTAAAATCAATTATTAATTATGAGTTATTACATGGAACGGTCAGCCTACGCAGAAACCTTTGGCCCCACCACAGGCGATCGGGTGCGATTAGCAGATACGGAATTATTCATTGAAGTTGAACAAGATTTCACCACCTACGGGGAAGAAGTTAAATTCGGCGGCGGAAAAGTGATCCGCGATGGGATGGGACAATCACCCATTTCTCGCGAGGAAGGGGCGGTGGATACGGTGATTACCAATGCTTTGATTCTCGATTGGTGGGGAATTGTGAAAGCGGATGTAGGAATTAAAGACGGTCGCATCTTCAAAATTGGTAAAGCTGGCAATCCCTATATTCAAGATCAGGTAGATATTATCATCGGTCCGAGTACCGAAGCGATCGCAGGGGAAGGAATGATTCTCACCGCAGGGGGAGTGGATAGTCATATTCATTTTATCTGTCCGCAACTAATTGAAACCGCGATCGCGTCTGGGATTACCACGATGTTTGGTGGCGGAACCGGACCAGCAACAGGAACTAATGCCACCACTTGCACCCCAGGATCATGGCATCTTCACCGGATGCTAGAAGCTGCCGAGGCGTTTCCCGTAAATTTAGGCTTTTTTGGCAAAGGCAATAGTTCTCAACCCCAAGGACTAGAAGAACAGTTAATTGCAGGGGCGATGGGCTTAAAACTCCATGAAGATTGGGGAACCACCCCCGCCGCGATCGATACTTGTCTCTCAGTCGCCGATCGGTACGATGTACAAGTTGCCATTCATACCGACACCCTAAACGAAGCCGGATTTGTAGAAGAGACAATTCAGGCTTTTAAGGATCGCGCCATTCACACTTACCACACAGAAGGCGCTGGTGGCGGTCATGCCCCTGATATTATTAAAGTTTGTGGTCTGGCAAATGTGTTACCTTCCTCGACTAATCCCACTCGCCCTTATACTAGCAACACCCTAGAAGAACATTTAGATATGTTGATGGTGTGTCACCATTTAGATCGCAATATTCCCGAAGATGTTGCCTTTGCAGAATCTCGCATTCGTCGGGAAACCATTGCCGCCGAAGATATTTTGCACGATTTGGGGGCATTTAGCGCGATCGCGTCTGATTCCCAAGCAATGGGGCGTGTGGGAGAAAACATTATTCGCACTTGGCAAACCGCCCACAAAATGAAAGTTCAGCGCGGTTTACTTCCTTCTACCGAAAACCCCGATGCCACCCATGATAATTTTCGGGCGAAACGGTATATCGCAAAATATACGATTAACTCGGCAATCATGCACGGAATAGCCCATCAGGTGGGTTCAATTGAAGCAGGAAAACTAGCGGATTTGTGTTTATGGAAACCCAGTTGTTTTGGGGTGAAACCTGAAATAGTGATCAAAGGAGGTGCGATTGCTTATGCTCAAATGGGAGATGCTAATGCTAGTATTCCCACCCCCCAACCGATCGCGATGCGTCCCATGTTTGGTAGTTACGGAAAGGCAGTTAACAGCACCAGCATAACCTTTGTGTCTCAAGCAGCAATGGAGGCTAACATTGGGGAACAATTGGGCTTAAATAAAACCTTAGCAGCCGTGAGTAATACCCGCAATATTGGGAAAGCTGATCTGAAACTCAATGAATCACTCCCTAATATTGAAGTTGATCCAGAAACTTACGAAGTTCGAGCCGATGGTCAACTCCTAACTTGTGAACCCGCGACGACTCTACCGATGACACAACGATATTTTTTATTTTAAGAGTTTACCTCGCGGATTAAAATTGTAATCGCCGCTCGATCGAGCCTCAAACAAAGTAGGCCCTAGTGAAGGGAAACGTAACCCAACACCAAAGAATGTCAAGTGAAGTTAAAAAGTAGGTTGGGTGAAGGGAAACGTAACCCAACACCAAAGAATGTCAAGTGAAGTTAAAAAGTAGGCCCTAGTGAAGCCAAACGTAACCCAACACCAAAGAATGTCAAGTGAAGATAAAAAGTAGGCCCTAGTGAAGCCAAGCGTAACCCAACACCAAAGAATGTCAAGTGAAGTTAAAAAGTAGTTAAAAAGTAGGCCCTAGTGAAGCCAAGCGTAACTCAACACCAAAGAATGTCAAGTGAAGTTAAAAAGTAGGTTGGGTGAAGGGAAACGTCACCCAACACCAAAGAATGTCAAGTGAAGTTATAGCGCTTCGCGCTCAGATGCTTACATATTATAATCAAGTTAGTCCAAATTTACTCTCTAATCAAGCTAATGGCGATCGCTTATTGTCAAGAATTCCGAAAAAAGGCTCTATATTTAATAACTGTGGGGCAATCTATTAGTGATATTAGTCGGGAACTAGATATTAGTCGCCCAACTCTTTACAAGTGGAAATCTCACTGGGAAAAAACGGGTTCTACTCAACCCAAAAAAAACGTCCCACCTCCTCAACCTGCTAAAATTACTGACTGGGATAAATTTCAAAAATTCGTTGATATTCATCGAGATAAAACCCAAAAAGAAATGGCTCAACTTTGGGGAAATTGTAGCCACCATACGATTAGTAGAGCTTTGAAAAAAATTGGTTATACTCGTAAAAAAGCGGGTGCGTAATTCTGGGGTTTCCCCAGAATGTAAGACGCACCCAAGACAAACGTAGCTTATCTTGAACGCTGTGAAAAAGCCCGTGATGAATTTAAAGAAAAAATCGCCAAATACAGCCCATCAGAGGTGATCTACATCGATGAAAGTGGAATTGACAATAATGAAACGAATCCTTACGGCTGGTCAAAAAAAGGAGAAAGGTGTCAGGGAAGTCGCCCAGGAAAAAGAGGGGAGCGTTTAAGTATTATTGGAGCATTATGTCATCAAAAATTTCTAGCTCCAATGGTCTATCAGGGTTATTGTACAGCGCAAGTGATTGAAGTTTGGTTATCGGAGTTTTTATTACCTCAAGTAAGTAAGGGAAGCGTGATAGTTATGGACAATGCTCCTTTTCACAAGTCAAGGAGAAGCTCGAGAATTAATTGAAAATGCTGGTTGTGAGTTAATCTTTTTGCCCGCCTATTCTCCAGACTTAAATCCGATCGAACATTGGTGCGCCTAAAGTGAAAACAGCGATTAGAAAAGAGCTATCCAATTTAAATTTTGATGTTCATCAAGCGGCTACAGTGGCTTTTCAATGTTTGTAAATATACCAGCGCGAAGCGCTATATATCAAGTTCGGGTAATTGCTTATAATGTGTGTTGGGTTTCGCTTCGCTTCACTAGGGCCTACTCTTTATCATCGATCGAGCGAACCTGATATTATAAGTAGGGCTTCCTGAATAAAACTGAAACCCTTACCCAATGAGGCTTTAAGGTTCTTAACCCCTCAAAAAGGTGCAAGGGAGACAAGGGAGAAATGGGAGAAATGGGAGAAATGGGAGAAATGGGAGAAATGGGAGACAAGGGAGACAATTTTTTCTTCCCCATCTTCCCCATCTTCCCCATCTTCCCCATCTTGCCTCTTGCCTCTTGCCTCTTGCCTCTTGCCTCTTGCCTCTTGCCTCTTGCCTCTTGCCTAAGGCAACTTGCCTCTTGCCTAAGGCAACTTGCCTCTTGCCTCTTGCCTTTTGCCTTACTACACCAACTAATTAACTTTTTCAGCAAACCCTAAGTAATTACCTGAAAATTATGAGAGAGACTCAACCGTTATTTTTCCTAGAAAAACCAGCAATTTGTCGGATTTTAGATGCCAACCTCGATCGCGCTCGTGAAGGAATCCGTATCATTGAAGAGTGGTGTCGGTTCGCCTTAGAAGATGTCAAAGCCGCGCAAACCTGTAAAGAAATGCGCCAAACCCTCGCGCAATGGCACACAGCAGACATCCGACAAGCTCGTAACACCCCTGATGATTGTGGAACAACTCTCACTCATCCCCAAGAAGAAACGCGAGAAAATGCGGAAACCGTCCTCCACATCAATCTCAGTCGCACTCAAGAAGCCTTACGAGTGTTAGAAGAGTACGGAAAACTCTATCATCCAGAAATGGGAAACACCTTTAAACAACTACGGTATCAGGTTTACACCCTCGAAAGTCATCTTTTTTCTACTTCTCCTCACCAGAGACTGAACGCAGCGCAACTGTATCTAGTGACCTCTGCATCAGAAAATTTGTTTTCGATCGTGGAAGCCTCCCTAAAAGGTGGACTGTCTCTCGTTCAATATCGCAACAAAGACACAGACGATAACATTCAAATCGCAGAAGGAAGAAAACTGTGTGAACTTTGTCATCAATATGGGGCATTATTTATAATGAACGATCGAGCGGACTTAGCCCTAGCCGTGAATGCCGACGGCGTTCATTTAGGACAACAAGACCTTCCCATTGCCGTCGCGCGAAAAATCCTCGGCGCTAATAAAATCATCGGACGTTCCACCACTAACCCTCACGAAATGGAAAACGCCATCCAAGAAGGTGCAGACTATATCGGAGTCGGACCCGTTTACAAAACTCCCACCAAACCAGGTAAAAAACCAGCAGGGTTGGATTACGTGCGTTATGCGGCGAAACATTCCCCTGTGCCTTGGTTTGCCATTGGTGGCATCAATCGCGATAACATCAAAAATGTCATTGCTTCTCAAGCCAAAGGAGTCGCAGTCGTGCGATCGATCATGGGAGCATCTGATCCAAAAACCGCAACCGAAACCCTCCTCATGGCATTTGCCAACCGTTAAATCAGTCTTCACCATGTCCAATCAAACAATTACTCTCATCATCAACGGTGACACCGTGACTTGTGCTGAGGAAACTCCCGTCGCTGATGTTCTAACCCAATTCAACTATAATCCTCGTTTAGTCGCCGTCGAATACAACGGAGAAATTCTACACCGTCAGCATTGGTCAGAAACAAAAGTCAAAGCAGGAGACAAGTTAGAAATTGTAACCATTGTGGGTGGTGGTAACTTCTAAAATTAAGCATGATCAAAGTAGATCGTTAAGTTTTCAACCATCAAACAATCATCATGTTTCAAACTCTCTCTTGGAAACGTCTCTTAAAATCAGTTTTTCTCGTTACCCTTGCCTTACTCTTTGTCTTAGGCGATGCCAGTAGTGCCTTCGCCCGTGGCGGTGGACGCATCGGCGGTGGTGGTTTCCGCGCCCCGAGTCGCAGCGCCCCCGCACCGAGAGGAGGAAGCCGTCCCGGTGGCGGGTTTGGTTTTCCGTTCTTGTTACCTTTCTTTGGCTTCGGCGGGTTTGGTAGCATCTTCACCATTTTGATCTTTTTTGCCATTGCCAACTTCTTAGTTAGAAGTTTCCAGAATTCTGGTTTTGGTGGTGGTGAGGGGATGGCAACCGCTAACCCGAAAGTAACGGTGTCAAAAGTACAAGTGGGATTACTGGCGGATGCGAAAGAACTGCAAAAAGAATTAAATGACTTGGCTCAAAACGCAGATACAGCAACAACTTCGGGTCGATCGAAAGTCTTACAAGAAGCAACGTTAGCGTTATTACGTCATCCCGAATATTGGGTCTATGGTAAAACCGAATCCAATGTTTCCCAGTTAGAAGCGGCGGAGTCTGAGTTTAATCGTTTAGCATTGTCAGAGCGCAGTAAGTATGACGAAGAAACGCTCTACAATGTGGAGGGAACTTATCAACAAAGCGAAAGCAAAGCCAGTTCTGAGGAAGTCCCTTCCGAATATATTGTGGTGACAATTCTCGCTGGTGTTCAAGGTAAGATCACGCTTCCAGATGCCAACAGTGCTGAGGATTTACGTCAAGGGTTACGTCAGTTCGGAAGTACCAATAGCGAAAGTCTTTTGGCAGTAGAGGTAATCTGGACTCCACAAGCAGAAGGGGATACCCTATCTAATGATGATCTTTTAGTAACTTATCCCGACTTGAATCGGCTCTAAGCAATATGGCAATTACCCTTCCTTCCCAAGATAAGACCCATTACAAAAACGGTAACAGTGAGGGAGATTTTCCCACAGGCTATCGGAAACGAACCTCTCGCACGGTGGGGCGACAATTGCGCCCTGCGGTCTTGTTACTGGTGGTGACGGCTTTATTGTTGGGGGGAATGGGTGTTCGTTTGGGATATTTGCAATTGGTACAGGGGGAACGTAATCGGGCTTTAGCAGAAAATAATCGAGTGCGGATTCTCCCAAAACCGCCAGTGCGAGGGAATATTCTCGATCGAAACGGTAAAATTCTAGCGGATAGTCGTCTCTCTTACTCTGTGTTTATTTGGCCCCTGGCGAAAACGAAGCCCACTTGGGGCACTACTCTCTCTCGATTGTCTGAAATTCTGGAGCTTCCTGTATCAGAAATCAATGAGCAAGTGGAGGAAGTGCCAGTTAATTCCCCGTCTCTGGTGCGAATTGCGCGGGGGCTAACTCCTGAACAAGTGACCGCGATCGAGGAGTATAATTACGAGTTAACTGGCGTAGAATTGGAGATTGAGCCAGTGCGCGATTATCCCAACGGCTCAGTCGCCGCTCATCTTTTAGGCTATACGAGAGAGATTACAGGGGAAGAATTAGCCGAACAAAAGGACGAATATCGTCTGGGGGATATCATCGGGCGCATGGGAGCAGAAGCGGCGTTTGAGAAGCAATTACGGGGAGAATGGGGCGGTCAACAGGTGGAGGTGAATGCGTCTGGACAGATTGTTGAAATTTTAGGGGAAAAAACAGCGAAATCTGGGGACAATATTCGTCTCACGATCGATTTGGACTTACAAAAGGCAGCAGAAGTGGCTTTAGGAGACAGAATCGGCGCGATCGTGGCTTTAGACCCCAACAATGGCGAAGTTTTAGCCCTAGTCAGTCGTCCGACGTTCGATCCCAATATTTTCTCGACTCGCATCACTCCTAAAATCTGGCAAGAATTACAAACTAAAGATAATCCCTTTGTTAACCGAGCCATACAAGGCTTTCCTCCCGCTTCTACCTTTAAACTTGTCACCGCAACCGCTGGGATGGAGTCGGGGAAATATCCCCCGAATACAGTTTTAAATACTTACGCTTACCTCAATGTTTCGGGTGTACGCTTTGGAGAATGGAATCGCGCGGGTTTTGGTCTAATGGGCTATGTTCAAGCCTTAGCTTGGAGTAGTAACACCTTTTTTGGACAAATTGGGCGTGGGGTTGGCGGTGAAGTGTTGATTGATTGGTCGCGACGGTATGGTTTCGGGAAAGAAACCACTCTCGAACTACCTGCAGAAAGTTCGGGATTAATTGCGGATGAGGCTTGGAAACAAGAACGTTTTAATTGGAGTTGGTCCGCAGGAGATACGGTTAATATGTCTATTGGACAGGGATTTACTCAGGCGACTCCGTTACAAGTGGCGGTGATGTTTGCTGTTCCCGCCAATGGCGGTTATCGCGTGAATCCTCATCTCCTGAAAACGGAAGGCGGTTATCCTAATGAAAAGGTTTCCCTGAATCTTAAACCCAGTACAGTGCGGATTCTTCGGGAAGGAAACCGACAAACTGTGATCAGTGGCACAGGGGGAGCGGTTAATGCCCCTGGTCTGCCCCCGATCGCGGGGAAAAGTGGAACAGCAGAAGCGATTGGCAAGGCTCATGCTTGGTTTGGTGCATTCGCACCCTACGAGAATCCAGAAATTGTTGTTGTCGCCTTTGCAGAACATTCTGGCGGCGGTGGCGGCTCGGTGGCGGCGCCCATGGTGCGAGAAGTCTTGAAAGCCTATTTTGAATAATCAATCTAATCGTTTAATTGGGGCTTGAGTCAAGAAAGCTAAAACTCGCGTACCATTTGGTTTTAAGGCTCTTAACTCCTCAAAAAAGTGCAAGGGAGACAAGGAAGACAAGGAAGACAAGGGAGTGATTTTTCTCCCCCATCTCCCCCATCTTCCCCATCTTACCTCTTGCCTCTTGCCTTTTGCCTTTTGCCTTACTACACCGACTAATGAACTTTTTCAGCAAACCCTAATTGAATCCCTACATCTTTAAAAGTGTTCTGAAGTTTGTCTGATAAGTCGTTTCTGGATTGTTGCTGATATAATTCAATTGCTTTTTGATAAGATTTAACAATTTGATGATAGTTATAATTTTGTTGCGATGAAATCATGGCTTGGAGTTGACTCCAGGCTAAGTTATGATGAGCCTGCGCGATCGAATTTTCTAAAGCAATTGCTTGTTTGAGTTGAGGAATCGCTTTTTCCCATTGTTCTAATTTTGCTAAACTTGTTCCTAATCTGACATAAGCTAACGCCTGATTCGGAAATCTGTTGATGATGCTTTCGTAGGTTTCGATCGATGCTGTGGTTTGATTTAAATATTCTTGAGTAATTCCGAGATTTATTAATATCCAATAGGGGATTTGTGCTTGATTTACTGCTTTTTGGAAGTGAGAAAGAACTTCTTGATCAATTCCTGATTGAGATTGTTTCCAGCCTTTAAATCCCCAAGCAAAGCTACTATTAGGAAGTTCGGTTAGATATTCATTGAGACAGCGATCGACATCTTTTGCATTTTTAGTAACAACTGCTTTCTCTAGCGCAAGTAATAAACAGGGATAAACCCATTCTTTGATAGTTGTTAAATCTTGGTCTGGGTTTTGTTTAGCCTTAAAGAGAGCCTGTCTTGCTGCTTGAATCGCAGTTTTCCATTGTTTTTGTTGAGCAGTAATCCAACTTTTTAACCCCAAAGAAAAAACACAATAAGGGTTTAATTCTAATGCTTGATTAATAGCTGTTTCTGCTTCTTCCCATTTTTGAAGTTTTCCTAACGACCAAGCAAAATTCGCTTGAATCCAGGCTTCTTTTGAGGTTAATTGTACTGCTTTTTTAAGATTTTTTTCAGCTTTTTCCCAATTTCCACGACGACAGAAAACCAATCCTAGAATACCATAGGCTCTTCCTTCATTGGGATTGATTTTAACCACTTGATTCGCGGCGGATTCTGCTTTTTTATCATCTAAATGGGTTTGTACTAATGCGAGTTCTACAGCAACGTTTTCACTATCAGGTTCATTAACTAAACATTTTTCATAAGTGGCGACAGCTTCTTCCAGTTGATGATTTTTAACTAAGTTCTGCGCTTTTTTATGGAGAGGAGAAACAAAGTTTCCTTTCATTGCGTCAACCAGTTCTTCTGCGCTTTGAAAACGATTTTCTACTCTTAAATTCATTCCTGTGAGAATCACTCTTTCCAGAAGCGGAGAGAGATGAGGCGCTAACTGTCGCGGTGGAATCAGGGGATCATTATTATCTGTTAATCGCTCGATCGATGCTTCAGGAATTTGACCCGTTGCTAATTCATAAATAGAAGCACAAAGAGCATAAATATCAGTAGCGGGGAATCGTTTACTTTTATAATTGTATTGTTCTGGGGGAGCATATCCTGCTGTTAAGGTAACACTCATTTCTCTGGTTTGACCAGCAATAAATTCTTTGGTTGCGCCAAAGTCAATTAGGATCGCGTTATCTTCAGAATCAATTAGAATATTATCGGGTTTTAAATCACGGTGAAGTAAATTATTTTGATGAATAACTGCGAGTGCTTCTGTTGCTTCGATAAAATATTTTTTGAGTTTTGTTTCAGGAATTGACTGTTTTTCTTGTAGCAACTGGTATAAAGTTTTTCCAGAGATAAACTGCATAATAATATAGGCAGTATTATTTTCCTCAAACCAGTCATAAACTTGGCAAATATTGGGATGTTTACATTTTGCCTGATGTTGGGCTTCGAGTTTAAATTTCAGGATTTGTTGTTGTCTTTCGGCGGGAGGAATACTAGAAGACCAAGTAATATTTAAACCTTGTCTGACGGATTTTTCGGGCCAAAGTTCTTTAATCGCGATCGTGCTAGAGGTTTGACAATCTATTCCTTGATAGGTAATCCCAAAGCCTCCTTCTCCGAGTGTTTTCTCGATTAGATATCGTTTTTCTTTGAGATAAGTTTGGGGAGGAAGCTGATAGGTGGAAAAATTAGAATTAGCTGAACTATTGTCAGTTTGTAGAGGAGTTCCGCAAGCGAGACAAGCGGCGGCGGTTTCTTCGTTTTCGGCTAAACAAGAGGGACAGGTAATAGACATTTTTTTCTGTGATTTAAGTTTTTATATCCCCCCTAGCCCCCCTTGGAAAGGGGGGAAACAAGGGAGTGGTTTTATCCCCCCTAACCCCCCTTTGAAAGGAAACAAGGGAGTGGTTTTATCCCCCCTAGCCCCCCTTTGAAAGGAAACAAGGGAGTGGTTTTATCCCCCCTAGCCCCCCTTGGAAAGGGGGGAAACAAGGGAGTGGTTTTATCCCCCCTAGCCCCCCTTGGAAAGGGGGGAATGAAGAGGAATTAATTCAAAATTCGAGCTAACTTGAGGATAAATCCTGTTAATACGGGTTCACCTGATAATTCAGTGGGATTTTCTAAGATTTCTGTCTCTTTTCCAGTTTGATAAATTTCTACCCGCGAACTTTGTGGATCGATTAACCAGCCCAGTTTTGCGCCATTTTCGAGGTATTCCCTCATCTTTTCTTGGAGGGGTGGCAATTTATCACTTTTTGATCGTAATTCAACAACGAAGTCGGGATAAATTTTCGGAAAGGTTGTTTTATCTTCTGGGGTGAGTGCTTCCCAACGTTCTCGACTCACCCAAGACGCATCAGGAGAACGAATTGCGCCATTGGGTAAGGTAAAACCTGTGGAGGAGTCAAAGACTTTTCCCACTTCTCCAAAATTACGCCACCAGATGTATAATTCTCCAGCAATTTTCCAATTCTCTTCTCCAGTTTCCCAACCAGTTGGCGGATTCACAATTAATTCTCCTTGGGATGTTCTTTCTAGCCGTAAATCTCGATTCGCAGCCGCTAAGGTGGTAAACTGTTCTTCGGTCACTTTTAGCGCGATCGAGTTCGGTAGTGCCATTAATAGAGTTTCCGTTTCGGGAATTGTGGTTGTTTGGATCATTTTGACCTCCTTTTATCCCCCCTAACCCCCCTTTGTAAGGGGGGAAGGGAGTGGTTTTATCCCCCCTAACCCCCCTTTGAAAGGGGGGAAACAAGGGAGTGGAATCAATTCAAAATTCGAGTTAAGTTGAGGATGAATCCTGTTAAGACGGGTTCACCTGATAATTCAGTGGGATTTTCTAAAATTTCTGTCTCTTTTCCAGTTTGATAAATTTCTACCCGCGAACTTTGTGGATCGATTAACCAGCCCAGTTTTGCGCCATTTTCGAGGTATTCCCTCATCTTTTCTTGGAGGGGTGGCAATTTATCACTTTTTGATCGTAATTCAACAACGAAGTCGGGACAAATTTTCGGAAAGGTTGTTTTATCTTCTGGGGTGAGTGCTTCCCAACGTTCTCGACTCACCCAAGACGCATCAGGAGAACGAATTGCGCCATTGGGTAGGGTAAAACCAGTGGAGGAGTCAAAGACTTTTCCAAGCGTTTCGTTGGCTTCATACCATTGATAAAGTTGTCCAGTTAAGCTAGAGTTACGTTCTCCTGTTTCCCAACCTGCGGGTGGATTCACAATTAATTCTCCTTGAGATGTTCTTTCTAGTCGTAAATCTCGATTCGCAGCCGCTAAGGTGGTAAACTGTTCTGGGGTCACTTGTAGCGCGATCGAGTTCGGTAGTGCCATTAATAGGGTTTCTGTTTCGGGAGTGGTGGGTGTTTGTAGCATTTTGACCTCCTAAGATTAAGTCTCATCAACAGTAGTTAATTGGGTGAGAGTGAAATTGAAGGGCTAACAAGGTAGCATTGTCGTTCGCGCCTCGCTGTAAGATTAATTCCCTGACCTGATCAACACTAGACTGTAAAGGGATTCCTTGCTCAATTTTTTCGGCGATTTCTGCAGCAGAAACTAAATCCCAAACGCCATCAGAACAGAGGAAAATGATGTCGCCATCTTCAAGAGAAACGGAATAATTTTCTTCAAATCGTTGTAAATTTTGAACATAGCCTGGACTTAAATGAGCTTTTGAACCCAGAGAACGAGTTAACACCCCACGTTCAGGATAATCAAAGGTTTCTTCATAACTAATTTGACCACTTGCTAACAGCATAGCAACCATTGAATGATCTTCGCTTAACTGACAAACATAACCATTTCTTTGTAGCCAGATGCGACTATCTCCCACATGAGCAATCATTAATTGGTTATTATTAATGCAGACTACACTACAAGTTGTTCCGCCGTCTTTGGTTTGTTTCATAATTTCACCATTGGCTTTTTCAACTAATTGGTTAAGCCAATTTTGCCAATTTTCAAGAGAGTTTAAGTCGGGCGGTATGGGTTCATTAATAATTGTTTCTACTGTTACTTGACTTGCAATTTCTCCTTTGGCTGTTCCTCCCATTCCATCAGCAACCACTGCTAACATCACTGTTTTTTCTATTCCTAGTTTATACTGTCTAAAACCATAGTTATCTTCATTAGTTAAACGACTGGTAGAAAGTCCAACTGTAGAGAAACTAGCAACAGACCATTGATGTTTTTTTAATCGTAACTGTTGACGAGTTTGCACCAGTAAGTTGAGGAATTGATCGAGAGAAAAACGATCTTCGGGAATCAGGGATAAACCAATTTTTAGCAGTTGATACAGTTGAGGAAAAGGAGAATTTTCTAAAGATTTGAACTCATCAATAGTAGCAGGTTGATAGTAAATACAATGATAAAGAAAGGAAGCTACCATGTAACTACTCATTAACGGCTTAATGGGATAATTCCCATAAGAAAGTTCTGGGGCGCTATAGTTTCCTAAAATTCCAATTGATAAGGTTTCTTCGACAGGATAAATGTGAGTTAAATCAAAGATTTGAATCGGTGTTCCCAGTTGAATAAATTGAGGAGAAATATCCACTAAACACCATCCTTGCTGGTAGAGATAACGAGAACATTGGCAAATTTGACTGGCTAAGGCGAGGGAGGTTTCTAAAGTATGTTCTTGTTGTAGCCAAAATTCTAAACTATTTTCTTCGGTGGGGAGATGAGAGATGACTAAATGTTTCTTGGGCGATAAGTCTTCGGTGAGGGGTTTTTCTTCGTAATATTCTTCTTCTAAGTCGTCATTTTCAGATTGGGTTTCTGTTTCATTTGGTAATTGTTTGGTTAAGTTGATTCTACAAAAAGATTTTTGGAAGGATTGAAGATCAATGATGACTGATTCTTCTGTGGTGTGAGTGATGAGTTCTCCAATGAGTTTATAATCACCAATGGTTTGTCTGATGCTTAGTTCTCGCTCGATCGCGCCTTCGGTTGAACCAATGCGAAGTAAGGCTTTTTGTTCTGAATTTTCTTCGCTTTCGGGTGTTTTGAGTTGGATTTCAAAGTAATCAACCCCTGTTGCAAGTTGACCAAGGTAGGACATTGGAATCAGGGAAAATTCGTTAATAATTACTTCTTGATTTTTCGCGATTTGGACATCCATTTGATTTTTTAAAGCGACTCTATAAATTTGGTGGGCGGTGCCCACCCTACTACTTTTTAAACAGATTGAAAAACAAAACGAATCTTCGCGATCGCGATTTCGTCGCCAATATTTAAGGTTTCGGGTTGTGTAATTCTGGCGCTAAATCGTCGTTGACCGGATGGTTTTAGAAAAATGCCATTAGTTGACCCTAAATCCTGTATTTTCCAAACCCCATTTTCTTGATAAATTTCCCCGTGTTGACGAGAAACGGTATCACTACCAGGAAACTGTTCTAAATCAATTTCAACTGGACCTGAGTCTGGATCAAAAATACCAATGACCACACTTTCTTCTTCTAGGGAAAATTCGGGAATGGGTGCGTTAGGTACTTTCGACACCAATTTCACCGCAGCGTTAACGGGAGTGGGTGTGGGGGTGGGTTGAGGTTGAGAGGGAGTGGTTTCTGGTTCGGGTGTTGGTTCGGGTTCAGATTTTCCGTGTAGGCGATCGCGAATGGAACTACTGCGATCGTCCTCTGAAGCGGGTTCAGGTGTGGGAGTCGGTTCAGGGGTAGCCACAGTTAATTCAGAACCACAGGCTTCACAAAATTCTGTTCCTTCTACGTTATCGTAACCGCAAGCATCACAAGTAATTGTCATGATTATTTTCTCCTTTTTTGTTATTAGTATCTGTTTCATTCCCCCCTTTCAAATCTGTTTCATTCCCCCCTTTCAAAGGGGGGTTAGGGGGGATTATGGGGGGCTAAGTTCCAGTAAGGTCACGAATTTTGTCTTCTGTTAAGTCACCATTGACATCATCGGTGTTCATTTTTACGGTTTTTCCTTTCGCCCCCATCTTTACGGTTTTGCGAGTTCCTGCAGAAATTTTCCGCGTTTTTCGTAGTTCATCTTGCGCCCCACTGAGAGATTCTGTTAGTTCTTGATTGCCCATTTTTACAGTCATGCGACGGGCTTTTTCAATCATTTCTTCGGCTTTATCAGGATCATTTTCTGCGAGTTGTGTTGCCCGTTTTACCATATCGGAAATATTGCATTGTTGCATATAGTGCATCACTTCTTGATCCACTGGTGTTGCAACATTAGAACCAGCAACAAATTGCACCACTAAGTTTTGTGGTGGAAGTTCACCGCGATAGTTTTTCCCAGGAACATCATAGGTTAAGCCTAATTGTGCGATACGAACACGGGAAGCGGGACGAGATTGAATGGTAAATTCTAGAATAAAAATTGTCTCATCATTAGCAGAAGCATTACCAATATGATAGGGGTCATCATCGAGAGTAAATTCAGCAGGAGTGAGATAAGCACGAACTAGGCGAGTCAATTTTACCCCTTTTACGGTTTTAATTGTTAGGGCTAAGTTATTGATAACATCTTCTTGGGCGCGAGTGTATTCTTCGAGAATAGTTTGAGGAAGATTACTAATTGCAATCTGAGTGCCAATTCCTGTTCCTGCTACGACATGAAATAAACTTCCTGCTGTTGTATCACTGAGTTTGGTTAACAAGTTTTCGTTGTATTCTTCTCCTACTGCTAAAGCGGTAATGGGAATGTTATATTCGCTCAATTCAGGGGCAATTTTTTCACATTGATCTTCATCAAAAGTAGCACCATCGGTGAAAATTAAAACCCGCCGACTGGTCATTTCTTGGTTAGAAACTTGTTCAAAGGCGCGGCGTAAACCTAACCCCATTCTTGTGCCACCAGAATAGTCTTTTAATTGATCAATGGCTTGTTCTAATTGTTGAGTTTCTGTGGCTGGTGTCAATTCTATGATAGTGGAGGCTTGGTCGTCAAATTGAACAATGGAAACGCGATCGCGGCTTCCTAATTTTCCAGAATGAATGAGTGATTTTAAGGAGTCAATTACAATGTCAATTTTGGTTTTTCCGCCAGTAACAACGTTATAGCGTTGACCGTCAATTTCTGCAATTTCTCCTGTTGCTTTGGTTTCTCCTTCTACAATTTCTCGCATTGATCCACTTGTATCAATAACAAAAACAAATGAGGTAGAAGGACGACTTTTTGCGACTTCTTGAGTAGGTCGTAATTTGAGCATTGTGAACAGTTTTTGATTCTCTTGTTCACTGGGTAAAAATTCTCGATGGGGGGTAATGGATACGTTAAGCATAATTATTGTCTCCGTATGGGAAAGTTTAACTAAAAATCAAGTCGGGGAAAGCACCACCTTTGGGTTCAATATCCGTTAAATCAGGTGGAAGAAGGTGCGGAACTTCTTGATTTCCTTCGTCTTGCAGTTGTTTTAAGCTAGAGATAAATATTGAAGGTAAGTTAAGATTAATTTGTGTGGTTTTATAACCTTCTGCTATATCTTCTTGCCAACGAGTAATCATCTTTTTCAAGTTTACCTGATTAACTTCACATTGAGTTTGTTTCTCAAAAAAAGTTTTCATTCTTTCTTTGATTTCATCTGTAAATATTTGCTCAGGTTTGTTTTCTTGAGTGCGGGTGAGATCAAGAGTATAGCGGTATTCTTGCTGAGTTTCAGGGAGTTTTAAGATGAGGGCATACTGTACCATAATTAATCCTTTGTTCTTTTCACTTCTAAGGAAACACTACCCAATTTTCGTTTGTCTCCGTTTTGGAGTTTATGGATTAGTTTTTTCATGCCTTTTTTTTCTCCATAGTCTGAGTTATATTGCATAAATATTTGGTTTTGATCAAGATAAACTTTGGCAGTAATTGGGGTATAGCCTTGATCTTGTCGCAGGTAAATATGTGCATTATCAGCACAACCTAAAAGGATGGGTTCACTTCCTAGAGATAAGGTTTTTTGTTCATTGGCACTCCATTTAACGACTAACCAAGCCTCTCGGAAGGCTGCTTCTACTAAGATGATCATTAAACCGATTAAAAACCCGATCGCGCTGATTCCTAATAATCTTCCTATGACTTCTCCTAGCAAAAAACTGATGAAGATAAATAAAATTCCGCCAATGATTCCACCGATTCCACCGCCTCCTAATCCTCTAATTTTTCCTAAGTTAGGAATACGAAAACTTAAACCTAATCCTAATAAACCACCAGCAATTCCCCAACAGATGACTCTTAAGAGTTCAGTGGGTCCGATAATTGTATAGGTTGATTGCGCGATCGCGCCGGCGATAAATCCTGCTAAAACTCCTGGTAAAATCCCTTTTTTTATAGATTCTCCAATTCGCCAACCGCGTTTTAAGTAACTGGAATATCCCATTAAAAGGAAGATTGAAATCAAGCCACCAATCACGCCAAACCTGATCCCAACTGAAATAATAATTTCTACAAAAGATGTAGAATTATCCCAACTGATTAATTCTGCTAATAAACTGCCGATCGCGCCTCCCAATGCACCCCACCCGCCAAATTGGAGGGCTTGAGCAGAGTTTTCTTTGATGCTTGTTAAAATAGCTGTCATTTTTTCTCCTAATATGAAATGTCTAAGATTTTTATCCCCCCTAACCCCCCTTTGAAAGGGGGGAAATGTCTGTTTTAACTTCTAAGGTGATACCGCCAAGTTTACGTTTATCACCGTCTTTTAATTCATGTCTGAGTTTTTTCATGCCTTTTTGTTCTCCATAGTCTGGGTTATATTCCATTACTACTGTGTTATTTTCGGTAAAGATTTTTGCGGTTTTTGGAATGTAGCCTTGATCTTTTCTGAGGTATAAATGATCCGAGTCTGCACAACCGAGAGTAATCGGTTCTTTTCCTAAAGAAATTTGTGTGTTTTCATTAGGAGTCCAACGCACAATTAACCATGCGTTTCGGCTTAACTGTTCAATTAGTGCGACCATTAAACCAATAAAAAATCCGATTAAAATCGCACCGACTAAACGCCCCATTACATCATCTGTGACACTAGCGGTTGCGATAAATCCAAGTGACCCTAAAATCCCGCCAATTGCACCGCCCAAAAGAGCGCGATCGCGCCGTAAATTAGGAACAAAAAACGACATTCCTCCAGCGAGTAACATTCCTAAAATTGTCCAACCGCTAAGTCTGGCGATTAAATTAATCGTAGGAATTTCCGCCAGAGGTGTATAAATTAATTGACCGATTCCCCCTGCAATTAATCCCGCCGTAATTGATCCGATAATTCCCAAGAAAGCCTGTTTAGAGGTTAACAAACGTCGTCTTAAATAGTGATTTTGTCCAATAATTAAAGCCAAAGTTGTTCCCAAAGCCAGCAGACTTGTCCAGCTTCCAATCCGCAAAGCAGAATACACTAAACCATAGTCACCAGAAGGACTTGATTCTACTAATTGATCACTGTAAATAATCTTTTCTGCTGCTTGAAAGGCTTCGTCAAAGTTACCTGAACTGGCATAAAATACTAAACTCTCATCTTCTGTTAGTTGCGTCAGAAAATCAACATCAGCATCCCCAGTGGCAACCGCAATTAAATTAATATTTTGCCCCTTAATTTGTTGAGTAGCTTCTAGAGTATCTCTAGCAGAATCAGGCGCGCCATCGGTAAATAATAAGATATTTTTAGCCAAAGAAGTGGACTGTAATTCTTCCATAGCCGCCTTAATTCCTAATCCCATTGCAGTTCCGCCACCGTCTGCAAGATTAGTAATTGCTTGTTCAATTTCGTTGAAGTTTTGGCTTAAAGATGTGCCAATTTGGGTATTACTACCAAAACCAATCACAGCAAATTCATTATTTTCAGAAGTTTGGCGTTGCACAAACTTTTTCGCCGCTTGTTTCACCTCTCGTGTTTTTCCCCTATCCATACTTCCAGAGGTATCAATTAATAGTGCAACCGCTTGCGGAATCTTTTCTTTAGAAGGCGGAAGTTTGGTTAATGCTAATAGGGTTTCTCCCAATAAAAGCGCAGCAATTAAACAGCCTAATGCGCCATATAAACCAAACAATAAAGGTTTACTAGCAGTTCGTCTTAATCGTCGAAATAAATTACCCATGATTGATTCCAAATTTACCACTTTTACAATTAGGGAATAACTCTACAAGAAATATTAGGATTATTACCTTGGTCAATAACTTTTTCGGTATTTTGATTTGATATTTTCCAGCCTCCGTCACTGTATCGTAAATCGTAACGAACTAATCTTTTATCAGAAATGGTATTATCATCTTTACTCGGTCTATTATTAATACATAATGTTCTTTCTTCGCTTATAACTACATTGATAACAGCAGAATTACCTGAATTATTAAAGCTAGTAACTTCATCAACTTCTTGTGAGCGATAAGTATAATAAGCTCCGTTATTTTCCAACCAATCAACAGAACTTCCTGAACCATCTAGCTTGCGAAGTTTACTTCTGTATGCTTGACCTGTTAAAAATTCCGCGCCTAAATTCTTATTATAGGGAGGCGCAAAAATTTGCCGTTTTGCTCGTTGCCAATTTTGGATTAAATTAACAGCTTCTTGAGGGTTCAGGGAAGGAGCATTGCTTGATGATGTCGAGGAAGAATTAACATTGTTATTGGTTTGAATATTGCTAAAATCTACGCTATTGTTCTGACTTCTATTATTAGAACTAACGGCGGATTCTGGATTTCTTAATTCCATCGCTAGTTCAAATGTTTTCGCCCCTTTCGGAATAGCAATTTGAACAATATATGAACCATCTGTCGGGAGTTCTAAGCCTTCAAGGACATCATTATTAGGTGTTAAAACCCACATACAAAACTCATCATCGGTGCTATAACTTAACTTTTGTTCTTCTTTTCCCTCAAAAGCGTAACCTAATGCTTCATCGGCTGTGAGTTGACCTGATACTGTTGTCTCATTACCGTCTAAACTGACTTTTTCAACATTACTCGCCTCAAGTTTTCCTGGTTTTTCTGGACAGCCTCGATCGCTTTCTTTTGTTTCATCCACTTGTACAGTTTCAGAATTTGCATTTTGTTGACGGTTATTATTTTCTTGAGTCGTAACATTGTCACAACCAAAGAACAAGCTACAGGTAAATAGAAGTAATAGAATTTTATTTAGCATTTTAAAAATCTCCTTAGTAATGATTGTTTTACTTTTGAGTCTGTTCTAAATTGTGCATATTCGATTTTTGTATGAGAGGTCTAGCAACTAAAATTCCCTGAGCAGAAGGAACATTGCTAACATATCTAGCTAAATCAGATGCAATAGTAACTTCACCAGAAGGAGACGCATGAATTAAACTTACCTTCTCCTGAGAAACTTTAGTAATCAATCCTGTATGAGATACATCTAATCCTTTAATCTCAGTCGCCACACCAATAATATCACCAGGCTTTAGTAAATGCTCAATACTTCTAATTTGACTTGTAGGAAGGTAATGAATTTTCATATATTTGAGATTATTTTCCATATTCTGAATACATTGATAATTTTTATCACTATTAATTAAACGAGGATATAAGTGACGATTTTTGCTCATAAAATTGAGGTTTTTATTCATAACAATTCCTCCTAGTTTAGAGGTAATATCAATAATTGTTTTTTTCTTTTCATTATCTCTAATCCATTCTGAGAAATAGTGTAAGCGACTGCAATAACCATTCATTTCACCGTCTCTATAACGCTGTTCCATTACTCTTTCTTGGAAATGATTAAAATGCTGATCTTCCTGTTTAATTCCTCGCGTTAAAGCCAGTACAGTCTCTATAAAAAGAAAACAGTCAAATTGTGTTAAAGAAATAATAAGACGCTCTTGGTCACTCTGATCTAATAAGTTAACTTGATAGGGAGTTCCTAAAAACTGTTGCGCGATTGCACTCATAACTTCCCCTACTGGTTTTTTCTTTAAATTATTAGTTTTACTATATTGAATAATCTGTTCAAAACGTATTTTATCTTCTGGTTTAATAACAGAATTTATTTGATGATTTACAGATGATTTATTTTCTTCATTCTCTTGAAGTTGATTGTGAGAATTTTGAGGCTCAGGAGTATATAAATTAATGTGTTTTGTTTTAGAAAAATTTTCTATAAAGAACTTAGAATAAAAGCTATTAAGAAAATAGCTACTTGTAACAAGACTGATTACAATCCCAAAGATAGTGGTAGTTAATTTTAAATACATAATATTAAAATAAATATACAACTTTTAGTTAATTACATCCACTGACACGACGCTTAATACTCAGCCATTCTTGAGCTAATCGAGTTTGTCCAGGCTGAATCTTTTTCCCTCTTAGTTCAGGATATCTATCATAAAATTTATAATCTACGATCGCTTCGCAATTGCGAATTTGTTTCCATTCTTGGATAAAAGCAGTTTCATGAGGTTGAATCTTTCTTCCATCAAATTCAGGATGTCTTTCATAAAAAATCTGATCAGCTAATTGATCTATGATTGAATTATAAATATCACTAGGCTCAGATATTAAACTAGAGACATCGTTATGGGGTTTAGAATATTCTGATTGCTCTGGACTTATAGAAGAAGCCTTAAGTGAATAAGACGACTGCTGTTGCTCTAAACTTATAGCTAGTTCAAATGTTTTCGCCCCTTTCGGAATAGCAATTTGAACAACGTATGAACCATCTTTTGGTAGTTCTAAGCCTTCAAGGACATCATTATCAGGTGTTAAAACCCACATACAAAACTCATCATCGCTGCTATAACTTAACTTTTGTTCTTCTTTTCCCTCAAAAGCGTAACCTAATGCTTCATCGGCTGTGAGTTGACCTGATACTGTTGTCTCATTACCGTCTAAACTGACTTTTTCAACATTACTCGCCTCAAGTTTTCCTGGTTTTTCTGGACAGCCTCGATCGCTTTCTTTTGTTTCATCTACTTGTACGGTTTCAGAATTGGTTTCTTGTTGTGTTTCCTCAGTGTTACTTTCTTCAGTTGGAGGGTTAGTGCAACTAAAAAGAAAGCTACAGCTAAAGAGAAAGATGAGTAATTGATTAGATAAAAGTTTATTGTACATTTTTAAACCTCTCTTTGGTAACAATTGTTTTTGAGTCTGTTCTGACTTTGACATTTTCAATTTCTCGACTGATAAAGTTTGCAAAATTTTCCGACCTTTGTACACTTCTAAAAGAAGCAATTTGGATCAGGCGTTCTCCTTCAATAGTTTTCATAAACGCATCTTGACAAAAGATATTTCTTGCTTTTTCTAAGTTAGCGTTGCTATAAGAAATATCTACCGCATAAAAAGTAACTGGATAATCATCTTCCTTCAGAGGTAAAGAATCACCACAAGATGATTTCGGAAAATCAGCAAGACTATACTGAGGTTTGGGAGGTGAGGTTAAAGCGAGTTCGATCTGAAAATTTTCAGAAGAATTAATGGTGGAAATTTGCATAATGTATTCACCACTTGTAGAAAGTTTTGCTGGTTTAACTAAACTTTGATTGGGGTCATAAATCCAAATACACAACTCATTGTCTGTTTCATAATTCAAGGTTTGACCTGTTTCGGCGGTGAATTGATAGCCAATCATTTGAGAGTTGCTTACTGTTCCTGATTTGGTAATAGTTTTTTTATCAAAATCAAGAAGTATAACATTTTTAGATTGCAGTGCAATATTTGGCTGTTTTGGGCATTTTTTAGGTTTATTCATGGGTTGATTTTGTTCGTTTGGTAATTGAACAGATTGATTTTCTCCTGAAGAATTACAGCTAATTAGAAGGAGGGAAGTTAAGAAAAAGATAATTACTTTGAGCATTGTTAATTCTCACTTTTCTGCAACCATTTTCCCCAGAAGTAAAAGGGAAGCACGCCACCAACGCCTAATGTTAGTAAGGTGAGAGATAAAATAATCAGTCTGGTTGATAAAGGAAGAGAACGCCCAAAGACAGTAATTCGATAGCGTTTCGGTTGAGAATAAATCATTTTTTCGGTTTTAGGAGAGGTAATTCCAACTTGGATTTCATGGGTTGAACCCCTTTCCCCACTGGGATCAGTGTAGGTGATTTCATATTCTCCAAGAAGGGCTTTTAAAAAGAGAGGAAGTTGTTGCGCGATTACATCGGCATCAGCAGAAAATGAACTAATTCCACCTGTTATTTCGGCGAGACTATCTAATAAGTTTTTATCAACAAACTCTCCCTCTTGGACAATTTTTCTATTAATATCCGCGCGATTTGCTTCTCTTCCTAATTTATACTTTTCTCCGAGTTGTTGTGGGGTTAAACCATAGCCTAGAGTATGGATGATAATGTTGCTATTTTCATTGAGTAACTGTTTTACCTCATCCATATTTTGTTGGTCATTCCCTGCGTTATGATAACCATCAGAAAGCAGAATAATGGCGAGTTGCGGTTGAGGTTCAGTTATTTCTGTTTGAAAGTTCTCTTGAGAAAGTTCGGTTTGATTTGGAGAAAAGCGCTGATCATAGGGATTACTAAAGAAACGAATGGCTTTTTTTAAGGGACTATAAATATCTGTCGCCGCGCAGGGAGAACGCTTTTCTAAGTTGTCTAAGTAATTTGTGAGTTTAAAATCACCAACGGGTAAAAATCGATCGAGTTGTTCATCATCAATAGGTTGAATGGGACAATTGTTGCCGCCAATTCCGAAGGGAACAACAGAGATTTGAATATTTCCTTCTAAATTTTCAGAAGCAAATTCATTAAAACTGCGAATAGCGTTAATTGCACCAGTAAATTTTTCTACGCCTCGACGATCTTCTCGGTTCATGCTGCCGCTAAAATCTAGGAGAAAAATCATCCAGACGGGAACTTGTACGGCTTCATCGGGGCTTTTCCAAGTTTGCCAATATTCTTCTTTTTCTAAGTTATTCCAGTCTGACCATTCTTGAGCCGATAATTGTTTTCTGGCACGGAGAGTAAAATCATCAGGGGTTAGAGGAACAACGGGTTTATTCTCTTTCCCTTGTAGTTTGACTCGTACCGTAACTTCATCTTCTTTCACTTGCGGTTGTCCAAGAATTTCTACTTCTTGAATTTCTCGCACTTGAGCAAAACTGGGCGCATCAATAACGGTGACTAATGCTAGGGAAAAACTAAGCCTGGGGATCCAAGAAGCGATTGTAGTAAACAAAGCGGTACATTTTTTCTTCATCTTCATCCTCCTGTTTTTTGGGGTAAAAAGTAATCAGATCGTTATGTTTTAGGGAAATGGTTTGTTTTGAGCCAAGGCGTTCGCCATTAATTTCTATTTGTTTCTTATATTGGGGATTAACTTTTAGTAAAGTTTCTCGTGGTTTGAGTTCTAATTCTGCGGTAAATAGGGGTAAGTTCGGAATGTAAATATCAGCGTCTTCTTGTGTTCCAAAGATGACTTTTCCTCTGGGGGGGAGTTGAATCGATAAGCCTTCTTCAATGTCTTGTAATTCGCTATCACTGACAAATTTGAGGCGCGATGTATTGATTCGAGGTTTTCCATTTAAGGCGGGAATAATATCGGTTTTTTCTGTGTCTGTTTCATCAATTTGTAAGTCCATTAATTCTTCGTCAAAAAGGCTATTGGTATATTCAAATCCTGAACCTGCTCTTAAGGCGACCATATAGCTGGGAGAATTTGTAAGACTAAACCCTAAACCAAGAAGAAAACCTAGTAAACAAAAGCCTAAAATATCTTCAATTTGGCGAAACCAGATCGGAATTGTTTCAAAAGAATTACGGAGATATTCAAAGATCAAAGCTGCTAATAAACTCGCGATCGCGGCGGTTAGAAAACTGGTTAATAAACGCTGGCGAAACCGTTTGGGATCACCTGCTTCTAAACTTTGCCAATACCAGGTTAAACCCTCAGCCAACCCTACAGGAATGCCAATTAATAGCCAACCGATCGAGCGAGTAATGGCAGTGGGAAGGGTAATTTGGGGTAAAAAGAAGATTTGAGAAATTCCCGCAGCAATTAAGCCTAAAATTAATCCTAGACCGATCGCGATGAGGATGGGAATTTTCAGTCGCCTAAACCCTAATTTAAGTTTAGTGGGACTTCCGATGAAGGTTTCGTTTGTCACCATGCCAATAGCAAGAGAAATGGCAACACAGGGAAATAAAACCAATTCAGGAAACTGGGTTAAAAATCCTGCATCGGTGAGGATAAATTGAGCGATGTTCCAGCCAATCAGGGGAGAGGTAATTCCAGCGAGTAAATAAAGATAGATTCTCATTTTATTTTGTATTCCTCATAATCGTAGGTTGGGTGGAGGCACGAAACCCAACATTTTGAAATCGGTAGTAGTATTCCTCATAATCGTAGGTTGGGTGGAGGCACGAAACCCAACATTTTGAAATCGAATAATTTGTTCCTGAATTTTCATTAGTTTGTATAATCAACACGAGTGAGTAGATTGAGTTAAGGCACAAAACCCAACATTTAGAAATGGGTGGTGTGATGTTGGGTTTCACTTCGTTTCACCCAACCTACAGGGTTTATCTACAGCATTTGCTGATGTCATCCCCCTGGAACCTTACTAGAATTTTTTATATCCTGATAGAGAGCATAAATTGTAGTTCCATTTTGCTTTCTATAATCCTCAAAAAATGTAATAATTCCATCTGTGGGAAGATTATTGTTTTGTTGATATTGATAAACTGCTCTCACCCATTCTTCTTTCCATTGTCTTTGGGGATTATCTTCTAAAATAGCCTTGGCTTGAAGTTGATCATTATTAAAAATATTTTTTCTTAAAAAGATAATTTTATCCGTCTCTGACTTGCCAGATGTTTCAGGAATTTCTTGAAGCAGTTCTTGAATTGATTTTCTAGT
The DNA here is from genome assembly GCF_000317615.1 of Dactylococcopsis salina PCC 8305. Lineage (GTDB taxonomy): Bacteria > Cyanobacteriota > Cyanobacteriia > Cyanobacteriales > Rubidibacteraceae > Halothece > Halothece salina. Next base: position 1,333,082 of record NC_019780.1, on the reverse strand, counting down.
TTGACTATCAAATTTTGCTACTGCTTTATTTAAGTCTTCTTGAAACTTAATTTGTCCTAGTTGTGTTTCTAGTTTTTTTTCTCTTTGCTCCAAATTTCGATTCTCTTCTGTTAACTGCTCTAACTGCTTTTTAACTTCTTTTAGATCACTCTTATTAGGAGAAAATAAATTAATGTTGAAAGCTCTTGGCAAAGCTATTCCTCCTACAAGCAAACTTAAAATGAGCAATGGTGCAAACATATAAACTGGCACAATCGAGCCTCCTATTTCTACAATTTGATTCAATATTAGTTCTAATAAAGTAAAGTGTCTTTCTACCCAAACGCCATAAATTTGCTTTCGGGAATGGTTTCCACGCCCTGAACAAGCATCAAAAACTTCTCTTGGTACTTCTCCCCAAGCAATGTGATAAAACAAGGCTGATGCTGGATAATAAGAAACTTGTTCAAAAAATTCGGCGAGGGGTAAATATTCCTCTTTTGGGGAAACTCGGTTACGTTCCCAGGTTGATTTAATATTTTGAAAGAGTTCTTCCCACAGTGGTTCTGCTGATAAGGTGAAAACTGCGTTGGGTTGATAGCCCCGAATTTGAGGTGCTGTGGTTAAGTCTCGATCGATCTCTTGTTTTACGTGATAATGATAGAAATGTCCCCATAAACCATTTTGTGGTTTTAGAAGAGAAACGGTAGGCTTTAATAAATTAGGTTGTTTGATAACAGAAGGAATCAGCAACCTTACTCCTTCTATAACCTGTTGCTTTAAGGCTAAAAATTCAGATTCAGGATTAGTTCTTGCTAAAATTTTGCGAACTTGCTTTTGAAAGTCGATAAAAAGTTTCTTTTCTTCTTCGTTTTTCTCCCGCTTCTCCAGCCATCCTAAAACTTTCGGAAGGGTGGCTGGTAAAATAGCAGCTTGAAGCGCAAGCAATCTGACCATTTGGGCGCTATAAATGCCACTTTTAAGGGCTTGATCTGCTCCTTGTCCATTAAATAAACCTTGCCAATACTCTTCTGTAATCTGTGGGTTTTGTAAGGCTCTTTCTAGGGTCAAAAGTTGCTCTAGTTCAATCTTTCCTTTCCTGAAAATGGTTTTAATGGCTGTGTTTATGTCTTGCTCGTTGGCAATAAAAACAGGGGCATTGGGGTTACTAGCTAAACTATTACGCAGGATTTGTTCGGCTTTAGCGCTGGCGGGATAAATGACTTGGAAACTGCGCGGTTTTTCTAGGGCTTCGACTTGATAAGCCCACGCGATCGGATAACCATTTTCTTCGGCTTTTTTCGCGGCTAAACTGTTGAGAATTAGGGGTTTAATTGTTTGATCATCACTAGCAATAATAATCGGTGCTTCTCTTGCGGCTAGTTCAATGAGGTGGTCTGTTTTATCTAGAGGAGGACTATTTTTGTTTCGATCGACGTAGTGAGGTTGACCAATTTCTTGATAGTCAAAGGGATTAAATACATAGTCTTTTTTAACGGTGAATAGCCAACGCAAGATGGGAGTTAACTGGTTTTTCCCTTTGCTGAGAAAGTAGCGGTACATGGAAGCACTGCGCCCACCATCATCAATTCCCTTGCTCACCACTGCAATTACTGACCAAGTTTGATTATTTTCTGTGATTTCACGACCAATTAAAGCGGGTTCGTTTCTTGATTTTCCTTCTGCAACGGCAAAAAGGCGGTTACTAATGGCTTTACGAACGATCGACGGAATCGGATCAAGGGTGGTGTTCATATATTTTCCCGTGAATCCTTGAGACACCCAGTTTCCGTCTTCGGTGCGCTGGGCTTGGATGCCTGTGCTAAATTCGTGGATGGTGATAACTTTTGCTGTGGTCATTGGTTTACCCCTGATCTAGTTCTTTATGACGGACTCCAGTACATAACCAGTAAATCGGTGCAACTAAGCCGAATGGTCGCCACTGCTTGGGTTTTTTGATGATGGAACGAGTGCCGCCGCGATCGCGCTCGATTTTTTTAGCATTGGGTTCGGGATAACGACTCCCCAACATTCCAAAGGCGGACGTTGTGAAACAATCCACTTGACCTCCTCCCATTCGTGACCAGCTTTCTAATTTTCGATACACATTGGGAAACCGCTTACTGGCTAAATCTCTGGGTTTATAGCGATTAATCCATAGTTCTGATTGCTCACATTTATTAATCACCATTGCAACTCGCCGTTGGATTCCGCCGATGTCGGTTTGATCCAGTTGGGTTAAAAACTGATCAATCCCCATCGCGTATTGGCTATCTTTTTTGTGGGCTGTTCCATCGAGTAAGAGTAAAATCCCTGTGGCTTGTAAGCAGTCTTCGAGGTAATCATCTAAAAGCGGATCACCTATTTTTTGTAATAAGTCGCTAAAAAACTCCCCTGGATAGTCTTTACAACTGATGTTGAGTTGGAGAAGTTGATTTTTGAGAGTGGCGGTGGGAGTTTTCCAAGAAAACTGATCTTTTAAGCTGATGCTGAGGGTGTAGTCTTTGACTTCATCTGCTGACGCAGCAAGGGGTGTGGGTTCGAGTTGCAACCCTTGTTCTAAAATGTTTTGGGCCTGGTTAATGAGTTGCGTGGCTTCGTCTCCCACTGGGTTAACATTTTGTACGGGACTCTTCGGATCAGCGTTGGGCCAATAAGCGAGAGAAGCCATATAAGCGGTTTTTCCTGATTTTCGATCGCCAACTAATCTCAGAGTTGCTTCTTGATCAATAAAGTTCGGTTCACTGTGATCCCCTTGAGGATTGTTTTTTCTCTTCAGCCAATTAATCATGGTTAGACGGAATACTCCAAATAGTTAGCAAAAATGAGCTTCTGTAAGCCCCCCAAAATTGGGGGGTTGGGGGGCAAATTTCATGCTTTTCCTCCACTTAGCCAATACAAAGGGGGAATCATGTTATAGGGTTTCCAGTTGCGTTCGTCTCGCAGTGTGGAAGCCCTTCTGTTCAAGCCAATTTCATCAATGCGGTTCGGTCGTGGATCGTTGCGTGCTAATACGCCAAAGGTGGAAATGGCGTAGAAACGTAGGTTTTTGGGAGACATTTTTTTTCGTAAGGTGTTGGTCATGCGGGGGAGATAACGTTTAAATAATTCGGTTTCGGGATCAATGCGTCCTGGCCAAAGTTCGCCGCGTTCACATTTACTTAGTGCAATGGCGAGTCTGAGATTGTCGCCGCGATCGCGCATATCCATTAATTCCAAAAATTTCCCCATCACGCGGTCATAAAAGTTATCGTTGCTTCCTTCCCAAGCGGTTAATAAAATCAGACATCCTGTCACATCATTCATCAAACATTCATCAATGAATTCTTCGTGAAAGGAATCAGCTAAATTCGGTTCAGCGATCTTTTCAAAAATCTCTCCAGGATAGTCTCTGGCGTTGAGTTGGATGGATTCTTTTTTACTCCAAAACGATAACTTTGCTTCAATGTTGAAAGAATAATAAGGTAAGTCGTCAACGCTTCCCACTTCTTCAACACGAGTAGGTTCTACTGTTGATCCTTGTCGGATAATGTTTTCCGCTTTATCAGCTAAATTTCTTGATTCATCATTTAAGGGTTGAATTTCTACTTGGTTGGTTTCGGTTTTATCTGGCCAATAAGCTAACGCTGCTAAATATGTAGTTTTTCCAGACCTTCTTGGTCCAATTACACAAATGTTTCCCATTGTTCTACACCGCTAAAAAGCTACCTAAATAAATCCAAGGCAGTTCTAAAAGTTCTCGGTTGTAAATGCTGGTAATAAAGCATCGTACTGATAAACCTGAGATACTTTGATTCAGTTTTTTAATATCCGATTGAATTGGTCGAAAGTATTTTTTATACACATATTCGTTTCGTTGTTGCCAATTTAGTTTTGAGTTATAGGGATGATAGGCGAGTTTTTTTGCCTCTTGTTTCGGGTCACAGAATAAGTCAGCCATACTGAGACAAATCAGTAAATGTTTGGCATTTGGACAGTCTAAACGGAAAAAGTCTAGCCAGCGCCGAAACCGATTACACCACTGTTCTTTAGTGATAAAGTTGTCTTCAGGAACATCAATCCCAGGTTTTAATAGTTCTCTGTATGGCGGAATAATTAATAAAACTCCTTGACTTTCTTTAATGGTTTCTAAAAAATTTTCCCATTCCGTTGGGTTGTCTGCTTGCCAACTTTTGCGCCAGATTTCCCCTGGGGTATCGATCCAATCCAGCATTACTTGTTTATTTCCTGTGGGTAATTGGACTTGGATTTCTAGATTTCTTTCAATGGTGGCTTGTTCGCTAGGAGTGGCTCTTGTTCCTCCTTTTTCTTCACTGTAAAGTAAGCGTTTTAGTTCTTCATAGTCGGGAGAATTAACTTGGACATATTGATGATCTGGGTTGGCGAGTTCCATTGCTAAGTTTGTTTTTCCAGTCTCTCGATCGCCGATATAAATAATTCCCATTACTCACTTTTTTCATCCTCTAGGTTATCTAAATTTACATCTTTTTCAGAAGAAGCCTTAAACATTTTTCCTTCTAGTTCGTCTTGTAAACTCACTCCAATTTGTAGAGCCTCATTTAATAATTTTCCATATTCGCTAGACTGTTCTTGAATGTGTAAACTTCTCATTGAGGCTAAATCTACGGCAAAGCGATCGGTTTTCAAAGCCTGAATTAAGTTTTGTTTCGTGATTTTGAGTGCTTCTAAAACGGTGGCGCGATCGTTTAAACTCACTTGATTTCCTACTGAACTGAGTTCATCTAAAACCTGAATCTGATAAATGACTTGGTTATGATTTTTTACATCAGTGAATAAGTTAACAAGCGTGATGTTTTTCCCTCTTTTTTTAGAAACTCTTGTAATTTTAATAACTCTACTAAAAACAGTAATAGCTTAAATAGAATTTCTAGAAAAGGACTAAGATCGCGATCGCCAAACGCTTGAATCGACGCATTAAGTTCTCCCTTTCTTTCTGTTTCTGGCGTTTCAATTAAACTTAAAATAATCACATAATAAACGAGAGCATTATAACGAAAAGAGTCTAATTCTACCCAACGTTTTAACTCTCCCTTATTTAACAAAACTTCTTCTAGTTCCACCTGCATAACTATCACCCATTTCCATTAAAATCAAGTATTGATCTAATAAGTCTTGACCATCTTTTCCTAAATCAATCAGTGTTTTCTTAATTAATTGAGTTGCCATAGGAGAAGGATTTACTTTTCCAGTTTCCCAACGATTAACAGTTTGAAAGGAAACTCCCAGTTGTTGCGCTAATCTTTCTTGAGAAAGGTTAAGTCGCTGTCGCAGTTCTCGAACAATTAACGACCAAGAAATTGCATCTATATCATCCATGAATTTAATTATGTTTTCTAATACCATGCGTGAATAATTGGCGCTAGATACCAACTCATTATTCCCCCCTTTCATCGGGCGCTAGATACCAACTCATTATTCCCCCCTTTCATCGGGCGCTAGATACCAACTCATTATTCCCCCCTTTCATCGGGCGCTACATACCAACTCATTATTCCCCCCAATCATCGGGCGCTAGATACCAACTCATTATTCCCCCCTTTCAAAGGGGGGTTAGGGGGGATTATAGGGGGTTGACTTTTCAAAAATGGTATAAGGTAATTTCTCGTGTAGTTTAGCACAGAGTTTATAACAAATGACATAAAAAAAGGATAATAATTTCTTATCCCTAATCTTTCATTTTCCCTGATTTATTAATTAGTGATTTTTAGTGATTTTTGATGATCTTTAGTGATTTTTAGTGAGTGATCAGATTGGTAAATCAAGAAAATATCATCCTTTCAGGCGTTGTTTTGCCGTTTGCCAAAGCATCTCTAATTCCTCTAAAGAGTACTCACTCAGAGAATTTTCTGCTAAATCTTCCATGACACTTAAACGTTGGACAAAACGTTCATTTGTTCCTTGTAATGCTTCCGAAGGATCGAAACCATACCAACGCGCAATATTCACCAGCGTAAATAAAATATCTCCTAATTCTGATTGTTGATGGGCGACATCATTAGTGCTTAAAGACGCTTTAAACTCTGATAATTCTTCCTCAAATTTATCCCAAACGCCTTGCTCATCTTTCCATTCAAAGCCCAGTTTTGCCACCTTTTGCGAAATTTTTAGACTGGCATAAAGCGGAGGCAAAGTTTCTGTATATTTTTTTAAATTTTGACTTAATTTCTCGACTTGTTTGGGATCATATCCCTTTTCTTTGGCTTTGATTTCTTCCCAATTTTTCCGCACTTCGGAAGCGTCTTTAACTTCTACATCTCCAAAAACATGAGGATGACGACGAATTAATTTATCAGTGATTCCTTGCGCTACTTCTTCTAAGGTAAAATCTCCAGATTCAGCAGCAATTTGGGATTGTAAAACCACTTGTAGTAAATAGTCTCCTAATTCTTCGACAATTTCTTCTTGATTGTCACGACGGATCGCAGCTGCAACTTCATAGGCTTCTTCTATGATGTAAGGGATTAGGGTTTGTTGGGTTTGTGCTAAGTCCCAAGGACATCCCCCGTCGGGCGATCGAAGCCTCGCCACGACATCAATTAAATCATTTAATGCGCTTAAAATTGATTCTTTGGTTGCGGTTTCTATTGGATTCATTTTCGTTCCTTATTTGTGGTTATATTTGATGATTGATTGATGTTGGGTTGTCACTGATTCTCCCCTTACTGAGGCTAGGGGGGATTTCAGAAAAATGATTGATGTTGGGTTGTCACCCAACCTACAAATACTTGATTGATGTTGGGTTGTCACCGAACCTACGAATTAATCCCCCCAAATTTGGGGGTCAGGGGGCGAAATAATCAGCGTCTGATTACCCCATATCTAAGGGATCAACGTCAATTTTTAAACTGACTCCTTTCGGACATAAAGCATATAATTCCATCAATTCAGTTAATATATTTTCTCCCACGCTCGGTGGATACTTTAACAGAATTTGCCAGCGATAACGACGAGCAATTCGCATTATACTTGCAGGAGCGGGGCCTAAAATTTCAGCTTGATTTTCTCCTGTCATTTCTCGACAAACATCGGCTAACATTGTCGCTGTTTGTTGCACTTCTAGAGCGTCTAAACCGCTTAAATTTAATAAGATGAGTTTCCCGTAAGGAGGATAATGATAGGCTTGTCTATTCTCTAATTCGGCTTGAGCAAAACGCTGATAGTCATGGGTTCGTAGGGCTTCAATGACGGGATGTTCGGGGGAATAGGTTTGGATGATGACCACCCCTGGATCATCTCCTCTTCCTGCTCTTCCTGCGACTTGTGCGAGGGTGGAATAAGCTCGCTCTGCTGCCATATAATCCGATCGATGCAACACTCCATCGGCGGAAACCACTGCGACTAGGGTCACTTCGGCAATATCTAAGCCTTTGGTTAGCATTTGTGTTCCCACTAACAAGTCTGCTTCGTAATTGGTAAATTGATTTAAAAGCGATCGATGCGCTCCTTTAGTGCGAGTGGTATCACTATCAAACCGTAATGCTCGTAATTCGGGAAATTCTTGATCCAATGCTTGTTTCACTCGTTGCGTTCCTGTGCCAAAATGCTTGAGATAGGGCGAACCACAAGCTGGACATTGTGGCGGTTGCATTTGAGTATGATTACAGTAATGACAGCGCAGGGTTTGAGTTGCGCCTTCATGGGTATAGTGATAAGACAAGGACACATCGCAATGAGGACATTCGATGACATAGCCACAACTGCGACAAGAAACAAAGGTACTATGTCCACGACGAGGGATGAACAGTATTCCTTGTTTCCTAGTGGCTTTTAACTGTTGGAGCGCGGTTTGTAGGGGTTGACTGAAAATCGATCGGTTTCCCTGTTGTAATTCTTTCCTCATGTCAACAATGGAAACGGGAGGAAGTGGACGAGAATAAACTCGCTCTGGTAGGGAAAGATAAATTTTCTGGGGAGATGGACGAGTTTGGGTTTCCCAGCTTTCTAGGGAGGGAGTGGCTGATCCGAGAATTAAGGGACAGTTTTCCAGCTTCGATCGCCATTTGGCGACAGTACGAGCGTGATAGGTGGGAAGACGCTGATTTTGCTTAAAACTGCTGTCGTGTTCTTCATCTAAGATGATCATTCCCAGTTGGGGAAGAGGGGCAAAAATTGCCGATCGAGTGCCAATCACGACTTGCGGTTCACCTGTGAGCATTTGTCGCCAAGTGTCGTAACGTTCCCCTGTGGAGAGTCCACTGTGATAGATACAAACTTGTGTCCCAAAACGGGCGCGGGCGCGATCGCACAGTTGAGGAGTGAGTCCAATTTCAGGAACAAGCAACAATACTGATTCTCCTGAGTTTAAACGGGGCGCGATCGCTTGTAAATAAACTTCTGTTTTCCCTGATCCGGTTACACCATGTAACAAGACTTCGCTGTAACCCGTTATGCCTAGAATGGTGTCTAATGCGTTTTGTTGAGCGTTATTTAAAACTTTCGCGCGATCGACCTCTTGGGTGGGAGTTTCTGCAAACCGTAATCTTTCTTGGGCTTGAATCACCACACAGCCTTTTTTTTCTAAAGCAGAAACGGTGCTAGAAGTAGTCGAACAAGCCTGTAGTAGTTCCGTTAACCATAACTCACCGCCACGACGACGCAACATCTCTAAAACTTCTCGTTGACGGGAAGTCAAGTCTGGGGAATCTCCCACCAACAGCACTGCTTTTTGTTGTTTTGGGCGAGAAGGTTGTGGCTGTTGTAAATAACTTTCTACCCAACCCCGTCGCATCAATTCATTAATTCCTCGTTGCGCCCCTTTAATTTTATTTCGCAGATAAATCGCACTGTATTCCCCAATTTTTTGGGACTGTAAACGCCTGAGAACACTCGCCGCCACAGGAGAACAAAAGGTTTCTGCGCCAGTTGGGATGGCTTCAGGTTTTAGACGAATCCGCAGTTGTGATTTTCCCAACAAGCCAGGGGGTAAAGCGGTACGGATTACAGATAATAGGGGCGTACAGTAATATTGGGCGATCTGTTCCAACAATTCCCAGTAATGGGAGGGAAATAAACTTTCGCTAACTACTGTCTCCACTTCTTTAATTTTGTCTTCTGAGAGATCAGGGGGAAGAGACGATCGCAGACGAATGGCAATACCGCCAACGATTTGGTTTCTGAGGGGAACATTGAGAACATCTCCAGGTTGCACAGAAACATCAGAAGGGAGACGATAGGTTAAGAGTCCTTCAATATCAGGACAATCTACCAAAACTTCTACCCACTTTGAGGTAAGGTGAGGATTGTAGCTGGCTTTGTTGGCGGAAACGATGGGGGAGACAGGAGATTTAAGCACTTTTCCAGTTTTAAGGTGAGTAACGGCGCAAATCCGACGACTACAATTTTAATATTATGTCTTGTCCTGGCGCGATCGTTTTTCTCTGTTATTCCTCCTAACACCTTTTGGCGGTAATCCCCCCTAACCCCCCTTTGAAAGGGGGGGAAAGAAGGTAGGTTGGGTGGAGGAAACGAAACCCAACAACAATATTCGTTATTCGTTATTCGTTATTCGTTATTTGTTCACTGATCACTGGTCACTGGTCACTGCAATGGGTGGAGGAAACGAAACCCAACACAAAAGATAATGATAAGCGATGACTCTGAACCTGATATAATCCTCCTCACGCTTGGCTTCGGGAAAGAAATACGGTATAAAAATGAATCTTGATTTTCGGAATGTTAATACACTATGGAGTTCAGTATTGGTGGAAACGCTTTCTCGTCTGGGGATAAAAACGGCGGTGGTTTGTCCAGGTTCGAGATCGGGTCCAATCACCACTGCGTTTGCGAGACATCCTGAGATCGAGGCGATTCCCATTTTAGATGAACGATCGGGCGCGTTTTTTGCGTTAGGGAAAGGGAAAATAACGGGAAGCCCAGTGGCGTTAGTTTGTACATCGGGAACGGCGGGGGCGAATTTTTATCCTGCTGTGATTGAGGCGAGGGAAAGTGGTGTTCCGATGCTGGTTTTAACTGCCGATCGACCGCCAGAGTTGCGTCATTGTCACAGTGGACAAACCATTGATCAGCAAAAGTTATATGGGAGTTATCCCAGTTGGTATGCGGAGTTAGGGCTTCCCAGTGAGGAAAGGCAACAGTTGCGCTATTTACGACAAACTCTCGTGCAAGCAGTTGCTCGATCGCGGTTTCCCTTTCCAGCTGCGGTTCATCTCAATATTCCGTTTCGTGATCCACTGGCCCCCACACCACACTCCGTTCAGCGAGTGCTGTCTGATTTTGACGGCTTCTTCTCCCATTTAGTTCCCCCAGAGTCTCCGCTTATTGAACAAGTGCTTCCCTGGGAGACTTGGAAACGTTGCGATCGAGGGATTATCATTGCAGGAGTTGATCAACCGTTAGCGGTTGAGGAATATTGTCGCTCGATCGCGCATTTAGCCAACTGTTTGGGATGGGTGGTTTTAGCGGAAGGACTCTCACCTGTTAGAAATCACGCTCATTTAATCCCGAATCTGATTTCTACCTATGACTTTATTCTACGGGAGGAAGCGATCGCAAACACCCTGATCCCAGAAATGGTGATTCAAATCGGTGCGTTTCCCACCAGCAAGATTCTTCGCAGTTGGTTACAGGAGATTTCTCCTCCGTCTTGGGTTTTGACCACAGGAGGGGACAATTTTGATCCCCTGCATCGATCGACTTTGCCACTGCATACCACATTTTCGGCAATTTGTCAAGATAATCCCACCGTTGTTCCCCTTTCTTCTTATCAAAAACAATGGTTAACTTTAGAACAGAAAACACGAGAAAAGCTCGATCGAAAACTCAGCAACACGAGAGAAATCATCGAACCGAAAACTGCTTGGTTACTCTCACAAACCCTTCCTAAAAATACGCCTTGCTTCATTGCCAATAGTTTAGCAGTGCGAGATGTGGAATGGTTTTGGCAACCCAACTCACGAGGAATTTATCCCTTATTTAATCGCGGTGCGAATGGCATTGATGGCACACTTTCCACCGCTTTAGGAATTGCCCATCAGGGAAAAAGTGCGGTTTGTCTAACAGGAGATTTAGCACTCCTCCATGATACAAACGGCTTTTTAATCCATCAACAATTGCGCGGTCATCTTACCATTATTTTGGTTAATAATAACGGCGGTGGCATTTTTGAAATGTTACCGATTTCTCAATTTGACGATGTATTTGAAGATTATTTTGCTACTCCTCAAACGATTAATTTTGCTGCCTTGTGTGACACTTATGGAATTGAATATATAACAATTAAAACTTGGCAAGAATTAGAGGCTTTATTAAACCCCTTACCGCAACAAGGCATCCGAATTTTAGAAATTGTAACCGATCGTCAGCAAAGCAAGCAATGGCGAGAACATATCATCAATCTAAATGTAGCTCATTGACCGTAGGGTTTGCCTTGCAAACCCTACAAGATATAACATCTACTTTTTAAAATTGCGATCGCACGTCTGTGGAGTCAAACAAAAAACCCCCTCCCGAAGGAGAGGGTTAGAAATCAGTTAGTTATCTGTGAAAGATTAACCGTTGATTTCAGGTGCTTGCATTGCTACAGGGGTGGATTCACCAGCCGCTAAGTCTAAGGGGAAGTTGTGCGCGTTACGTTCGTGCATTACCTCGAATCCTAAGTTAGCGCGGTTTAATACGTCCGCCCAAGTGTTGATGACGCGACCTTGGCTGTCAATTACGGACTGGTTGAAGTTGAATCCGTTGAGGTTAAACGCCATGGTGCTGATTCCTAATGCGGTGAACCAGATTCCGATGACGGGCCAAGCGGCTAAGAAGAAGTGTAAGCTACGGCTGTTGTTGAAGCTCGCATATTGGAAGATTAAGCGACCGAAGTAGCCGTGTGCTGCCACGATGTTGTAGGTTTCTTCTTCTTGTCCGAATTTGTAGCCGTTGTTTTGGCTTTCGTTTTCAGTTGTCTCACGTACTAAGCTGGAAGTTACGAGAGAACCGTGCATGGCGGAGAATAAGGCGCCGCCGAATACACCTGCTACTCCGAGCATATGGAAGGGGTGCATTAAGATGTTGTGTTCCGCTTGGAAGACGAACATGAAGTTGAATGTACCACTGATTCCTAATGGCATTCCATCAGAGAAAGAACCTTGTCCGATGGGATAGATTAAGAACACTGCAGTTGCTGCCGCTACTGGTGCGGAGAACGCGACACAAATCCAGGGGCGCATTCCGAGACGGTAGGAAAGTTCCCACTCACGTCCGAGGTAGCAGAAGATTCCGATTAAGAAGTGGAATGCGATTAACTGGTAAGGGCCACCGTTGTAGAGCCATTCGTCTAAGGATGCTGCTTCCCAGATGGGATAGAAGTGAAGTCCAATGGCGTTGGAGGAAGGAACAACTGCACCAGAGATGATGTTGTTTCCGTAGAGTAAAGAACCAGCTACGGGTTCACGGATACCGTCGATGTCAACGGGAGGTGCTGCGACGAACGCGATGATGAAGCAAGTGGTTGCGGTTAAGAGGGTAGGGATCATTAACACGCCGAACCAGCCTACATAAAGGCGGTTGTTGGTGCTAGTTACCCACTGGCAGAAGCGTTCCCAGATATTCTGGCTTTGTTGTTGCTGTAAAGTGGTTGTCATAGTTTTATGATTGCTTTGAACACGACAAGTGTTAATTTTTGATTGGGTTGCGTTTTGCAACCTGTAACTAATATAAACAATACATTGCGTTTTGTAAAGCGTTCTCACAAAAACTCATCCGATCGGATGATTGATTACCGTCCATGGGTGCGAGGTTCAACTTCGGATTTGCTTGATGGCGTGGGTTTTGCGGATTCTAAGCTCGATCGAGCGCCTTGTTTACTTTCATAAGGAAGGGTCTCATTTTGAGCTAATGCTTGCAAATTGCGATCTAAGATCGATCGCGGTTGTTCTCCGATTACCGATGCGATCGGCTTTCCTTCCTGATCGAGAAAGGCAAAATGGGGGATACTACTCACATCGTATTGCAACATTTCGGGCAACCATTTATCGTTATCTACATTAAGCATCACAAAATTAACGCGATCGCCATAGGTTTGTTTAAGTTCCCCAATATCTTTCGCCATTGCCTGGCAACTTGTACACCAATTCGCATAAAACTCTAGGAAAGTCGGCTTTTCGCTTCTGAGAGCAACTTCTAGAGAGGTTGCTTCTTCCGCTTGTGCTTCTAGGGATAAGGAAGGAGTATCCGTTTGTAATCCCAGAAAAATCGTGATGCTAATCGCGATCGCTCCGAGAGCAATTAAGAGATTACGAACACGAGTGCTAAGGGTTGTCGTATCTGACCAATTATTCGTCATGTTCATCTAGATTTACATTTATTTACATTTATCATCGTAGTGCTTGGTTTCTAGTGGTGAGAAGATGAGACTTGATCAATATAGTCTCGAAATCGGTCTAAATCGGCTTGTAGAGTGGACTCTACCGCTTGTCCTAGAAATAAACTATCCATAATCTGTCCCAAAATTCCAGGAATGGAATAAGCTACAGATAAACGAACAATACTGCTGGTTTTGCGATCATAAAAGCGAACTGCTCCCTTATTCGGTAAACCATCCACTGATTCCCATTGAATAATCTGTTCAGGAACTAATTTTGTAATCCGCGACAACCAACTAAACTCCCAGCCACCAGTAGCAAGTTTCCAACGGGATAAATCAGGATCATCAGCCAAGACTTCCACTGAATCAATCCATTTCATCCACTTTGGCATTTGTTCTAAGTCTGACCATAAACTCCACACTAGATCAATGGGAGCATTGACTTCGATTTCGACGCTATGTTCTAGCCAGTTAGACATTTTTAGTTATTGGTTATTGGTTATTGGTTATTTGGTCACTGATTGGTGTTGGGTTACACTGTCGTTTCACCCAACCTACGACTTTCCTTTAAAATGACTTTGGCGGCTCTTTCTCCAGAAATGGTTGCGCCTTCCATGCTGTCAATGTAATCCTGTTGGGTATAGCTCCCCGCAAGAAAGAAGTTAGTCACAGGGGTTTTTTGATCAGGGCGATAAACATCCATGCCAGGCGCTTCACGATATAGAGATTGAGCGAGTTTGACGACACTGTACCAGGTCATGTTTAGTTCACGAGAGGAGGGGAATAGTTGGTGAACTTGTGATAAGACATGGTGCGCGATCGTGCTATTGGTTTCTTTAATAAAGGGATCGCCTGGAGTCAACACTAATTGTAATAATGATCCTTCCCCTTCCCGATAATAATCACTAGGGCTGGTGAGGGCTAAATCAGCAAAGCAGGAGAAATCAGCATCGGGAGTATAGAGTAAGTTATCTAGCCCTGTTGCTTCTTGTAACTGTTTCCGTTTTTTGTCGTCTTGTAATTCTGTCACCCAACCATCAAACCGCAATTGTACTGTTGCGACTGGTACAGCATCCAGTTTGTAGATATTATCGAATGCTGACCATTTTCGCCACGTTTCAGGGAGTAAGCGTTTAATACCAGGAATATCACAGGCGGCGACATACGCATCCGCAGTAATGGTTTCTGTGGCTTCACCGTTAGCAATGGCGAGTCCTTTCACGCGAGTTTCTCCGTCGCTCTCTTCGTATAATACTTCTCGCACTCGACGACGAGTGTAAATTTTTGCCCCTTTCGCTTCTAAATAATTAATGATCGGTTGATGGAGGTATTCTTGAGGAGAGCCTTCTAGCATTCGTAACACTGAAGCCTCGGTTCGTGCGGCAAAAAGCTGAAAGATGGTTAACATACAGCGTGCTGAGATGTTTTCGGTGTCGATGAATCCCAACGCATAGGCGATCGGATTCCACATTCTTTGTAAACTGCCATCATTTCCACCGTGCGATCGAAACCAGTCTGCAAAACTGATTTTATCAAGATCGCGGATCGTTTTCATTGCGCCTTTAAAGTCCACTAATCCCCTGACAATGGGGCTAGTTCCCAAGGCGAGGGAGTTTGCCATTTTATCCACTGTTGAAAGCTGAGAGGTGGTAAAAAAGGCTTTTAAGCCATTAAAAGGAGCGCCAGTGAGGAAACGAAAATCTAACTCTCCCAGTTTTCCCCCTTCGTTAACAAAGGTGTGGGTATGTTGTTTGAGGCGTAAATGCTCGATCGCGCCCACTTTTTCCATGAGGCTAAATAAATGATAATAACAGCCAAAAAAGACGTGCAACCCCATTTCTAGATGATTTCCGTCTTGATCCACCCAACTCCCGACTTTTCCTCCTACGAAGGGGCGAGATTCGTAGATTTCTACTTCCCATCCCGCATCTGCTAAATTCACCGCCGTAGAAAGTCCTGCTAAACCTGCGCCAACAATTGCAACTCGCATTCTCTGTTCAATGACCCTTTTTTCAACGTTCTCTCATATTGTAAAAAAAAATTAACATTTCTGACGAAATCATTCCGATTCCCCCCTTTCAAAGGGGGGTTAGGGGGGATTATCTGTTGGGTTTCGTTTCTCTCCACCCAACCTACAATCTTTCAAAGGGAGAATTATGAGGCTGAGTTTGATCCGACTAAGGAGAGATAAGGCTCAATTTGTAGATATTTGTGGGCGACAGTTTGCATTTCTTCGCTAGTCACGCCAGCGATCATGTCTTGAAAACGATCGTCAAATTCTACTCCTTGATTTAAGGTTTCATACCAACCATATAATTGAGCAAGTTGTCCGTTACTCTGTTTCGCAAGCGCATATTGTCCTAATAATTTATTTTTACTGGCTTGTAATTCTTCTGCTGTTAATTGGACTTCACACAATCGTTGTACTTCTTTTTTTAGTCCTTTTAAGGCAATTTCTACATTATCAGGAGCAGTACCAATATAAGTGACAAAGTGCGACGGCTCAAGGCGAGTGGGATAAAATGCAGAAACATCGTAGGCGAGTCCTTGTTTCTCTCGTAATTCTACAAATAATCGTGAGGACAAACCATTTCCCAAATAGGTATTAATTAGTTTTAAAACGGGATAATCTGCATCTTGTATGGAAGCGCTGAGATATCCCAACATGATGATTGTTTGTTGGGTATTTTGAGAGAGGAATTTTTCTGAAGGTTGTGGCGTTAAAGGGGGGAGAGTGGGAGTTGGGAAATTAGTTGTGGGGCGTTTCCAGTCGCCAAAAACGGCGCTGACTTCTTCAATGGCTTGTTTTAAGGTGATGCGTCCGGCGATACTAATTATTAATTGATCGGGGCGAAAATAAGTTTCGTGATAGGTTTTGAGATCGGCGCGAGTTAAACTGGAAACTGTTGCTTCTGTCCCTAAAACTGATGTTCCATAGGGATGTTCAGGATACATTTGCGATCGAAGCTGATTAAAAGCCAGATTAAAGGGCTGTTCTTTTTGAGCAATAATATTTTGTAAGGTTAAGCTTTGTTCCAGTTCAATTTCTGTTTCGGGTAAGCTGGGAAAACGGATCATTTCTCCCACTAATTGCAGCATTTCAGAAAAGTCTTGAGAAACCGTTTTTAAACTCATTGCAAAGTAATCATTTGCACTTTCGGCGTTTAATCCAGCACCGACGGCTTCAATTTTTTCGGCAATTTCTGCCGCCTTGAGGTTTTCTGTTCCTTTGGTGATCACTGTCGAGAGAAGGTGAGAAACGCCAGCTTGAGAAGTTGATTCCACTCGTGTTCCTGCATTTTTAAAGTAGAGTCTGCTGGCGATAATATCGGCGGTAGGATTTTCAATTACGATGAGAGTAATTCCATTGTCTAAGGTAAAACGTTGTGCTGTTTGCTGTGTGGAATTTGGGTTTAAGGTTGCCATTAGATTTTAATGATTGACTTATTGAATTTTACGTCCAGTTAGAATTTGTCGAACTTCTAACATAGCAGAATAGGTGGGAAGAATATGAAGGGTTTGATCGGGAGGCGTAGATTTTAAAGCGATATCAATGGCTTGTTTTAGGTTTTCTTTAATGATCAGGTTGAGGTTAGGATTATTTAGGGTTTGTTGGCTATATTGAATCCGTAATGCGAGATCATAAACCCGATCGCCGCTGATAACAATTGTTCCTCCTTTTTCTACTAATTTTTCTGTATCAACATCCCAAATCCATGATACATCAGTTCCATCGGGCGTTCGATCGTTTAACACTAATAAAGTCGTTTCTGATTTTCCCTGGGCTTTAATTTCATTAACGGTTCTGATAGTTTCATTCATACCAACAGGATTTTTAGAAAGTAGTATTCTCACCTGTTTTCCTTTGACATTTAATTCTTCAGCACGTCCAAAAGCGGCGCGAAAGTTTTGGATTTCTCGTTTAATCAGTTGCGGAGAAATGTTTAAGGTTTGTGCGGTTAAAACCGCCGCTAAGGTATTATATTTGTTATAAACTCCCACTAAAATTTGTCCCCATTCTTTACTATTGATATCTAGGTTTGATTTGGCGAAACCACAACTAGAACAATGATAGTCTCCGAGATGAGACAGATAAACCCCTTGATAGGTTAGGGATGCACCGCAAACGGGACAATAGATGGAGTCAACGGCGTGAGGAATTTCTTCTAAGTATAAATTGGGCTGATTTAAACCGAAGAATAAAACGGTTTGGGGTAAGTTTTGACCGAGATAAGAAAGGCTTGGATCATCAGCATTAAGAATGACAGTGGTTGTTTCAGAAAGTGGTGTAATTGCTTCTTGCCATTTTTGGTTAATGGTATCAACTTCTCCATATCGATCGAGTTGGTCTCGAAACAGATTTAAACCTAAAATAATTTGGGGTTGGCATTCTTTAACTAAAAGCGGAACAATGTTTTCATCTACTTCTAAAATGGCATAATCAGCGTTCAGTTTGCCAAAAATATTCGTATCTGCTAAAAGTGCGGTAATTAAGCCATTAACGAGGTTCGCACCAGTGGCGTTATGAGTAACTTTTGCGCCATTTGCTTCTAAAATTGTTCTGAGGAGAAGGGAAGTTGTAGTTTTACCATTTGTGCCAACAATTAAAATAATTCCTGATTGGACTTGTTCACATAAAAGGGATAAAAGTTTAGGATGAAAACGGCGGGCAATTTCTCCAGGTAAAACACTGGCAGCACCTAAACGTAATTTTTTGACAATAGCAGTGACGGTTTTAGCCAGAGCCACCGCTAAACCTAAACGAGGGCGATCGAGCAGTTTCATATTAGTTTATTAGTTCAACAATTTTGTTTTATGATGATAGAATAGATTGCGATTTGTTCTTAAATATAATACCATTTTGTGAGAGTAGATTGTTAATTTGCCCTTCGTAATTTTAATTTAGGGTATCATTCAAATTGATCAAACCATAGCATCATTTAGAAATGAGTAAAGGATAATTGAAACAGAAGGAGCAAACTTGATGTTATACCATTTTGAAGAGTTGGTGCTACGGTATCGACTACTTAAGCCCCCAACCCCCCAAGTTTGGGGGGCTTAAATGTAACTTTCCAAGTTTGGGGGGCTTAAATGTAACTTTCCTTTTCCAAAATGGTATTAGCAAAAATTGTTATCATTGGCGCGGGACCAGCAGGATTATTATTAGCTCATTATCTCTTGCGACGGGGAAAATATCAGGTAGAAATTTACGATCGTCGTCCTGATCCAGGAGAGTTTTAGATGGTTCGATCGAGTGAAAAAAGCAGAAAATGGTTAAACTGCAAAAAATCTCATTGACCGTAGGGTTTGCCTTGCAAACCCTACAAGAAATTGGTATTACCCCAAGATTGGGGGATAGGGGGCTAACTATTAAAGTTATATAACTTTACAAAATTAGGGTATAGTAATGAAAATGAAATTGTGATCAGCCGACAAAATAGTTAATAAATCAGAAGATTGTGCCAAGTAAAAATTGTTTTCACAAAATTATCATCGCCGTTGCGACGTTACCAATTACCCTGACTTCTCCCGTTGTATTAAGTGAAAGTTCTATGGAAAATAATGTCATAGAAAATATTTACTTTGCTCAACAAAACCGTCAAGACTACTTAAGAGAATTATTGGAACGGGGGCGAAAATTAGCAGAAGCGAAGGAATATCAAGAAGCAACACGAATTTATCGGCAAGCCGCGCGTTTAGATGGGGATAATGCGAGGATTTTTTCTGGTTTAGGTTATTTAGAAGCTCGTCAAGGGAATTATAAAGCAGCCGCTTGGGCGTATCGACGAGCAATTAATCTTGAGCCGAATAATGCAGAGTTTTATTATGCTTTAGGTCACACTTTAGCAAAGATTCAAGACTATTCGGCTGCTAGTACCGCTTATCATCGATCGACGGAACTCGCCCCGAAAAAAGTTCCCGCATACTTGGGTTTAGGGGCGGTTTTATTGCGTCAAAATGATCGCGCAGGTGCGATCTCAGTTTACGAAAAACTATTAGAAATTGAACCCAATCATCCAGAAGCAAATGCGGTTATCGGATCATTATTGGTGCAACAGGGGAATTATCCGCGTGCGATCGCGCACTTAGAAAAAGTAATTAAAATCGCACCAGAAACCACCGCAGCTTGGCTAGACTTGACCACAGCTTATCAACAACAGGGAAAATTTCCATTTGCGCTAAAAACCATAGAAACTTTCTTACAACGCTATCCGAATCATTCTAGAGGCTATTATCAAAAAGGAAAACTCTTACAACAATACGGTGAAATTAACGCCGCCGCCTCAGCTTACAAACAGGCGATTAATTTAGATTCTCAATCAATAGAAGCCTTAATTGCACTGGGGGAAGTGCAACTCAAACAAGAACAATACGCCGACGCAGTGAACACATATCAGCGTTTAAAGCAGTTTGTCCCTGATAATCCAGCTATTTATTATAACCTCGGATTAGCATTAAAAGGACGCGATCGAGTCCGTGAAGCGAGAAAAGCCTTTCAAACTGCCTACCAACTGTTTACAGAAGTGCAAAATCAAGAGGGAAAAGATCGCTCACAAATGCAACTCCGCAATCTTTAAGATTAGGGGTTGCTGAAAAAGTCCATTGGTTGGTTTAGTAAGGCAAAAGGCAAAAGGCAAGAGGCAAGAGGGTTGATTGATCGGTAGGAGGGGAAGGTTTTGATGCAAGGTGCGTGACGATTGAACAATCAATGAACTTGCATTTTTACAAGAACTGAATCGCCCCAAATCCTTATTTGATAAAACTTTCAGTTTCCCAACAGCAAGCCCTAAGATTAATAATGAATGATGAAGGGTGATCACATTAAGTTCCCCCAAGATTGGGGGTGAGGGGGCTAATCCGTTAATCGAATTGTTTCAACCAAGGACGAACATCCACCGCTAAATCTAACCCTAACTGTAAGAGAGGCTGCAATTCTGGAGACAGTTGATCACGAGCAAAAGTCTGTAACCAATGGTAATATAACTCTTGGCATCGATCGAGCATAATTCCCACACCAAGCAGATGTCCCAACTCAATCAGTCGTCGAGTATAGTCACCAATCGTGGCATCATCGGGACAATCATGGAGTAAATGCCAGAGCGATCGTAACGTTAACCGTTCGAGAATCTTCTTCCCTTCTGAAATCTCAAGCGATAACTGTAACCCTTTCGCTTCCGTTACAATTGCCTCTAACTCTCCTAAAACCTCATTGCGGGATGCTGTTTCATCCTCCACCTGTTCCAACTCCTGTAACCCCTTCAAACAACGCTGAGAAAGGGCAATTTCCGCCGCCACTTGTAACTCTCGCGGTACTGGAATCTCATCTTGATGAAACGCAACCAAGATACTGTAATTGTCACGATCAATCTGAGTATAAAGTTCATGGAGACGAGTTTTTGTCTGTTGCGCCAATTGCTGCATAATTTCCATTCGTTTCTCTACAAACAGATTTTCTAACCCGAGAGACTGTTCACCAAAATGATCTTTCATCGCTAGGATTGTTTTGGCTGCACTGCCCTGTTTAAATGTGGTAAAAATGCTTTCTAACGCCATTGTGTAAGCGGTACGTCCAGGGAAAGATTGTACACAACAATGAAAATCCCATCCTCCGAGATGTAACACAGCAAACACTAAATGATCCGTTTCGCCAGTGTTACGGCGCTGCATTTTCAATTCTCCCATCGCAAGGGTGAGCGCCCCAATGGTTTGTCTTTGGTAGTCTTGTTGGGTGACATAATAAGCATAGTGATGATCTTGTTGGGGATGAAGTTGAAATAAGGAACTGAGGGCGTAATGGGCAGTAATTTGTTCGACGGTGATCCGTGCGGGTTTCACTAGATGATGATAGATTTCCGCCCCATTTTTGAACCTTTCACTGTTACTGGGGGCGGCTGCTAAACGTTTCATAAACTCTAGTTCTAGAGATTCACCGCACACTTTTTCTGCTAAATTCATGGCACGGGAGGCATAACGTAAAATTTGCACGCCTTCTGGACGGGAAAGTTCCTCAAAAAACCAGCCACAACTGGTAAACATTAATAGCGCATTCCGTTGCATTTCTAACAAGCGCAACGCTTCAATTTGTTCTTGGGGGCTGAGAGGATGATTACTGTGACGAGAGAGAAAAGAGGTGACAGAGGTATAATCTCGGATGACGTTAATGTAGTCATTACGAGCGTCCCAAATGTCTATAAATAGTTTTTTTCCTTCTTGTTCAAAAATCTCGATTAATCGATCGCGCAACCCGTCTAAACTCTCCCGTAGCGGTTTACGCCAGTATTGCTGAGACTGTTCACTACCGCCACAACCGCAATGACTACGCCAACGTTCCACCCCATGAGAACAACTCCAAGAAGTCATCGGTTTAATCATTACTTCCCATCTGGGAGGATTCTCACTGAGATAATGACCATAGTTGCTGACTTGCCATCGTCGCGCGGGAAACTCACGAGTAAAGGCGTAAGCTAAACATTTTTCTGTTCCTGGTTTATGATGTCCGAAGGTTTCCCCATCGGTGGCGACATTAATCAGTTGTGACGGACGATGATCTCCTTGAATCGCTTGTCGTAGCCGTTCTGCGAAGTATTGGGAGGTATTCAGGACATTATGAAAGCCCATATCTGCTGAGATCGGACCGTCGTAGAAAAAGATATCAATAAAATCGCTTTCTGTCACATAACAACGATAAGGACGACTGGGGTTAATTTGTGATCCCCCCACTTCCTGCCAATATTGGGGAGAGGGATCATTACCAGTGGGGAGAGGGCGACAACGTTGCGCTTGCGAGGGAGAGAGAATAATAAAACGGATATTTTCAGCAATGAGGGTTTCTAAGGTGGCATAATCGACGGCGGTTTCGGGTAGCCACATTCCTTCTGGTTCTCGTCCAAATCGAGATTGAAAATCAATTTTTCCCCAACGAATTTGGGTTAATTGATCCGCTTGATTCGCCAGGGGAAGAATGGCATGATTATAAGGCTGCGCGATCGCGTTCCCATGTCCATTCAGCCGTTGACAACTGATGCGATCGGCTTCAATTATTTTCTGATAAACTTCTAAATCATATCGTTCCAACCACGACATTAAAGTCGGTCCGATATTAAAACTTAAATATTCAAAATTATTAATAATATCAATGATTTCTCCCTGTTCGTTTAAAACTCTGGCAAAAACATTGGGGCGATAACATTGGTAGTGGATGCGTTCATTCCAATCATGGAACGGTTCCGCGCTTTTTTGTCGCTCGATCGCTTCTAAATAAGGATTCTCTCGTGGTGGTTGATAAAAATGTCCATGGATTGTTACAGAAACTCCCGTTTGGGTTGCCGTTTCCTTATTTTCTTCAACTGTTGTTAATGTTTTCTTAACCACAGATGATACTTGCTGTATATCCATTTTACAATCCCTCCTGTTGCTCTCAAAAGAGCCGTTGTTTTTGTTAGTTGTACCCGCTCTTAGTTTCCCACCAAATCTTGAGTCAAAATTCCTGCTGATTTAATTGCGTAGGATAAGTAATCGTAGGTTGGGTGAAGCTACCGCGTAACCCAACACCATTGCTACATCTTAAATGTTGGGTTTCGTGGTAGGTTGCGTGAAACGAAGTGAAACCCAACATCATTGCTACATGTTAAATGTTGGGTTTCGTGAACTCCACCCCACCTACATCTAATCCGCTACCTGCTTAAATGTTGGGTTTCGTCTTCTTCACCCCACCTACATGTTAAATGTTGGGTTTCGTCTTCTTCACCCCACCTACATCTTAAATGTTGGGTTTCGTGAACTCCACCCAACCTACATCTTTGATGGCTTAACCAGTAATCAGAGGAAGACTAAATTTTTCATCTTGATAAAACCGATAAAACAAATGTTCATCTTTGAAATCATGCTCATCCCAGGTATGATGTAACCAGCCTCGATCGAGCAATAATTGTCCCACTTCGATCGCGCTTTCCCGAGAACAATTGATATAATGATACAACCAATCTACTAATTCTGTCCCTACAATCGATCGAGGATAAGTCCTCAATTTGTGACGATTATCCCGAATTAAACCAGGAGTATTTCTAATCGCTTCTACAATTGTTTCTAAGTTTTCACTGCGACTTAAAATCGGTGTATCTTCTTCAATCAGTTCTATAGCAGTTCTAATTCATTTGTAAAAAGTTGATAAACCGTTCCCCCCTTACAAAGGGGGGTTAGGGGGGATTAATTTACAATTCATTTGGGATTGCTATATATAGTTAGGGCTTGAGTCAAGAAAACTGAAAGTCTTACCAAATAAGGATTTGAGGCGATTCAGTTCAGATAAAAATGCAAGTTCATTGATTGTTCAATCGTCACACACCTTGC
Organism: Dactylococcopsis salina PCC 8305; assembly: GCF_000317615.1. GTDB lineage: Bacteria > Cyanobacteriota > Cyanobacteriia > Cyanobacteriales > Rubidibacteraceae > Halothece > Halothece salina. The sequence goes on along the minus strand of NC_019780.1, from coordinate 1,309,420 downwards.
ATCAAAACCTTCCCCTCCTACCGATCAATCAACCCTAAGGCAACTTGCCTCTTGCCTAAGGCAACTTGCCTCTTGCCTAAGGCAACTTGCCTAAGGCAACTTGCCTTTTGCCTCTTGCCTCTTGCCTTACTTAACCAACCAATGGACTTTTTCAGCAACCCCTAGTTACTTCTGAAAGTAAAGTTATCCTAAGCGAATCGTGAAAATTTCCTGAGAATTGATTCCCATATCGGAAAGATTAACGGCAAAATAGAAAAGAACGTTGGAGAACAAAGAATGTCGGAAAATTTACGAAGTAAAGCGATTACCCAAGGGACACAGAGAACGCCAAACCGTGCGATGCTACGAGCAGTTGGGTTTGGAGATGAAGATTTTACAAAACCAATTGTGGGATTAGCGAATGGGTTTAGCACCATCACCCCTTGTAATGTGGGAATTAATGATTTAGCACTTCGCGCTGAAGCGGCTTTCAAACAAGCGGGCGCAATGCCTCAAATGTTTGGCACGATTACGATTTCTGACGGGATTTCCATGGGAACAGAAGGGATGAAATATTCTCTGGTTTCCCGTGATGTGATTGCAGACTCGATCGAAACGGTGTGTAATGGTCAAAGCCTAGATGGGGTTTTAGCGATCGGCGGTTGTGACAAGAATATGCCTGGGGCGATGATCGCGATGGCTCGTCTCAATATCCCTTCAATTTTCGTTTATGGGGGAACAATCAAACCTGGACATTATCAGGGAGAAGATTTAACCATTGTCAGCGCCTTTGAAGCGGTGGGACAACATAGTGCTGGTAAAATTGATGAAGCACATCTCACTGAAATTGAACGTCGCGCTTGTCCTGGGGCGGGTTCTTGTGGTGGAATGTTCACGGCGAATACGATGTCCTCGGCGTTTGAAGTCATGGGAATGAGTCTCCCTTATTCTTCCACAATGGCAGCAGAAGACGCAGAAAAAGCCGATAGCGCGGCAAAGTCTGCGTTTGCTCTCGTGGAGGCAATTCGGAAACAGATTCTACCCAGCCAAATTCTCACCCGTAAGGCGTTTGAAAATGCCATTTCGGTGATTATGGCGGTGGGAGGATCAACCAATGCCGTTTTACATTTACTGGCGATCGCCAATACAATCGGAGTGGATTTAACCTTAGATGATTTTGCCACCATTCGCGATCGCGTCCCTGTTATTTGTGATCTTAAACCGTCAGGTCGTTTTGTGATCACGAATCTACATAATGTAGGCGGGATTCCCTTAGTAATGAAAATGCTTTTAGAGCATGATTTATTACATGGTGAGGCCCTAACCATTACAGGAGAAACCATTGCTGAAATTTTAGAAGATGTCCCCAGTCAACCCGCAACGGATCAAGAAGTGATCCGTCAATGGGAAAATCCTTTGTATCCTCAAGGACACCTTGCCATTTTAAAGGGAAATCTTGCCACAGAAGGAGCAGTGGCGAAAATTAGCGGCGTGAAAACTCCGAAAATCACGGGGGCAGCGCGAGTGTTTGAATCAGAAGAAGACTGTTTAGACGCGATTCTCGCTGGCAAAATTCAAGAAGGAGACATTGTAATTGTGCGCTATGAAGGGCCGAAAGGGGGTCCAGGGATGCGGGAAATGTTAGCCCCCACTTCGGCGATTATTGGGGCTGGATTAGGAGATTCTGTGGGGTTAATTACTGATGGTCGTTTCTCTGGTGGAACTTATGGCATGGTTGTCGGTCATGTCGCCCCAGAAGCAGCGGTGGGAGGTAATATCGCACTGGTAGAAGAGGGAGATACGATCACGATTGATTCCTACGCTCGATCGTTGCATCTCCATGTTAGCGATGAGGAATTGGCGCAACGTCGGAAAAACTGGCAACCTCCTTCTCCTCGTTATCCTCGTGGCGTTTTAGCGAAATATGCCAAAATCGTTTCTTCTAGCAGTTTGGGCGCTGTCACCGATTTGAATCTCGTTTAATTGGATTTTTGGGTTGGGTTTTTTCATCTCAACCCAGCCTTTTAATTATCACTCAGCAACCATGATACCGATAATTAACACAGGAATGTCAATGTTAGAAACTCCTCTCTGCTCTAAATCCCAAACAATTTGTTCAAAATAGCTAACACCTGTGGACATTTGAACGGCTAAATCTTTGATGGGAACAATTTCAACGCCAGCTTTAATGCCAGCTTTTTTACTAAAAATAGTCATTTTGGCGCAAACATTATAAACCATAAAAGAATACTTACCAAATTGGACTTCTACGCCAACTTTACCTTTGATAAAATCCATTTCTCTGTAAGCATTTTTATGATCCATGCTATTTTGGGGTTGATAGTTTGATGTATAGTAACTACTGGAATAGCTACAGGGAATACGATAGCTCCCCCAGCTTTTTTCTTGAAAACATCGAGCAAATTGGTCATTTAAGCATTTAGGACTATAAAGGATTTGACCTTGCTTTGTTTTTTCTTTACTTTTTTTCTTTTTACATAAGGATGAATCACACTGTTTTATTACTTCTTTAATTTCCCTTAGATGTTCACTAAAATCACTTTCTAGTTTTTCTTTACCACCATTAAAAGAATACTCACCTGCTACTATCATTTACAATTAATCCCAAAGTTGGTTTTGTTTCCATTCGTCTGGTTTCATACAGACTTTTTCTGTTCCTTTTGGTTGGTAAACTGATTTTCCTAAATCTCGTTTTTTCAAGTTACCACTTAAAAGATTATAAATCCTTTCTTCTGCTAGTTCTACATATCTTTTTTCTAAATCAACTCCGATAACTTTTCGCTGATGAATTAAACCCGCTAGTAACGATGAACCAACACCCATAAACGGATCAAAAACTACTTCTCCTTCTTCAGTTAAAGCTAAAACTAATCTCTCTACCAACTCGATCGGATACTGACAAGGATGTTCTGTTTTTTCAGGATGATTTGATTTAACATTAGGAATATCCCACAGAGCTTGATCAAATTCAGAGGCGATAAACTCCCAAAAATCAGAGGGATTTTTTCCTAAAGGATTACCAGAGGGAAGTCCTCTTTTACTTCCTTTATAATGTTTTTTACCTGGATATTTTGAGGGGACTCTCACCGCATCTAGATTAAAGGTATAATGGTCTGATTTCGTAAACCATAAAACAGTTTCATATCTGCCAGAAAAGCGTTTTTTGCTGTGTAAGCCATGCCCAAAATGCCAAATAATTCGATTTCTGAGTTTTAAGCCTAAGTCTTTAAAACGAGAATAAAAAAAGATATCTAAAGGATATATTTCTCCTTTTTCTACATAATTTCCTACTTGCCAACAAATACTTCCACTTGGTTTGAGGATGCGATAACATTCCTGAATAATCGCTTGATAAAACTCTAAGTATTCGTCAATTTTTCGGCGATTCTCATACACTTTTCCGATATTATAAGGGGGAGAAGTAACAATTAAATCTATACTCTCATCGGGAACAGTTTTGATAAATTTAGCAATATCTGTGTTGCTGATTAAAATATCAAACGGTTCGATATAAGTGCGATGATTGATAACTTTTTGATTTGAGTGATCAAACATTTTTTGATTGTAAGAACGACCTCCCATTATAATAACAATTTTCTTCAATTTCACCAGATGGGATACAAAAAAAAGCCGTGAGGAAGCCCCCACGACTTTTGTTTTGCGTTGTCTAGTGTCCTCTCAGTTATTGAGTTAGGACTTCCATTTCTGAGCAACCACTTCCGCCAGATCAACAACTCGTTGCGAGTAACCCCACTCGTTGTCATACCAGGCAATCACTTTTACCATGTCGCCATTCATTACCATGGTCAGGCTACCATCGACGATCGAGGAGGAATCATTGCCCTTATAATCGGAAGAAACTAGGGGTAACTCGGTATATTGGATAATGCCTTTCATGGAATTTTCCGCCGCATGATGAAGCACTTCATTGACTTGTTCCGCGATCGCTGGTTTTTCCACTTGGGCGACAAAATCCACAACTGAAACATTGGGAGTGGGAACACGCATCGCAATTCCACTTAACTTCCCTTCTAATTCTGGAATCACTAACGCCACTGCTTTCGCCGCGCCAGTGCTAGTGGGAACAATATTCACTGCTGCTGCCCGCGCCCGACGCAGATCACGGTGACTAGCATCAAGAATCCGTTGATCACCTGTGTAACTGTGGGTGGTGGTCATCATTCCCTTGACAACGCCGAAGTTTTCATGGAGGACTTTGACCACTGGCGCTAAACAGTTTGTCGTACAACTGGCATTACTAACCACATTGTGTTTATCGTGATCATATTCTTCGTGATTGACACCGACAACATAAGTGCCAACATTTCCTCCTTTACCCGGTGCTGTGATCAACACTTTTTTTGCACCAGCGGCGATGTGTTGAGAGGCTTTTTCTTCCGACGTGAAAACACCAGTGGATTCGACCACGAGGTCAATATTCCAAGAATCCCAAGGTAAGTTTAAGGGATTGCGATCGGAGCAACATTTAATTGTTTTTCCGTTAACAGTAATCGTATCCTCATCATGGGTAATCTCTGCTTTCAGATTTCCCAGCATGGAGTCATATTTCAATAAATGAGCATTGGTTTTGGGGTCAGAGGTATCATTTAAACCCACGACTTCTAACCCGGTATTTTCCCGTTCTAACCAGCAACGTAAAAAGTTCCGTCCAATGCGTCCAAATCCATTAATGGCTACTCTAATCACTATCTATTTGCCCCCTTGCTGAAGCTCGATAACATTAATTTATTCTTAACGACACTGATCATACCGTAAAGTCTGTACTATGCGAAAGATAACGATCGTTGGTTTTTTGTCATTCTTGAGAAATTAGTGGTTAAATTCTCGAAATTACTCCCTCTAAACTTGACAATTAACTTAATTTTTGTTTATATCTGAGTCAAAATCCTGAAGGGGGACGCGGTTTTTGTATCTCCTGAGCCTCGATCGAGAGGAAACAAGGAATATACTTTTGGGTGTGGTGTCGTGAGGAAGTTAAATGAGTTGCAACAATTCAATCGATTTAAATGGTAAGCCGTTTCATTTTATCGGCATTGGTGGCATTGGAATGTCAGCGTTGGCATACATTTTAGCAAAACGCCAGGTGCCAGTGGCTGGCTCTGATTTACGATCGAGTCAGATTACAGAACGTTTAGAAAAATTGGGAGCATATATCTTTTCCTCTCAAGAAGGAAAAAATTTGGATTATTTTCGAGAAAACCCTATTTCTCCCATCACTCAATGTAATCAAACCCCACAAGTGATTTGCTCAACAGCAATTCATCCTGATAACAGTGAATATCAAGCAGCGATCGATCGCGGTTGTCCGATGTTTCATCGCTCTGACGTTTTAGCCGCCCTCGTTGCGGAATATGAAAGCATCGCCGTTGCTGGGACTCATGGTAAAACCACAACTAGCAGTTTACTCGGTTATGTTCTCTTAGAAGCAGGAGTCGATCCCACTGTTGTTGTCGGGGGAGAAGTGGCGGCTTGGGGAGGAAATGCTCGGGTGGGTGAGGGACGTTATCTCGTCGCTGAAGCTGATGAATCCGATGGCTCTTTGGTCAAATTACAGCCCTCGATCGGGATCGTAACTAACATTGAACTCGATCACCCTGACCACTATCAAAGTTTAGCGGATGTGGTCGATATTTTTCAAACCTTTGCCCAAAACACCAAAACCTTAATCGGTTGTATTGATTGTGAAACGGTACGCAGCACACTCCAACCAGAAATTACCTATAGTCTTGATCTTAAAACAGGAGCAGACTACACCGTCACCAATATCCATTATCAGGGTAAAGGAACAACCGCCACTGTCTGGGAACAGGGAACGCTTCTCGGTGAAATCAGCTTAAAATTACTCGGTAGTCATAACCTCAGTAATGCCTTAGCAGTGATAGCAACCGCAAGAAAAATTGGAATTGAGTTTGAAGCCATTAAGAAATCGATCGGGCGCTTTACGGGAGCAAAACGACGCTTTGAAGTGTATGGCGAAGAAAATAGCATCTTGTTTGTAGATGACTACGCCCATCATCCCAGCGAACTAATCGCCACCCTCACAGGAGCAAAATTACAGATTGAAAGCAAAGAAGCGAAACGTCTGGTTGCCATCTTCCAACCCCACCGTTATAGCCGCACCGAAGCCTTTTTACAGGAATTTGCCACCGCCTTTAGTGCTGCCGATTTAGTCATCTTGACAGACATTTATAGCGCAGGTGAAGCCCCCACAGAGATCAACGGGGCAAAATTAGCGAAAATCATGGCAGAACATCACCCAAAAGTCATTTATCACCAAAACCTCTCTACCCTCTCCCAAGAGTTAGAAACCCTGCTACAACCAGGGGATATCGCCCTTTTCTTAGGTGCGGGTAATCTCAATCAAATTATTCCCGAAACCATGGCACGTTTAACGGAACAAAAAGCAGCATGACTCTCTACCTTCCCGAAACCAACTGTCTCTTACAATCTGAAGTTTCTCTCGCCCCTTTTACCTCTTTACGAGTGGGAGGAACTGCTCAGTGGTATGTCGCCCCCAAAAACAGTGAGCAACTCCAAGAAACGCTGCAATGGGCGCAACAAGAACAATTACCGATTACCTTTTTAGGCGCGGGTTCTAACCTCTTAATTAGCGATCGAGGCTTATCTGGAATCGTGATTAGCGCTCGGTATTTCCGCAACTTGGATATTAACGAAGAAGCTGCAACCATCACCGCTTCGGCGGGAATGCCCCTCGCAACCGTCGCTTGGAAAGCAGCTAAACGAGGCTGGAGTGGGTTAGAGTGGGCGGTGGGTATCCCAGGCACAGTGGGCGGTTCAGTGGTAATGAATGCGGGGGCGCATGGTGCTTGTATGAGCGAGACGTTAACCCAAGTGGTTGTCGCCACTGACAACGGGAACTTAGAAACCTTAACTCCTGAAGCCTTAGCATTTCGGTATCGCACCTCTAACCTACAAAATCATCCCCGTTGGGTAATGGAAGCGACATTTCAACTCCAACCTAGTTATTCTCCAGAGAAGATCACCACAAAAACCCGTGCTAATCTCAATCAACGCCGCCATAGTCAGCCTTATGATAAACCCAGTTGTGGGAGCGTTTTCCGTAATCCCCAAGAGCAAGCGGCGGGTTGGCTCATTGAACAAACGGGTTTAAAGGGATATCAGGTGGGAGGCGCACAAGTTGCCCATCGTCATGCCAATTTTATCCTGAATCAAGGACAAGCCACTGCTCAAGACATTTACAATGTAATTCAGCACGTGCAGGAAAAAGTTGAGCAACAGTGGTCAGTTTTCTTGCGACCGGAAGTTAAACTATTGGGTGAGTTTTCCAATTAAATCATCAAAAGCAAGGTTTATTAATTATGAATGAAAAACAACAAGGATTTGGCTTCGGTTTAGGCAAAATGAAAGAATTAAAAGAAGCCTTTGCCAAAGCGCAACAAGTACAACAAGGAGCGCAAGAACTCCAACAAGAGTTGGAAGAAATGAATATTGAAGGACAAAGCAGCGATGGCTTGGTAAAAGTAATTATGAGTGGTAATCAAGAACCTCGTAATGTGGAGATTTCTCCTGAAGCGGCGGAAAAAGGAGCAGAGGAATTATCGCAGTTGGTGACAGAAGCTGTCAAAGATGCTTATGAAAATTCCACCGCAACTATGCGAGAAAAGATGGAAGCGCTCACCAGTGGGTTACAACTTCCTGAAATGTAATTTTTTTAAGGGTCAACCACTGTTGACCCTTTTGCTAACAATTTTAATTGAAGAGAATCTGACTTTTTATTTTTAGGTTTCCGATAAGTAAAAGCCTCGGCTCGAATCTCATCTATCTTAGGAATTTCAATCGTGGTTTCCATGTTTTCTTTTTGTTGATCTAAGTTTAAAATCCCTTGACCAATTGCCTTCGCCATTAAAGGTGGGACAGCATTACCAATTTGTCGCCACTGTTGTGTTACTGTTCCACAAAAAATAAAGTTTGCAGGGAAAGATTGAATCGCGGCGACTTCTCTTGCCGTGAGATATCGGTTTTCTGTAGGATGATAGTAAGTGGTGCGACTGGTGTTAATTGTTCCTGCACTTGTCGCTCGATCGAGTCGTCTGAGTTTTGCCTCTCGGAAACGTCTTTCTAATAATTGCTCCCAATTTATATCAAACCACAATTCAGGAGGTAAATATTTTTTCTGATCCTTTTCATATCGAACACTCCCCCCTTCTGGGATATAACTTAAACGTTTTTTTTCGAGGGAGTTTGTAATTTGAGCTTGCTCAATATCGTGATTAAATATGTCACCTTGATCGGTAATTAAATTTTCCAAAGCCCAAGCAACTGTTCTCGCTTCTTCCTCATTAGAAAATAAAATTTCAGGATATAGATTTTTAACTTGAAAACGGTTTGCTAACAAAATCGTTCGTCGTCTTTTTTCTGGAACGCCATAATGATGAGCAGATAACACTTTAATATCAACTTTATAGCCAATTTGGGTAAAACTTTCCAGAATAACGTTGAGAGTTACTTCATTTTTCCGAGATAAAAGTCCCGTCACATTTTCCATGATTACATAATCAGGTTTAAGGCTTTTAATTATTCGCAAAAACTCCCAAAATAAAAAGTTTCGTTGGTCTTGATGATTATTCTGACCAATTGTAGAAAAGCCCTGACATGGTGGGCCACCACATACTAAATCAATTTTTTGCTTACCTATTGCTTGTTGGATTGTCTCTACAGAAATTTCTCTTAAGTCTCCAACAATTGTCTCTGCATTTTTATGATTCAGTTGAAAGGTCTGAATTGCTATTGGATCAGAATCCACTCCCAGTAAACACTCAAAACCTGCCATCTCTAATCCACAGGACATTCCCCCCGCTCCAGAAAATAAGTCTATAAATTTATTTTTCATGGTAGTATTTTCTGTTATTTCTTATTGATCATAACAAAATTTAACCTGTTTAAAATACATAGCGTTTTGGAGCAGGGAAAGGTGGTTTACCACGCAATAATAATATAGAGAGGTGCTAGGATCAGTTTCTACTCCAACATTTCTTGGAAAAACTCGATCGTGCTTTTCAAAGCAATAACAAATCGATCGATCTCCTCACGAGTATTATAGAAATAAAGACTGGCTCTCGCGCTTCCCGCTACCCCTAAAACCGTATGTAACGGCTGCGTACAATGATGACCCGATCGAATCGCAACCCCTTCGTAATCTAACAACGGTGCTAAATCATTCGCGTGTAAATTCTCCACATTAAACGTCGCTAAAGCCGCTCTTCCTTTTCCGTCTGAAGTCGGTTTGGGTCCGTAAAGATTTAAGTTTTCAAATGGTTCTAACTGTTGGAAAAGATAAGCAGTCAATTCTTCCTCGTAGGCGTGAATTTTTGCCATGCCAATATTGCTTAAATAATCCACAGCAGCCCCTAAAGCAATGGCTTCTCCGATCGCAGGGGTTCCCGCTTCAAATTTATGGGGTAATTCCGCATAAGTAAAACTGTCTAAAGACACTTCCCCAATCATTTCACCACCGCCTAAAAAAGGTGGCATTGCTTCTAATAAATCTTCTTTTCCATACAAGAAACCAATACCAGTGGGAGCGCACATTTTATGACCACTTGCCACTAACCAATCGCAATTAATCGCTTGCACATCTACAGGTAAATGAGGCACACTTTGACAAGCATCAATTAATACTTTTGCCCCTTTTTCGTGAGCCAGTTTCGTAATTTCTGCAACTGGATTAATACAGCCTAACGTATTAGAAACATGAACTAAAGCCACTAATTTGGTTTTTTCTGATAACAAACTTTTATACTGTTCTAAATCCAAAGTTTGTTCTGCTGTTAACCCCACGTGCTTAATAATTGCCCCTGTTTTTTGAGCTACCATCTGCCAAGGCACAAGATTACTATGATGTTCCATGACAGAGGTTAAAATCTCATCCCCAGGTTTAAGATGATTAATCGCCCAACTATAGGCGACTAAATTAACCGCTTCTGTCGCGTTACGAGTAAAAACAATTTCATTACGAGAAGTGGCATTAATAAATTGGGCTACCTTATCTCGCGCCCCTTCAAATTTTTCTGTGGCTTTTGTGCTTAAACTGTGCGCCCCGCGATGAACATTTGAGTTAACTTGCTGATAATAATCCTCTAAGGCGTTAATAACAGATAAGGGCTTTTGAGAAGTGGCAGCATTATCAAAATAAATCAAAGACTGACCATTAATGTCTTGATTTAAGATGGGAAAATCAGCGCGAACTTGGGTTGCTAAAGTGGGAGTAGTGGCGATCGTCATATTTCTTACGGTTTTAGCTTGTCTCTTGTTTGTAACTGGGAATTTTGTAGGCTAGACTTCAATGGTTGCTACAAACAGCCTTCCGTAAGCCCCCCAGAATTGGGGGGGGGTTGGGGGGCGGAATGTGTAGCAAACTTTTTTCTATTTCATATTAGCCAATAAATCGGTTTTGCAAACTGTTAAATAATTTTTCTCGCACCGAGAGAACTGGAATTTCGTCAATAATTTCAGCAGCAAACGCATTAATTAACAAGTTAGACGCTGCTTTGTTATCCAACCCTCGACTCCGAAGATAAAATAACTCATCTGCTTCGAGTTGGCTAACCGTCGCACCATGAGCGCATTTTACATTATCGGCGGTGATATTTAATTCTGGTTTGGTATCGACATGGGCTTTTTCTGAAAGCAGAAGATTACGGTTTAATTGGCTAGCGTCGGTTTGTTGGGCAGCTTGAGGAACAAACATTTTGCCGTTGAAAACGCCTCTCGCTGCCTTATCTAAAATACATTTATGTAGTTGTTCGGCACTGCTATGAGGATGACGAAACGCGATCGCGCTGTGGGTATCTAATAGTTGTTCCCCGTTTCCTAATGTTAACCCTCGCAGTCGAGTCTCAGTTTGTGTCCCGTCTTTAATCACATCAAAATCGTGACGAGATAACCGTCCGCCCATAGAGACAGGAGAACAAGTGTAACGGCTATCTTGTGCTTGCATCACGGCGGTTTTCCCAATATGGAAACTATTCAACGCCTCTTCCTGTAAGCGAACATGATTCACTTCTGCGTTGGGTGCTAACCAAACTTCTGTCACGGGATTACAGAAATAGGGGGCAGTGGTTAATCCCACATATTGCTCGATAAAACTGACTTTAGCACTGGTTTCCGCTACCACTAACAAACGCGGTTGGATGAATTGCGGCGTTTCTTCTCCCACAGACAGGAATAAAAGATGTAAAGGAGTTTCTACTTCTGTATTCACCGCCACCCAGACGATGGCGGTATCTTCAAAACCAGCAGTATTGAGCGCTGTAAATAACTCCTCTCCCCCTTCCTGTTGGGTGAGATAGTCTGTCACTTGTGATTGTTGATGCACGTCCAATTCTGCCAAACTGGTCATTGTCACCCCTGCTGGAAGTTGATCCACTTGGGAAAGCTGCGGTGCGTAACGACCATTGACAAAGACGAGGCGCGTCTGGGAACATTCGGGGAGGGTAAACGGCTCGATCGATTCTTGATTAGGCGCGATCGATGCTGGGCGTTGAAACTGATAGTCTAACAAGGGCGATAAATCTGTAAAGCGCCACTCTTCCTCCTTGCGATGAGGAAACTTCGATTCTGCTACCCAATTCGCCGCTTCTTGCTGTCGTTTTTGCAACCAGACTTTAAAAGTCGAATCATCCTCAGCAATCTGACTTTCCAGACGCTGACTCAATAAATAATTAAGAAACTGATCTTGATCCACCCGTTGATCTTGAGAAGAAACTGACATACTCATGCTTAAGCGTTTACCTCCTGTGGCGTGTATTGTTCATACAACCATTCATAACCATGTTCTTCTAATTGATGCGCCAATTCTTTACCACCACTGGTAATAATTTGTCCATCTCCCATCACATGAATATAATCGGGTTCAACGTAACCCAAAAGACGCTGATAATGAGTAATCATAATCGTTGCATTATCAGGAGTCGCCAGTTGATTTACCCCATTCGCAACAATTTTTAAAGCATCAATATCTAACCCAGAATCCGTTTCATCTAAAATTGCCAAACTTGGTTGTAGCAGCGCCATTTGTAAGATTTCATTACGCTTTTTCTCGCCTCCAGAAAAGCCCTCATTGAGACTCCGTTCTAAAAAGCTGGGATTCATTTTCACAATATCCAACTTTTCTTCGACTAAATCTTCAAAATCAAAAGCATCAATTTCTTCCTTTCCTTGTGCTTTACAGTGGGAGTTATAAGCAACTCGTAGAAAATCTAAATTACTAACCCCTGGAATCTCTAACGGATACTGAAACGCGAGAAAAATCCCTTTTAAAGCTCTTTCGTTGGGTTCAAGATCAGCAATATTTTCCCCTTTGTAAATAATTTCTCCTGCGGTAATTTCATAATCAGGATGACCCGCTAAAACCTTAGAAAGGGTACTTTTCCCTGAACCATTACGACCCATAATCGCATGAATTTCTCCAGCTTTCACTTCCAGATTTGTTCCTTTCAAGATGGGGGTATCTTCAACCTTGGCGTGTAAATTTCTGATGGATAAAATAACTTCACTATTTTCTTTAATCATATTTGTTGTTTGTTATTTGTTATTTGTTATTTGTTAAGACCGTAATCAGTTACCAGCTTAATTAGTAACAGTGAAAGATTTATCGATTATTAATTCACTGATCACTGGTCACTGGTCACTGGTCACTGATCACTGGTCACTGGTCACTGATCACTATCCACTATCCACTATCCACTAACCGACAGAGTTTTCCAACTTCAACGCGAGTAATTTATCGGCTTCGGCGGCAAATTCCATCGGTAGCTGATTAAATACTTCTTTACAGAAACCACTGACAATCATTGACACCGCATCTTCTTCTGAAATTCCTCTTTGGGCAAAATAGAAAAGTTGATCTTCGCCAATTTTTGCCGTTGAGGCTTCGTGTTCAACTTTGGTGCGGTTGTTATCCACTTGGATGTAAGGAAAGGTGTTGGCTTCCGCTTGATCTCCAATTAACATGGAATCACATTGAGAGTAATTTCTTGCGCCGTCTGCTTTCGGTCCCATTTTTACTAAACCGCGATAGCTGTTTTGGGAATGTCCCGCAGAAATTCCTTTAGAAATAATGGTGCTTTTGGTGTTTTTCCCAATGTGGATCATTTTTGTGCCAGTGTCGGCTTGTTGGTAATTGTTGGTTAACGCAATGGAATAAAATTCCCCAACCGAATTGTCTCCAGCTAAAACGCAACTGGGATATTTCCATGTCACCGCCGAACCTGTTTCGACTTGTGTCCAAGAAATTTTCGAGTTTTTCCCTTTGCATAATCCCCGTTTGGTGACAAAGTTATAAATTCCCCCTTTGCCATTTTCATCCCCAGCAAACCAATTTTGGACGGTGGAATACTTGATGTCTGCGTCGTCTAAGGCGACTAATTCCACGATCGCAGCGTGAAGCTGATTAGAATCATACATGGGAGCGGTACAGCCTTCTAAATAGCTAACGGATGCACCTTCTTCTGCAATAATTAAAGTTCGTTCAAATTGTCCCGCTTCGTCGGTATTAATCCGAAAATAAGTAGAAAGTTCCATCGGACATTGGACGCCTTTGGGAACATACACAAATGACCCATCACTAAATACCGCCGAATTGAGGGCGGCGAAGAAGTTATCGCCAGTGGGAACAACACTTCCCAGATATTTCTTCACCAGTTCGGGATACTCTTGTAAGGCTTCAGAAATGGAACAGAAGATCACCCCTTCCTCTGCTAGTTTCTCTTTAAAGGTAGTGGCGACAGAAACACTATCAAAAATTGCATCTACCGCAACGTTACCGAGGCGTTTTTGTTCCGAGAGAGGAATCCCTAATTTTTCAAAGGTTTCTAACAATGCTGGATCAACTTCATCCAAACTTTGTTTTTTCTCTTCCTTCTCTTTTGGTGCGGAATAATAGATAATGTCGTTAAAATCAATGGGACGATAACCCACGTGCGCCCAGTTCGGTTCTGTCATTTTCAACCACTGACGATAGGCTTTGAGGCGAAAGTCCAACATGAACTCAGGTTCATTTTTCTTCGCTGAGATGGCGCGGATAATGTCTTCGTTTAAACCACGAGGGAGGGTTTCGGTTTCAATGTCGGTGACGAAGCCGTATTTATAGGGTTGATTGATTAAGGTTTTGGTTGTGGTCATGGGTGCTGCTGTTTCCTCGGTTAAGCTAAATGTCGTTTTTATACTCTTTGTTTTGGGATCGTTTCTAGTTATCAGAGGGGGAACGACTTACGAAACATATTTGTTGTTTAACTATTTTTAGGTTACATTAACAACTAAGATGTTGTCAAATTAGATTAGAGATTGGGAGTCGATCGAGGCGATGAACTATAAAACAGGCGGATCGGGAACCGTTACCACCACGAACCAAAATTCAACGAAACAGGATATTCTGCGACATATCCTCAAGGAAGGAGAAACAACGGCGCAACAGTTAGCGAGTGTCCTCGAAATCAGTCCTCAAGCTACCCGTCGCCATCTCAAGGAATTGGGTGCAGAGGGATTAGTCTATCATAAAGCGGTACAGCAAGGGATGGGGCGACCTCAGTATCTTTATCAGCTTAGTGAAAAAGGGCGCGATCGTCTTCCCCATGATTACGGTGAGTTTGCTGTTTCCTTTCTCCATACTCTCGCAGAAACCGCAGGAGAGGAACAAGTACAAGCGGTTTTACAAAAACAATGGCAACGGAAAGCTACAGATTACCGAGAGAAAATTGGCACAGGATCATTAGAGGAACGCATTGCGAGGCTGGTTGAGTTACGCCAAGCGGAAGGTTATATGGCGGAATATCATCGTTTAGAAAAAGACTCTCAAGGGATACAGCAGCAGTTTTTATTATTTGAACATAATTGCGCGATCGCCAGTGTTGCGGAATCTTATCCTAGTGTTTGTGGACATGAGTTAGAAATGTTTTCAGCGATTCTTCCCGATTGTACGGTAGAACGCACCCACTGGCTTTATCGTGATGAACATCGCTGTGGCTATTTAATACAATTAGAAAATTAGTTATTCGTAATCAAATCGCAAACGACAACCGATTAATTATTATGACAGAAGACAGTTCCATTCAATTTTTAACCCAAGAAGAATCAGCAGAAGTGGATAAAGCGTTACTTTCTTCTCCAGAGAAGTTTCTCACACGGTTAACGATTTCCTCATTGAGGTTATTAAAAACGATCGCGCAACAAGAAGGAGTAACAGTAGAAGAGTTAACCCCAGAACAAATTATTGCTTGGTTTGAAAATGATGGCAAAATTAGGCGAGAACAAGGAATTGAAGCAGCAACTTTGAAGTGGTAACTCACCCTTTTTCTAGTTCCCCCAAACTTGGGGGTTAGGGGGCGAAATCATAGCTTAGAATTGGTGTTGGGTTTCGCTTCCCTCGTTTCAGTGACCAGTGACCAGTGATCAGTGACCAGTAATCAGTGACCAGTAATCAGTGAACAAATAACAAATAACGAATAACGAATATTGGTGTTGGGTTTCGCTTCCCTCGTTTCAGTGACCAGTAATCAGTGACCAGTAATCAGTGAACAAATAACAAATAACGAATAACGAATATTGGTGTTGGGTTTCGCTTCCCTCCACCCAACCTACATGGTTGTCTAGTTCCCCCAAACTTGGGGGTTAGGGGGCTAGTTAATCGCAGATATCTTCTTTTTCTAAAATGTACATCTTTCCTTCTAAACGAATGCGTTGGTTAGGATTAGACTCTAGATAAGATTCAATTTTATTACAACTGTTTTGGATTAATTCTTCAAGACTACCATCAGGAATTTTCTCAGAATTAGAAAATTGCGCGATCGAGCGTCCTAATAATAATTTACTCCGTTCTTTAAGAGGAGGAGAAGTTTCCATTTTTTGTAAAGTATCAGCCGCTTTCAACGCGGCAATCATGGCATCTAAGGATTGTTCTGAAGATAAATAACTCTCTGTTAGTAAATTGTAGGCTTCAATTTCAGAAATTTTTGCTTCTTTTTTTTCTTGCTTAAACTCTTGCAAAGAAACGCCTAAAACTAACACAAAAACGAGTCCGACAAGCAAAGAAGGAAACCATTTTATCCATTGTTTGGAAAAAGGAGAAGAGAATTTTTCTGACTGATGGGATTGAAATATTGCCGATTTAGCACTAACCGAAAGTTGACTCGCTGCTAAAAATTGATAATCTAAATTACTTAAACTCTTTCCATCCGCCCATGCTTGGGCTTTCGTTAAACTTGAACCTTGAAGCAGCGGAGATTCATCTTGACAACCCGATTTTAACCAGGCTTTAATTCTGCTATCATAAGGACGAATTGCTAGGAGTTGTTTTTCAATCCAATCTAAGTTAAAAACTTCTTCATAAATGGGATTACAAACGGTTATAAAGCCATTTTCTTTTACTGTTAAGCCTGATAATAATAATTCCGTTTGTTCAACACTATTATCCGCAGGAATACCAGTGGGAATTTCTTTCGGAAAATAAGAGCGATGAGGTAAAAGAGTAGAGACGGGAGAAGTTAAAATTTCTTGATAGAGACTGAGACGACGAACCGTTCTTTGTTCATTATACAGCAGACGATCGCGGATGGTGCGAAGGTGTTCCGGTTCGTCATTCGCTTCCCAATGATTAATAATATGAGTGCGAACAATAGTTTCAATTTTCGTCGCTTCTTCTCCCGCTTTGATGTAATCGGAATCTAGAACAATCAATTGACATAATTTTTGGGTTAAAAACGGTTGTCCGCCTGTCCATCCTAAAATAATTTTTAAAGCTAAATTGGGTTGTTCCGCATAATTTTTTAAACCGCAAGCGAGAGGTTGTGCTTCTTCTAAACCTAATCCTTGTAAAGGAATTGCTTTCCCTATATTAAAAGGAGTGCGTTGTTTATCTGCCATTAAATTGGGAGGAGTTGCTACGCCAAATAAGGCAAAGGTTAAGCGTTGAAAAAGAGGATTTTCTGAACGTTGATTATAAAAAAAGCGAATTAAAGCAAAAAAATCATCAGTGGGAAAATTCAACCCTAAAACGCTATCAATTTCATCCAAACAAATAACAACTAATTTCTCTTCAAATGTGCTTAAAATCTTTTCAATAAAACGACTAAAACGTTGCACGGGAGAAAGATGATTAGATTCTTCCCACCAGGTTTTAGTAGAAAAATGTTTACTTAACCGCAACTTTCGCCCTAACTCAAAACATAACCCGCGATACCATTGTTCTGAAGTAACATCAGATGTTCCAATGTTGGTTAAGTCAAGGGAAACACAAGCAATTCCTTCTTCTTGTAGTCGGTGCATTGCTTGTAGTCGCAGACTCGATTTTCCCATTTGTCGGGCATTAAAAACATAACAGAATTGTCCTTGTTTTAGTCCTTGATAAAGTTCTGTATCTGCTTGTCTTTTTACATAAGTGGGATGATTAAAACCTAACCCACCCCCAACTTGATAGGGAGACGTAAAAGGCTCAAATTCCTGAGTGACCATCTTGTATTTCTAGGGATTTAATTCTAGGCGCGATCGAAAATAATCTTGATACAATTTATAACGAGTTGTTACTAAGTTTCCTGCTAATTTAATCAGTCCCATACTTTGTAATTTGTAAGCAGCTAAGGGTGAAATCGTTACTGATTGATCATTACTAACCACTTTTTTCATTGCTGAACAAAGATAAGGAGAACTGTTTAAGGTTTCCCAAAGACGACGCAGATGAGAACCATAAATTCCAGCATCTGTTGGCGCGTCACGTAAAATATTATTGAGATTAACTAGCGGTTTTTGCTGTTGATTTTCCCAAATATGATATAAAGTAAGTTGAATCAAATAAGGATGTCCTCCCACCATTTCCATTAAAGGACGTAACGCCTCCGCTCCCATGTTCCCATCTAAGCAATTTAAACCATATCGAAGAGCAAGTTCTTGTATTTGTTCCAATTTCAATTCGGGTAAATAAATCGGTAAACCAACATTAAATGGAGACTGATTGATATCAAGGGGAACATAAACTTCTGTGGAGTGAACAACGATCAGACGTAAGTTTTGCCAAATGTCTATTTCGTTGGCTTCTTCATGCCAAACTCGTAGTAAGGGGAAAAAATCTTGGGCAATTTGAGGGTAAGCAAAAACTCGTTCTATGTCATCTAATCCTAAAATAATGGGGGTGTTAATATTGCTTAATAAATAATTCTCAAAATACTCGGTACAGTTAGATTTAGCAAAACTGAGATCATCATCCCAGTATTGTTCTAAATTTGGCGTTTGTTTGAGTTTACGCGCCGCACTGCGACACAACCAGCGTAGAAAGGAATTTAAGTCGGTAAAACTCTCGGTGGTGGCTTCTTGACAACTCAGGCGTAAGGTTTTGTAATGGTGAGCGCGTCCGTGTTCTAATAAACGATAGAGGAGGGAGGTTTTCCCCATCTGTTTCGGTGCTTGAATACGGATTAATGCTCCGGGTTGTAAAATTTCTTGGGCGCAACGTTGCTCGATCGGATGCCGATCGACGTAAAATAGAGAGTTAGCATTTAAGGGTAAACCTGGGAACTCTGGGGGCGTTGCGATCGTCTCTTGAGGGGAAATCTCTTTTTCTTGGTCTGAAGGTTGATTATATTGTCTAAAAACACTGTGGAGATTGCTTTTAGTTACCTTTTTCCCCATGATATCGCTCAGTTGTTGCCACAGTTTAGAGCCGACGGTGCGAATATAACCAGAATCATAACCCAGTGCGTCTGCAATTTCTTGATATCCTTCCCCCTGCCAACAGTAACGGAAGACTGATGCTTGTAAGTCGTTTAAACCTTCTGGTTGTAGGAGTTCATCAACCAGGGCGATCGCGTCATCAACTATCATATAAATCTAATCCAAGAAGATGTCCACCGAAAATCAGCAAAGAGAACCCCTTACTAATCTCGTTTTATACCACATTTTTAAATGGTCGGTGGTTAGCCCCTTATTTAATTTTTACTTCCGAGGGAAACTTTACGGTCGAGAAAATGTTCCCGAAACAGGGGGATTAGTGGTGGTGAGTAATCATGCTAGTTTTTTTGATCCGCCTTTATTATCTTGCTGTGTCGGTCGCCCAGTGGCTTATATGGCGAAGGAAGAGTTATTTACGATCCCCATCCTCAAACAGGGGATTTCTCTTTATGGGGCTTATCCTGTAAAACGGTCTAGCGTCGATCGAGGGGCGATTCGGGCGGCGATGAAGGCACTAGAGGAAGGCTGGGCGGCAGGAATTTTTTTACAGGGAACTCGCACCACCGACGGACGGATTACCGAACCCAAGTTAGGCGCGGCGATGATTGCGGCTAAGGCACAAGTTCCGATTTTACCTGTCAGTTTATGGGGAACAGAAAAAATTCCGCAAAAGGGGACACCTTTTCCCGCAATTACAGCGCGTATTGGTGAACCGATTTCTCCTCCCGTTTCTAGGAAGCGAGAGGTGTTAGAAAGTGTTACGGAAAAATGTGCGGAGATGATTAACACCTTACACGCTCAAGGACGTTAATCACGTTGGGTTACGTTGTCTCTTCACCCGACACGATGTTGGGTTACGTTGTCTCTTCACCCAACCTACACCTTTATTGAACCGACTTACATGCAAGAGGGAAGATGGGGAAGATGGGGGAGATGGGGGAGATGGGGGAGATGGGGAAGATGGGGGAGATGGGGGAGATGGGGGAGATGGGGGAGATGGGAAAGATGGGGGAGATGGGGAAGATGGGGAAGATGGGGGAGATGGGGAAGATGGGGAAGATGGGGGAGATGGGGAAGATGGGGAAGATGGGGGAGATGGGGAAGATGGGGAAGATGGGGGAGATGGGGGAGATGGGGGAGATGGGGGAGATGGGGAAGATGGGGGAGATGGGGAAGATGGGGGTGATGGGGGAGATGGGGAAGATGGGGAAGATGGGGAAGAAAAATCGCTCCTTTGTCTCCCTTGTCTCCCTTGTCTCCCTTGTCTCCCTTGTCTCCCTTGTCTCCCTTGTCTCCCTTGTCTCCCTTGTCTCCCTTGTCTCCCTTGTCTCCCTTGTCTCCCTTGTCTCCCTTGTCTCCCTTGTCTCCCTTGTCTCCCTTGTCTCCCTTGTCTCTCTTGTCTCCCTTGTCTCCCTTGTCTCTCTTGTCTCTTTTGTCTCCCTTGTCTCCCTTGCACTTTTTTGAGGAGTTAAGAGCATTAAAGCCAGATGGTACGAGGGTTTCAGCTTTCTTGACTCAAGCCCTATCTTAAACCTAACCAAGGAAAAAAGCCTTGATTCGTGATCAATTCGATGAGAAGTAGTGAGACAAAACCCAACATGGCAAAGCGTCCATTCATGCGTTCAGCATAGGAAGTCCAACCAAATGCGGGTTCTTCGATTTCTGGTAGTAAAGACTCGGTATTTTTCGTTTCTTCGTTCATGTTAATTTCCTAGAATTCAATTTGATCAGGGATTCAATAACCAGTTTAATCGTGATGACAAGTTGAAGGTGAATCCAGTTCCAATTTTGTGATTCCTGATTGACAATTGCTACTGGTGATTAATGGCGGGGAAAGTTCGATCGAGTTGCGTCGTGATTATTTTCTACTTACTGGTACTGAGAATTAAACCTTTCCAAGATACGGTAAATGATTTGGCTTTTATTGCTGATAAAGCTCTCCTTCCTTTTTTAATTAGGGCTTACTGAATAAACCTAAAACCTTTATCCAATCAGCTTTTAAGGCTCTTAATTCTTGGAAAAAGTGCAAGGGAATTGAACGCTCAATCGTCACGCACCCTGCATCAAAAACTTTGCAATCTTACCGATTAATCAACCCTCTTGCCTCTTGCCTTTTGCCTCTTGCCTTTTGCCTCTTGCCTCTTGCCTTTTGCCTCTTGCCTCTTGCCTTACTAAACCAACCAATGGACTTTTTCAGTAAGCCCTAATTACTCTGTGTTTTTGCCAATGTCGATCGGTTTTTCCCCCTTGAGATGATGACAACCTACTACCTATTTTATAAAAAAGGAAGATGAGAAAATTTATCTATCTCCGAAGCTGTCAAGGAAGAGTTCACCACACAAGATAGCCGTCACTAAACCTCTGAAAACAAGCAAATTAGAGGAAGAGTGAGTCACCAAACCAGCAAAAACAGGAGAAGGTTTAATTTTTTGAGAGGAGATCACAGGGTTATAATTCCCTGATTACGGTGTTTTTTTTCGTTTTAGGAGAAGAAATATTCCCCCTTGTGAACTCGTTGCTCTACAATTTGAACTGAGCTAAGGCGATCCCTGAATAATAGTAAATCCCAAATTTTAAAAAAATTCTTGTAAAATTGTAGGAGTTTAACGATATATTTTTAAGAGGAGGAATATTTTTAACGACTCTCTCCTAACTGAACAGACAATTAAAGGATAATTAACCGAAAAATGGAAGAACAAACAACACCCTTAAAAGGTCGTGCGCTTTTGCAAAAAGTCAAAGAACTCTCTCATCTCCCTCGTCGAGAAACCGCCAAAAAGTGTGGTTATTGTAACGAAACCAAAACGGGTCAAATTCGTGTTAACTTAACTGAGTTCTACGATGCTGTTTTGGAAGCAAAAGGAGTTCCTTTAGACCCCGATGGCGGAAAAGATGGTCGCGGTCGTGAACCCACTTATAAAGTCAGTGTTCACCAAAACGGTCAAATTGTGATCGGTTCAACTTATACCAAAGCGATGGGTTTAAAACCAGGAGAAGAATTTGAAATCAAACTCGGTTACAAACACATCCGTTTGGTTCATCTTGATGGTTCTCAAGAACAAGAAGACCGCGAATTAGAAGAGGCGGCTTCCTAAACTGACTCACAAAAAGAAATTCCCCACTCAAATCAAGTAGGGAATCACACACAAAAGGAAAATTAGAAGAGGTGGAGGAGAAGTTAGCGCTTCTTTTCTCTCACATCTATGATTGTATAGTGCGATCGCGCAGATGGTTAGTTCTAACTTTTAATTGGACGACCATCTTCTCTTCGCACCGCAACTAAGCCTGGACGGGGAGGGTCATTGGGACCGAGTTCGGGCCAATTGGAACCGAGAGGGACTTGGCGTTGCTGCGTAAATAACTGTCCATCGGTTGTTTTCATGGCAAACGTGCGAGTTTCGCTTGCCAGATTTTGGCGTTTCCCATTGGCTGCTCCCACGTGCTGTGGCGCTAAAAACATTGTTTTCTGGTCGCGAGTGATCCAGATGCCACAAATTTCGCATTCCATCGGTCCGACCACAAAGGGGTAGGCGGTACCTGCATTTTCCCCAGAGGTGGGGATATACCAAGCGGAGTTATTACCAAAAATCCCTCTTAAGACAGATTGACTTACCCCGTCTCGATCGGGAACGGCGAGGTTATGTTTACTGGTGGAGATATCCGTTACCATCCAGATGTCGCCATCGGCATCAATATCGAGGTTATCTGGGTTCGCAAAGCCTAAGCCGCCTGTGGCGGGTTCGCCTCCCAACGCCAGCATATCCCAACGGAAACTCATGGCATCAGGTTCGTTCTGATCCTCTTGTAATTTCATAATCCAACCGAACTCATAAGCCTCTCCATTCGGACCGACGAACACTTGTTTATCGGGACCGCCATCTCCCCCAGGAGAACCAGAAGTAAAGGCAATGTAGAGCGTTCCATCTTGAGCAACATCGGTGTCTTCAGGGCGAGCCGTGCTACTAATCCCAGCTGCGTTGGCGCCGAAGTGTGCATCAATTAAGATCGCTCCCTGCTTTTCTTCGGGAGTTCCCATGTAGAGATCGCCGAGGGTTTTGAATTTAGACTGAAACGCCTCTAACTCTTGATCATCAGTAATTTCTATCACACCGCCTCGGGTGCGATCGGGGTGCGGAAGAATGACCTTATTACCGAATACCGTACTCGGACGAATCGGATCAATGGGGGTATCGGGAGTAAGAGCGACCCATTCCCCGCTACCATCAGGATTAAACTTCGCCCCGTAGAGCATTCCCTCTTCTAAGAGACGAGAGTTTTTTTTGTCGGCGATGCTTTTAACTCGATCTTGAGACACAAACTTATAAAGATGTCCCCCGCGTCGATCGCAACCCGAATAAAACGCTAATCTTTTATTAGCCACGACTCTTGGCGCAACCGCTTCGTGACGAAAGCGTCCTAACCAAGTATGCTTCTTCCCATAATCATTAGGATTCGCGGGATCGACTTCTACCATCCAACCGTACTTATTTCCTGCTAAACCGAAAACATTAGCTCTGCCATCGACCGTGCTATCAGTGAGAACAAAGGGCGTATTATTGGGATGAAAAGATGATCCATCCGCCATCACTGGCTCAAACACCTGTGCTTGATAGTTTTCTTCCGCCGATAAAACCGTTCCCCAAGGAGTTGTACCGCCAGCGCAATTCTGAAATGTTCCCACAATGCGATTACCGAGATTATCCTCGTAACCCATCTTATTACGCTTATTGTAAACTGCTGTTGCCGGTCCTGTAGCATAAAGAGCGCGGTCATCTTCTAGCCCTGAAATCCCTGTAATGCGTCGATCGGCATTAGAATAGGTTCTTTCCCACTGACCGCTCGGATTTCGCCGCACAGAAATCACTCCAATTCCTTGATCAATCAACCCTTCTTTAGAAATCTCCTGAATTTGATTTTTCAGAGGGTTATTGTCTGGGAGAGTAAAAGCGTCAATTTTACCGTCATTTTTTGCCGCCACTGCTTTCACTTCCGCAAACGGAAGAGACTTCCCAACGACTTCCTCGTAGTTTTCCATCCAAGTTCTACCACTGATATACTCGAAGTTAACGGTGAGGAAACCTTCATCGGGAGCAGTTTCGACAAAAGAAACATAATCGTTATTGTAACCAAAGCGTTGATCTCCTACTTTATCCCCCCAAGCTGCAATTAAATCATAAGTAAAGCCATCGGGAAGGATTAAATCATCAACGACCTCATAATTGCTGTAAAATTGTTTTTGCTCCGTCGGAGAAAGGCGATCGATCTCTAGGGGGAGGGGGACACGCACCGAGGGAAAAGTCCGATTCGGCATCGTTTGCGCCATGGCGGAAGACTGAAAAGGTTTTCCTTTTGTGGGGATGCCACCGAGAGCAACCGTTCCCGCAGTCGCTCCGAAGAAGAGTAAAAAATTACGGCGTTTCATTAGTTTAATTATGTTCTCCAACTAATCAACTTAGTTTTTATAGAAGTTATCCCATTTTGAAGAATTGGTGCTACATACCAACCCATCATTCCCCCCTTAATAAGGGGGGTTAAGGGGGATCAACTGTAACACTACTTTTTGAAAATGGTATTAATCTCTCATCAGATTGATCCTAAAAGGAATTTTCACGAATTAAGTTAAGAGAGTTTCAATATTGAGTTAATATTTCGTTATGTTACCGACATTGGGAATTTAAGCGTGATTGTTGTCCCGTCTTCAGCATTAGAATTAATTGCTAACTCTCCTTGATGAGACTCAACAATGCGTTTAACAATGGCCAATCCTAAACCAGTTCCCGAAGATTTAGTTGTAAAAAAAGGTTGGGTTAGTTTTGGTAAAATATCTGGCGGAATGGGAGAGCCGTAATTATGAACTTGTACGATCGCTTGCTCCTGTTTACGATGTAAATTACAAGTAATTGTGTCTTGATTGGAAACCGCTTCTAAGGCATTTGTAATTAAATTAATCAGAATTTGTTTTAGTTTATCTGGTTCGCCTGATATGGGTACAGATTCGGAATTAGCATTAAAATCAACCCGATGTTCTGTAAATTGGTTTGCTAAGACTTCTTGAATTAAAGCCTTTAGATCAATCTCTTTTTGATCAATAACCTGCGGTTTTGCATACAAACGGATTTCCTCTAAAAGCGATTGTAAGCGTTGCGCTTCTCCATTTGCTAATTCTAGACGAGTTTTTTCTCTTGGCGGTAATTCAATCTTGTTTAGAGCTTCTAATCCCATTAAAACAGTCGTCAAAGGATTTTTAATTTCATGGACAATCATGCTGGATAACTCCCCTAATTCGGCGAGGGTTTCTTTCGTTTGCATCGCTTCTTTTTGCGCTTTTAAGCGTTCCGAAATATCTCGAACTAACGCAACCACACAAAGACGATTTTCAAATTTAATCACGGTTGCGGAAATTTCAGCAGGACGTTTTTTTCCACATTTCGTTAAACAAGTGAGTTCGTTTGTCCAACCTTTACCGACTGCTAAAATCTGACGAGTGAATGCCATTAGTTGTGGCATTTCTTCAGGATGAATGCTGGAAATAGAAACGGAGTTAAGTAATTCTTCACGGGAATAGCCTAAGAGTTTTTCCGTTTGGGGATTTGCTTCTAAGATTCGATCGTGCTGTGGATCAATGATGAAAATTGCATCGTTAGAAGCGTTGAAAATTTTACGGAATTGTTGTTCTTTTTTTTGTTCAGATTGAAGTTGCTCTTTTAAGTTTTGATTTTCTTTTTCTAAGTCAGCAAGACGCTGTTTTAAGTCGGCTTCTGAATTAATTTCTTGAGTATAAGGAAAGGAAGACATAAGAGTAATTAAGATAACAAAAAAGGAGCGCTCCTTTTGATCTTAAATTAGGTCTAATTATCTTGCACTAATTGTTTTTGCCCCCAACCCCCAATTTTGGGGGCTATAATTGTTTTTGCCCCCAACCCCCAATTTTGGGGAGTTTAATTGTTTTTGCCCCCAACCCCCAATTTTGGGGGCTATAATTGTTTTTGCCCCCAACCCCCAATTTTGGGGAGTTTAATTGTTTTTGCCCCCAACCCCCAATTTTGGGGGCTATAATTGTTTTTGCCCCCAACCCCCAATTTTGGGGGCTATAATTGTTTTTGCCCCCAACCCCCAATTTTGGGGGCTATAATCGTTTTTGCCCCCAACCCCCAATTTTGGGGGCTATAATTGTTTTTGCCCCCAACCCCCAATTTTGGGGGCTATAATTGTTTTTGCCCCCAACCCCCAATTTTGGGCAGGGCTGTTTCATTCTCGGGGTCAAAATTGAAGGCGATCGCCTGAACCTCTTACGGTACGTTCGATCGAACGCTTTTTCTTACTTTTTGACTTATTCATAAGAAAAAAGCCGTAAAACCCCTGTTATTCCTAACATCTGGAACAAGCAAAAAAATAGAATGAAACAGCCCTGCCAATTTTGGGGGCTTTAATTGTTTTTGCCCCCAACCCCCAATTTTGGGGGCTTTAATTGTTTTTGCCCCCAACCCCCAATTTTGGGGGCTTTAATTGTTTTTGCCCCCAACCCCCAATTTTGGGGGCTATAATCGTTTTTGCCCCCAACCCCCAATTCTGGGGGGTTTAATCGTTTTTGCCCCCAACCCCCAATTCTGGGGGGTTTAATCGTTTTTGCCCCCAACCCCCAATTTTGGGGGCTTTAATATGACTAGAGTTTTCCAAAATGGTATTAAAATGCGGATTGAATGCCTACCGTTAATTGCCAATCTGTTTCCAGTTGCGGCCCATCTAAAGATTGATAAATTGGGAACTCAAATTCTGTGGCGAGACGACCACCAGGAAGAAACCCCTCTGGAAGATAAGCATTTAATCCTAATCCTAAATCCAAACGAGTTCCCCCGCGTAAATCGGGATCGGCGGTGGGAATAACCATCGGATTTAAAGCACTATCTGCGCCGTCATAGTCTTCCCAGGTTTCCCCGTCCAGTCGCAGGGAAAGACTGAAGTTTTCATTGAGTTTTCGCGCTGTCCATGCGGTCAATTGATAGCGATTTCCTACAGTATAGCCTCGATCGTTCTCTCCTAGACGTAACACAGTATTTGCTTGCGCTCCCCATGACCAGTGATCCGTTTGACCTAAATAAGTGATACCAGGACGTAAATCTACCGTTCCAGAACCGATTTGCATCGGAT
Organism: Dactylococcopsis salina PCC 8305; assembly: GCF_000317615.1. Classification (GTDB taxonomy): domain Bacteria; phylum Cyanobacteriota; class Cyanobacteriia; order Cyanobacteriales; family Rubidibacteraceae; genus Halothece; species Halothece salina. Next base: position 1,282,555 of record NC_019780.1, on the reverse strand, counting down.
AAGGAAGAATCACATCATTTCCTGCGGGGGTGTCGTCACGTTCATCAATCGAACCCGTAGGAACACTGAATCCGAGATTAAGATGGACGGTTTGACGATCTCGATCTAGTATTTGATACAGTCCTGATAATTTAATGTCTCCTAGCCCTCCAGAATTAGTGGTGAAACTGCTTCCCATCCGAGTTATGTGATCCATTTCTTTGGAAACAAAAGGAAGCATCGCCATTAAAGTCAGATCATTGCTAGGCGCGTACATGACCCCAATCATGTGCATTTCCATAGTCATGTCATCTGGAGAAACCATAAAGTCTGCTAAAACCTCATCAACGCCTAAGTTATCTGTTCCATCCCGATTCCCATCCATTGACATGAACATATAGCGATAGGAAAGCATCCATTCCCCTTTTCCATGAACATGATCACCCATAACACCGAGGGGAGCGTGTCCGTCTGGTCGTCCAGAAGTCCATTGATTGTCCGATCGATTTTCATCAGTATGAGTGAGGATGATCTCAGTAGTCGGCAAGGGGAGAGGCGTAAACTCAATTGAGGATGAGGAAGAATTGATATTGGCGAGAGAAGTCAGAGGTTGAGATAAAACTGGGGTGCTAATGAGTAGAGAAAATCCGCCACTGAGTAAACAGCAATTGAGTTTTTTCATGGGTCTTGATTTAAATTAAAGCATTAAAGAATCAAGAGCAGAATAAAGAACTTTTTTAAGCTCGTCAAAAGACAGGCTGTCGAACTTGTTTTTAAGTTGGCTTTCTCATCCCATTAATTAATATCAGGTTCAGTTAATTGCTGATAATTTGTGTTGGGTTTCGCTTCCCTCCACCCAACCTACTTTTGGTCATTACTAAAACTCAGCATTTTCTGGAGTGCGCGGAAATGGAATCACATCGCGAATATTTCCCATTCCTGTCATAAACTGAATCAACCGTTCAAAGCCTAACCCAAATCCCGCATGAGGAACAGTTCCATAACGTCTTAAATCAAGATACCACCAAAGTTGTTCTGGAGTCATTCCAGCTTCTTTAATGCGTTTTTCTAAAATATCGAACCGTTCTTCTCGTTGTGAACCGCCAATAATTTCGCCAATTTTTGGGGCTAAAACATCCATTGCGCCGACGGTTTTTTCATCATCGTTGAGACGCATATAAAAGGCTTTGATTGCACTGGGATAATCAGTGACAATGACGGGTTTTTGGAAGTATTCTTCACATAAATAACGCTCGTGTTCAGATTGTAAATCAATGCCCCATTCTACTGAATATTCAAATGTTTTCGGGGCGTTTTCTAACAACTCGATCGCGCGGGTGTAAGTAATCCGTTCAAACTCCTGATTAATAATATTATTGGCAGTTGTTAAGACAGAATCATCAATGCGTTGGTTGAAAAATTCCATATCTTCAGGACATTGATCTAAAACCGCTTTAAAGATATGTTTAAGGAACGCTTCTGCTAAGTCCATATCTCCTTGTAGATCACAAAATGCCATTTCGGGTTCAATCATCCAAAACTCAGCTAAATGGCGAGACGTATTAGAATTTTCTGCGCGAAATGTTGGGCCAAAAGTATAGACGCGATCGAACGTTAACGCCATTGCTTCCGCTTCTAATTGTCCACTAACCGTAAGATAGGCTTGTCGTCCAAAAAAGTCTTGAGAATAATCCACCTCCCCATTTTCTTTAGGAACATCTTTCAAATTAAAACGGGTAACATTAAATAATTCTCCAGCCCCTTCACAATCATTCGTAGTAATAATGGGAGTATGAACCCACAAAAACCCTTGTTGTTGGAAAAACTGATGCACCGCATTAGCACAAGTATTGCGGATTCGCATCACAGCACCTAACGTATTGGTGCGAGTGCGAATATGTCCAAGAGTACGAAGAAACTCAAAAGAGTGACGCTTTTTCTGGAGAGGATAAGTTTCTGGATCAGCTTCGCCATAGACAGTAACCGCCGTCGCGTGTAACTCAATGCGCTGTCCTTTTCCTGGAGACTCTGCTAAGATACCCGTAACTTCTACAGAAGCACCCGTATTAATTTGACTAAGGATGATTTTATAGTTTTCCAATTCTGGTTCTAAAATCACCTGTAAATTAGCTAAAGATGAGCCATCATTCACTTCCATAAAAGCAAACTTTTTCGACTCTCGTTTCGTGCGTACCCACCCTTGAATCGTTACTTCTTCTTCTGGTTGTCCGTTGCGAAGTAGGTTGATAATGCGATGTTTTGACATAAATTGTTTTCGGTTCTGTTTTTGTCTTAATTTTAATTCTAAAAAGTCTGTAGGTTGGGTGGAGAAGACGAAACCCAACCTTTCAGTGATCAGTGACCAGTGACCAGTTACCAGTTACCAGTTGTGCTTGGTCTAATCAGTTACTTAGTAGCTCACAATCTGTTACAAATTAATTGCTTACTATTCACTATTCACTGTTTACTGATCACTGATCACTGGTCACTGGTCACTGTAAAAGGTTCGGTGGAGAAGACGAAACCCAACCTAGAATCAATGACCAGTTTTCGCTGAAAACGTCATAATAGTTGGAGAGACAAACAGCATCGAGATTAAAATGGCGCAACAACAGATTACCCCTTTTGGCAGTTGGAAATCTCCCATCACCTCAGATTTAATCGTTTCCGAAAGCATCGGTTTAGGTGGTGTGGTTTATGACCACCAAGATATTTACTGGTTAGAAGGACGACCTTCGGAAGGTGGACGTTATGTTTTAGTGAGACGGACTCCTGAAGGAAAGGTAGAAGATGTTACCCCAAAACCTTATAAGGTTCGTACTCGCGTCCATGAATACGGCGGTGGCGCATTTTTAGTCGTAGATAAAACCGTTTATTTTTCCAATTTTGCGGATCAACGTCTCTACAAACAATCCCTGAATCATGATCCTGAACCCCTCACCGCAGCCACGAATCGATCGTACGCTGAATTACAGTTAGATCAACAAAGAAACCGCGCCATTGGTATCTGCGAAGACAGTGAAAACCCCGTTGATGCTGAACCTCAAAACTATATCGCGGGGATTGACTTAAACACAGGAGAAATTACTCCTCTCGTTTCAGGTTGTGATTTTTATGTTTCGCCGCGAGTTAGTCCCGATGGAAAACAGTTAGCTTGGGTACAGTGGAATCATCCGAATCTGCCTTGGGATGATACCCAACTTTGTCTCGGTGATATTGATGCTGAGGGGAATGTTACCAATATTCAAGCCGTAACCGAGGGAAAAGCAGAAGCGGTTTGTCATCCCCTGTGGTCTCCAGACGGACAATTATATTTCGTTTCTGACCGTAACAACTGGTGGAATTTATATCGTCTTACCTCTCAAGGGGAAATTGAACCGTTGTGTGAGATGGAAGCCGAATTTGGTTCTCCTCATTGGGTGTTTGGGTTGTCTCTGTATGACTTTGTTTCCCCTGAAAAAATTGTCTGTACCTACACCCAAAATGGACAGTGGTATCTGGGGACATTGGACACAAAAACCAAAACCTTAACCACTCTCGATGTTAGTTATACCGATATAGGTTCGGTTCACTCTCAAGGAGAAAACATTGTTTTCATTGGCGGTTCAGCGACACAACCGACATCGGTGGTGAAAATGAATTTAGCGACCGCAAATAGTGAGGTTCTCAAACAAGCAACTGATTTAGAAATTGACACAGGTTATTTATCTGTTCCTGAACCCATTGCGTTTCCGACAACGGGAAACAAAACCGCTTATGCTTGGTTCTATCCCCCCCAAAATAAGGACTATACCGCACCACAGGGAGAGTTACCCCCTTTAGTGGTTAAAAGTCATGGCGGACCCACTGCTGCGACCAGTCCACGATTTAATTTGAAGATTCAATATTGGACGAGTCGCGGTTTTGGATTTGTGGATGTCAATTATGGCGGAAGCACGGGTTATGGGCGAGAATATCGTCAACGGTTAAAGGATAATTGGGGCATTGTTGATGTTGATGATTGCGTCAATGTAGCGCAGTATTTAGCCCAACTGGGAAAAGTCGATGGCAACCGTTTAGCGATTACTGGGGGAAGTGCTGGTGGTTACACGACATTGGCTGCGCTGACGTTTCGGGATACGTTTCAAGCTGGGGCGAGTCATTATGGCGTTAGTGATTTAGAAGCGCTGGCGCAGGAAACCCATAAGTTTGAGTCGCGGTATTTAGATGGATTGGTCGGACAGTATCCTCGACAGCAAGAATTATATCACGCTCGATCGCCCATTTATCACACAGAACAGTTATCTTGTCCTGTGATTTTCTTTCAGGGGTTAGAGGATAAGGTTGTTCCTCCCAACCAAGCCGAAAAAATGGTAGAAGCGATTAAGGAAAAAGGTTTACCAGTGGCGTATGTTCCCTTTGAAGGCGAACAACACGGCTTTCGTCGCGCTGAGAATATCAAACGGGCGCTAGATGGAGAGTTTTATTTTTATTCTCGTGTCTTTGATTTTACTCCTGCTGAAGCAATTGAACCCGTGGAAATTATGAATCTGTCTTATTAAGGGTTAATCCCCCCTAACCCCCCTTTGTAAGGGGGGAAACCATTGGGAGACAAAGGACAAAAATGTAGGTTGGGTGGAGGGAAACGAAACCCAACACCAATTATCAGTAGTAAGATAAAAAGTAGGTGGCGTGGAGAGAAGCAAAACCCAACACTAATTATCAGACAACCATATAGGTTGGGTGGAGGGAAACGAAACCCAACACTAATCATCAGTAATTACCTGAACCTGATATAGGAATCCCATAAGATTTGTAAATTGTTTTGCCCCCCAACCCCCCAAGTTTGGGGGGCTTCCATGAGTAAAGTTTTTGCGAATGATATAGAACTGCTATGTTAAAGGTTTTTTAAGAAATGGAATGAAGGAATATAGCAATCAGGAATGAAATGTGAGAAATAGGTTAACCTAGTTCCCCCAAGATTGGGGGCTGGGGGGCTGAAGTCTCTAACGACTCATTTGAGATTGCTATAGACAGGACAAACCGCATCAGGGAAAATTAATTAATAATCATTTTAGAGAAATGAAAAACCAATATTGCTATGTCTCACGCTACTGATATTGTTACTCTCGGTCGTTGGATGGCGGCGGATTTTAGTAACCAAGAACAAGCCTTTATTAATCCTCCTTTTTTCGCGCATATTCGGGTTTGTATGCGTCCTTTACCCGTCCAATTACTATCAGGGATTAGTCTTTTTGTGGAACAGGCTTATGATTATATGTTGAATAATCCCTATCGAGTGCGAGTTTTAAAGTTACTTTCTGTTAATGATCATATTGAGATTGAAAACTACACTCTCAAAGATTCTAGTTCGTTTTTTGGGGCAAGTCGTGACCCCGATCGTCTGCTAAAATTGGAAGCGGATAATCTGGAAAAACTCCCAGGTTGTAACATGATTGTTCACTGGACTGGACAAAGTTTTCAGGGAGAAGTTGAACCAGGAAAGGCTTGTAAAGTTACTCGCAAAGGACAAGAAACCTATCTTGATAGTACCTTTGAAATCGACGCTGACAAGTTTATTAGTTTAGATCGCGGACGTGATCCCGAAACCGATGAACGGGTTTGGGGTTCGGTTGCGGGCCCTTTTCATTTTGTTCGTTGGGCGAGTTTTGCTGATGAGATAAAATCTGTTTAATCTCTAGAATTTTCGAGGTCAAATATTATTTCATCTAGAATAAATTCTAAGTCTTCGGGAGTTAATTCCATTCCAATATTCGGACCTTCTAGAAATTCTTCTAGGGTGATCTTTCTATTTTGAAAGTCTTGGACAAAGTCCCGAACTTCTGTAATAAATTCAAGTTGGGATTCCCCTTCTTCTACGACTTCTTGTAATGGATCAATTCCTTCTTTTTTGGCGCGACGATAATCGCTGACCATTGACCCTTCTGGTGTGTTTCTGAGATAACGTAATTCCTGTTTGATTTCTTCATATTGTTGTCTCAAGATTTCATTTTCTCGTATCAGCCGTGAGTGTTGTTTATCGGTTTCGGTTTCAGCTTCTTGAGAGAAAGAAATTGTTTCCGCATCATGTTGTTTTCGTTCAATTTCTAATAGTTTCGCAAAGTCTCCCTCTTGATAGGCTTTATTCACTTCCTGCATAATTGCCGTATATTGATTTTGGGTGTCACTATCGGTTACTTTGTCAGGGTGAAAACGACTGGCTAAACGGAGGAATGTTTCTCTGATGTTTCGTTGATTAGAAGGGGGATCACTGATTTCTTTGCGTTCTTCGGTTGATGCTTTTTCCTGTTCCTGTTCGTTCGTTTCTGGAGATGAAAAAGGCTGTTTTCGATCGGTTTTCGTTTGGGGACTAATTACGCCATCATTTTGTAATTCTTGGTAAACTTTTTTGATTTTTTTCTGGTTTTTTTTACTGAGTTTTTTATTTCTCAATATCGCTTTGAACATTCGATGAATTTCTCGATCGCGCTCCATCATTTTTTCGATGAGAGGAAAACACCGTTGATACATTTCCCTCGATATTTCCTCAATTTGAGCGACGAAATTACTTAATTCGGTGCGTTTCCGTTTGATTTGTTTAAAGAGCCATTCTTGGTCTTGTTTCAGCGCCTCAACTTTTTCCTGTAAGGACGATCGAGCGAGACTTACGGTTTGAGAATCACTGTTAACGGCGGGCTTTTTTTTCGATTTCTTGGTGCGGCGCGTCATTGGCTTAATTGAGGATTAAATAGATCGGCAAAGATAGTCTTATTTTAATATAAAATTGACCTTGAAATATTGTTCATCTCAACATTACATTAACTCTTCCTGAACAATTTTTTTACGCCATCTTTTGCGCCATTGACTGGTTGATTCTAAGTTACTATGTAGTTGTTCTTGGTGACGCTGTGCGAGAATCATCTCTGGAGAGTGGTTTAAGTTCGGATCACGATAGGGAATTGCGGCGCGAGTTTGTTGATGTTCTCTGTCTAACTGGGTGAGGGGAGATAAATGTTCTTGTTTCCAACTCGCAACGGTGGAACGACGATTCATTCCCATGGTAGAACTATAATAAAGCCCTGCTAAACTGAAAGCAGTTCGCATCGCCGCCGCACAAGAATAAGTCGCTAATCGTCCTTCTTTGTGGAGACATTGCGATACTTTTCCTAAAAATTCTACCGTCCAAAGTTGTGGACAATGGGGAGGAGAAAATGGATCAAGAAAAATTGCATCTGCTAAAAAGTTTTGTTCAATGACTTCTAAAATGGTTTGTCTCCCATCTCCAATGAGTAATTTCCCTTGAAAAAACCGATCGGAGTTGAGGGTTTTTTCTTGTGCTAATGTTGTTAATAACTCCTCGATCGAGGGCGACCAAAGATTTAATAATCTCTGCTCGATCGCGCTTTGAGGAACAGTTAAATCCGACTCGATCGCGATTAATGTTACCACACAATTAGGATTAACCGTCCAGATACTTTCTAACGCTTCGGCGGTGTTGTAACCTAACCCATAACAAACATCAAGAATCGATAAATGAGATTGTTTTTTTGCCTTAGTAATTAACTCGCAGGGAAGAATAAACTTTTCTCTTGCTTCTTGTTTCCCTCCCCGTAACGAGTGAAAGGTCTCTTGAAACTCTGAAGAAAAAAAAGTATAAGAACCATCAGAAGTAACTTGAGGAGAATAATTAACCATCCTAAACAGTCAACCAAAATTGATATTTTTCCTATGATACCAAACTAGGGACTTTTTCTCGAAAGGTGTCATAGCACTGTCGCAATATGATCTGATCAGGATGAAGACATTAGAGTATGATTAGATCAGGAAAAACATTCAATCATTCTGATTAAATTAACCGTATCCCTTGTATGCAAACCTTAGCATTTCCAAAAGAAACAACTGATACCATTAAAACCCATGCTCTCTTTTTAGGGGAAACAATTGATTGTCATTCTCTAGAAAAAAACTACGAGTGTATCGCAACTTTACCTTCTGTGGTGAAAGTAGGAGAAAGAGGAATTGCGGTTTTATTTCCCTATGGGGTTGTGGTTTTATTTGGCTTCAGCGAACAAGAAGAAACAACCTTCCGCAAAGATTTACTGAGTTATGTCAGTGAATCTTTTCCTAACCCAGAAACGGAAACTGTAGAAATTAAACTTAATCCTGAAAAGAGTGAGCGGGTTAAAAATGGGGTTCTTTGCTTAAAAAAATATAGTGTTGAACATTTACAAATTGTCGCTGATGTTTTAGGAAAAACAGTAGTTTTAGCCCATTATGAAACTAAACTTGCTTCTGTCTTTGATCAGGTAGAACCTTTTACAGCCAGCTTACAAAAGAATTATCAACTGACTCGTCCTGGAAAAGAATTACTCCATGAGTTAGGAAGTACCTTTTTGTTTCAATATAAGATGGTAGCACGGGTGGAAATTATTGATAAACCTGAGTTACTTTGGGAAGTACCAGAGTTAGAAAATCTTTATTTACGTCTCGAAGATGAATATGAAATTCGAGAACGTCATCAGGCTTTAGAACGGAAGTTAGATTTAATTTATCGCACCTCGCAAACGGTTTTAGAACTTATGGAACATAAAACTAGCTTAAGGGTGGAATGGTATATTGTCATCCTAATTGTTGTGGAAATTGTTTTGTCTGTTTACGAGCTTTTCATCCGAGATTTACTTCTCTAATTGTGATTAATCCCCCCTAACCCCCCTTTGAAAGGCAGGGCTGTTTCATTCTATCAAAATGGGTAGTAGCCAAAGCCTCTCTCCAAGCCATCTTCGGGCTTCAGTAACTGATAAAAAGCCTAATAGTCTGAAAAGATTAAGACAAATGGTTTTTAATACTGAAAAGTTGACTGCTGACTGAAGATGGTGTACCGGGGAAACATCTTCAGAAAAAATAACATCTTTAACCCAATGTAGTTGGTTCTCAATTCCCCAATGTCCCTGAATCTTTTTACTAAAATTTTGAGCCGTTTGGTAACAACTACTTAAATAATAAACAATTTGATGATAAGGCTTATTTTTTCGAGTGCCTTTCCTTTCTACTTTGATAAAACACTGACTACTGATCCAAATTTCTTGAAGAGTTTCTGGAATTCTAAAGACAGATACGGTTCGAGTAACTTGTCGTCCGTGACTCGTTTCTGTTCGAATATCTTCCTGATCAGAAATCTGATTATGAGCGATTTCTTCTAAACGGTTGTACAATTTCGGTTGATTTTTCTTCACCGCAATTACATAATCATTACGAGAGCGATTAATCGTTTTAATTGTTTCTTTTTGACAGTGAACTGCATCCAGAGTCAAAACTTGATTTGATAAAGGCGTGTTATTCACCATCTCTCGAACACAGTAAATTTCTGAAGTCTTTTTATTCTCTAATTTTTCTAGAGCTAAAACTAACCCATTGTCCTGACTAAACCAAGAGACAATTGAAGCAAAATTCTGCTTATTTCCGTAGGTATCAGTTAAAGTTGACTTAATACTTTTACCATCAATCGCGATCCAATTAGAAAGTTCATCTGGGGAAGATAATTGAGCAGCCCATTGGTTAAAAACTTGAATTAAATCATTATTATCTACTCCCATCATGGCTCTTCTAATTGTTGAATAAGATGGCGACTTTAGCTTAGGAGATTTTCCTAAACGAGTGAGGTAGTAATGCTTATTTTTTCCAAAGGCAGCTAAGTCTCGGTAACTTAAGTTACCCATCATTAAACCAAGAATAACAATGAAAAGTACCCACCATAGGGGATGTCTTTGTCCACTGCGATCGCGCCAGTCCTTGACTTGTTTTAAGTAACTGATTAAACTAGACATATCAGAAATTTTTCTAGAAATGCGCGATCGCGCTACTGATTTATTATCGCGATCGCGCTTTACATTTACAATTTTACCCCGAGAATGAAACAGCCCTGCCCTTTGAAAGGGGGGAACAAATCCCCCCTATCTCTTCTTGGAAAGGGGAAACCAATCCCCCCTAACCCCCCTTGGAAAGGGGGGGACAGTTCATCAACTTTTTTAAATGCACACCAGCTTAGTTGTTCTAGGGGTAAAAGGTGATTTGGGGTAAACCAAGGGTTTCTTCCCAGTTAAACATGAGATTAAGACACTGGATGGCTTGAGAGGCTTGTCCTTTCATTAGGTTATCAATAACGGACATGACGATCACTCGATCGGTGCGTGGATCAACTTCGACTCCGATGTAACAGAGATTTGTTCCTGCGGTCCATTTGGTTTGCGGATAAATCCCGTTGGGAAGAATGGTAACAAAAGGACAAGATCGATACAGTGCTTTATAAATGGTCAGTAAGTCATCTCGGACTAATCCAGGATCACGGAGAGTGGCGTAAACGGTGGTTAACATTCCTCGTACCATCGGGAGTAAATGAGGAGTAAATTGGACTTTTACCTCAGCCCCAGCTAAATCCGTACAAATGGCTTCAATTTCTGGGGTGTGGCGATGTCCTGCGACTCCATAAGGACTGATGCTATTATCGGCTTCCGCGAGAAGAAGGTTGACTTTGCTTTTGCGTCCTCCTCCCGATGTTCCTGATTTTGCGTCAATGATCACCGTTTCGGGGAGAATTAAGCCCTGTTTCAATAAGGGCGCGATCGCCAGCAAACTAGCGGTGGGATAACATCCAGGACAACCGATGAGAGAAGCAGTTTTGATCGATTCTCGATACAGTTCGGGTAAACCATACACCGCAGACGCAACGGTATCATTGTCATCCCGTTCTACATTATAAGTCGCTGTATAGGTGCTGATGTCCCGAAACCGATAATCGGCGGATAAGTCTAAAACTTTGCATCCTTTGGCTAACAGTTGAGGGGCGATTTTATAACCGAGTCCATGGGGAAGGGAGAGAAACACCACTTGACACTGCTGCGCGATCGTTTCTGGATCAATCGGCTCGATCGTGCGCTGGAAACGATGACTAAAATGGGGATAGAGTTCCGCAAAGTCTTTCCCCGCGCTTTCTTTTCCCCCTAAATAGGTAATTTCAACTTGAGGATGTTCTAAGAGTAAACGTACTAATTGTACTCCCCCGTACCCAGAAGCCCCAACAATACCAACAGAAATTTTCTCTGAAGTATCCATAATAATTATTTAACAGTCTGAGCGATTGCTCGCTCTCAATATAGCTTTAATTTGGCTGCATTGTAGCAGTCTGGGGACGTTTTGTGGTTCGATCGAGCAATTCACAGGACACACCGACCAACTAAAGCCCCCCTTACAAAGGGCAGGGCTGTTTCATTCTATTTTTTTGCCTTTTCCAGATGTTAGGAATAGCAGGGGTTTTACGGCTTTTTTGTTAAGAAAAAGCCAAAAAGTAAGAAAAAGCGTTCGATCGAACGTACAATAAGGGGTTCAGGCGATCGCATTCAATTTTGACCCCGAGAATGAAACAGCCCTGCCTTACAAAGGGGGGTTGGGGGGATAAACCCCATAATTTCCTCACAAACCGCTTCCAACTCATGCAGGACACACCGATCAACTAAAGCCCCCCTTACAAAGGGGGGTTTGGGGGGATAAACCCCATAATTTCCTCACAAACCGCTTCCAACTCATGTAAGACTTGATCATTAGTAAACCGAACCACCTTCAAACCATAACTCTCTAAAATTTGAGTTCTTTCTCGATCGAAAGCCTTTCCTTCCTCTGTAAAATGGCTCTCCCCATCCACCTCAATTACTAACTTTAACTTCGGACAATAAAAATCAACAATAAAATGACCAATTGGTTTTTGTCGCCACATTTTTAGCGGAAATGTTCTTAAAAATCCCCAGAGTTTCTTTTCGGCGGGAGTCATGTTTTTACGCATTTCTTTCGCTTTGGCGATTAATTTCGGATTATAAGGAAGAAAATATTGACCTTGTTTTAAGTTTGACATGATTGATTTCCTGTGGCTTGTCTGAGAACATCCCCCCTAGCCCCCCTTCGTAAGGGGGGAACAATGGATTGGTGAGTTGTGAGGCTTTTTAGAGATTATATTATTTTTCAGGTTGAAACATCGATCGATTTTCACCGCCAACCGACCAACTAAAGCCCCCCTAGGGGGGTTGGGGGGATAAAGCCCCCCTCACAGACATCGATCGATTTTCATCATTAATTTATAACTCTAGCCCATGAATGGCTTATCCCCCCTAGCCCCCCTTCGGAAGGGCAGAACGATGGATTGGTGAGTTGTGAGGCTTTTTAGAGATTATATTATTTTTCAGGTTGAAACATCGATCGATTTTCACCGCCAACCGACCAACTAAAGCCCCCCTAGGGGGGTTGGGGGGATAAAGCCCCCCTCACAGACATCGATTTTCATCATTAATTTATAACTCTAGCCCATGAATGGCTTATCCCCCCTAGCCCCCCTTCGGAAGGGGGGAACAATGGATTGGTGAGTTGTGACAATTTTTAGAGATGGTATGGTTTTCAAGATTGAAATATCGATCGATTTTCACTACTAACCGACCAACTAAAGCCCCCCTAGGGGGGTTGGGGGGATAAAGCCCCCCTCACAGACATCGATCGATTTTCACTGCTAACCCGTCAACTAAAGCCCATGAATGGTTTATCCCCCCTAGCCCCCCTTCGGAAGGGCAGGGCTGTTTCATTCTCGGGGTAAAATTGTAAATGTAAAGCGCGATCGCGATAATAAATCAGTAGCGCGATCGCGCATTTCTAGAAAAATTTCTGATATGTCTAGTTTAATCAGTTACTTAAAACAAGTCAAGGACTGGCGCGATCGCAGTGGACAAAGACATCCCCTATGGTGGGTACTTTTCATTGTTATTCTTGGTTTAATGATGGGTAACTTAAGTTACCGAGACTTAGCTGCCTTTGGAAAAAATAAGCATTACTACCTCACTCGTTTAGGAAAATCTCCTAAGCTAAAGTCGCCATCTTATTCAACAATTAGAAGAGCCATGATGGGAGTAGATAATAATGATTTAATTCAAGTTTTTAACCAATGGGCTGCTCAATTATCTTCCCCAGATGAACTTTCTAATTGGATCGCGATTGATGGTAAAAGTATTAAGTCAACTTTAACTGATACCTACGGAAATAAGCAGAATTTTGCTTCAATTGTCTCTTGGTTTAGTCAGGACAATGGGTTAGTTTTAGCTCTAGAAAAATTAGAGAATAAAAAGACTTCAGAAATTTACTGTGTTCGAGAGATGGTGAATAACACGCCTTTATCAAATCAAGTTTTGACTCTGGATGCAGTTCACTGTCAAAAAGAAACAATTAAAACGATTAATCGCTCTCGTAATGATTATGTAATTGCGGTGAAGAAAAATCAACCGAAATTGTACAACCGTTTAGAAGAAATCGCTCATAATCAGATTTCTGATCAGGAAGATATTCGAACAGAAACGAGTCACGGACGACAAGTTACTCGAACCGTATCTGTCTTTAGAATTCCAGAAACTCTTCAAGAAATTTGGATCAGTAGTCAGTGTTTTATCAAAGTAGAAAGGAAAGGCACTCGAAAAAATAAGCCTTATCATCAAATTGTTTATTATTTAAGTAGTTGTTACCAAACGGCTCAAAATTTTAGTAAAAAGATTCAGGGACATTGGGGAATTGAGAACCAACTACATTGGGTTAAAGATGTTATTTTTTCTGAAGATGTTTCCCCGGTACACCATCTTCAGTCAGCAGTCAACTTTTCAGTATTAAAAACCATTTGTCTTAATCTTTTCAGACTATTAGGCTTTTTATCAGTTACTGAAGCCCGAAGATGGCTTGGAGAGAGGCTTTGGCTACTACCCATTTTGATAGAATGAAACAGCCCTGCCTTCGGAAGGGGGGAACGATGGATTGGTGAGTTGTAAGGCTTTTTAGAGATTATATTATTTTTCAGGTTGAAACATCGATCGATTTTCACCGCCAACCGACAAACTAAAGCCCCCCTTCCCAAGGGCAGGGCTGTTTCATTCTATTTTTTTGCTTGTTCCAGATGTTAGGAATAACAGGGGTTTTACGGCTTTTTTCTTATGAATAAGTCAAAAAGTAAGAAAAAGCGTTCGATCGAACGTACCAGAAGGGGTTCAGGCGATCGCTTTCGATTTTAACACCGAGAATGAAACAGCCCTGCCTTCCCAAGGGGGGGTTGGGGGGATAAAAAGCCCCCTTTCCGAAAAGCTGGAGTTAAATGATGATTTAGGGGGATCAACATTACAATGCTATTTTTGCTGACTCTAAAGGAAAAGTCCCCCAAACTTAGGAAATTTAGGGGACAAAAAAACCCCTCCCCAAACGGGGAGAGGTGGTTTACAGAGAAATTCAGTTAACTAAACTCTAGAAGGAGAAGGTAGTACGGACAACACCGACATAAACTTCACTATTGTCGCTGTCATTGTCAGGGTTGAACACAGCAACTAATCCAGGGGTGATGGAAACGTTATCGTTGACAGGAAAATCGTAAAATACTTCTGCAACATAGGTGCGATCCTGTTGTAAGGTCACAGTACCACCATTATCGAAATCAGCATCTTCAAAGAAAGCACGACTGGCAAAAGCAACACCTAAAGTGCTTCCTTCTTTACCAATATCAAAGAAAGCAAGGTTAGCACCAAAAGACCAGCCCTCGCTATCAAATTCAGGGTTAAGATTCGGTTGGATTGTATCTTCAAAACTTGCGTCAATGTATTCAACAAAGCCACCAATTTCCGTACGAGAGCCTAAACGAACTGCACCACGAGCTCCAATAGCATTTTGAGTAACTTCATTATACAGTACAGGGTTTGCGATGTTGTCATCAATGTCATCAGCAAGAATAGTGTCATCACCGACGGTTTCAGTGAAGTTATAGCCAATACCAACATCAAAGCGATCGCCGCTAAAGTTCAGACCAGCAGCAATACTATAGTCTTGGAATAAACCAACATCAGGATCATTAGCATTGCTATCATTTGTGGTGTAACCAACACCTAATGAGAGTCTGTCTGTTAAGTTAATGTTGGTGCTAATACCGACATCATCTTCAGCACCTGTACCATCAGTGATGGCTTCTTCGCCATCAATGGTGAAGTCGCTGAGAGTTGCGCCACTACCATAGCTGTAGTCAAAGGCAGAATCGGGGTCAAAGTCATTCAAACCGATTTCAACTTGGACATTCTGACCGAGAGGGAAGCTATAGATTAAATCTTCCATCTCAAAACTGTTATTCCCACCTTCAGGATTATCAAGGGCAGCATCGCCAACATTTTGTATAACATCACCAGGAGAAGAAGCCTGCAGACTGACTTTTAACTCGTCTCTTCCAGTGAAGCTGGCTTCAAAGTCTAAGACAGCATCATAAACAATATTCGGGTTGCTGTCGGTATCTTGTCCAAAAAGGCTACCATTTGGGTCGTCTTGGTCGCTTCCAAAAGCACCCCCTGCTAAAAATACAACCGACCCACTTAATTTTGTCGTAGTAGAGAACTGGTTATCCTCTAAGAAACCCACACGACCTTCTAAATTATCAACACGAGTGCCGAGGGTTGCTAACTCCGCTTCAAACTCTTGGGTTAGGCGCTGTAATGTTGCTAAATCACTTTGATCAACATCGCTACCGCCACCAGTATTGGCAGCGATGAGACGTTCAATTTGCTGTAAACAAGCATTTAAGCCAGCGGCAAACTCGAAACGGGTTAACGCACGATTACCGCGAAACGTTCCATCGGGATAACCTGCAATACAGCCATAACGTTCCACTAAGTTGCGGAGTGCTTCAAATGCCCAATCTCCTGGGGAAACATCACGAAGCTGGAAAACGCTATTAACTTGATTTAAGGAGTTGCTGTTACCTTGATTATTGTAATTGTCGATTTGCTGTAAAAGTTCTTGTTCAGAACCATTAGCACTTTGTGCAAAAACGGGTTGCGCTTGTGCTGCAACGAAAGAAGCGCCTAAGAGAATAGGAGCAACTTTAAACAAGTTCATATATTTAGAGCTAGCCATCATACCTCACACCAAAATTTATTTAAGACTAACGAATGAGATCTTCTAACGTCTCTGATTTTAGTGTAAATCTCAAGGAAGATCAATGTTGAGTCAGTAGAGAGAGGCAAACCCCAAAATTCTCTATTTCCTTGTTAGACAAGGCTTTACGGTCGATCGTCTCTCACTTCCCTAGTCCACTTATCTGAGTGTCACAGAGTTACCATTTGGGGTTTCGCCCCCCTAACCCCCCAACTTTGGGGGAAACTGGAAGAAGGTGACTTCCCCCCAGACTTGGGTTTCGCCCCCCTAACCCCCCAACTTTGGGGGGAACTGGAAGAAGGTGACTTCCCCCCAGACTTGGGTTTCGCCCCCCTAACCCCCCAACTTTGGGGGGAACTGGAAGAAGGTGACTTCCCCCCAGACTTGGGTTTCGCCCCCCTAACCCCCCAACTTTGGGGGGAACTGGAAGAAGGTGACTTCCCCCAGGCTTGGGTTTCGCCCCCCTAACCCCCCAACTTTGGGGGGAACTGGAAGAAGGTGACTTCATCCTGAAAAGGCTTCTTGCTCGATTTTTGCTAAAACTTGCGGTAAATTGTTGATTACCTCTTCATTACTGAATCTAATGACGCGATAGCCGTACTCAGCTAATTTTTCACTACGTTCATGATCATATTCTTGCTGATGCTCGTGAATTTCTCCGTCAAGCTCGATCGCCAATTTGCAAGAGGCACAATAAAAGTCTAGTATAAAATTTCCTACAGGATGCTGACATCGAAATCGCAGTCCTTTGAGGCGCTTGTTGCGTAAAGCCTCCCATAAAACCCTTTCGGCAGGTGTTAAATTAGCACGTAAGTGACGGGCAGCTTGCTCAACCTCTGGGATTGTGCCTCTAATTCGAGGGTTGCGTTTCATCACAAACCTTCCTCTTAAATAATGGTCATAAGATTTGAATTGGCAGTTTCCCCCAGACTTGTGTTTTGCCCCCCTAACCCCCCAACTTTGGGGGGGGAACTGGAAGAAGGCAACTTCCCCCAGACTTGGGGGACTGAGGGGGCAACTTCCCCCAGGCTTGGTTTTCGCCCCCCTAACCCCCCAACTTTGGGGGGGGGAACTGGAAGAAGGTGACTTCCCCCAGGCTTGGGGGACTGAGGGGGCAACTTCCCCCAGGCTTGGGGGACTGAGGGGGCAACTTCCCCCAGACTTGGGCAGGGCTGTTTCATTCTATTTTTTTGCTTGTTCCAGATGTTAGGAATAACCGGGGTTTTACGGCTTTTTTCTTATGAATAAGTCAAAAAGTAAGAAAAAGCGTTCGATCGAACGTACCAGAAGGGGTTCAGGCGATCGCCTTCAATTTTAACCCCGAGAATGAAACAGCCCTGCCAGACTTGGGGGACTGAGGGGGCAACTTCCCCCAGACTTGGGGGACTGAGGGGGCAACTTCCCCCAGGCTTGGTTTTCGCCCCCCTAACCCCCCAACTTTGGGGGGAACTGGAAGAAGGTGACTTCCCCCAGACTTGGGGGACTGAGGGGGCAACTTCCCCCAGGCTTGGGGGACTGAGGGGGCAACTTCCCCCAGGCTTGGGGGACTGAGGGGGCAACTTCCCCCAGACTTGGTTTTCGCCCCCCTAACCCCCCAACTTTGGGGGGGGAACTGGAAGAAGGCAACTTCCCCCAGGCTTGGGGGACTGAGGGGGCAACTTCCCCCAGGCTTGTGTTTCGCCCCCCTAACCCCCCAACTTTGGGGGGAACTGGAAGAAGGTGACTTCCCCCAGGCTTGGGGGACTGAGGGGGCAACTTCCCCCAGGCTTGGGGGACTGAGGGGGCAACTTCCCCCAGGCTTGGGGGACTGAGGGGGCAACCCTAATACGCTAATCCCATGCTGCGAGTCGTTTCCGCGCCGAGATAGACGCGCACGCTGAGGAAGTCTGTGGGACAAGCGGTTTCACAACGTTTGCAACCGATACAGTCTTCAGTGCGAGGAGAAGAGGCAATTTGACCTGCTTTGCAACCATCCCAAGGCACCATTTCTAAAACGTCTAAGGGACAAGCGCGAACACATTGGGTGCATCCGATGCAGGTATCGTAAATTTTAACGCTATGAGACATAATTAAGATTTGCTCCTTAAGGAATTTTTATCAAATGAGGACACTGTTCAGGTTTAGTTTACCGCAATGCTTTCACTGTACTGGACAGAAAGAATAAGAAACTTTAAACTCTGTAACAAATCCCTGACTAAAGCAAAATTATTCTTAATATTTTAATTGACTCGATCGCTCCCCCCAGCCAAGTTTGAAAATTGATTTCCGATTGCTATATTGACCTTAGTTATTATTGGACTGCAATCCCTCGAATTAACTTCATTTTATTTTTGGAGATACTTTATATGTTACAGTCGATCGGGCTTTCCGAGATTCCACTCCCCTTGCTTTTGATCGTTTTAATTTTTCTATTGATTCCATCAATGATTATTATTTTAATGAGAGTGCTGTTTTACCAACGTTTAAAGACGATCGAGCGCCAAACGGAAAGTCTCATCAGCGAACAAGAAACCAAAGAGAGTTTTGATAGCTTCATTGCTGATGCGGAAGACGCTTACCAAAACTCCCGTGCTGAAAACTCAGACCAAGTGAACCCCATTGGCATTATAGAAGGTTTACTCAATGAAGAAAAAATTCCCCTATTCGGAGTTCGTTTCAATTGGACTGAATACATCACCCAAAACTTCCCTAATGTTATCTTATACTTAGGAATCTTCGGAACATTAATTGGGATGGGAGTTCATCTCTACCAAACTTTAAACAACAGTGAAAATGGCGTAATCTCAGACGGTGGCTTAGGTTTAGGGTTGGGATTTTTTGTCGGTTTGGCGGGGTTTATTTTAGGCGTAATTATTATTTTATTTAATTTTATTTTTAATGTGACACGAGTTAAAAGAGGCATTTACGAAAAGCTCGTGATTCATCTAGAAAGTTTATCCTCTTATAGCCTCATGGAAGAATAACAAAATCAAGACAGCATCATCTCCCTTGTCTCCCTTGTCTCCCTTGTCTCCCCCATCTCGCCCATCTCCCATCCCCCCCAGCGAAGTGAGGAGGGTTAGAGGGGATAAAACAGAAAGCATCGATCGAGCGTCATTTCCTGTTTAGTGATACGATCTCATTTGCATGACAGTGGAAAAATCGTGTTTAAGGAAATTTAGATGGCAGAAACAATTTTTTTCAATGCGTTACGGGAAGCCACCGACGAAGAAATGGCGCGAGATCATACCGTCTTAGTATTAGGGGAAGATGTGGGTCACTATGGCGGCTCGTATAAAGTGACAAAAGACCTTTACAAGAAATATGGAGACCTCCGTTTATTAGATACCCCGATCGCAGAAAATAGTTTTACTGGGATGGCAGTAGGCGCAGCGATGACAGGATTACGTCCCATTGTCGAAGGCATGAACATGGGATTCTTGCTTCTTGCATTTAACCAAATTGCCAACAACGCGGGAATGTTACGCTATACCTCTGGCGGTAACTTTAAAATTCCCCTTGTCATTCGTGGGCCTGGAGGAGTCGGTCGTCAACTGGGTGCCGAACATTCCCAACGGTTAGAAGCCTATTTTCAAGCAGTACCTGGCTTAAAAATTGTTGCTTGTTCTACAGCTTACAACGCCAAAGGATTATTGAAAAGTGCAATTCGAGATGAGAATCCCGTTCTCTTTTTCGAGCACGTTCTCCTCTACAACTTAAAAGAAGACTTACCCGAAGGAGAGTATTGGCTTCCCCTAGACAAAGCAGAAATTGTCCGTCCTGGCAAAGATGTCACCATCTTGACTTACTCACGGATGCGTCATCATGTTTTACAGGCATTAAAACCTTTAGAAGAACAAGGGATCGATCCTGAAATCATTGATTTAATCTCCCTGAAACCCCTAGACATGGAAACCATCAGTCAATCGGTGCGAAAAACTCATCGGGTAGTGATTGTCGAAGAATGTATGAAAACTGGGGGGATTGGTGCGGAATTAACGGCTCGGATCAATGATGAATTGTTTGACGAATTAGATGCGCCAGTGATTCGTCTATCTTCTCAGGACATTCCCACTCCTTACAATGGAATTTTAGAACGCCATACCATTGTGCAACCGCAACAAATTATTACGGCGGTAGAAAACATGATGGCTCTGAAAGTATAAGGTAAAAAGGGATGCAACAACAGCGAACAGCGATCGCGCTCATATTCTTTCTCATTATTGGTGCTTTAGTGGCTTTGGTTCAATTCTCAGTGCCATTAGGATTAGATTTAAGAGGAGGAGCGCAACTAACCATTCAGGTTAAAACCACAGAAGAGATTCGACAAATCACTCCCGAACAATTACAAGCGGTGAAGCGTGTCATCCAAAATCGGGTTGATGGGTTGGGGGTTTCCGAGCCATTAGTACAAACGGTAGGAAATGATCAAATCTCGGTGCAATTACCAGGGGTGAGTAATCCTGCTCAAGCAGAAAGAGTGCTAGGGGGAACGGCTCGTTTAGGATTTCGTCCCCAAAAACAAGGTACAGAACAAGGATTTCAAACTGAGTTTTTGCGTCGTCAGCAATTACGGAGTCAACTGGAACAACTGCGAGAAAATCCAGAAGAGAACCCAGAAGAAATTAAACAGACAGTTGCTCAGTTAGAAGAGGTTAATCAAAACATTCTCCAATTCTTTGGCGAGGCAAAAATTACAGGGGACAATCTCCGAGATGCTCGCGCGCAACCGATACAAGGTGGCGACAATTGGCAAGTCTCCATCGGTTTTAATCAAGAAGGGGCGACAGAATTTGCAGAATTGACCAAAGATATCGCGGGAACTGGACGCGGTTTAGGGATTTTCTTGGATCAGGTGTTAGTGAGTGCGCCAACAGTAGGTCCCCAATATGCAGATAATGGGATTACGGGTGGAAATGCGGTCATTAGCGGTGGCTTTAGTGTTCAGGAAGCTCAAGATTTAGCGATTCAGTTACGCGGTGGGGCGTTACCTTTACCTGTAGAAATTGTGGCGAATCGTACCGTTGGCGCAACGTTAGGACAAGAGAGCGTTCGACGCAGTATTTATGCGGCGGTTTCTGGCTTGTTTTTGGTTTTAGTGTTTATGGCGGTATATTATCGTTTACCTGGTTTAATTGCTGATTTGGCTTTGGCGGTGTATGCGTTGCTAACTTTTGCGGCTTATGTGTTGATTGGGGTGACGCTTACTTTACCAGGCATTGCTGGCTTTATTCTTAGTATTGGCATGGCTGTAGATGCGAATGTCCTGATTTTTGAACGCACTAGAGAAGAGTTACGATCGGGAAAAACCCTTTATCGGGCTGTAGAATCGGGCTTTTACCGCGCTTTTTCTAGTATTCTCGATAGTAATGTCACCACACTGATTGCTTGTGCGGCGCTGTTTTGGTTTGGATCAGGTTTGGTTAAAGGATTTGCGGTGACTCTAGCCATTGGAGTGTTAGTCAGTTTGTTTACAGCTTTAACCTGTACTCGTACATTTCTTTTAGTGGCGGTGTTAGGTTTTCCCACCATTCGCAAAAAACCAGAATTATTCTGTCCTAATTTGGTAGCACCAGCAAATTCAACGACTCCCGTTAACCCTTCGGGTATAACGGGAGATTGACGGTTCCAACGCTGTCCTAAACAGTTGCAATAGCCCATTGAGCCTTGACTTGGCACGAACTTCCGAATACTCCTCTAGTTCGGATTATCTCTAAGACTTGTTGGAAAGTCGCTGTTAGACAGGACATCTTGGTCAGGGTGGGCGAAGAGGCTTAATACTTTGTCACGAGAGGATTATCTCCATGTATCGTGTTCCAGTTCGATCAAAAAACGGAAAACCATTAATGCCGACTAAAGCCAGTCGCGCTCGACGTTGGCTCAAAGAAGGTAAAGCCGTGATTTACAAAAACGACTTGCACTCCTTTGCAGTCCAGTTAACCATTGACTCTGGAGAAGAAACCCAACCCATAGCGGTGGGAATTGACCCAGGGAAGCATTACTCAGGGATTGGGGTTCAGTCTTCTTTCATGACCTTGTTCACTGCTCACCTAGAGTTACCCTTTCAACGGGTTAAAGACCGCATGGAAACCAGAGCGATGATGCGTCGCAATAGAAGGGGAAGACGAATTGACCGTAAATTACCCTTTAACCAACGTTCTCACCGTCAGAAACGGTTTAATAATCGTCGTTGCCACAAACTCCCTCCCAGTATTAAAGCGAATCGACAACTTGAATATCGTATAGTTAAAGAGTTATCCCAACTTTTCCCCATTTCCTCAATCATCTACGAAATCGTGAAAGC